>DASQQB010000113.1:0-68986 GCA_035643635.1 Nitrososphaeraceae archaeon | reverse complement strand
AATTTCATTAGGCCTACAACTGGAGTCTCTGGCAATAGTATGATAACATCTAATTCTTTTATCAGGGCAATATTTTAAAAATAAGGCGTCGTCTTCTGCAGTCCATAGATCAGAGGGTTTGTATATTGATTGTTCTCTTCTTTTTAACTTGGGAATATTTTCGATTATAGAAGGTTTAGATCTTTTATCCTGTTCTGTGTCAGGATAATATAACCATTTAAAGAATCTGATAAAATGAACTCTAAATAGATTATAGGTTCCAATCCATTTATGTAGAGGATCTTGTGATTCAGTTTTACGCATGCTATCGAGGTATATGATAATATCTTCATGACTCAATTCTCTAAAGGATTTATGATTATGATATTTTGAAAGCATTGACAAGAGATGGATTACTGATTTTCTATAGGCATCAGAGAGATTTACTTCTGTTTTCATTGTCATTATATAATTGGCTATTATAGTGGCGTTATCCTTAGGAACTTGTTCACTTAGGAGCTTATGATAATAATTATAAAGTCCATCTGTCGCGTTTTCTATTTTTCTTCTTTCAAATAATGATAGTTCTTCATCGTTGTTGTTGCCATTATCATTATCTTTTGACTTTAGTATGAGTGACGATGCTTCTTTTTTATTCATGGCATTTCTTCCTTTTTTTCTAATATCTCATATAACCAAGCAAGTAATAAACAATTGCTTTAGTATTGTTTATTTGAAGATTAATAAACATCCATATGACTCGGAAGTTATCTTGATCTAACCTTTCAAGAATTCGAAATAAACGGTTATTAGTGATCGTTTACCATTAAGTGCGGACCATGTTAAAAGTTGCACTCATTGGGGCTACAGGAGCTGTTGGACAGGAATTTATATTAGCTCTAAAAAACCATCCATGGTTTGAATTAACCCAGATTGCGTCATCTGAGAGATCAGCAGGTAAAAAGTATGGTGATGCTCTACGCGATCCAAATTCCGGAATCCTAAGATGGCATAATAAGGAGCAAATTCCGGAATATATACGTGATACAATAGTCAGCAGGGTGGATGATATTGATTCAAAAAAAGTCGACTTGATCTTTACTGCATTAGAATCAGAGGATGCAAAGATGATCGAGCCCCGCTTTGCAAAATCAATTCCAGTCATCAGCACTGCTGCAGCTTTTAGATATGAAGATGATGTTCCAATATTAATTCCTGGAGTAAATGATGATCACGTAGAATTACTACAACTTCAGGGGAAAACAAGAGGTTGGAACGGCTTCATCGCTCCATTACCTAATTGTACGACGACAGGCCTTGTAATAACACTAAAGCCTTTGATGGATAAATTTCATGTTGAAACTGTGTTTATGACATCCATGCAGGCTCTGTCTGGTGCCGGCAGATCTCCAGGAGTTATTGCTCTAGACATATTGGACAATGTGATTCCGTATATTCCAAAAGAAGAGGAAAAGGTTCAAGTCGAAACGAAGAAGATTTTAGGTCACTTGAATTCTAAATCAATTGATCAAGCCATAATAAAAGTCAGTTGTACATGCACAAGAGTGCCTGTTTTAGATGGTCATACTGAAACAGTTTTTGTCGGAACAAAAAGTCCTGCTGAACCGGAAGAAGTCAAGAGAGAAATGTTAAAATTCTCCGAATCCATATCGGTCAAAAGCTTGCCTACGGCTCCGCCTGACTATATAATTGTTCACG
This sequence comes from Nitrososphaeraceae archaeon, assembly GCA_035643635.1. Classification (GTDB taxonomy): domain Archaea; phylum Thermoproteota; class Nitrososphaeria; order Nitrososphaerales; family Nitrososphaeraceae; genus DASQQB01. The sequence goes on along the minus strand of DASQQB010000113.1, from coordinate 67,288 downwards.
ACGATCCAACTAGACCTCAACCTCGTATTGATAGAGAGATTAATGATGGTATGACCACAATTGTAGGAAGGTTAAGGAAAGATACAGTATTTGATAATGGTATAAAATACGTCTTGCTCTCACATAATGAAAAAATGGGTTCTGCAAAAGGTGCAGTTTTACTTGCAGAACTATTAAAAGATAAAGGAATTATTTGACAATGCTTTTTATTATTAAAAAAAGCAGATAATTTTGAAATTAATACATTTATTAATCAGAGAATTAATGATATAATTAGGCTATTACATGGGAAGAATAGATGATTTAGATTTAAAAATTTTGAGTGAACTTGCAAAAGATGCAAGCATTTCTGTGCCGAAGCTGTCAAAAAAGATTAATATTAATGCGTCTGTTGTTTATAGCAGAATAAAAAGACTTTTAAAAAGAGGCTTGATAAAAAAGTTTACGATTGTAATTAACGATGAGGCGCTTGGGTTTAATGTAAAAGCACTAACTGGAATAAATATGGATTCTAAATTGAGGGATAATGTTCTACATGAATTATTCAAGACTCTAGAAGTACGTGAAGTAGCAGAGGTGACAGGAAGATTTGATGTCCTTGTAACCATGAACGCGCGCTCACTAGATGAGATGCATCACTTGATATCAGAAAAGATAGGTCGTATTGAAGGAGTTCAAAAGACAGAAACATTTATAGAAATGAGAAAAACTGCTCGTGAAATAATGTACCCAACCTCTATATCCAAGTAATCATACTTGTTGGATTTCACTTGTATTCATTCCTCCCTGTGTCTTTGAAGATATAACTATTAGATGTACTTTTTATAATCGTTCTAAAATAGAAGTGATATCGAGGCTTTGATTCCACAAACCACAATGAGCAATAGTGTTAAGAATTACTATGAACTTACGAAGCCGAAAATTTGGTATTTGCTGGTATTCACTGCTTTTTGTGCAGCACTTACGGCATCCTTACTGTTCCGTATTCCTGTTCAGCCATTTACATGGATATTGCTTATTGGAGGGGTAGCTGCTGGTTCTGCATCTGCTGACACTCTGACTGGCTATAATGATCGTGACATCGATGCGATTATGGATAGGACCAGAGAGAGACCTATACCATCAGGAAGAATTGCTCCTAAAAATGCGTTACTATTTGGTTTAATCTTGGCTGCCATTTCTCTGATACTCGCTTGGCTTATCAACGTTTGGACCTTCGCATTAATGGTTTTTGGGTTGTTTGACAATATCATAATATACAGTAAATGGTTAAAGAGGAAAAGCAGAGCAAATATTGTTTTAGGAGGATTCTCAGGAGGTGCACCTGCTCTTATAGGTTATGTAGCTGTAACAACACAGAGTATTGAAATTGGTATCGTTATGGCAGCCTTGGTTTTCTTATGGATTCCTACCCACATCTGGAGCCTTGCGTTGCATGCGAGGAAGGACTATACTAAGGCAGGCATTCCGATGTTAACAGTAGTTATAAGCGAGAGGAAATCTGTACGCATAATTGCGGTAACAACTTTGATAATGGTTATGTTTAGTATTCTTCCATTCTTCTTCAATCAATTTGGGTTAATTTATTTAAGTACAGCCAGTGTTCTTGGTGTCGCAATGATAGCTTTATCTATATTGTTATTACTTAAACCAAGTGAAAAAACTTCATGGACAGTATTTAAATTCTCCAGTCCGTATTTGGCTGGACTTTTCATTGCATTTATAGTTGACGCGTTGTTCCACTAATTCGGATGAATTGTATGATAGAACAATAATAATAATAGTAGCTATTGTATAAATAAAGATCTCTCACATTCATATAATAACCTAGCAATGACGACATGTGCTTCTAATCCTACTTTTGCAATTGAATATGAGCAATTGAATAATTTACTGGTATCGTCAGAAAAATGTCCTCTCGGAAAACCTCCTATTACAAATGCAAGGTGATTGTTATTATTGATGTTTTTTGAAACTACATTCTCTACAGTACTTTCAATTCCCATGCTAGAAAGTCCAATCAATTTGTCAGGTCTTACTATATTCTTTATCAAATCTTCAAATGTGGTATTATTGTATAATTCTAAAAGCTTTTTATTTTTGTCATTAGTATCATGCTCATTATCACTCTTTTTTATTATAACTTTCTCTCTAAATAACTTCATCATCAATCCTTCAAAGCGAAAATATGATTTTGGTATTTTCACATTTTTAGCGATTAAAATTACTTTATCATTATTTGTATGTACGTACACATTTAACATTTCATTAAAAAAAAGTGGAGTAAATAATGCTTCCATAAGCGCAAAATGTACTATATCTGGTCTAGCTCTTTTCCAACCTGCATTCAATTTATAACGTATCATTGCACTATGATGATAACTTCTATCCAGTAGAAGCTCCAACGGTTTTTTTCCCAATCTTTCAGCATGATTCCTGACCGAGGGATGTCTTATGATTTCTTTTGGTATAGTTTCTAAAGCAGATTCAGCTATAATTAATGAAATTGATGGCTTCAATGCGAAAGTAGTATAGAATATACAGTTCTATTTGATCCTACAAGTTTGTTTTTAAGGATCATAGTCATCGAGCTTTGCCAAATCTTATTTTCTTTAAATAATTTCAACTAACAAGTGTGATACTATTGTTCCTTATAATCTATCCATATGTATTAGATTATTCGATTATTCGATTCGTTTTGATTTTCAAAATATTGCTTTAATCAGCCATATGATGAATCAGATTTACATCTTCTTTACTGAGAGTGTATGTTCGAGCGATCATTCATACAAATAGGGCTTAGGAAAACAGCCGCTTATCGTTAGATACCGTGCTAGCAGTCTGAGTGTTCGATAGAGTTAGACGTGTATTATGCTTTCATATCTCTGTAATATCTATTCCGAATATTGCTTCACGTCATTTCTGATAGTAAATCCTTTAAACCTCACAAAACACAAGGGGTAAAACAGATGATGGGTTTAATAGCCAAGATGACTCTTCTCACTTAGTCTGATGACTACCAAGCTTATGATAGCTATGGAGAACTCGGTTCTGATGTTTGAGTCCTCAAATACTGGATGGAAGAAGCCCTATGAATCTCTGAAAGGAACTCATCCACAATGTATTGCATTTGATCCTAACAATCCAAACCGTGCGTACTGTGGTACATTAGGTGGAGGACTATGGAAAACAGATGATGGTGGACAAAGATGGGATAGCATAGGAAAGGAAAGAATATCCAGTTCAGATGTGATGTCAGTTTCAGTAAGTAGCTTAGAAGCAGGAAAGGGTAAGAAAGGATTCAATACAGTATATGTGGGAACTGAACCTAGCGCCTTCTATCGATCTGATGATGGAGGCGAAAGCTGGGATAAAATGAGCTCTCTTAATAATCTAAAGTCTTCTTCATCATGGAGCTTTCCTCCAAGACCATGGACCTCTCATGTTCGCTGGATTGAATCAGATAAAACTAAGCCTGGTTATGTTTATGCTGCTATAGAGGCTGGAGCGCTAGTACAAAGTCATGATGGCGGCAGGACTTGGATAGACAGAGTACAAGGAGGACCATTTGATACTCATACGCTAGCTACTCACAAAAAGATGCCTGGATGGTTATATTCTGCTGCAGGTGATGGATATTTTGAAAGCTACGATTATGGACAAACCTGGAAAAGGTCAGTAGCAGGACTTGATGACTATGATTACCTCTTTAGTCTAGCAGTTGATTCAGGTGATCCAAAAACCGTGGTTGTATCTGCATCCCAATGGCCTTATAAAGCATATTCTATTGAAGATGCTGAATCACTGGTTTATAGAAGAACATCATCTATTGTTGAAGATGGTGATGACGGTAACAGCAATGATAAAGAATGGAAATTAGCAAGTGGCCTTCCCAGATCAACTGGAACGCTCATTTCTGTTCTTGCAGCAAATCCTGAGATAGATGGTGCATTCTATGCTGCAAACAATCGTGGATTATTCTTCTCTACTGATTCAGGTACTTCATGGAAAATGCTTGATGATATACAATGGCCTAAAGAGTTCCTTTCACAGCATCCTTGGGCTTTAGCAGTCAGACAAGATACATAGCTCATATACATGTTATATGAGTTATCAATGTAGATGCCACTCAGATATGGTATTTAGGAAATGTTCAACAGCTGTATCTGACCTTGTCTATTATTAAGCTGCTGCTATCTTTATGACGATAAAACTTTAAACATATGTTTCAAGCAGTACAAGTAAGATCAGTAGATTGGGCCGCGCAGAACAACGTAAACCCAATAGTAATCAGGATAGGAGCATCAGATACATCCTTAAAATCTATTCTATGCTCGCTGGATATTACTTATACAATATTCATCGGCTAGATCGACCAGATTGTACTCATCCATTGAATAATGAATCACTGTTAAATGTGCCACAATATACGAACACTCTTATTAACAATGGAGTATTCTATATTATACATTCTAATTTATTCAGCTTTGTACAAGTTATGTTTCTTTGCGTAAATTAGTTTTTGTAGTTCCCTAATGCATAGTCCAAGCTCATATAGAGCATCTTGCTCATTGCCTCTATTAACTATGATTTCTCCCGGACCAAACTTTGTGCCGTTGATTATTATCGGTATTTTCATGTGCAGGATTTCAGCAATAAATTCAAAAAAATTGGGATAAGTGGAGTTATTTATGTAGAGATATGTAGTTGTTCCTCCGCTAACAACTCCCTTACTTTGTAATGGAAAGCTAAAATTTTGCGATGATACATAATCAATAATGCTAACTGCTATAGTAATAGATTTAGAGATAAGCTCTGTATGTTGCTTTAGTTCTGCATACTTCTTTGAATCTTCTTCTAATTGATCAAAATTATTCATGATTATCTAGACTTTGATCATCATCACAAGTTAATTACTGTATTGACATTATTTCCAATTCCATATAATTACTGAAGAGAGCTCTTTCAATGCTATAACATACATACAATATATAACATTTATCTTATCTATTTTGTATACAACTATATATTATTATGAGGAGGCATATTGTTAAGAATATAGCAAAAGAAAGAATTGATCTCTTAATATCAAATGCTTTGCGTGAATTGAAGTACGATGAGAGTCTTGCCAACGATGAAGCAAGACTTGCAAAAAAAATCGCCATGAGAGTACGATTAAGGCTTCCTTATGATATAAGACAACTATACTGTAAACAATGTAAACAATTTATCACTCCTGGAAAAGGTGCTAGAGTAAGAATAGGAAGATCTAATATAAGATCCATAAGGACTTCATGTTTGAAATGCGGCCACATTTACCACAAAATCTTAAAATAATAAGCCACAATTTCCTTTAATTAATTATAACTGAAAATTAGTTACAAGAATTAGAATAAGGATTTATAAGGGAATCCCAAGTGACTATTCGGTAATAAACTATGGCTAAGGCTTATGACGTTTCCGCTCACGACCTTATAATTAGATTAGCTGAACAGCTAAAAAAAGAAAAGAAAATCGAGGCTCCGGAATGGGGAGCCTTTGTAAAGACAGGTACACATGTTGAAAAGATTCCAGAAAATAAGGATTGGTGGTATATTAGATGTGCATCCATACTCAGAAAAGTATACGTTCATGGTCCTATCAGTATCTCAGATTTGAAAAGTGTGTACGGGGGAAGAAAAAGAATTGGATATAACTTGGATCATCATAAAGATGCAGGAGGAGCCATCATTCGTAAGGCATTACAACAACTTGAATATACTGGATATATAACCAAAAAAAAGAAAGGCAGGTTAATCACTGAGGAAGGAATGAAGAAAGTTGATAGAGTGGCTACAGAAATTTATAAGGAAATTATTAAAACAGTGCCTGGACTGGAACGATATGCTTAATCTATATTTTCAAGGATAGATGATTATGTCGTTCTCTCAACCGCCTTCAAAACCAAGTGACGATAATGACGATTCAAAAAAACATGAGGCCGATGTGACAGCAATGCGGCAGCGTGCTTTAATGGTCTTGCTGGATACCGATGCCCGTCAGAGGTTAATGAACGTCAGAATGGTTAAACCAGAGCTTGCTACAGCAGTAGAGAATTATCTAATAAACGCAGCCTCATCAGGAAGAATTAACAGACCACTGAACGATGAAGAGTTGAAACAAATTTTGCTGAGCATACAACAACCTAAAAAAGATTTTAGAATAAATAGACGTTAAATTTCGATTAGATATTAGCATTATTGCCGCTCTGCTTATTGGGGGGAATTTTAATCATTCTGGCAATTTTGGAATCTTGCTGGATCAGTTGATCCGGCGTATGAAGACCAAGGAGAATAGTTGAAAAAGTATTGATAATTAGTTAAGATCTGATATTTAACGGCCAAAATATTGATTAATGATTCTCTTAAGTTGCAGTATATTTTTTCTAAAACTAACTCTTATGTCTGATAATATCATATAATAGATGCATAGCATAGTGTCTTTCCTATTCTTAGATACGTAGATAATATGTGTTCCTGGCAAATCATAAAATATAATCTAGATGATATTGTATTAATCTTTGAAAATGTTAAAAAAGTAAGATGGAATATTTCCTAACTTGGAGTATAATTGTCTTCCATAAGTAACTTTATTATCGACCTAATTCCAAAACCTGTGGCACCTTTAGGATTATAGCTACGATCATGTGTTCCATCTTGAGTCCAAGCAGGTCCGGCAATATCCAAGTGTATCCATGGAATTCCCTCCGTGAAATTTGATAAAAATGCGGCTGCAGTTATTGCTCCTCCAGGTCTACCACCGATATTTTTAATATCAGCAACATTGCTCTTTATCTGTTCGTAAAATTCTTCATATAAGGGAAGTTCCCACATCTTTTCGGCAGTCTTAGTCGATATTTTCCCTAACCTCTCTATTAACTCTTTGTTTGTTCCTATCATAGCAGCTACGTTTGCACCAAGCGCAATAATACATGCTCCAGTTAAGGTGGCCATATCAATAACAACCTTGGGATGATATGTTGCTATACCGTAGGCCAAAGCATCGGCTAAAATGATTCTACCTTCGGCATCTGTATTTATTACTTCAATTGTTTTTCCATTATACAGTCGTATAATATCTCCTGGTCTGTATGAATTACTGGACGGCATATTTTCAACAGAAGGAATAATGGCTACAACATTCAACGGAAGTTTCAGTGATGCAACCGCCTTCATAATTGCGACAACATTACAGCCACCACACTTGTCAAATTTCATTTCATCCATTTTATCTCCAGGCTTTAACGATATTCCACCTGTGTCAAAAGTAACTGCTTTTCCTACTAAAAGATATGGTTTTTGATCTTGCTGATTGCCATTATATTCCAATATTACCATCTTGGGAGGATTGTTACTTCCATTTCCAACTGCAACTACGCCATTTAATCCTATAGATTCCATTTCATATCGTTCTATAACCCTCATTTTCAAAGAATATCTATCTGCAACTGACGATGCAAGACTGACAAATTGTGCTGGAGAACATTCGTTAGGAGGAAGGTTACCCATCTCACGTGCAAAGTTAACAGATTCAACAATTAAACTTGCCTTATCTACAACAGATTGAAATCTAGTCACGTCCGAATTAACCAAAATTGTGACGTGAATTGGTTTGTTGGAAAAAGAGACTTCGTCATTATTTATTGTTTTATACTTATTGAATGAATAAAGCGACAGATTAATGCCTTCAGAAATTGCTTCTAATAAACATTCTTCTGCATTAGAAAACGGAAAAATCGTGATCTCTTTTATTCCAAGTTCTTTTGCTTTTAAAGCAGATTTTCCAGAAATAATTCTGGCACTTTCAGTGGTAAATTTTTCTTTTTCTCCAAGTCCAATAAACATAATCTTTTTCATTGGTCCCTTGTTCATCGTAGGAATTATTACAATTGATCCAAAAGTGCCCTGAAATTCTTTATTATGAAAAATCTCCTTAATTGTTGAGTAAATAGCTGGATCTAATTCTTTTGATTGGACAAAATCCTGTTCATTTTCAAAGATACCAATAACAAGTAATTGTGTTTGCCTCTGGCCAATTTTTGCTTTTTCTATATGTATATGAGCCATTCTAATAAGTGACACTAGACTTTAAAGTATTTAAAAAAGATAGTGTGAATGTGATCATGCTATGTTTTATAATGCATTATCCAATAACCACAATTTTTTACACAGGTAAATAATGAGGAGATATTAATATGGAAATACACAAATCTGGTGAATGACATGACTAACGATGAGTTTGAAAATAGGCTTAATATCTGATACTCACGATAATATAAGAAATATTGAGAAAGCTGTCACAATATTTAAAAAGAAAGATGTAAGGTTCGTACTCCACGCGGGTGACTTTGTGAATCCTGAATCAGTCAAGCCATTTAAAGGAATGAAGCTAATTGGAGTATTAGGAAATAATGATATAGACATAACTGGACTCACAAATGCTTTTAATAATATAAATGGAGAACTTAGAGGCGAGCTTTGTGAAATGGAACAAGATGGTCTAAGGTTAGTGGTTTACCACGGAACCAAACAACATCAAAAAAGTTCATTGATTGGATCCGGAAAATATGATGTTGTGATTTACGGACATACACACAGATTGGAAAAGAGAAATTATGGAAAGATAATCGTTCTCAATCCAGGTACCGCGAATGGCTGGTTTTTTGGATATAGGGCAACTATTGCAATATTTGATACTAAAACCAGGTATTCCGAATTCGTTAGTTTATAGTAAGTAGGATGTCTGGGAGGAATACGTGCCTATTTAAGGAATTTGTGAGATAAGCATGTTCTGCATACTATAAAGGTCTTATCAGTTATTTTTTGGGTTCTTTGTATAACTCCGTGGTTTCCCTGGTTTCTTCAAGTGCACTCTGTTGGAAGGGGTAAATATAATGCTTCAAAACCTATGGTAAGAGATATACACGGGTCTAAAACTATATCTTTTTATTTTGCCTGCGTCCGCAATTTGTTACTATGACATACGGAAAATTGTACGGTTGTTCTCGCTATGGCTTTTAATATGCGATATTTGGATTTAAAAATGAAAATACGCAAAGTACGAATGTTGGCTATTCAAGGCATTGCAGAAGCAGGTTCTGGTCATCCTGGTGCATCGTTTTCTGCAGCAGAAATTATGGGAGCACTTTACTTCAGAAGAATGAAACACAGTGCTTCTAGGCCAGATTGGAAAGACAGGGATTATTTTATAAATTCAAAGGCTCATTCTGCTCCCGGATACTATGCAACTTTAGCTCTTGCTGGTTATTTTCCTATTGATGAAATGAAGACATTGCGTAAGATCGAAGCAAGACTTCAAGGTCATCCGGTTAGATATTCGGAGCTGCAAAAACATCAAAGTGTTCCAGGTATTGAATATTCAGGAGGTTCTGAGGGTATAGGTCTCTCTGTATCTATTGGCATAGCACTTGCAAATAAGTTAGATAATAAAAAAAATTATATTTATACCTTGATTGGAGATGGGGAATCGAATGAAGGCCAAATCTGGGAAGCAGCCATGGCAGCAGCCAAATTTAGATTGGACAATATTGTAGCAATATTAGATCGTAATCGCATACAACAAGATGGTTTTACTGAAGATGTTATGCCATTGGACCCTGTACGTGATAAATGGGCAGCTTTTAACTGGAATGTGATTGAAATAGATGGACACAAAGTGGAAGAGATAATTGATGCCCTATACAAAGCAAGTCAGACAAGAGACAAGCCCTCTATAATAATATGTAATACTATCAAAGGTTACGGCATAAGACATATGACTAACAATCCACAGTGGCACGGAAAAGCTCCCCCACTGAAACATACCCCTATATTGTTAGAAGAACTTGAAAGTGAATGTTTAATTGCTCCTTCCATTATAGCAGGTGAACGAGAAAACTATGATGAAAAGGTTAGAAAGGCAGAAAGGGGAGGGGCAGATGTTATACATTTAGATGTAATGGATGGAAAGTTTGTACCAAATACAACCTTCTTTGCAGACACAATAAAAAAATTACGACACATCACTAACTTACCGTTTGATGCACATCTTATGATTGAAAAGCCATTGGAACATATACAAAGCTATATAGACGCCAGATGTGATATAGTTACAGTTCATGCAGAGGCATGTAACGAAAATGAATTTTTACAGATAAATGACAAATTGCTTGCAAATGGAATTAGCCCAGGTATTGCTGTTAATCCTGATACAGACATACCAGAATGGCTTTTTCATCATCGTTATCTAGAAAATATTGATGTAGTAATAATAATGTCTGTTAATCCAGGGTTTGCAGGACAGAAATTCATTCCAGAAATCTTAATGAAAATGTCATTAACGAATAAAAAGCTAAGAGAGTATGGTTTTAAGGGATATGTAGAAGCTGATGGAGGTATTGATGCTACAACTTTGCAAGACGTATACGAGGCAGGAGCTAGGATTCTAGTTGCAGGAAGCGCAGTTTACGGTAGTAGTGATATTCATGGTGCAATTATCCAGTTAAAACACACAGGAAATGTGGCCTTAGAAAGAAGACTGTTAAAACATGCAACAAAATTGGGAATAAGAGTTGATTGGATGAAGACACGTAAACATATATTGATTCCCCTTGCAAAAGAATTAGAAATAGAGGAAGAGCTTCATGCAATTAAGTAAAGAGAAAAAGATAGCAGATATGAGAGCAGCGTATGGGGACACATTATTAGAGCTAGGAAGGACTCATCATAATATCGTATGTGTAGGAGCAGATACTACAGAATCGGTTAAGACAAAGAAGTTTGGAGACAAGTATCCGGATAGATTGTTTAATGTAGGTATTGCAGAAGCAAATCTTGTTTCTATTGCTGCAGGCCTTGCAATAGCTGGTAAAATTGCTTTTGCTAGTACTTATGCAGCGTTCCTTCCAGGTAGATGCCTAGATCAGATCCGTAATACTATTTGCTATCCAAATCTTAGCGTAAAACTTGTAGTTTCACATGCTGGCCTAACTGTGGGACCAGATGGAGCATCTCATCAACAACTTGAAGATTTTTCAAGCATGAGGGCCATTCCTAATATGCGAGTAATTGTTCCGGCTGATGCTGTAGCAGTGAGGAATTTAATTAGAATTATTGTAGACGCTCCTGGACCATTTTATGTTAGGCTTGCGAGGCCGTCTAGTGACGTTCTATATAGTGACAATGAGGAGACAACATTTGGGATAGGTAAAGGAAATATCCTACGTGACGGCTCTGATGCAACTATTATGGCATGTGGCCTTATGGTTGCTAAGTCATTAGAGGCAGCAGAATTTTTGAAAAAGAATAAAGATATTTCCTGTTGTGTTGTAGATATGTTTTCCATCAAGCCTATTGATACAGAACTCGTTACAAAATGCGGCAGAGGAACAGGAGCAATTGTGACAGTGGAGGAGCACAATATTATAGGAGGATTAGGCGGAGCTGTAGCAGAAGCATCTACTGAAGGTTATCCTGTACCAATAAAGCGCGTAGGAACACCTGATATGTTTGGTGAGTCTGCAAGAGATGAAGAAATCGATTTGTTGTTAGAAAAGTACGGTCTTACCGCAACAAAAATAGCACAGTCCGTTGTTGAATGTAGGAGTAGAACTAAAAAATGAAGATATTTCTTGATACTGCTAATCTAGAACACATCAGAAAGTATAACAGCATGGGAGTTGTCGATGGTATTACCACAAACCCAACTCTTCTGTCAAAAGAAATGGGGAATCCGGTGGAGATTATGCGTGAGATCGTTAGAATCGTAAGAGGTCCTGTTAGCCTTGAAGTCATAGGTATAAAAACAGAAGAAATATTAGACGAAGCTCATAGGTTGAAAAAGTACGGGCAGAACGTAGTAGTCAAGGTACCAATGACTCCTGAAGGAGTGACAGCAGTAAACAAGTTAAATGCGGAAGGAATCAATACCAATGTTACACTTGTTTTCTCTGTTAACCAAGCAATTGTAGCAGCGAAGGCAGGAGCCTCCTATGTAAGCCCTTTTATAGGCAGATTAGATGACTATGGACATGAAGGAATGACTGTTGTCAAAGAGATTGTTCAGATTTTCAAAAATTATCAATTCAAAACTGAAGTCCTTGTCGCAAGTATAAGACATCCGCTTCATATAATCGAATCTGCAAAAATCGGTGCACATATTGTTACACTACCTCCTGATATTTTAGGAAAAATGATGGCCCACCCTCTTACCGACAAAGGACTATCAACATTCTTATCGGATTGGGAAAAAGTAAAGAGAGTGAACTCTGGCTTAGTAATCTAAGATCGGAGCAGGTTTATGATTTTTTTTGGCATATCCTGTAATCGGCTAACCGCTAAGCTTCTTTCATAGTTTAAATATTTCAGATTATTACCAATGCTAATAGCATCACTCAAATTTCTACCTACGCCAAGTGCTACCATATGTATTCCCAATTTTCTATACGATAAAACCATTTTTTGAACTGCATTGAAATCTGATGGTTCTCCATCTGTTAATGTGACCATCACATCAGGCTTAAATGACTTGATAATAGGTAACAATAATCCATAAATTTCTGCAATGGGTGTACCTCCACTTGCCTTGATCTGTACAAGTCTACGAGAACAAACAATTGACCAATTTATATTTGGTGGCTTTATTACCCAGCATTTGACCTGTTGTGATTCCGTGCTAAACGCATAAACCGCGAATCTTATCCCAAGGTTCTGCAGAGATTCGCATAGAGCGATGGTGGCTTTTTTGTATTCCAGCTCTACATCCTCTATGCTGCTGGAGTGATCTAGTAAAATTGCAATTTTTGTTTTAACCGAGAGTTTAAAATCTGAAAGAAAGGGTTTGGCTGACATCTCACTATAACTTTCGGCGTCAAATTCTTCACCTATCTCATCATGCACCTCTATCCATCCTGTTTTCCAGTTTCTAAAGATAGATCTGACTTTTCGAATTAGATCGGTATCGTAAATTTTAGTCTCATCAACATCCATTTTTTCAGGAATACTTAGACCGAAATTTTCCAAGATTTCGTAACCTTTATTTTCAGTTTTTTTACTTTCCTGTACAAGAGTCTCAAACTCATATAGGATGTCATTTCCTTCAAGAATGTCTTTCGCGCTCTTATCCAAGTCTGTTTGTTTGTTCTTGATTTTTAGGACCCTTTCTACTTCTTTAAATATTTCACTTTGATTCATTGAGATACCAAATCTAGTCCTTGGTGCTAAGATAGGAACAGAGATTAGAGGATCTATTTCAAGTATTTTAATTATCTGAGGAATATACTGTTCAAGCCACTCGGTTTTGTAATTATTTTTAATTGCATCTTGTACTATATTGTTCGCAAAATCGGAAGCTTTTCTTACCCTCTCGTATTCACTTCCATACAATTCACCCTTAATATACCCGGTAATAAAATACTGTGAAAAAGCTTCGATAACCTTGTATCTACCATAAATTGAATTTAACAGTGGTCGCAAAATCCAAGATATACCTTCGTTAAAAATAAGCTCATTTACCATGCCCTTCCATTCACTTAATCCAAGAATTTCTACTCGTTTGGTTTCAATATTATTTAAAATAAATCCAAATGCATGTTCATAGCTTAAAACCTTTGTTGAATAGAGCATTCGCATAGATTCATACCATAATGAAACGCGCCATTGACGATATTTTTGAAATTCGTTTCCCGGATAATAATCTAGTAGTGGAAGAATAATATGATTTTTGTCTGGTCTTGCTATAGGCATTTTATCCTTAGTCAATACTATTACCACTTTAGAGTTGTGAGACCATCTTCTAGCCAAAAAAGTTGCAATGTCTAGCAAAACGTCATTTCTGTTAATCACCGCATTCAATTTATGTGATAAAAACGATTCTGGAGTTGATGAGGGCTGTGACATAATAAAGATATTAATCTCCAAAAATTGAGGTTATCATATCCATTACCTTTCTGTATTCAACCTCACCCCACTGACCATATGCGTTTGCAAATACGATTTCAGCGGCGTGCTTTGCAGAAGTATCTCTGTTAAGCAGTTTTGCAAATGCGATTGTTTCTCTTAAGCTAGGACTATAATACAATTCTTCCACTGCTGCTGCTTCCCGTAGGCTTCTGGCAAGTTTGATCGCCTGTTTTACATAGTTTATTTTTAAACTATTGACAGAAATATGACGTTCTATAATTTCAAATTCTATATTTTCTGGAGGGTAATCCATACGTATTCTTACAGGAAATCGGCTTAGAACCTGAGGCGGCAGCTCCTTTGTTCCCACATGAGATAAGGGATTGATTGTTGCGATGACAAACCAGCCACTATTAGCATTCACAATCTGCCCCTCTGCTTCCTTTAGAACCAGTTGTTTCCGGTCGTCAAGAGCTTCGTCTAATCTTAGCAAGACATCAGCTTCAGCGGCATTTAACTCATCAAGGTATAATAGGCTTCCCTCCCGCATAGATTTGACAAGTATGCCTTCAACAAAGTTGATATCACCTTTTTCAAGCGTTTTAGCACCGACAAGGTGTGATTCTTTGGTTCGAAGACTAAAGTTAACGGAAGATAATTCCTTTTTTATCTCCGAAGCAAATTTCCTTACGAGAGTTGTTTTGCCCGTTCCTTTAGGACCTATAATTATAGCAAACAATCCTGTATCATATGCTTTGTTTAAGGTGTCAAGAGAACCATTCCAATCTATATAATTGATTTCCATCATATCTGATCTTATATTATACTTTTTTTTGCAGTTGGTTTTTATGCTGGAGCATAATATACAAAAAACTAGTAGTCAACTTTGCTTTACTCTTCCTATAATCCATATGTTATGAGCGTCCTTTGATGATCTGTTTCTTCTTATATAAATAGTCGGTAAGAAGTACCCGATCAAATGCTTCTGGATTAATATAATAAGATCTGCCTTTTACGGCTTTTTCCATTTCATTGACGTACTCTAGCAATGAATTTTCTTCGCTTATCATGATCGTATCGATTTCAATTCCTATACTATGACATTTTTTAGCTTCCATAATTGTTTTTTCTCCAATGTAGGCATCGACGTGTTTATAACGATAACATAAATAGATAAGTTCTCCCGATGCTATATCAAGATTGATGTCCTGATCCTTTTTTACTGCATTAAGGGTTTCTTGATCTGGCATATAAAAATGGGAATATGGTCTTTTAGACAGAATTTCATTCTGTTCTTTCTCGTCATCTATAAAACATGCACTTGGATGACCATCTGTTACTAAAACTATTCTCCTAGTCTTTGCGCCATCCTTTTGAAGGATTTTTCTTGCTAATCTGAATGCTGCCTGGTAATTTGTATAATGTAAAAAATCAGATCCTGGTTCAAATGTCTTAAGGTATGGAATATTTTGAGGAGCGACTTTTGAGGCTAATGCTCCAAACCCTATGATATATACAGAATCTGTTGTAAAGAATTTCCTATTTAAAAGAAAGAGGCTCCACAGTGCTCTCTTAGCAGCCTCTATTCTACTCATATCGCCAAACATAGAAGAATATCGCATAGTTGAGCTTAAATCAATGCAGTAAACAATAGATAGACGAATATCTTGTGTAGTTTCATATTCTTCGAGATCTTCTATACTTATATCTAAAGGAACTTTAATCCTGGGGTGGTCTCTTCTGCTTCCACTTCTTGCTATTCTCTGAATAGTGTTTAACAATGATACTGGAACATTAATCAGCCTAATGTCATCACCATAGTCATATTTCTTTGTTGTATCCATTATGAGTGACCCCATGCCTAGATTAGTTGTCTGATGTAGACCCAAATCGCCTGTTTTTAGAGCCTTCATTATATCATTCAAAATTTTTCCACCAATGCTGACGAAACCTTTTGTACTAAGCCACTTTCTGGAATCGACAAGATAGCCTCCTTGTATTAGCTGTGTTATTATCGGTATTCCGAATGTTTGAACCTCTTTGTTTTTTTTAAAATCGGTTTTGTTCTGTTCCTGCTTTTTCCAATATTCATGGCTTTGATTATGCGTGGAATTAGTCAATACATCTTCCAAAGTTTGTTCCAATTCTTCTAAAGTAGGAGTCTTTTCCTTTAACACTTCTCTTCCTATAGCGTTAAGCAATCTATCAAGTACATGATTTGGGATGTTTTTTTGTTCTGTTCCCATTTTGTCTCCTTCATTTTGTTGTTGCGAATTTCCGTCTTCATGTAGATAATAAATAAATCCTTTTGTATCCGAACTACTCTTGTATATAGACATAAGTTTCATCATCCTTCTTATCAAGTAACGGAGGCTGGATCCATCTTAGGCCCTCTAAGACTAGCTCAGTGACTGTTGCGGTAAATTCGCCATTCAAATTTGGTCTTATAGCTATACTTTCTATCTTATTTATTCCAACTTCTTGAGCATTTTCCACTAGTTTTTTTTGCTCATCTATAATAGCCATAATAATTCTATTTACCACTTGCTTTAGTATAGGCAATTTTGTCAACTGTGTTTCATAGTCAAGCGAATCTGATTTCTTATTACCTAATATTACCTGAGATACAGAAAAGGATTTATTTTTTGCAAAATTGTTTTTTAATTGCGTTATTTGTTCTAAAGAAACAGCCTTCTGAACATATTCAAGCGAAACCTCCTTAATTACACTTTCAATAATTGAATCTAATACATGTGTTCTATTTTGTCTATTGTCTTCTATATCAGATAATTCAAATTTAGAAGACTGATATATGCTATGAATATCACAAAATCTCGGTATTGCCTTAACATGATGCAATATTGCTCTTACTCGCTCTGCTTCACTAATCATCAGTTCCATAGAATGTATTGCCATCCTAACACTTACTCCTTTATCTTGATTGATATCTGGATGAGATCTAGCTAGTTGCGTTATTTTGGCAATGGTCTTTAAGATAAAAATAGGTAAAAAAACATTTTGTATATCAGCTATTTGCACTTCCTGAATAATAATGAGCATCTCGTCCTTGGCACTTCTCGGATAGTGAGTCTCTATATGACTACGCAACCTATCAAACAGTGGCTCAATGATCTTGCCTGAATGAGTGTAATCTACTGGATTAGCCGTTGCGATGATTCTTGCATCAGGTTTGAAAATAACAGGATAAGATCCTGTTGTGAATTTGCCTTCTTGTAATACACTCAATAATGCAACTTGTTTTCTCGGATCGAGTACAGGTAACTCATCAATACACAGAATTCCATGCCTTGCTTGTAATAACTGACCAGGAGAATATGATTCCATACTGTATAGTTCAACTCCTTTTTTGGCAATTTTAATAGCATCAATTTGTCCTACTAGATCTTTGACAGAAATATCTGGAGTAGCAAGAATGTATCTATACCTTTCTGATCCTGGAGTCCAGTCAATTTTAGTTTCTAATTTATCGTTTTTGATAATCTCTTCACATTCTTTAGAAACATTAAATTCTGGAAAAGAGCGAACAAGTTCAGTATCATTTAAGAGATCAATAAGCTGGCTTTCAGGAATAGAAGTGGGAATATCATTTGTAATTGATCCTCTCACTGTTGGAATAGGTGAAAGCAAATTCGTGGCAATGGATTCAGCAATTTTTGTCTTTGCTTGTCCAATTTGTCCAATCAACAGGAGGTCATGACCCGATAAAACAGCTCTATTTATCGCAGGAATAACATCATTTTCGTAGCCAATTATGCCAGAATATGGATATTCTCCTTTTTGCATTTTTGCAATAAGGTTACCACGTAATTGCTTCTCGACTGTAGCATGTTTATAATTAATCATTAACAAATCCTCTAGTGTTTTGATTTTTTCGTAGTCTTCAGGAAGCCCAGGTACGAGCTCATTATATTTTGGGCTAGAAGTATAAGAATGATGCACTAATTCTTGAATAGTTTTTAAGCTCATGAATTACCAAGATTAGATCTGTAAAGAATTTAAATATTTAATCATGAGAAACTACTTGAAGTAGTGTTGTCGTATATATAATGATCCATGTAAGTAGATTACAGTTACGGAATTGGTTAAGATAATGAAAAGAAATTTCGTTGGTTGTTTGGTGGTTGATAAAATGTTGCTGTGTAATTGTGACGGAACCTTATTGCAACACTTGTTGCTGCAATAGGAGTAAATATGAGTGATTATAAAGACCACTTATGAAAATAGAAAAAAGATCTTCTATCTTAGCCCATATACATTTCACTAAACTTGAATTTATGCGCATAGATTGAAGAATTCTGCGGTATGATATCATATTATAAAAATGTCTGAAACATGCTTATTCGGTATTATTTGGACTAGCCTTGAAAATTAGACCTTGGTCTCATATGGCTCTGCAAAAACACACCTGCAGACATATGAGCAGTCAGAATTCCTATTGCACGAAGAGCTGGACTCACAGAAGAAGGGCTGGCGGTAATTTTTTTATACAATTTTATGATTTTTATTTTATAAAATTGCTACTTTGTTTTAGTATATTTAGTATATGATAGTGGAAGAATAGTTATATATGATCTGTTGTCACTTGCTAAAACATGATTAATCGATATAATCACTCACACAGAAGAAATTTACCACTATCCTTAGGGATTATGATCGCGGTACTGTTTCCAATTCTACTCCTCACTTTGTCTTTCAATATAGAAGGAATAGTAACAGGAGGAATACCATATTCCTTTGCACAGACAGTAAATGCTAGTACAGCAAATAAAAATATTACAGGGTCTACTACTACCAACGCAACATCAACTATACTATCCAGCAGAGCTAACCCAGTACCTCCATCGTCCGTTCATATAACTAAAGACTCTACAATAGAATATTCTATAGCAAACGGTACTGTATTGATAGGAGCATTTAATAATTCATATACGATAACTGGAGATTCCAAATCACTACGTAGCTCAAAGGATCTGATTATAAGCACAGTTCAAGATGACTTTATCAAATCACCTTCAGCTGGATATGTTCTTGTAGGAAATAATTCTTCTTCTACCTCTACTGCCACAGGCCAAACTATTGCAAATCCGTTTGCCAGTATAGATACAATAAAACAAAATATTCAAAGTAAAATTACAGAATCAATACGTTCCCTATCTAATACCAGTACTAACATCAAACCTGCTGCCATACATTGTGATTTCAATTCATCGTTAAGGGAGTGGGACTGCGACGTTCATCCTCTGTATAAATAAGTTATTTTCCGATATACTTATTTTATTTATTTGATTACGACATAAGTCTAAATAGAGTAACTTTTATCCTTTTTCTTCGATTTTTGCTTGTACTCTTTCCTCTACGCTAGGCAATTCCCTTTTCTCATCTTCTTCTTGTTCTTTTTTCATTATAGTTTCTCCCTCGATAATTTTTTCATTTCTAATAGTTAATTTTATGGCATTATTCACATACATAATTTTTACAAGATCACCTAAACGGTTAATCTCCTTTAATTCCCTTGTTTCTACGAATATTTCATTCAAGCCAACACCAACAGATCGGTGACCTATCTCTATATCAAAGCCAGCTTCTATCTTGTCTACTCGGAATCCCCTTTCTTTAAGGGTTTCAATTATCTCATGCGATATCATATCTTATATATATAGACAAGAACGTAGCTAATATGTGGATACATAAGACAAAGTTGAATTCAATATTACGGGTGTTGCGTTTATCCAGTTGTGTTTGGACAGTCAAAATGTAATGGAATTTGAAGTGAACATTTCATATTGCTTTGAATCTAAATTTATCTAATTTTATCAATTGATGATATGAACCGAATTGCCCTGGATCAGCCTTATCTAATTCAGATTCAGTGATAGAATCTTCCTCCCGGTCATATACCTTAAGTAGTTGGTATGTAGTAGAGCGTTGAGCTGGCACCTTACCTGCAGATCTGATTAGTGTTCGAATTTCTTTTGGCCTCATTAGTTGACCATATTGTGCACCGGCAGCTGTAGAAATGCTCTCATTTATCAGGGTACCGCCGAAATCATTTACGCCTACTCCAAGCAAAACTTGTGACATTCTGGATCCTTCTTTAACCCAAGATGTTTGGATATTATCGATGTAATTATTTAACATAATGCGGGCTACTGCATGCATCTTTATTACCTCATTTCCATCGGGTCCAGGACGCATATTGGAAATAAAACCATGATTATACATTGGTGCTTCGTTATGAACACAACTAAGAGGTACAAATTCGGTAAATCCATGTGTTTCCTTTTGGATTTTTCTCAATAGATCTATGTGTTTTGCTTTATGAAGTGCTGATTCAATATGTCCATACATAATAGTGGATGTGGTAGGAATATTCATCGAATGTGCCAATTTTATAATTCTAGTCCAATCTTTTACAGTGATTCTACCTGGAGATATTAAATCTCGCATTTTCTGATCCAATATTTCAGCTGAGGTGCCAGGAAGACTACCTACCCCTGCTTCCTTAAGCATCTTTAGGTATTCTTCAACTTTCAATTTGGCTCTCATCGCCCCGTACAATACCTCTTCAGGCGAAAAGGCATGTATATGAATATCAGGAAGCTCTTTTTTCAGCATACGGCATAGATTGATATACAAATAACCATCCATTTTAGGTGGCAGACCGGCTTGAATGCATACTTCCGTTGCTCCTAGACGGTACGCCTCTTTTGCTCTTCTCACAATCTCTTCACTAGGAAGGAAATAGCCTTCTTCCTCGCGGAAATCTCTGCTGAAAGCACAGAAACCACAGCGCTTGATACAGACATTGGTAAAGTTGATATTTCTATTTACTACATACGTTACTCTGTCTCCTACTTTCTGTCTGCGAATCTCGTCGGCTACCAACACTACCATATTCATTTCCATACCATTAGAGTTGAATAGCTCTACAGCTTGCTCTACTGAAATATCCTTACCACTTAACACAGTATCTAATGTGGATGCCACTATAGGATCAATATTTTTTAGCAATGAGTCAAAAGTCAATTTAGGTAGTCCTCTCTAACCAAGCCAGACAAGTCTGACAGAGAATATACATATTCTTTTAGATCATTCGATATAAACCCATTATTATTATAGAGAAACTCTGGATATATTGGAAGACGGGCTCTCAGATTATAACCTCTGCCTCTAGTAACGTTTTCTACAGTGTCAATATTTGGCCACGCAAATTCCGGATTGACATGGTCAATAGTTACCGGAGATATTCCTCCCCAGTCATTAATTCCACAATCAATAAACTTTCCAAAAATATCTGGATTAAGGTTTGGAGGAACCTGAATATTCATTTTTGGCATCATAATTCTAGCCACTGCAATAGCTTTGAGAAAGTATTCTAATGAAGGAGATCTAAATTTCTCCATTCCTGTTCCTACTTTTGGTTGGAAATTTTGCATTATTATTTCTTGAATGTGTCCATACTTATTATGAAGCTCTCTGATTAAAAATAAAGAATCAATGAGTTCTTCATGAGTCTCTCCTATTCCAATTAGTAAACCGGTTGTAATAGGTATTTTTAATTCGCCAGCATTTTCAAGTGTTTTTATTCTAACCTTGGGATTTTTGCTTGGAGCCATTTCATGTGGCATGCCTTTTCCACACAGCCGCTTGCTAGAAGATTCCAACATCATTCCTAAACTTGCATTGGTACTCTTCAACTCAGACATCTCTTTTTTTGTAAGACTACCAGCATTAGTATGTGGAAGTAAGCCAGTTTTTTGAAGTATCATTTCACTCATTTCATTTATATACTCTATAGTAGAAAAATGGCCCAAGGATTCCAACCATTTTTTTGCTTCTAAATATTGCTGTTCAGGTCTTTCTCCTGTAACAAATAATGCTTCAGTACATCGATACTTTTTACCAACCTCTGCGATTGCTAGAACCTGCTCTGGCGTCATCATGGTGGCTAATTTATCATAGGGTTCCTTTTTATAAACACAATATGAGCATGTATCCCTGCATAAATTGATAAGGTTTATGAAGACTTTGCGTGAATATGTTATTGGTCCGGCTTTAATTTGATCTCTAATAAGTCTGGCAGTAGCGACAATTAAATTAGTGTCTTTACAATTGATCAACTGATAGGCATCGGTCAAAGAGATCGATTTCCCTTCCAAACTTTTAGCTAAAATCTCGTCGATAGATTGAGTTGATGTACTGGCTAGCATGTCAGTTTTTTCTTACTTTAGTTAAGTAGATTCATTATTAATAAACAATTATGGAATCCATATATTCTATTACCTATTTTTTTATGTTAAAATTCAGTACAATGTACAAACATATATCTAGATATAGGCTTATGTTCTACTATGTGTAGAATGTGGTAACTATCACTCAATGAGTAATCAAAGTGGATTCTGATTTTCCTTTACTGTATATATTCTATTACGCCAATTAACTGCACCTATCTTCTTTGCATCAATAATGGACGAAATAAAAGAAAGTGAAATAATAGCACCGCTTGCTGGTGAGCCCAAGGCATATATGGGATTCTGAAAAAGTGCCAGTCTTGATTGTATAGCATTAGTTAAAAGAATGAGAATATCTGTAGCAATAATAACATATAATAAAATCCTTGCTATCAGAAGATCTATGGATGTACTTATTGTAAATGACACTAGTGAATAAGGTATTAACAGAAAGGGTACAAATAGCAAAAAGAAAACTGCAACACTCATCAGGAATGTTTTATTTTTATTCTGAGAATAAAGCGGAATCACTAATCTGCGAAGTCCATGCCACAGGGTATTGAGGTTTCTAGCCCAGATAGCATCTATATAGTGTTCACCCCGAACCATTTTCATCCTAAATTTTTCTTGTTTTACCTTTTTTCCCAATGCACCATCCTCTACAAACTCATGTTTTACCGCCTTGTGAGTACCAACCTTTTCATATATGCCACGAGTTATAACAAAAAAACTACCAAAGAAATAACCTGTTTTGCTTTTAGGGTCATTAACCCTTAGCGCAGAAAACTGGGTGTGTAGAAAGATAGAGAGCAATGGTAATGTAATTTTTGTCCAAAAATCAAGACATAAAAGTCTCGGTATTGCGGTAATAGCATCGAGATCTTGTTGAATTAAATGTCCTACTGCGAGAGACATGATGTAAGGAGAATGGACGGTATCTGCATCTGTAAAAAGAAATATGTCGCCAGTCGCCTTTAAATACCCCTGAAAGCAGGCCCAGTTCTTTCCAACCCATCCAACAGGTGCTGGACCGGCACTAACAGCCACAATCTTTGGACTTTTTCTTGCAAATTGCTGGATTATCACACCTGTTCTATCAGTTGACGAGTCATTGACGGCAATGATTTCAAAATTAATATAATCTTGTTTTAATATACTGTCAAGACATCTAGCAATATATTTTTCTTCATTACGTGCTGGAAGAATTACACTAATTTTTGGAGTATTATGTGACACTGAGCTGTCATAACATTGTAACTTTGGAGATTGTCTAAACGATTTTAACATGTATACAAGAAGGTAAAACCAAGATGCTAAAATTCCGGTAATAATTGTAATCAATATACCGTTGACTATTTCAAAGATATACTCCATGCCTTTAGCTATGTCTGTCTACAAATATATCCTATCAGAGCGCTTTTGAGATTCGATCTATCGCATCTTTTGTTCCCTTTGCTATATGCTTTTTTACCATACCATGAAACATTCCTAGTAAACCAGTGACTTTGATATTCCATATAACATCTATTTTAGTTTTTGTATCTCCTATGGGATTTATTATGATTGTTTTTGTTCCGTTAATTGGACCGTCGGTAATTTTTATTTTAACCGATTTCTTGTCCTCTAGAACAACTGTTTCCTTACATGTAGAATTTTTGAATGCTATAATTACTTCTCTCTCAATAACATTTCCATTTTTGACACTATTTTTGATATATTTAGTCCCGTACCAATATTTTGGTTCATTATCAATGTCTGATATTATATTCCATACCTTGTCTAGCGGTGCTGAAAGCTCTGCTCCGACTTGAATAATATCCATATCAGATCATAATATAGTGACCCAACTGTATTTAACATGTAATTTACTATCAGTTTATTATTTTAAAAGGAGTAGGAACATATTACAAAATTGAATCGCCTATTCATGAATCTTATTCTATAGTGACGTCTCATAAATTCATAATCCATTGATATTTATTGAATAAAACAGTGTAGATAAAATATTCCACTCAAAAACACGATAATGCTCATCGTAATGATAACATATTCTATAGATAATAATTCTATATTTGCAAAATATGGGCTCATTGGGCTTTTTTTCAACGGTCTGTTATCATCAATCATTCCTATCCCAACAGAACTAACAATATCAGGCCTAATACTAGCAGGTGAGAGCAAACTTCTTGTATTTATAATCTTGACTAGTAGCTCTATATTGGGAGCGTTTATTGCCTATTATATAGGTTACAGCGGTAACAAGTTTATTAGACGTTTGCATAAATCTCCCAGTAAAAGAAGTCAGGACAGAAGCCTTTTGTTGTTAGAAAAATATGGATGGATAATTCTTTTCTTTTCTCCTTGGATACCTATAATGGGAGACTTTATACCCATAATTGCAGGGATTAAAAAATATAATTTAGAAATATTTAGCATAAGTATAATTTTAGGCAAAGCTGTTAAAGCTCTTGCAATAGTTTTCCTTAGCAGTTGGATTTTGCCCTTATTTTTTCCTTAGATAAGTTGTTACAAGTCAGCAATGAAATTGGATATATATACTTGCTATCTAACTCGTAAACTACCACACTTCCGTTATCTATGATAACTAATTTGTGTACATCTGGATCCTAATCGTAGATATATAATATTCATTAACTTGCAAACTATGAACCTAATTTACATGAGATGTCTTGGTGTAACATAGAGAGTTGAAGCTAAGTTAATTTGTCCTTCAATAGCAAGTTTAGATAAAGGAAGATATTGTATCACGGTTTTGCAAATAGCATATTCAGCCGTCTGATACACGCATACCTTATGATGATGATGGTCCTAATATTTCACCAAAAAATCTACCATCTATCATCTTTCAACTCTTGTATACTCGCACACTCCCACAATATCAAAAGCTTGACAATAATGGTATATTCATAACAAAATGGGGATCTCATGATGTGCTCGGGTTGTTATTGCTGAAGGAGATGCCGCCTCCAAGTAATCATCACCCTCTCTCCCACCTGCGCGCTCACCGATTCAAAGAACAATCTATCATGCGGCTTTGATCTAGCTCTGCAAAAGAATTCTTCCATTATTGTCATTGATAAATACCTAAACGAATCTAAGTCCTTTGGTATGTTTTGGTCGTACTCTGCAGACATCTATACTGCGTTACTTTCAGTCAATAGTTTGATAATTATCTAGAGATGTTACAACATTCAATTCAGTAACTATGAATTCTCTATACATGGGAAATATTTATTACCACAAATCTGAAGAGACACTTCATATTTTAAACATGAAAGTATTAAAAGCGCTTTTGGTATCTTATCAGCGATGGAAAAAATAACATCTCTAACAATCGGAATGGCACTAGCTGTTGGAGTATTTTTATGTGCCACATCTGCAGAATTGGTCATGGCTGCCGGTAACCAAACAGGTGCTTCTGTGTCAAATCAAACAGGAGCAATGGCTAACAATACTGGTGCAGCGGCTAACCAAACAGGTGCTTCTGTGTCAAATCAATCACAACAATCGGCAAATCAAACCAATAGTACAAATCCGTTGTCTAAAATTCCTGTAATAGGCAAGCTATTTGGTGGTAAGTAAATCAAATAAAATAAAAAGTATACGGTAGATTACGAAATAATTTTTCATTTATTTTTTATACAGCGAAAATTAATACAATAAGTATTTTATCCGAAAAATTTAGGAGAATGTTTGTTTTGAATGATATTCGTAGTCAAGGTTTGTGCCGCCACCATAAACGACCTGACTTATTATAAAACCAAAAATAATATCTCTGATCCCTAACATAATACTGATATAGATATAGGTTGAAATGACTATTATTATTATTAATCCAGGACGTCCACCTGTAGTTGTTATCATCAGTAGCCGATTCTTTACTTTCTCATTCTGTAATAATATTGTCCACAACTATATATTATATGACGATAAACATGCATATTCATATGTAGTATTACAAAGATGACACAAAAATATGATATCCTTATTCACAGAAGCCATTTTAATAGGTATTTTACATCCAAAGTATGGATAATACGGAAGGTCAGCAGCAACAAATTACCTTCGAGGAATTCTTAAAAATACAGTTAAAAGTTGGAAGAGTAATTCAGGCCGAAAATATACCAGGCATGAAAAAAATACTTAAAGTCAAAGTAGATTTAGGTTTAGAAGAACGGGAAATAGTTGTTGGTGCTGCACTTTATTATAAACCTGAAGAATTGATTGGACAAGTATTGATAGTCTGTACTAATCTAGAGCCACGAAAAATTGGAAATGTCATTTCAAATGGAATGTTACTTGCAGCTGATGGACAGAACGGAAAACCATTGTTCCTTACAGTCATCGGAGATATTTTACCTGGCTCAAGAATCCATTGAATATAAAATAATTTATTAGCCCACATCAGATCTGAATCCAGAGAGTTCCTTTTGGTCTTGGACATCTTCTAAAATTGCTTCATATTGTCTATCAAGTGCTTTAGTATCTAACTCGATATTCTCAATTTTTGTAAAAGCTTTTACAATGCTTTTTGCTGCTAAAGGCTGAGCGATTGTTGTTTCGGATATTTCTCCGAATAATCCAATTGAGTCGATATTTCTATCTCCAGCAAGCCCCAGAATTAATCCATTAAACCATGTAATACAATTAATCTCATTTCCTATAAGATCAATATTTGATTTTGCCAATATACTTTTTAACTCTATTCTGCTGACAACTCCACATACTCTAGGTGCACCAGTCACTTGTTCACGCAAATAGCCGCCAGCAGAGTATAAACGACCCACCTTTCCAATAGTTTGTACATAGTCAATAAGAAGACTGCATAATTTATAAAGCTCTGAGGGCTCTTGCGGCTGTGAAACTCCTGTGAAGATTAGCAATTTATTTGATTTGCTATAGTATATCTGGTATGTTTCTGATACACTTTTTACTACGCCATTGCAATTGGAAACCCAAGGCTTTTCGGTGGATACTATTTCTGCTACATATTCCGTTCTCAAATTTTGAGATAAATATGAGGATACTATTCCTCCAACCTTTCCCATATCTGGTAATGACGCAAACACAGCGATCCGTTCTACCTTTAAGTCCTTAAAAATATTCAATTTCATCTTTGTTTTCTCATTCCATTTATTTTTTCTATAAATGCCAATATTGCAGTATAATCTTGCTCTGAAAATCCACTATTATTTGCTGCTCTATATATTTGCTGAGTCAATGAAGTAAGTGGTAGAGAGATGCCCGAATATTGTGCAGTACTTACTGCCAAGTCAAGATCTTTGAGCATATTTTTAAGATGAAAAGTTGGTACGAAATTATTTTCTATCATCCTAGACCCTTTTTTTTGGCTTATTCCTGTCCTAAAATACGTCTGATTTAAAATTTTGATAAAAATCTTAGGATCTATTCCTGAACCTTCAACCAAGGCTATTCCTTCTGATAATGCAGTAGCAATTAGCGCAATATTAAGATTCAATGCTAATTTAACAGTATTAGCCAAGCCGTCATTCTCACCAATATAAAACATAGCTTTTGATATCTTTTTAATAACTGATTTTGATCGGCGAAAAGCTGTTTTATTTCCTGAGATTAAGTGTATCAGCTCGCCTCTTCCTGCCGATGTCGTTCCTCCCATTACTGGCATACCAAGCATCTCAATTTTCTTTTTCCTAAATAGCTCTGCACAATACTTTGATTCTAGTGCGGAAACGGTAGATGAATCTGCTACTATAAGATGATTGTTATTCGATTCAATGATTCCTCGTCTGCCAAAACTTATTTCTTTCACTGCATCAAAGTTTGTGACGCATATTATGATAAAGTCAGAATTGTCAGCAAGTTCTGCAGGATATGTAGCTATCTTTACGCCCATTCTTGCAAAACGTTTAGTTTTAGCACTATCACGATTGTAAACACTAACATTATGACCAGTATCAATCAATCTGTCTGCTATTCTAGATCCCATTAATCCAAGGCCGATTATACCGACCCTCATACAAGTCGGTAAATTCATACGTGAATAAAAATTATACCCTTTATTTTCTATTATTTACTATATATACACACAAATAAGAAGAGAGTATGTTTTCGTAATTCTGAAAGGAATTCTCTTTAACGTTAGAAAGGAATTCAAATTGTCTATAAAGAATATTATACACATAATCTAGCGCTTAACCGAAAAATATGCTACAAAGATATAAATAAATTAGAAGGTTCTATGCTTATGTATTTTTCCAAGTCTTTCCATTAGATCTTTTATCTGTTCATGTGAGGGTTTGGCTGCTCTGATGATATCTAGATCTACATTTAGTTTTTGAAGTTCAGAATAGATTTCTTTGTCTTCTATTGTATCTATCAGCATATTGATGCTGAAGGGTTTTTGTATAAGTTCTACTACTTGTTTTAACCTTTTTATTGCATCGATTAGGGTTTCCTTTACATATGCAGACGCGAAAATTATTCTTTGATGTATATTTACTGCCAAGATTTCTTCTGCTACTTCCATGCCGTTTATCTTTGGCATTTTATGATCAAGGATAACTACATCAAATGGTAATATGTGACCTGAAATATATGTTCCCAGCAAGAAGCGTTGTGACTCCTCATGATAAATTTCGAGACAATCTTCCCCATTGCTTGTAAGTGTAACTTCATGATTTCTTCCTTCTAATGCTTTTTTGTATAGTAAAGCAATATCGCTTTCGTCTTCACCTATAAGTATCTTCATAGGGTTGACATTATTGGCAATATTCAACAATATTCTCTCTCTTGTTTTCAACTTTCTCAATCATACAAAAATAGGAAAATACGACAACAACTGGGCATGCTAAATTAAATTCCCTAATATTCACAACAACCATTTAGGAGTAGATCTATTAAAATAAAATTGTTCTAATCTACTCAAGTAGATTAATTAATAAAAAGTTATGGTCCTACCTTCTTTATATCGACTAACTGATAAATAGCATTTCCTTGTCCATGCTTTCAAGGCATTGTGAAAGGAGATCACGACTTCTTTTCATAAGCCATACTGGAAATTCGTCAATGGTAAATACATATTGTTGATGAAAGATGGGCTGAATAAACCCTCCATGAGTAAATACCTGCACTATAGCATATTTTTCATTAACTGTGCTGACTTCTTCTTCTACAAACGAGTTGGCTTCCTCTATTGTGTTTCTGTATAATACGAATGGCTTGCCTGTTTTTCCAACAGCAATGGACATCTTTTGGAGTTTATTTCTTAATAGATCAATTAACCATTCATCTAAGGTTATCTGCTTTTCGTTAACTGCTAGTTGCTGAATGTTATTGTAATTGTTGTTGTTATCAGCCAAAATCTATGTTATATCCTAGACAATTTTATTTATGTAACTATGACAATAATTATTGACTCAAGCTAAATGGTATTTGCGCATATAATATTGTATTTATATGTGAATTTAATTATATCTATGAGATTATACTATCCAACATGATCCGGGAAGAACATCAATAACAAAGTCTGAACTTTTCTTCTCTTAGTTATCTTGCATCAGGCATAATGCTTAAATGAAATTTCAAAAGTTTCGTACTAATAAGGTGCTAGATATTGTTATATATTATAGTCAGAATCTATTCTTTGAATTTGAGAAATATATGTGTATATATATCTCTCCTGGAGTTGTTAATATATAATATATAATCTGATTAATGTACAACTAAAGGCCGCTCTGATACTCTCTTCATGTGACGGAAATAGTTATAAGATAGTGCACTATATTTGGAAATTATCAGTTTAATATACAGAAATATTTATTTTCCTACCGTCTATATCTATTAACTTGTAATCTATTTTATCTAAGGTTTCTCTTGATAATACTACTGAATTGACTCTAACAAGATATGCTAACTCATTCTTCATTACAGACAAAGCATGTATCTCATCTTCTTCTAGATTCGCAATAAATGCGGATGAAAGTACATCGGTAGGACTGTATTTCCTTTCCTTTCTAAGCTGTTGCAGATTTCTTGCAAGATCCCGTAGTAGACCTTTTATAATTAGGTCCTGATCGCGTTTTGTTGTTATGAATACTAGTGTATTGTCTTTCTCTGCTATCACATATTCCTGTGTCGTCTTGTATGACAATTCTACGTCGGCTGGAGATATTTCTATGTTTCCTCGTTCATATGAAAGAAGGTATGTGTGATTGGAATGCAAGCTGGTTAGTAATTCCAGTTTATCGATTTTTTCGAACGCTTGGATTACTTTTCCAATCTCCGCTTTTACTTTGGATGCAATATGTTTTTTTATCAGTGCAACACTTGGAATAACAGGTAGTTTTTTTTCTATTAGACTCAATATTTTTTCTAATTCAGTTTTGTCATTTATCTCTATGATGTCAAATTTTTCAACATTGAGCTGAACTCTGAGGATATCTAAAATATTTTTCATAGAAGTGAACCTCGTGTCAGATAAGCAAATTAAAGCCTTTTTTATTGGCCATCTCCTTTTAAGATGAGCTTTCATCCTAGCAGCATTTGCAAGTGAAACAATTTCTCTTGATCTGTCTATTGCTTCTTCGAGTTGAATATTGACAAAATGGTCATCAAACTTTGGCCATCTCTCGAGCAAAATGCTTTTTCTATTTGCAAAGCAAGTCAAGTAGAGATATTCTGTAGTAAAAGGCGACAAAGGATGAAGCATTATATCTATTTGTTTCAGGGCATGGCCTAATACTGAATAGATCGAGAGTCTGTGGTTTAGATGCTCTATACTGTCATCCCAGATGTCACTTCTGATAAGTGGAATATACGTTTGACTTATATGATTGATTATAAAATCCTCAATAGCTTTAGCGCCTTGGTTAAATCTACATCTTTCAAAGTCTATAGAGACGTCCCTAATCAAGATTTGTAGTTTGGATAAAAGCCATTCTTCTGTTAAACCAAGTAAGTTATTGCGTAAAAACCATTCTACAGAGTGTTTTTCTTGTTCAAATTTATCATACGCACTGTTTTGTTTGAAGTAAACATGCATATTATACAGAGTGTTTATAATTTGATAAGGCCTAGACATCATTTCATGAAGGTTAAAGTTTAACGACTCTACAGGTGATGACTTCCAAATAAAATAAAATCTAATTAAATCAACTGAATTTTCTCCAAGCAACTTTTGGGCATCTATAACATTTCCAATACTTTTGCTCATTTTGTTACCATTTTCATCCAATACGTGACCTTGGAAAAGAAAGGATTGAAATGGTGCACCAACAGTACTTTTTTTCAATATTATGTTTTCCATTAATAGAGTATATGCCCATCCTCTTGTTTGATCAATGCCTTCAGTCAAAAAAGTAGCCGGTATTAAATTCTGATACTCATCATCTGTGAGTGAAGCGTAAGGCGCCCCCCCACTATTATGCCAAGTGTCTAGAACGAAAGGTTCCCTTTGCATACTTTCTCCACATTTTTGACACTTTATTTCAATCCTATCAAGCATGGGACGGTGTAATTCAAAGTTAGGACCGTCTGGAAGATCTATTGCTCTGTCTATGATCTCATTCCTTGAAAAAAGGGCTTCCTTATATTTGCATTTGCCACAGGACCAAATTGGAATCGGGGTGCCCCATATGCGCTCCCTTGAAATGCACCATGGGACCTTCTCTTTGATAATTATTAAGAACCTATTTTTTGGAGATTCGAAGAAATATTCTACTCTTTGTGCAGCCTCGAATGGTTCATCTCCAAGTTTTTCAATCATATAAAAATATTCTCTACGTGCAAGCCAAATTATTTTATGGTGGGAGCGCCAACATGTTGGATATTGATGCTTTATTCTACCTATGCTTATGTATGCACCAGAATTTTTCATATATTCGACAACTTTGGAATCAGCATCGCGTACATATAGATCTCTGAATATACCAGCTTTTTCTGTAAAAATGACTCTATCATCTATTGGAACAAAGATTGGCATATTCCTCTTTACTGCAATTTCAAAATCTTCTTCTCCATTAGCAGGTGATAAGTGCACAATTCCGCTGCCAGTTGTAATATCCACAAATTGTTCAGCTACAACAAAGTGGATTGATCCTGACTCTGCCAAACTTTTTAGTCCAGGTATGAGATGCAGTAAAGGATGAATGTAATACTTGCCTTCGAGGGCTTTGCCTACAATTATCTTTTCAACTATAAATTTATTGTCTAATCGTAGCTCTTTCATTAAGTCTAGTAGTCGATTCTCACAAATTATCCATTTTTCTTTGTTAACACTGACATAAACATAATTGGCTGATGGATTAACGCCTATCATCTCATCTGTAATAACTGTAAATGGCATGGTTGTCCAGACTAATAAGAAAGCATTTTCTTCGGCCAACCTTACCTTATAATAAAATGAAGGATCTTCAACAAGTTCATATGCTTGATTAACTTCAGCATTGCTAAGAGAGGTCTGGCATGAAGGACAATAAGCAACTACTCTGAACCATTCTTTTAAGATTCCATTCTCCCAAGCTTTTCTTATATATTGCCATTCTCTTTCAATATACTCATCATGAAAGGTCCAGTATGCCTTTTCATAATTAAATGACATGCCAAGTAGATTATCAGTTTTAATCCAGCTCTGATTATACCTGTAGATCAATTTTTTGCATGTTTCCACAATTTTTTCTATTCCAACTTTGTTAATATTCTCAGACTTGCTTCCAGTTAATCCCAATTCTTTTTCTGCTTGTAACTCTATTGGTAGTCCTTGTGTATCCCATCCTGCTCTGAAGGTTACCTTTTTCTTATTCAACACATTTAACCTATACCAAAGATCCTTAATTATGCGTCCTCGCAAATGTCCAGCATGGGGTTCACCGTTCATTGTTGGAGGACCATCAATATAGCTGACTGAATCAGTATCATCAAAAAATTCATTTTCTAGAAGCGTTTTAAGACTTATGTTGCTTTCATAAAGTTTAATCTGGTTTTCAATTGATTTAGCATCAAATTTTTCATTAAGATCCATTCCTACGAGAGAAACCTCTGCCCTGCGTTTAAATTTTTGGTTTATGTTTCACAATAGAAATATATTTTAATAAAAAATCTCTATATTCTAAAGAATTGACACTTTTGGATGCACTGAGACCTGGTGAAAATCCTCCTGACGAAATTAATGTAGTAATAGAGATTCCTAAAGGCAGTAATATAAAATATGAGATAGATGGCAAGACAGGCGCAATCTTTGTAGACAGAAAATTGTTTACAGCAATGTTCTATCCTTGCAATTACGGTTTTATCCCTCAGACTGAAGAAGAAGATGGTGATCCGGTTGATGTCCTCGTACTTGGAAATGATCCAGTGATTCCAATGTCGGTTATCCGTGCACATCCTATTGGAGTACTTATAACAGAAGATGAGGAAGGTATAGATTCGAAAATTATTGCATCACCTATTTCAAAAATAGATCCAAGTTTTTCAAATGCTACTGATATCAACAGTATTCCTGAACCAATACGTAATCAAATTAGGCATTTTTTTGAACATTATAAAGAATTGGAAAATAAAAAGTATGTTAAGGTAATGGGGTGGAAAAATAGAGAAGAAGCAATAAAAAAGATCTGTGAATCTATAGAAAGATACAGAAGTAGATAATCACTTCCTATGAATACTACAAATAAAGGTATAATTAAACAAGTATGTTTTTTGAATTTGATAATAAATTTTAAAGTGTGTTACCATCACGAATATTTAACGCAATTATAATCTCCTGTTTTCTTGTTTCTATATTTACATAGCAAGTATATACATCCAACTTTCTTACTCATAATGCTTTAAACTGCTCGCTCCATTTCATGTACGCTCTTATCATTTCCATACTAACACTTGGTTTTCTTTTTTTAAATATTTCTTTGAAATCACTCATGGTAATAGTTCTTGTATTTGCTTCAGCTTCCATTGCTTTTCCGCTCTCAAATAATTCATTAACTACTCTAAGCTGTGCTGATTGACACATATCTTTAATATCACTAGCACTATATCCTTCTGCTAGTTTAGCAAGATCTATAGATTTCAACATATTTTCTTTTTTCAGAGGTGCAGTATATTGATTAAATAAATTAGTCCTCGAGGGTTGATCAGGCAGAGTGACATAGATTCTTTTTTGGAATCTTCTTAGAAAACCAGACTCCAAGCTCCATGGTTTATTTGTTGCACCTATAACATACAGTTGTGACTCCTTAGATTTTCCATTTATTCCAT
Organism: Nitrososphaeraceae archaeon; assembly: GCA_035643635.1. Taxonomy (GTDB): domain Archaea; phylum Thermoproteota; class Nitrososphaeria; order Nitrososphaerales; family Nitrososphaeraceae; genus DASQQB01. The sequence goes on along the minus strand of DASQQB010000113.1, from coordinate 32,847 downwards.
CCATTTCTGTCAAGAATTGGTTTTTTACTCTAACTTCACCTCCAACCTCACTGTTTCTGGTGCCTAATAGCGAGTCAATTTCATCTACAAACAGTAATATTGGAACGTTTTCATTTTCTTCAAGCTTACGCGCCATTACAAAGAGTTTTGAAACATTCTTTTCAGCTTCTCCTAGCCATTTACTCATCATAGAAGCTGCATCAACATTGATAAAATAACCTTCAATTTCTGCTGCTGCTGCTGCTGCTAGTAGAGTCTTACCACAGCCAGGTGGCCCATATAATAATATGCCTCTAGGCCAGCCTAGAGGAAATAAATCCGGCCTCTTTGTAGGATATACTATAGATTCTCTTATCGCACGTTTTGCGTCCTCTAGTCCGATGACCTCTTCCCATGAAACATCTGGCTTCTCCTTCATGACCAGGTCATCAAAATCAGCCTTTAATGTTTCGATGTTATTACTGCCTACACTATTTTTTTTCAGAAGTCCAGTTTGCTTAGAGGCTTTGCCATTCCCATTAGTTGTTGCTGGAGATGCATCTTGAAGTTCATCAACATGAGAAGTGTTACTATCATCATCAAGACCATGCGACATTTGTAATGCCTTAATTCTGTTTTGATACGCACTTGCTCTCTCCATATATATTCTATTTAACTTGTATTCAGGATAGATCTGAACCAATTTGACAAGTGCTTCAATTGCGCGTTGATATGATTGAATAGCCGTACCACGTGAACCTTGTGAATCTAACCTAATTGCTTCTGCAGCGTATTTACTAGCGCTATTTTCTAATTCCTGTGGAGCTAGACTCATAATAATTTTACCGTCTGATAAAATCAGATAGAGGTTTGAATTACTATGATGTAAATCTATATTGTGTAACAAACAAAATAATTTGCACTACTAGGATGTACCGTATTCGTATGTACCTGAAAAATAATTTAACGAGCTGAATACTCTTAAAATAATGATACTCTGACATAACACTTTAAGTTTCAATAAATATATGAACAATATTCCTATATTTGTGAAAATGCCCGTCATAGAATGGCTATTCATATCAATAGCGGCTTTTATTGAACCCATCTTTCATAGAATGTTGTGAAAGATCTGGTAAATCTGGAAATCCTTCTTTAATTTTTTGTTCTACTATTGTAGATGCTTTGTCTAGGAATTGGACTGATTCATCATTTGCAGTTTCAAAATTGATAGTATATCCACCAAGCTGACCAGCATCTATCAAAATTGCTCCCAATAGCTCTGAAATAATTGCAATCTCGTCTTTATATTCGGGTACATTTTGAACCAAAGAAGATCTAAGGTTTTTCACAATGGCTACTGAAGGACACAATATATCCACTAACTCACCAAAATCGACTGCGTTCTTCAATTTTGATTCTAATGTCTCAAATACTAATATTGATAGAGCAATTATTTTGTATACCTTTCTAATGCTCATGAGATCTGATGCGAGGATCGCCGAATATCGAGGGTCATTTCTTTTGACTGAACTTACTATCTTTCCAAATATTTCGTCATCTTGCTTCTTTAGATCTCTCAACATCCCGTTGAGCCTTGCAGCGTGAAAATTCATTCTATCAGTAAGAACTTCGATCCTAGGTTTCAAGGAGATACGATGTTTTACAGAATTATAGATATCAATATCGTTGTGTAACACAGACTCTGATTTTATCCATCTTGATACAATAGGCATTAGATATTTAGACTTATAATTTAAAGAGAATAATGGTTTAATATTATGTCTGTGATTAATAACTTTGTGACTACAGTAACATATGTTAACAGTAACAGCTCAGTACATTTTTGAACTTTGACATAATCTATTTGACTATTATCTTTACTTTGCTTTTAAAAGAGTTAGTTAAAGCGTCATATGCAGATGGAAATCAATAATAATAGCGACTTTATTGGAAATCTAGAAGAATTTGGCCTATCGAAATATGAAGCAGGAGCGTATTTAACAATGATCGGCAAGGGCTCTCTTGCAGCTAGTGAAATAGCGTACTACGCTAATTTACCTCGCACAAAGGTATACTCAACTTTAAAAAAATTGGAAAAGAAGAGACTGTCAGTAATTTCCCAACGAAAACCTCTAATTTGCAGCGCAATACCGCCGGAAGAAGCATTTAATGAAATAGTCAAACTTCATGAAAGGAGACTTAAGAATATGAAAAAGATTGTTGATAAGTTACAGAAGGTAAGTGAAGATGGTCAAAGAATCAAGGGTTCTGAGGAACGAAGATACTTTGTACTTGACCCGAACTCTGCCTTAATGAAAGTTGAAACTCTTTTCTCTAGTTCAAGATTCTCTATAGATGCAATTCTTGATGTATGGGGAATTAGATTGATTTCCCAATGTAAGGTATCGCTCATAAAAGCTGTCACGAATGGGGTAAAAATCAGACTAATATTATCAGATCAATGTATTGGTAATGAAAATCTGTTTTCATTGCCAGTAGATATAAACATGAAAATTGGAGATACCCTTTCAAATATGATAACTGTTGACGCTAATAATATTGTGTCAATTAATAGTAGTAATGGAAGGGCAGCAGTTTTTACTTCTAGGGATATCTTAGGATTATTACATATAAGAAATTTTGAAGATGTATGGAATAAATCTATTGAAGTTAAACAACACTTAATTTATACAGATCCTTCTATTGCCTCTAAAGCTGTGGAGTTAACTAATATAGTTGAAAACAGATTATCTACTAACAACGTACTACTAGTAGACTCTAGTAATCCTAATAATAATGAATCTGTATCAATCTTGAATAAGGCTGCAAATAAATCTGACATAAAAGTATATGAGACAGATGTTAATGAATTATTCAAAATAATTAATTCTGCGTTAAGAATGGGATACTTAGGCGGCATAAAGTACGACAAAGGCAACAATACCGTGAGTCTCCAATCAAGGGTCGATAATAAGTCTATTTTGCCATGGGCAGTGTTAGTGGCATCATATTTCAAATACAATCATAATGACTCAAAGATAATACGAAATCCAACGCATGATTCAGGTGCAGAAACTATTCAGATTAAGCTATCAAACCCGATCTTCATTGATCAAATCGAATGATTTCATGGCATGAGGTAGATTTTCTATTAAATCAGTTGCTATCAAGTGTAGACCGGCCGAATTATATGCAATATTTGCTGCTATACCATTAAAATAAATACCAAGAAGTGACGCATCAAATGGCTTGGTTTTGGTAAGCAAACCTGCTACCAAACCTGATAACACGTCGCCGATACCTCCCACAGTCATTGCAGGATTATCCCTTTTAATTACCGCTGTATATCTTCCATCAGACACTATATTGATATATCCTTTGAGAATTATAGTTATACCGTACTGCTCTGCATATCTTTGAACATGTGAAACTTGCTCTTCTATACTTTTGCCTAGGTCCCGATCACCAAAAATTCGTATATACTCACCTGCATGTGGAGTAACAACCGTCCCCGTACCTGAAATTTCCTTTAATACTGGGGGAATTAAGGCTGAAGCATCCAGTAATAATTTAGTACCATCATTCTTGAGGTGTCTGATCAATCTTAATAATGCTTCTGGCTTTGCTATGCTCATTCCCATTCCTATTGCAGCAGTATCAGGTCTTTTCGGAAGAATTGTCATAAGTCGATTAGTAGATCCGACAGTCAATTTATCGTCAGCAAGTGGCAGGGCAATAATAGCAGGAGAAAAGGATTTTATTGGAATAATATTTGATCTTGGCACTGCTGTATAGACGAGGTCTGTGCCCGATCTCAGAGCTGCCATCGAGGCAAGTAATGGTGCTCCATGGTAGATCCTATTTCCGCCCACAACTAAAACTATACCATTATCCCCTTTTCTAGATGATACTATACGTGGAATTACAAGACCTTTTATCAGGTCAGGCGTTACTTTTAATATTTCCGGCAATTGCAGAGGATACGAAAAATATATCAATAAATGTTACGAAGAGCGCAAATGAAATCTATGGATTCTGGCTCAGCAAATACTCGCCATTGCATGTCACTCAGTTTTATTATACCAATAATATATCAAGAATTCAGTATTAGCCGAGGTACATACTAACTCCCTTGATAGTTCATTTTAAGTTGTACATACAACTGTATATTAGGGATCTTACTCCCAATTGTTCTAAAAGAAAGAAACTAGAGAAAATTTTTCTCTAATGACTTTTTAAAGTTGATAAAAGATGTACTAGGAAATACACACAATAAAAGGGATTCTACATGTAAGCTCGATTCGAATTATAGCATATACAATTTTAAAGCCCTGCCAAGTAGATTAAGGAGTACAAAAATAAAATTCTTAGATATCATAAATAAGAAGACAATGTGTTTAATACAAGACGATATATGGTCTAAGATATAGAGTCACTAACCTTAATCTTTATTATAGCAGATTTTTACTCTAGTAATATATTAACCATAATTACAGTAGGTGGAAATGGACCCTCTTAAGAAGAGAATATATCTAAATGCTCAGTTTTGCTAAATTTTCTTAAATCGACGTTTAAGTTTATTCCCACAAATCAGACATTCATTAGTATTTGAATTGTAAGCCCTGCCACAGGTTTTACAAATAGCAATCCATTTTCTAACGGCAGCTATCCCTTTAGTTCCTATAGTTTTAAATGGAATCTGTAAGAATGTTGCAACATTTTCTACTGCAAAATCATCTGATATTAAAGTCATTTGTAATTGAAATGCAAGAGCGAGTATAGAAAGATCTGCTTGTGAAAGTCTTAAATAATCGCCTGTTTTTTTTGCTACAAAAATGATTTTTTCTAAATATTGCTCCTCTGGGTCTATTACTATTAAATTGCCCACACCTATTAGTGCCTCCAGCGCTGAGTAAGACCTTTTTATATGTTTTACTTCGTTGAATACCAAATTTGTTGTATAGCATATTAAAGAAGATAGTGTGAATGGAAAACCCGAATAAAATGCGTTTGCATCTAAAATAAATCCCCGATTAAAATCCGAGTTTGGCAAGTTGCCTCATCCCTTTTTTTTTTAAACGGATAAATCTAGCATTAATATGAGATCTAGAAATCTTTACAGTCTGTTCTGTTGGCACTTTAAAGATTTCTTGACCATCTATTATGAGATGAACATCATGTGAGCTTTTAATTTCGATTTCACTGGTTGGAATTACTAGTTGCGGCATTCTATTGATCGATGCTATAGGACTCAAGATCAAGCAGTTTAACTCCTCATGTAAAACAGGACCGCCTAGTGAAAAGGAGTGGCCAGTTGAACCCGTTGGAGTGGAGATTATTATACCATCCATTCTCTGTTTTAGTTCATCATCCATTAATTTTATTGAGAATACAGGTGTCCTTGTCAAACTCATTCTCGTGAGAACTATATCGTTCAATGCTGGTGGAAAGATATTTCCATTTATTGATGCTTGTAATCTGAGACGTGAATCATAAAAGTAGCGCCCTTCAACTATTGAACTAATAATATCATCTATAGAGCCAATGCTTGCCTCTGATAAGATTCCTCTATTTCCGCCAACGTTCATACTAAATAATGGAGCTTTTCCTTGGATAATTCTAAATGCTCTAAGAGTCGTGCCATCTCCGCCTATTGCAAAAATAAGATCAAGATCTGCAATTCGTAGGTCATCTGAAGTAATAGAAGTGCTATTCTCAATCATGAGAGGCAAAACTGTGAATACTTTCACTCCCCTATCAGTCAACAACTTTGTGATTTTGAATGCCGCTGTTTGAGCTTCTACACTATTAGTCTTAGTTATCAAAGCTACCGTGCGGATTGTTTCATGCATTTGACCGCATTATCAATACACAGTGTTGCTCTTAAATGCATTTAGATTTAGATCTCTATCTAAGATATCTTATACTGCTGATGATGAATATTACTATTTTTAGTGTTAATTGGATTATAGGATCGTTTTAGTCATTTTTAGTCAGATTTAGATACATTGCTGTAAATGTTCTATCTAAAGTAATTTTAATTCTCTCGTAACTTTGTCCACTAAGTATGATGGACCTGGACCTATTCCTATACATGTAGTCGTACCAAAAGGGATTTGAGTCAAACCGCTATCTTGGATTTGGACCGCCGTGAGACGTAAACTCTCCGCATGTTTTCTTAACTCATTTAATTCTTCTTCACTATTCACCTTTACTACAACTTTTGCTTGCCCAGTTTCAAACCACGCACGAAGCCAAGATGAATTCTGATATTTCGCTTTCTCTACCGCCATTACCGCGGCATGGGCCACCTGCGCGGCTAGCTTTCCAGCACCCATCTTAAGATCTTTCCTAATAACAATTACCTGTTTGTAGTCTACCACTTATTATTACTACATGGTTTAATTAATAGATAAAGAAATAGATTACTCATTACTTACGATGATAGATTATTATCACGTTATAGTAGGTGGCGGAAGTATTTCTGGTTTATTAGCTGCTAGAGAAATAGCCAATGCTGGATTTTCTGTGCTTGTCCTTGAAGAAGATTCTGAGGTGGGAACACCAGAACACTGTGGAGGTTTGGTGAGTATTAGTGGGATACAGAAACTTGGCATTGTACCTTCTTTTAACTGCATACAGAATAGCAAGATCAGGTATGCTGGGATTCACTCTGCTTCTAAAAGTTTCGAATTAACTACTGAAAGGCAAAAAGTAATTGTTCTTGATAGGCGTACGCTTGATAAGCATATTGCATACCAAGCCCAAAAAATGGGTGCAGAAATCAGAACAAGGTGTTCTGTACGCTCTCTCTTAAAAAATAATGATAACAACAACAATGATGAAAGTCGCCATTATTATTATATAAGAACATCTCAAGGAGATCTGCGATGTAGTTATTTTGTGGATGCTAGAGGTGTAGGATCAATAATTCAGAAGAATAGAAGTGGCGTACTTCAATCTGCACAATACGAAGTTTATGCACCATGGATTGATCATGAAACCATTGAAGTAAAGTTCGACGTTGACAAATATCCAGGATTTTTCGCATGGATTATTCCAACTGGTTCAGGCAGTGGTAAGATCGGTGTTGCCGGTAATTCAATTAACGCCGCAAGTGCGTTGAATTCGTACTTGGATAGCAAGGGTGAAAAGTATTCAGTTATTAGAAAAGTGTATGCTCCAATTTGGACTTCAGGCCCAATAGAGGACTTCATTTCTGACCGAACTATCATAATCGGAGATGCAGCTGGTCAGACAAAACCAACTACAGCTGGAGGGATTTATACATGCGGAATGGGTGGAGTATTTGCAGGCAGAGCAATATCAAATGCACTTAAACAAAAGGATGACAAATTACTCAAGGATTATAAAAATAATTGGTTCTCTCTCTTTAAAGATGAATTTAATAAAATGTTGCTTTTTAGAAACATTTTAGGCCGATTAGATAATATAGCATTAGATGAATTATTTTCAACCATCTCTGTTTCAGAGATTGTTGACATATCTAACACAGGAGACTTTGATTTTCATTCGACTGCTATTTCAAAGATTCTGAGGACAAAGTCTGGCAGCAAAATAATGAAAGCAATATTCAGTAACGAGATTAGGCGACTCTTGAGTTAAGCAAGATATATAAATTCGGATATTGCAATGTTCAAAATAGGATTATGTCTAAGCCATTGCAGTTACCTGTTTGTACATCCTGTGGAAGACCTATAATGCCTAATGATGAGTGTGTTAAGTATTATTGTCCTAACTGTGGTTATGTATTGATTTGGCGCTGTCAAAGTTGCCGCGAATTTGCTAGGAATTATAAATGTGTAGGCTGTGGATTTGAGGGTCCGTAGAATTGACAAGGTTAATCGCAAGGATAAGAATTCTCCCAGCAGAAGCAGACTCAGACATAGAAAAGGTTATCCAGAGTCTCAAGAGCGAAATTATGCAAGGTATGGAGCTTAAAGGACATAAAAAAGAACCAATTGCGTTCGGTTTGGTTGCAATTGTTGGTGACTTCTTATTGAATGATGAAGAAGGCCAGATGGACAAATTAGAAGATTCCATAAAAAATATTCATGGCGTAGGCGAAATAGAAGTAATTAATGTAAGTAGACAATCTGTAAAAATAAATCAATAACAATATGATGATAAGTATACTTACGGGATCATTCTCGATTTCATCCTTCTTTAATAAAGGAGTTGTTATTGTAAGTATTTGAAAAGATCGGGTGGGAAAAAAACAAGAGAATCATCATTACCCAAAATACAGTTAAGGGTAGCAGAAGCCAAACATCGAGATGTAGGTAAACATAGAGCACGAATAGATTCTGACTGTATGCATCGTCTTGATATAGAACCAGGCGAAGTCATAGAACTTATAGGTAAACGCAATACTACGGTAACTGCTTGGCCAACAGATGATGAAGAGCATAATAAAAATATAATTAGAATAGACGGTCGGACTAGAAATAACGCTGGTGTAAGTTTGAACGATTCTTTAACGATAAAAAAGGCATATTCAAAAGCAGCAAAGATGATTGTTTTGACACCTTTAGCAAACAATAACAATATTACTGTTGATAGAGAATTCTGCGAATTTGTAAAAAATAGGCTTAAGGGTTTTCCGGTAGTTGAAGGCGATGAGATATCAGTTGTTATCCTTGGCAATTCGATGGAATTTCGTGTGGAAAAAGTTACGCCGCGAACGATCGTGAAATTTGAACGCTCAACCAAGCTAAACATAATAGCTGAGACATCTATAGATAGAAAGCCTCGAGTAACATATGAGGAAATTGGCGGTTTAAAGAAGCAGATTAAACGACTAAGAGAAATTGTTGAATTACCCTTACGACATCCGGAAGTATTTGCAAGACTCGGAATTGAACCGCATAGTGGAATACTTATGTACGGTTCACCTGGATGTGGTAAAACACTAATTGCAAAAGCACTTGCTTCAGAATCAGAATCCAATTTTTATATAATAAATGGCCCAGAAATTGTTAACAAATACTATGGTGAAACGGAAGCAAGACTTAGAGATATCTTTAAAGAAGCGAGAGATTCTGCTCCAAGCATTATATTTATTGATGAAATTGATGCTATTGCTCCTAAGAGAGAGGAAGCTTTTGGAGACGTTGAGAAAAGGATCGTAGCACAGCTACTGGCTTTGATGGATGGAATGTCAGAACGTGGAAATGTGATTGTACTAGGGGCAACAAATAGGCCTGAAAGCATTGATCCAGCTCTAAGACGTCCAGGTAGATTTGACAGAGAAATTGAAATAGGAGTACCAAATGTAGAGGGAAGACTAGAGGTTCTACAAATTCATACAAGAGGAATGCCTCTTGCTGTAGATGTTAACCTAAGGTGGTTAGCGTCAGACCTTCATGGATATACAGGTGCAGATATCAAAGCATTATGCAGAGAAGCCGCCCTGAAAGCACTTAGACGATACATACCAGAGATTGATTTGGAAGTTGATAGGATTTCTCCGGAAGTACTCGAGATGATGGAAATAAGGAACAAGGACTTCAAAGAAGGGATGATAGAAATCATTCCAACTGGAATGAGAGAATTTTATGTAGAAATAGCACGGGTTAGATGGAATGATGTTGGTGGACTATACGATGTAAAGAGAACATTATACGATAATCTTATTACCTCTATTAAAGAACCTGAAAGTTTTAGTAGAATGGGAATAAGACCACCTAGAGGAGCACTACTATTTGGTCCTCCTGGATGTGGAAAGACTTTGATTGCTAAAGCTTTAGCAACAGAGAGTGTCGCTAATATTATAGTTGTACGAGGCCCCGAGATATTATCCAAATGGGTTGGAGAATCAGAAAAAGCAATAAGAGAGATCTTTAGAAAAGCCAGAAGCTCCTCGCCGTGTGTAGTTGTATTTGAGGAACTTGACTCTATAGCAAGACCTAGGGGAGAAGACGAGACAGCAGGTAATGAAAGAACACTGTCACAAATCTTGACTGAAATGGATGATTCAGGAAGTTCAGGAGTCATAGTAATTGGTGTTACAAATAGGCCTGATCTGATAGATACCTCCTTGCTACGTCCGGGTAGACTTGATTTAATAGTATATGTTGCTGCTCCTGATGACAAAGCACGACTTGAAATTATGAAATTGCTAACTGCTTCTATGCCTCTTACAACTGACGTGAATTTAGAAGATATAGCTAGATCTACTAAAGGCTTCAGTGGTGCTGATCTTGTAGCTTTATGCAGAGAGGCAGCTATCAATGCAATGCGTAATAAATCAGATACCATCATACATTTAGATTTTGGAAAAGGATTGCATCTTGTAAAACCCTCTATAACAAAAGATGTCGAAGAATGGTATGAATTAATGAAAAGAAATGTTACGTATGCTATGCCCAAGCCAATAGATAAAGCGTTTTACGGATAAATGTAGATATGTATGATTTGATTTGCAAAAAATCGATATACATGCTAAAGTTTACAAGCTCGTTATACTGCTCATCTTGGAACCGTAGAGGCATTGGTGCATGTATATATACAAACTAGCTATAATAGACTCACTGGAATGAAATACCCATTACGAAATCTAATCTATGAGAAAGTAAAGCAAACAGGTAATATAACAGACACTGATTTAATGAATTCCCTGAATAAGGACGGGATCTCACTAACTGAAGCTGACTTAAATAAGACCTTGCTAGATCTGGAGATATATGGTTTAATCAGGGTTTCATGGGTTGCCCGTGATAAACGAAGGATCGAATCAAAGGTAGATTCGACTTTATAGAAAAGAAACCGTCATCCTTTAAAGAGGTACTAAAGAGGTACATATCTATATACCTACAAGGTAGTTACAAGACATATATACCTACAAGGTAGTTACAAGACAGGAAGTATTGTGAGTGCTTCATATTCTATAATAAAATAGTGCATCCAATGCGACTCCAATGAATATTATGACAAGATACGGTGCTGTAACTTTATATGCCTTCCAGGCAAATTCAGGTGTCGGGTCTTTTGTTAGTTTATAGTGATACAGAAGCATCATAGAGCCAGAAACTGCTGCAACTAATGTATATAATAGACCTAGTCCAAAGAAATATAGACTTATCGAATAAGGTAATAAAATCGTAGTATTATATAAAATGTAGCTTGCAGTTCTCTGATTTCCAATTAAAACAGGAAGCATTGGAACATGAACTCCAGCATACTCCTCTTTTGCTTTAATTGCAAGACACCAAAAGTGCGGAGGAGTCCACATAAAGACAAGCCATCCAACTAAGAAACCTAGTAAATCAATTGAGCCTGTCGCCGTTGCCCACCCCGCCATAGATGCTGCACTCCCAGCAAAACCACCAATAACAATGTTTGATGCGTTCCATCGCTTAAGCCATACCGTATAAATTATAACGTAGAAGAATATTCCAAGAGCAATCATCCCAGTAGCAACCGGATTTAAAGTAAGCCAAGATATAACGACTGAAAGGATACAGAGTCCTATTCCATAAAAAAGAACAGTATTTGGAGATAATCTTCCTGCGGGTATAGGTCTTTTCGAGGTACGGACCATAATTTTATCAATGTCTCTGTCATAATAGTGATTGAGGGCACTTGCTCCCATTGAGGCAAATGCACCAGATAATGAAAGGAATCCTATTTGCCAGGCAGAAACATCCCACGCATCGTCTGGTGTAACATCAAACCTGCTGCCAGCAAGCAATGATGCAACAGCTGTGATCACAAGTACTATCACTATTCTAGGTTTAGAAACCTCAATGAAGTCCCTTATGCTCACAGCTTTGGACATTTATGAAGAGGTCCACCAATCATCCATTTAATTTATTCGTTATGACTATGACCAATCTAGAATGAACGGATTTGCAATCATATAAATAATTGGCAATTAGAAAGCAGACAACAACGATGACAGCTCAGAATAAGATTAAAAGTTAATACAATGATATCATGGTTTTGATTGACAATTCTATTGATATCGGCATTTAATTTGCACTAGTAAATGTAAATTCGTAATGTGCATATGAAGATAATCTTCAGTTAGAAAAGAAGTATTACTGTATATTCACTTCCTTAAGAAAACTAGAAAAGATTAATTATCTCAAAATTCGTGTAAATAAATATATAACATGACTGACTGGGATCTGCTAACCCCTGGAATAGGTCTCACTTCAATAGGAATAGTCGGAGTTGGAATTTCACTTGCAGGGATTGCTAAGACTTTCTTAGAAGGTATGCATGCAGTGTCATTATTAACAATGTTTTTAGGCATGATTCTACTTGTATCAGGCTTATTCAAAGATGGCTTCCCGTCAACTGGAAGGGCAAAGTCGGCTACATTCATTACCTTAGGCTTCTTAGTAACATTTGGCGTTGCAGGAGCCGTAACCGTCAGTACCCAGATTCCAAGCATTTTCACATTTATCGGGTTAATGATGATAATTTCAATTCCGGCTATGGTTTTGGCTGTCGCCTCGTATAAAAGATCTCCTTACATTAAAGCTCTTGCAGTCATATTCATTGGAGCAGCAGTAGTAGGAGGTTCAACTTTCTATGTTTTTGGACTCGTTAGTCCAAAGTCTCCCCTTTCTGAACAAGAGAACAATAACAGTTCTAAAGTAGTACAGCAACAAACAGCAGCCCAGTCCTCATCAAAACCCGTACATCTTCAAAAAATAACTATCTTACCAGGTGCATCTGCACAGGGCAATCGTAATTATAATCCCAAAGAGATTAACGTGCCAAAAGGATTCGGCCTTGTGTGGACTAACAAAGACAATGTTATGCATACTGTGACCAGCTTTAAGGATACTGGTAAATCTTTCGATTCATCACTAATAAAACCAAACGCCATATACACCCTTGATACTTCAAAGTTAACCGGCACAGACTATGCATATTTTTGTACAATTCATCCATTCATGAAGGCTAAATTTACTCTTGGCAGCGGAAAAGGCAAATAGCGATAGTAGCATTATTTTAACTAGCCAACATCTTCAGAATTTAATTTCTTTAGCAAAAGATTCGTTACCAAACGAATGCTGTGCTCTCCTAATTGGCAAGAATAATACATCTGCTAATATTGAAGGTAATTTGAAAGAAAGTAATATTTTTGTTAACGACATAATTGTGATGAGAAATTCTGACATGTCTACGGTCACTTTTAGTATTGATCCACAGGAACTTATTGATGCTTATCTAGTTGCTGAGAAGCGCAAGTTGTGTGTCGTTGGAATATTTCATTCACACCCTACATCTAGCCCGTTCCCATCTGTGACAGATAGAAAATATATGGAGATAAATCCAATCATATGGTTAATTTATTCTCCAGCCAGAAATGAATTTAAATCATATAAATTTGAAGAAGGGAAAATAAAGGTAGTGTCGTTATCGGTTGTCACGGGATAAGCCTTTCAGTATCTCTAGGGTAGAGTACTACGTCCCTTACATTGTGTGTATTGGTCATTACCATCATTAATCTATCGAAACCCATACCCCAGCCTGAATGTGGTGGCATTCCCCATTCGAATACTTTGAGATGTTCGATGAAATTTAACGTGTTCAATCCCTGGTCTTTTAATCTAGCATATAATTTCTTAGGATCATGTTGTCTCCTTCCACCTGACACTAATTCTAGATAACTATATTGTAAATCAAATGATTTAGAAAGCCTTACATTATCTTCTTTTTCATGGATATAGAACGGCTTTAGCTTAAGAGGCCAATCAATTATAAAATAAAAGCTTTTGTGAATTTCGCCTAATATTCTAAGTGATGCATCCGACAAATCGTCTCCGAATTCCATCTTTTGCCCTTCTTTTCTCAGATCCTCTAAACATTGTTCATAAGTTAATCTCTCCATTCTAGATGGAGGTATTGGAGTCATTACTCTTTCTGCTAAAGTAGAGGGAGTATTCTCTTCGCCGCTGTTACTATCTCTTAATAATTGGAGGTGCTTTCCACACTTTCTAGATAACCCCGTAGAGATATTTCTTATGACCTCTTCGACAAGGTCCATTACGTCTTCATAATCTAAGAATGCTGCCTCAACATCAACGCTGATGAATTCAGTTAGATGTCGTAGTGTGTGAGAATTTTCTGCCCTAAAATAAGGACCTATTTCAAAAACTTTATCCATAGCCATAGTTAATTGTTCTTTGTATAGTTGTGGGCTCTGCGCTAGGTAGGCTTTTTTCTTGAAATATTCTAAAGTAAATAAATTTGCACCTCCCTCACTTGCACTACCAATAATTTTTGGAGTGTGTACTTCAATAAAGCCCTTAGACAGCAAGATATCTCTTATGATTTGAAGGGCAGTTGATCTTATAATGAATATAGCTGAAACTTTTGGATTTCTTAAATCAAGTGCTCTTGAATCTAATCTTTTGTCAGTAGCAGATTCTACCCGTCCTGTTGGATCTATAGGTAGAGGATGAACTGCTTTTGCGAGTGGGATTAATTTATCTATAATTAGCTCTACTGAAAAATCTTTTGCCTTACTTTTTTTTATGAATCCAGAGACAATTACCACACTCTGTCTTGGTATTTCTTTCACTATCTGCAAATTATTTCCTGTTGCTATTGCTTGAACAACCCCTGTTATATCCCTGACAATAAGAAATGCGAGTTTTCCAATATCACGAATATCTTCTATCCATCCACCGATTCTTACTTCCTGTCCTATTAGAGTGTCGTCTACTTGATTTGCGTAATGCGATCTGTGAATGCTATCTCTCATGATATCAATTTGTTACTTCTTTTCCTTTTTGCTCGAATTCAACAAGTAATTCAATATTTCTAGCAAACTTTGCGATTTTTTGAATTTTTTCAATTGTAGTTGCTGTTGATATTGAGCTTTGTTGACCAGATTTCCTTGTTGCAATTATTACTCTAGTTATTTTGTTTCCATCTGGCAGCCAGACTAAGTTTACTGTCACTATTTTTGCAGGGAAAAAAAGATTTTCAAGAAACCGTCTATCGGTTGCCTCCGCTTCGATAAACCATACCTTGCCATTAAATGCTTGTTCTACTTGCTTTAAAAGAACATTGTTTCCTCTTAAAGCAAGGATGTCTGATCCCCGTAGAAGAAGGATTAAATCTTCCTCTATTCTTAATGCACCTGCTAAAGTAAATTTGCTGATATCCAAGTTGTGCTCTGATAATTTAGAAAGCTTAATTGATGCTTCTACATCTGCATATGTAAGATTTCCTGATTTTATCTTTGATTCACACTTTGCGCATAAGATTCCAGTTTTAGCATCAAAAGCACAAATTGGAGCTTTCAATTATTATAATCACTTTTCATAAACTAAAGTAATATCTGCAAGTCTGTTATATAACATGAGCTGTTGTAACTTTCAATGCTCAGCGATGGAGGGCATGTTGATGATTAACATGGATGCAATAAACATATTTTGTTATTACCTTAAACCTTAGTTGAGTATCAACTTTACTACGTCTAACTTCGATTGATACGGGTATGGTATAGTTTATTAGAGATCTTTCTAATGTTATCTCTTTGAATATATATATATCGCTTTCCATACTATATAAGGAATATAACGAAAATAAAAAATAATAATTGTCCACAGCATATCATGATAGTATTAAAGATCTTTTTCATAATATTATATATTCGTGAATTGTAGATTAAAATAGAGTCAATGACATCGAATACTGCTGCGATTAACTACGCTGAACTAAACAAAAAAAAACTTTCAATAATTGGACTCAAAGTATATTATTTTACAAACAAAGGAACTGTAAAAGCTGTTGATGATGTTAGCTTCTCAATAAAAGAAGACGAGTCGATTGGCATAGCTGGAGAATCTGCTTGTGGTAAAAGCACTCTCGGTGCTGCTCTTTTACGTACAATACAGTCTCCAGGAAAAATAGTAGCAGGTGATATTATTTTGGATGGGAGTAATATTATAAAGCTTTCTAATTCTGATTTTGATAAAACAATACGGTGGAAAAAAATTGCCATGATTTTTCAAGGAGCCATGAATACACTCGATCCTGTGTATACAGTAGGAGATCAAATGAGAGAAATTATGTTCCACCATGGCATTAAGAGTAATATAGAAGAAAAAATATTCCAAGCTCTAAAAGAAGTAAGGTTGGATGCCTCTATAGCAAAAAAATATCCTCACGAATTAAGCGGAGGAATGAAGCAGCGCGTAATTATAGCAATGTCTCTACTACTTAAACCTGATGTGATTATTGCAGATGAACCAACTACCGCATTAGATGTTCTTGTTCAGGCGCAAATAATCAATTTACTTAAGACTCTGAAAAAGCAAAATCGTATGACGATAATTCTAATAACACATGATCTATCTATTATTTCGGAAATTGCCGATAAAATTGGAATAATGTACGCAGGTCAATTAGTAGAATTCGGGAATGCGACTGAAATATATAAAAATCCAAGGCATCCTTACACACAAGCTTTAATTTCCGCCATTCCCCTGTTAAGTTCCGATAAGAAGCAAATCTCTTTTATTAAAGGCACTCCCCCAAGTCTAATAAATCCCATTTCCGGCTGTCGTTTTTATGCACGCTGCCCCTGTGCTATGGATATTTGCAAGCAGGATCCACCTGAAATCAAAACTGAAACAGGCTACACTAAGTGCTGGCTTTATAAATAAATGATATCTATATTCCAGAACATATAATCTATAATACAGCAAAGACATCTCATAATCTTGTAAAATATCAGTTATATCTAACGATGATTCTGTAGATGGATAACTACGAATCAACTAGTTTTTGCGCTTGATGATGTATATGCCTATTCCTAATGGGATCGTATTCAAGTGGTGTTCTGGTTGTTGAAATATCTTCTTCCTGCTTTTCAAGTACCTAAATATTTCTGCATTACAAAATACGTTAACACATAAATATATATATGTATGTTACATCGTTATAAAAAATACAACTTTGTAATCCTGTTGTCATATTTATTCCAATTTCTTTAAAAAGTTATTAAGGTTAGACCAAGTTTATAACGAAATGATTAATATTATGTCTAACTGTATCTATGACTTTAATGGAAGAAAAAGATTTCCTCCATGAAATATGCATTACCACATTATTTGCTAGTAAAGCTGTAAAGTTCGTAGCGGTTATTGATATTAATGGAAAACTGATCGTTGGTGCATATAAAAAAGGCTTCCACTGCATATTAAAGCGATATTGTGTAACTGATCGTTACCATGGAAGTTATCATTTCTTTTTGAATTATCTAGTTCCCATTGTAAATAGGAGAAGATGTTCTATTGATGACACAATAGCAGCGGACGAAATTCATCTCGAGTTGATTGAGATAGATAACAACATGAAGCTTGCTGTAACACCGTTGAAAGAAAATAATGAGATGTATCTTTGTATTTATTTAGAGTCATCTGCACCACGTCAGGAGATAATTTCAAAACTAAGTAGTGCCATATAACTAATTAATCAATCTTCATGGTTTGCCACTTGATTTATAAGAGCAAACTCAATTTTTATCGGTAGCATGAGTAGCGTTGTTGACTGCAGTGAGTATCATCATTATATATCTCTAACTTGTTCATTCTATGTGACTATTATTATCTAGTAGTCGGTTGTAAAGAATAGGCTTGTTTCAAATCCTCGTTTGCGTATATTTTCTCTCTCTTTGGCCTTATAGTTGCAAACCTAGGTTTGTATCTTCCAAGCAATATTGAATTTGCTACTACTGTTATAGAACTCATTGCCATTGCTAAACCAGCGACCATAGGAAGCCATTCAAATATTCCCACACCAAGAAACGGTACTAGAATCCCGGCTGCTATTGGTATCAAACCAGTATTATATGCAAAGGCCCAGAATAGATTCTGTTTTATCTTGTATACTGTCCTCTTTCCCAAATCAAGTGCTGTGACTACATCTCTTATATCGTTTTTTATTAGTATGATACCACCAGTCTCTTTGGCAACGTCAGTACCTGAGCCTATGGCAATTCCTAAATCAGCTCTTGCTAATGCTGGTGCATCATTAATTCCGTCTCCGACCATGGCAACTATTTTCTTTTCTTGTTTCTTTAACTTGTAGATTACCTGTTCTTTTTCTTGTGGCAATACTTGTGCTATTACTCTGCTGATTCCGAGTTTAGATGCAACTGCTTTAGCAGTGCTTTCATTGTCTCCAGTAAGCATTATTACTTCTATTCCCATGTACTTTAGTGAATCAATTGCCTCCTTTGCATTGTCTTTTATTGTATCAGCAAGTGCAATTATCCCTGCAAGTTTATTATCAATTGCTACAAGAGCGCTTGTTTTTCCTTGAGTTTCGAACACTTTGAGAGTCATATCTATGTTTTCAGTAACTGCAGTATCGTTATCATCCATTAACTTTCGATTTCCAATAAATATTGTGTGACCTGCATACCTTGCTTTAAGACCATATCCAGAAATAGCTTCAAATGAATCGGGATTTGATACCATGATGCCTTTTTCTCTTGCATTATTAACTACTGCTTGACCTAAGGGATGTTCAGATCCAGATTCTGCAATTGCGGCAAGTCTAAGTAATTCATTTTCACTTATTCTAGACAAATCTATCATATCAGTTACTTCTGGTTTACCTTTTGTCAAGGTCCCAGTTTTATCAAATACTATCGTCTTTACCTTCTCCGCTATTTCCAAGTGTTCTCCTCCCTTAAACAGTATACCATTTTCAGCTCCTTTTCCAGCACCCATCATCAATGCTGCTGGTGTTGCAATACCAAGAGCACAAGGACATGCAATGATTATTACAGACACAAATGCCAAAAGTGAAAATGTTATTCCTATGTCACCAATAAAGTACCATCCCAGGCCTACTCCTATTGCAATAGATAAAACTGCTGGAACAAAGTATTTAGCAATTTGATCTACTAATCTTTGCATTTGTGCCTTTCCCGTTCTTGCTTCTTCTACGAGCATTATTATCTGTGAAAGAACAGTATCCTGTCCAACTTTTGTTGCTTTAACTTTTAGTAATCCACTTTTGTTAATTGTGACACCTATTACTTCATCTCCTCTTTTCTTGTCTACTGGTATACTTTCGCCTGTTACAGATGACTCGTCCACAGACGATGAGCCTTTTATTACAATTCCGTCAGTTGGTATTCTTTCTCCAGGTCTTATTATCATAACTTCACCTTCCTGTACCTGTTCTATTGGAATCTCAACTTCTACTCCGTCTTCTCTTATGACATGGGCCATCTTAGGCTGAAGGTCAAGTAGTTTTCTTACAGCATCAGACGCTTTCTCTTTAGTTCTTGTTTCTAGCAACCGTCCAATTAATATTAATGTAATAATAATTGCTGCAGTTTCAAAATATACTGATTCAAATGGGAAATATCCTGGGACTAGACAAACAATTGCACTATACAAATAAGCAACTGTTGTACCTATTGCAATAAGGGTGTCCATATTAGATGCTTTTGCCTTAATTCCATCCCATAATCCTCTGTAGAAACGCCACCCTATCCAGAATTGTAAAGGAGTAGCTAACCCTAGCATTATATAATTACTATAATGCATAATATCCGTAGGAAATATAGCACCAAACTGTGCAGGAAGCATATGAGGTAAGCTAAAGATTACTATAGGTATTGTAAGTGCTATGCTTATAGAAACGTACAGCTTTAGCTTTTTTAGTTCTTTTTCAGGCTGTGTAAACTCATCTAAGCAGTGTTTACTGCAAAAGTAATATTCTCTTCCGTCTTCTTTGTTATACATTATAGATTCAGGCTTTTCTTCAACAAACATACCACAAACTGGGTCTTTAGCCAATATCTTTTTTCATCTTATATACAGAAAGACACATGTATAAGTCTAGACCTTTACTATTGTAAAAATATAATTAGTCATGATGTTAAAGGATTGATAGAAGTACCAACATGCCAATTCAACTGGACGACTATGATGTATCTATCCTGAAGTCACTATTAAAAGATGGTCGTAAGTCATTTCGTGAGATCTCATGAAACTGGCATCACAACGCCAACTGTAAAGGCAAGATTTAACAGACTTATCAATATAGGATTCATAAAATCTGTATCTCCAATATTTGATTTTAATATGGTGCAGGAAAGTATTTGGAGATCAGAACTGCAGAAAGGTAATAACACAGATTCTAAGGCGATAAAAAATGAAGATGAGGTTAAGATAAGAAATCAATATGGCAATTAACAACAACAACAGGAGCAAGATACCAAACTCAAAATTAAAAAAGGGATGAAAATCAAGTTAGATTGCGAGTTCTGTAAAGGAGCAATTACAGGTGGTCTCCACGTATTGAGGTTTGCAAATTATGAGCGATTTTTCTGTTGTACTGGACTTATGTCTGGTTACAAGTAAAAATATTCTGGAAGAATAGAGAAGCTAATGAGCGCCAGATAGCATTTATCTGATGTATCGTAGTCTTCTAAAGCGGCGGTTAAATAATATCATTCACAGGATAGCTATCTAATATAACTCCTAAGTTTATATCTTAAGAAGTTTAATATATATATGATGCAGAAGGGCACTTTGAGCATTTCCAAAATCAGGGAAGATTTTCCAATATTAAAAAGGAAAATTAATGGAGATAAGCCACTTATTTATCTTGATAATGCTGCGACTACTCAAAAGCCACAGTCTGTAATTAATGCAATATGCAATTATTATATGAATTACAATTCAAATATTCATAGGGCAGTTTATCAGATAGCAGAAGAGGCAACCGAAGAGTATGAAATGTCAAGGAAAAAGATTGCAAAGTTCATTAATGCCCATTCAACTAATGAAATAATTTTTACACGCAATGCTACTGAAGCGATCAACTTGATTGCATATTCATGGGGCAGAGCAAATATCAAGAATAATGACAATATTACAATAACAGAAATTGAACACCACAGCAACATTGTGCCGTGGCAAATTCTCGCTCAAGAAAAAGGCGCCAATCTGCAATATATTGGAGTTGATGATAATGGTTACCTAAAGATTGAGGATTGTAAAAAATGTCTTCAGAACGGAAATAAAAGAGTTGGATTGTTGTCTATAAGCCAAATGTCAAACGTTCTTGGAACAATAGTACCTTTAAATGAAATTATCAAAATGGCTCATGATGAAGGTGTTTTAGTACTTGTAGATGGTGCCCAATCAGTTCCTCATATGCCAGTAGATGTACAGGAAATGAATTGCGATTTTATGGCATTTTCTTCACACAAAATGCTAGGACCGACCGGTGTAGGTATTCTATATGTCAAGGAAGAAATACTTGACAAAATGTCGCCGTTCATAGGGGGTGGAGACATGATAAAAGAAGTTCACAAGCATAAAACAGTGTATAATGATCTTCCGTATAGATTTGAGGCCGGTACTCCAAATATTGCCGACGTAATTGGACTCGGTGCGGCTATAGATTATCTTAATGAAATAGGTATGAACAATATAAGAGAACATGAAACTAACATTACGTCGTATGCGATTAACGCCTTATCTACTATAAAAGGCGTAACTCTGTATGGGCCTTCAAATGCAGATCATAGAGGAGGAATATTAGCTTTTAATATTGGAGATATACATCCACATGATCTTGCAACAATAATGAATGAACATGGAATTGCAATACGATCTGGTCATCATTGTGCACAAGTGCTTATGAAGAGATTGGATGTTCCTGCCACCTCTCGCTTAAGTTTTTATATCTATAATACTAAAAAAGAGGTTGATATATTCATCGATGTACTTAATGAAGCTAGGAGGATATTTGGGATTTGAGTGACGATATTTATAGAGAAATTATTCTTGACCATTATAGGAACCCAAGAAATAAGGGCAAGCTTACTGATGCTGACGTAAGTATCCACGATAGCAATCCTCTTTGTGGTGACGAAATAGATATCCATTTAAAGGTAGAAGAAGGAAAAATAAAGAACATTAAATTTGAGGGCAGAGGATGTGCAATCAGTCAGGCAAGCGCATCCATGTTAACTGAAATGGTAATTGAAAAACCCCTGTCTACAGTTAGAGAGATTGCAAAGAATGATGTTTTGGAGAATATAGGACTTCTGAATCTAGGACCGGCAAGGCTCAAGTGCGCTTTATTGTCTCTAAAGGTACTTAAGATGGGTATGGTCAGGTACTATACTGACAAGGATCCAGAATCAGCAAAGAAGATCGATGAGGACTCCAAACTATATTAGTTAATATTTATACTTAGGTTGTCATCCAAAAACAAAAGTCAAATCTCATCAGTAAAAAGGTACTGTCAAGTTTCTGGTTAGGTATTGAGTTTATTTATAACCTAAGGTGTATTAGGTATTCGCATATTTTTACATTAGTAAACAGCACTTGAACGTAAGGCAGGGATTTAGAGATCACGAGATATAATGAAACTAAATAACAAATAAAAAGTTAAAAGATGAGTGCTATAGTGGTAGATATCATCACTATTGATAAGCTATGGCCACAATGGTTAGTAAAAATCAGATCGCCACAGTTCATAATGTTAGTGGTTATATTCATCACACTCACAACAATGGTTGCTTCAGCTTGGACATTCAAATTTGATTATATTATAAACAAATATTTCCTGTCGCTTCAAGGCAACAAAAACTTGGATCTTGTAATGATAACATTTACGTTGTTCGGAGATGTTTCCACACTAGTAGTAGTTGGTATAATCTTTACTATTATTCGCAGAACAAGAAAAATGGGAATGATTTTTTTAATTAATATCGTCATGCTTGCCATCGTCATAATGTACATCAAACCTTTAATTGGAAGAGCCGGGCCGTCTTATGAATTCGTACCTTCTTTACAATTACCAAAAAAATCACTAATAGAGGAAGATAGTTTAATGCCCTTTGCACGCAGACTGTCTTATCCTTCAAATCACATTGCATGCATATCGGCTTTTGCATTTATTGTAGGATATCTAATAAATCAAAAATCCAAGGCAGGAGGATTATCAATTTGGTGTTTACCGGTAATTGTCGGAATTACCAAATTGTATTTAATGCAGCATTATCTTACAGATATCATTGGTGGATTATTATTGGGTTTAATAACCTCTATCATTTTAAGTAATTTAATGCGATTAGATGAGCCTTTTTTAATGTCTAGATTTAAAAGGAAGTGAGGAAGATGACAATGCAAAAACTTACTGATGATATCACATAACAATGCCCACTACCTATTATAACTCAGTATAAATGCAATGGACCTGTAACAAAAAAAACATTAATCTCACAGATTCATGAGCATGTATTTATATATCTTGATGTCTGCTATGCAGATGTATAACAAGATAATCCACTGTTTCGATCTTGGCACTATTAAATTAGTTTTCTTATTATAATTCTTAGAATGATCAACAATTCCTGTATTATAATGATGATATTAGCATATTGCAAAATTATCGATTTGATAAAGTTAAATAATTTGTTATGAGGATGATTCAATAGATTGCAAACAGCTCTGCGAAGAGTAGGCGATTATATTATCCGGCGTTGCGAGGCAGGAGACCTTTCATCTGTGGTGGAGATTAACATGGCCGCTCTTCCTGAACACTATTCTGACTACTTCTTTGAATCTATTTTAAGGGAATTACCTGAAGCTTTCATTGTGGCAGAGCACTATAATAAAATTATTGGTTATATAATGTGCAAGATCGAATTTGGCTTTTCCAACTTTCGAAAATTAGGATTTGTTAAAAAAGGCCACGTCGTTTCCGTTGCTGTGTTAGAGGAGCATCGGGGAAAAGGCGTAGGAAAAGCATTAATGGTTGAGGGTATTAATGGTGTCTTAAGTAGAAAGAGTGACGAAATCTATCTTGAAGTCAGAGTTAGTAATAAATCAGCTGTTAAAATGTATGAGAATCTTGGATTTAAAATAAAATCTAGATTGCGTACATATTATAGGGATGGGGAAGATGCATACCTTATGGCACTAGAGTATAATTAGTAAATTTATTCAAATGCCCAAAGGACATTAGATAGAGTGTTAGGTTAACTACCATATCCATATAGTCTTCGCTGTAGAAATTGATCTAATATATCATAGTATAATACTACTAGAACCGTGGGGCCATAATTTTGTCAATAGTATTCAAATCTAGTGTATCATAGTGCATAGGGATAAGTTCTTTTATCTATATATATCCATCAGAAAGAAAGGGCTGAAACCTATTAGCATATCGAATTTTAGCAAATTTCGAAAGTAATATACACGGTATAGTAGAGTGGATTCATAATTAATATTAAGAGTAATTAATTACTAGAATATCTTATATTATTGCCATTGACTTCCATATACATTTGTTTTTAGGCTCAAATTCTGTTGCATATAATGCTTAGATTACTCTTGAAGGCCTTGACTATCGATCGTTTATTAAACATCTTCTTATTATATTCAATTCAGATTTGATTAATATATCATATAGTGTCAAAATAGCTGGATTATGAGGTTTGTTCAAATATCTGACTTGCATATTGGTGGCCTCTTCAAACCAGATTCTTTCAATACGATCGTCAAAGAAGTCAATAATCTCAAGCCAGACGCAATAATCGTATCTGGCGATCTGACAGATGATGGGCTATTATTTCAATTTCAACAGGCTCGTACAGAAATTAATAGGTTGATGTGTTCCAATCTGATAGTTTTCCCAGGAAATCATGATTATCGCCATACAGGTTATCTTCTGTTCAAGAGATTTTTTCCCTTATCAACACAGATATATGAATTTGATGACACAGTTGTACTCACTCTTGCAACTGCCAGACCAGACAGAGATGAAGGTGAAGTAGGACACAGACAGAATGTATGGATGGAAGAAGCTCTTAGAAAATATAATGACAAAACAAAAATCGTAGCAATGCACCACCATTTGATAGCTATTCCTGACACAGGCTATACTAATGTTGTAGGTATCTCTGACGCAGGAGATACTCTAAGAGCATGTTTGGAGTCGGAGGTAGACCTAGTAGTATGCGGGCATAAACATAGACCATGGATTTGGAATCTAGGAAGTCTCAAAATTGCATATGCAGGAACAGCTTGTTCATGGAGGTATAGAGGTGTTTTTGAAGACACATATAATATTATAGATATTAAAGATGGGGAAATCAATATTGATATAAAGACAGTAGGAGGAAAAAGAATGTCTCTATCCGAAGTAGTCAGAAAATATGAGCGCCAAGAACGGGATACCATGTCGCCTAAATAGTAGCTCTTCAGAATCTAAACTCAAACATCATGAGACAAATTAAGATTGTATTCAGGTTAAATGTTTATTGTAAAAAAGATATGATACTTATGACAAATCAATTGGAAGTGTTATGGCTGGCAGCATAATAAAATGGTCAAATATTGGCAGTAAAAATAAAATGATAGAATTTTGATCCGAAATGGTTAATTTACTCCGTATAAACACTACATCGGAAAAAGCACTTTATGAATTGAATCAAGAGATAATTAAATGTAATTTATGCCCGCGTTTATCGAATTATATTAAACAGCTCGGACAAAATAAGGTTAAGAGATTCATAAACGAAGATTATTGGGCTAAGCCTCTCCCAAGTTTTGGAGACACGAAGGCTCAGCTTTTAATTATTGGATTAGCTCCTGCAGCCCACGGGGGTAACAGAACAGGTAGAATGTTTACAGGAGATAGCTCCGGCCAATGGGTTGCACGAGCCTTATTTGAAACCGGTTTTGCGAATATGCCAACCAGTCAGTACAAAGATGATGGGCTCGTATTGAGAGACACATATATTACCGCAACTATAAGATGTGCTCCTCCAAAAAATAAGGCAACCTGGTTTGAATTATTGAACTGTTCAAAATATTTATTAGCAGAATTAAAAATATTAGATCAAACAACAAGAGTAGTATTAACGCTCGGTAAAGTTGCATTTGATGCTTATTGCCGAGCAAACAATTGGAAAGGAGTGGTTTTCAAACACGGAGCCTCTTATAACATTATTAATGGCAAAAAGAAAACCCTTCTTGTTTCTTATCATCCTAGCAAACAGAATACAAATACTGGAAAGTTGACTTGGGATATGTGGATGAATGTTTTCAGAACTGCAAGATCGATAATAGAAAATAAATAGATAAGAATCTATGCTCTTTGCAGATGTCATGCTTCCGACAAAAGCCATTGCGTGATGAGATGCATGAAGTAATTAATTTTAAGGACAACAAAAAAGATAATCGTACGCGTCAGTCATATAGAAGGTATAGCCTATTTCCTAGGAGTAGACGGGTTTCTATAATTTAATTTTTCCAACAGAACGATAGTTATGATGATCTGCTTGTTTATCCAAACCGATAGTTTTTATTTTTGTTATCGTAAATTATTATAACAGTAATACTCTATTTACTCTCGTAGTGTTGTATAACTTAGTTGATATTTAGTACAGTATCTAGTGAGTTGTAACTGACTGTTTCAAGGAAGAGTTCTTTACACCTTCTTATAATCTAATAAAAATAGTAGATAAGCGTAATTTTCATATCTAGTTACCTCCATTTCATCAAGATGACAAAAAGCATTCTCTATCTATAAAGCCTCATAGTTAAATTGCGATTAGCTATGTATATGAGGGCTAAAATCAGATAGAAGACTTTGGCTATATTAAATTCATACTATTTTTTTTTTCTCTCGCCTTTTCCAGAATGAGCCTTTTTATCGTGTATCTTTAGTCGCTGTTTGTCTTCAAATTTCATCTCACAATGCTTACACTTAAAAGTTTTATTCTCCTCATTTCCCTCTTTTCGTTTTTCTTTCCGTTTTCCAAATATATGCATGATAGGATATCAGATATTATGTAAAGGTCATGCTCTTTAAAGTTGTGTTAATTTTATAAAATACATCATGGAGATGAAAATATCTCAAACCGACTAATAGTCGTGCTGGAGAGATGTACTATTCTAAACTATAGAGCGAATTCATACGTTATGTAGTGGGAATAACTTCATTAGAAAGACAGGTGACTGATAACAATGTCAGACATTTGAGTTTCAGAAAAATTAAACTATATTCATATTCATATGCTACCCACAAGTAAAAACCATAATCATCAAATCATTCGTTCTGATTACGGACTACTTTCATATACGAATTTATGAACTCTTGGGCATACCTATTAGCATGCTTTTCAGAACCTCTGTGCTTTTCAGCTCTTGACCTTATATGATGGTAAAACTCATGCAAAATTATAAATGGATTATAGAAAATGTCCGAATTAAGTGTATAAATCTTTCTTTCCTTATGAATATACACAGCAAAAACTGTCTTTCTCTTACCTTTGATTGTCCCAACAACTACCTTAGGAGACTCAATATGATAAAACTCACTTAATTTCTTTAATGCTTCTTCTGTCTTCTTGTTAATGATCATGTAAACTATTTTCGCTTGTGTTAGTTCATCTGGTATAATCAACTGTAGATTTCACTTATCGTTATAATACTATTTTTTGGCCATTATTTAGCCTCTTATTTGTGTTTTTATAAAGATGTTCTTAATAAATTAAGTCATTGCTTCTTCCAATCTTTGCAGGAAATGGATATAGGCTGGTAAAATGCATATATATCCCATATTCCAATTTAGGACAAGAAATAGATACAGTCTGTGCTTTATACGTATATGTTAGAAAAATTTGGAATCAGCTACAATAAAAGACTCTGCAAGATTACTCTGGAATGCTAAGCCATGCAGAAGATTTGGCTCCGACCATAGGAAATTCCAAACCTCCGAAATCGTACTTTTAAATCCACCTACAGAACATAACACATTTTGCCACAGTCCATCTAACATTCAAACTGAAGAAAATAATAATGAAAACAGGCTCATTTGGGGAAATAACCTTTTTGCAATGCACTCGCTACTGACTTCAGGGTACGAGGGACAGATAAATTTGATATATATAGATCCACCGTTTTGGACAAACGAAAAGTATTATACAAAATATGAATTTGATACCTCAATTACAAAACAAATATCATTCGTAATTAAACGATTAGCATACAAGGACATATGGAAAGGAAGAATTGACTCATTTTTAGATATGCTTTATCCAAGATTGCAATTAATGAGAAGACTGCTTGCAGATACTGGATCTATTTTCATTCATCTTGACTATCATATTGGACATTATGTTAAAGTAGTAATGGATGAAATATTTGGGGCATCTAATTTCAGAAATGAAATTATTGTAAAAAGAGGCCGCAAGAAAGGTCTTATGTATCAATTCGAAAAGGTTGATCGGATGCATGCTAGCTATGATACGATATTATGGTATACGAAATCTTCCTTGACTAAATTCAAACATCCTCTCTCACATAAAGAAGGAGTAGACGCAAAATGGATGGGATTTTGGAGTAATGTTGATAGACCAAACTTACGATATGATCTGTTTGGAATCGTACCAAACAGAGGACAATGGAAATGGAAAAAGGAAAGAGCGGTCAAGGCTATTGAAAATTATCATAAATTCGAAATTGAATTTAAAAATAATATTTATAAGTATAAGCAATTTCGAACCGTAACAAAACAAGAAATAGAGTTTATAAAAAATAAATACCTCTTAGAATACTGGAGGTCAACTGGTCAGACACTGGAATTCATTAGAATGCGTGAAGGCGTGAAGTATCCGGAATATTGGGTAGAGCCAAGGGAACAAAAGATCCTCGACAACCTTTGGACAGATATCGAGGCATATAATTACTCTTCTAACTATCCCACTGAAAAGCACACAGACCTATTAGAACGAATAATCGTCAATTTTTCAAACAAAGGAGACCTTATCGCAGATTTCTTCGCTGGCTCAGGAACAACATTAGTTGTTGCTGAGAAAAATGAAAGGCGATGGATTGGCTGCGATTTTTCAAAAGTTGCAATACAAGTGACACGTAACAGACTTATTCAAAACTATTCCAAACCATTTTTAATTCAAAACATTGGTCGTCGTCAAAGAGAGCTAATCTATCTAGCAGGTTTTAGGATTTATGAAATTCAACGAATAATCCTCAAACTATATGGTGCCATCATTAGGAATGACTACCATGACTTGGCCTGCAGAAAAATCGATGGGTTGGTTGAATTGGTCTACATAAGTTATCCCGATAGACCGGTAACTGCAAAGAAGGTCGACGAGCTTGAATCCTTGGCAGAAAAGATGGACGGTATAGGCTACCAACAATTAGTAATTCTGGGATGGGAATATGAGTATAACTACGATGACACTCTATATGAGAGAGAGCGTTTATCAAAGAGAATATGGAGGACAAAAGTAGTATCAAAAATTATACCGCACGAAGTATATGAATACCTAAAGAAGCATAAAACTGTAGATGAGTTTGATCCTTTGCATTATAAAATACATTTTTACAGGAAACCATACTTGAAGCTTTTAAAGCCAGAAATCCAATATGCGCTTGGAATATATAATGTGACCGTTGGTATAGACCGTTATGTTGTTTTTGATATTCCAATAAAACAACAGAAGCATGAAAAAGGAATCGAAGCTTTGATGGACAAGGGATCTCTTTCTTTAATTGATTATTGGGCAATTGACTGGGATTATGATGGAAGGATTTTCAAATCTACTTGGCAGGCGGCTAGAGGCATTGGTAGAAATATACTACCAATACCGAAATCAGCAAACAAAATATTAAAGCCTGGAAAGGTATATGTAATTGCTGTAAGAGTGGTTGATGTGTTTGGGAATGTTGTAAATAATATTCTAAAAATAGATCTGCAAAAAAAGAATTAATTTGAAACAATGATAAAACTGTGAAATGCTATTCTATTGTGTATATTAGCTGATTCAATAGTATTTGGCTCAGCGATCTTTGGCATATGTAGTTTCACACTTGCCCCTATAATATATTTCAAATCTTGTTGGAATAAGTTCTATCTATCTTAAAGAAGCATGGATCACTTTACAGAACACAGAAGATAAGATAAAAGATACACGCTTTATCACTGGCTAATGAATGTTACTCTATGAAGCTGGATTTACTTACTAATGCTAAAGTTGTTAATGACGCTATGAAGTTTGTATTAGGGGTATTCCAATATTAACAAGAAATTAACGTCCAAGGAAGAAAATAGTAGTGAATCCTGATAGGAATGAGAAGGGAGTTTATTCTACATATACTTTATGATAAAGAGAAGGTTTTGGGACAGTTAAGTATACGTTTTTCTATCGTCATAATTCGAGTTAATATACTGAGGTCTCTTTTCTCCCGCTATTTCTATTAAGGTCTGCTCTGTCGGCAGACGATATTGGCAGGTCTGGCAATTTATCTCTTGTACTTTCTTCTACTATCGCGCTTGCTTCTTCTATAATCTTGATTGCTTCGTCATCGAATGTTAATTCTCCTCCTGCCACTATTTCGGCAGACGATATTTGACTAGATCCGGACATGATATTCCCTAGTAAGTCTGAGATCTGTCCAAACGATTGGTCAGCCTGTGGCATCATAGAAGAAAGGCCTCCTTGTATTCCCTTTATAACCGACATTGCAGGATTTAATGTAACTACTACATCTCCAAGTTCAGTCATTGTATTCAATCTTAATTGTATTTGTTCAAATGCTATCTTGGCCGAATCCACCATTTTACTCATCTTGCGAATTTGTGACAATTCATTAGACAAGACTTTAGCATAATGACTTTCATGATTTTGCATCGCATCCACAATACGATTGAAGATTACTTTGTCTTTTTCTTGCAATTTAGAAGAAATCGAGTCTAATTTGGAAACTTGTATTTGTAGCCTCTTTTGTGCTTCTTCTATACGTGGTTTCAAAGGTCCTTGTGACTGTGTAACATCAAGCAACTTATCACGCAAACTTTCAGTTTGGCTGCCATTATTATTCCATTTTTTTTTACTATCTCCGAATACCATGATTATATAGTTAGTGTATGTGAGTTATTTTGAGTGAGTATTAAAAAAAGTTACCCAAGAGCTTTAATATGTCAGCGCATCGAACATCTTAGACTAACACATCTGTTTCTATCGGGTAACTCCAGTAACACATCTATTTGACTGAGGATATATGTACAATTATATCAAGAAGCTACTCAACTATTCTTCCTTATAGTATATAATAGCAACCATGATTATGAGAACATTCAACTTGGGTTACAGTTGACGCGTAGTAAAATTTGCTCGTCTTGTTTCTATTCCCCATGAAATAGCTTGCTTTAGCCTCATAAATGATGTTAGGCTAAATATTTACAATAGAGAAGCAGAACTCACAAAACCATTAATCAGATTATTTCAAAATTCACCAGAAGTATTAAAAGAATTATTATCTGCGTTATCTAAAACTACTGAGCACTAAAAGAAAGGTAAAAAGCAATTCTATAGAAGCAAAACTTTACACTGCAATTAGAAATCTAATTCCCTACCATGGATATACCATCGACAATCAATCTATCATAATGAAATAATGCAGATAACTGAGGGCGAAGGGACACCTAACTAACAGATAGCATTCTATTCTACCTACACAGGAACAGTTACTCATAGAAGGATATTTGGTATTTTTAGTTGACAAATATAAGGCTGATCGAACTCATAAAGGCTCAGGTAATGACAAGAAACGTGTTTTGCAACTTCAAGAAGAAGATCTGGCTGGGAAAGACATGGAATGTGAAGTTCCTGATGAAATAGAAATCCTGCTAGATAACCATGTCAATTGCAATCCAACAGAAGAGGAACTTGATAATTTTGATTCAATTTTCCTCTCTTCTTCTGTTGCTGATCCTGATTCTACTCCAGATATCGAAAGTGAAGATGACAATCAGAAAGATGAGAATGGGACAGAAGGGATGGAAGGACGATACAAAGAGATGCTTAAATGATCCTCCATATTATTATATATATATTAAAATATGCATCAAAAAAACAAATCCTCCTCTAGCAGCAGTAATAGCAGTAAACAATTATCTTCTAGAACTAAAAAACAGATAGATTCTCTTCCCAACCATGCACAAGAAATATACAAAGAAGCTCATGCAAGTGCCTTACAACAGTACAAGGATCCTAATAAAAGACGTGGAGGTAAAAGGCAAAGTGCTGAAGAGGTGGCACACAAAACAGCTTGGGCCGCTGTGAAGAAAAAATATAGAAAAGAAGGAAATGAGTGGTTAGAGAAATAAAGATGAAGTAATTAGCTCATGGTTCTCATTTATATTTCACGTTATAAGGGGGATATGACAAACCGCAATCTCTGCAAGTATTTAGTGACATCGAGCTTTAGACAAATAATACAAACAACAATTACATAAGATCTGTCCTTTATCACTTCATCTATCCATCATCACCAATGGCAAATAGCAGATGCACTGTATAATAATGGAAAATTGTTGTCACTACTACTAACACCTCATCCTACATTTTGCTAATCGATGGAAATTTAGACTTTTCCTAGTATTCAGGAAAACCTCTAGAATGCAATGAATGGAAATTTTGATCAAAAGTCGAAATTATTACTGATAGTGCAATACCTTTATTTATTATCGTGTTGAAAAGGCTTGCAATTGGGTACCTGATTATACAAAATCCCCATGAGGTAGACTACTACCCTTTCGAATGGCATGCAAAAGCTTATCCTATATTATATATCACTTCTAGCAAGTGTCTGGCCACATCAGGTTTTCTACGGCATTTAATACCATAAAATACCAAGGATTTATATACCTTATTAGCCCTAGTGTATATACATGTCAACTACAAAAGAAAAAAGAGAAAAAGAAGAAGTAACAACGAAAGTAACATCACCATCAACCTCAACTACGAGTAATACTACATCATCACAAATACAGCAAGAAGAACAACGATAT
>DASQQB010000112.1:0-2277 GCA_035643635.1 Nitrososphaeraceae archaeon | reverse complement strand
GTATGGATGTCAAGCGGTGTATTATTAAGAGTAACAATGAATTTGATGCCAGCATTGATAGCTGCTTCAACACCTAGTGGAGAATTTTCCACTACTATTGCTTCAGACGGCTTTAGGTTCATTCTTTTCAATGCTGTTTGGAATGGAAAAGGATCTGGTTTGCCTTCCTCTATTTCATCTCCAGCAATTACTACATCAAACTTGCTTGATCCAATATTTTCATAAAGAATAGTTTCAAGTTCCTTTTTAGTAGAGCCACTTACAACGGCTTTTAGGCAACTACAGGTAGTTAAATCATCGATTAGTTCTTTTGCGCCCTCAATGACTTTAGATTTCTGGATTTCTCTAAAAATTTCTTTCTTTCTCTTGCTTATTTTTTCGGCAAGAGTATCATCTATACTATCCTTAATCTCAGTTTTGAAAATTTCCTTTACCAGTTTGGTTCCTGGCATTCCTTCGAGTAGATAAATTATTTTTTTGTCAATCTCACGTTTTGTTTCCTCCATGATTGCAATTTTCATAGCCTCCGCATGAAACGGCATTGCATCTATTAACACTCCATCCACATCAAAGATGATAGCTTTCAATTAAAACCGAGACAGATAACAATATAGTCACAAATATATTTTAATTGCAATATTAGTAGATTGAGGCATAGTGGTAGTCTTAGTCATACTATTCTTTGTAATAATTATGTAGCATATTAAATTTCTTTTATCATCCATGGTAAAGTAAGCCGTCTATATTGTTGCTTTGAATTCTGTATAGTAAGGTGCTGGCAATGAACTGGTTTTTTTAGAAAAATAAGTGAACTATGAGAGTAGATTTCGAGAAAACGAAATACCATCTCCATCCTCTCAGCACTTGCAGCAATTACCGGTTTTATTGAAGCTCGCATGACCCCCTGACTGTTCTAGGTTCATAAACAACATTTCCTATTTACGGTCCAACGATAATACATTTACTTACCTTATATCCTACGATAGACGCTGTTTGTGTTTGTCTCTCTTATAGAGGAGTCGTGATTATTTAATAAGTCTAGTATATGATGGTATATTGTGTACTTTTTGGTACAAAGTACACTTATCGCTTAAAAGCCTCTTTTCCGGTAATAATAACGGACAATAAATGAGCAAGAACAACAATCAACTTGCAATCGATCAGCTAAAGTGGCTAGGCATTTACATGAGTGTCGGAATAATTATATCTTTATTGATGCCATTTCCTTTATCGCTAATTGTGGCATTTGGTGCCTTTATACTAATCAACTTTTACAGACGAGCTAGGCTTGCGAAAAGATATCAGAACATAGACGGTGTAAAGAACATATTCGGATCTCTTTCATCATCTTCGACGTTCAGTAAAGGGTACACTGCATTGAAATATTATTGCATGGGCTGTGGTAACGAACATAAGGAAATTGCCTGTCCTAGATGTGGTTCAAAAATGAAAAAAATTGGCTAGGGTCTGCGTTGACTGTATAAGTGCTGTACAATACAAGAATCAGCCAAATTATATCACTCAAATGGTTTTTCTTTAGGAGTTCTTTAGCATTTATTCACACAGCATTAATGAATTGTAAATGTGATAATGTTGGACGGTTACTTCAAATTGAATATCATCATATAAAAAAATCAAGCCTACAGATTGTACAAAATTCTACTATAAAGGAAGACTATTAAGAATTCGTACAATATCATGTATTTAACTAGGTTCTGCCATCTTAGCGTCTTTTATAAATTTTTTCACTGTTACAGCTACTTTCAATAAAGCATTTATTGATGTTTGCGCTATGAAAAGCTGTAATGCCTGAAAGCAATGAAGTAGATGAAAGCCCCAATCATTTCATGGTTCTTGATGCAATATCGCGAAGTATTAACAGCCTCGATAAGATTGTTGTATCAACTAAATTGCAGAAGGATGTAGTTGAATTAATTTTAACTGACTTGTTGACTCAGAGACTAATCGTCAAAAGTGAAAAGAAAGGTTTGTTCTTTGGAAGAAAGAAACCACAAATGGGAATTACTGAGACAGGGATCAGGCTCCTTAATGCTAAGAAGCAAGAATTGGAACAAAGAAGACTAGAGATGCAGCAATCGTACGATAATGGCGATGGTACTCGGCTGCAAAGCTATATGAATGCTAATCGCACGTGGATACCACTAATGCTATTCTCAGGTATTATGGATATGATGTTTTTCACCTCTATGATGTCCTTTATGGGTTTGGGAATTAATCCAATGGAAAGTGCCATCCTAGGCGGAGAAAACGGCAACT
>DASQQB010000111.1:0-5334 GCA_035643635.1 Nitrososphaeraceae archaeon | reverse complement strand
ATTTAACTGGAATACCAGCAGAATAAACAAGACAAGCATTTTTGTTCACCAGGAGATCGCTGTTCCAAAACCAAACGCTTTCACAGCAAACAAGTCTTATGTAGGCACAGTGAACGGTGTTGACATATCTAAGAGTATAATGTTGGATGATACTCCGCATCAGAATCAGATAATTCATGTTATGCTGCCAAAAAACACAATACTTCAGATTGCAGATGGTCAAAATAAAAAAGATGTGGGTCCTGGCAATAGCAATATTATGGAATTTTCAATAAAGCCAGGTAGTCCTAATCACGCAATTCATTCAATGGGGAACATGTCTATGCCAGCATCATAGATCTTTTATCGGCGAGAGATCCATTAAACAAAAGAAAATTCATAACCTTAAGAAGGGTATCTCGGCAAAGAACACATTGGACATTAGGGATTGCTCATTTAAATCTGATTATTCTCGGCAACTAATATCGATCAACTATAAATAATACATTTGCATTATTGTTATATGGAAGCTGCTCCTGCATCTACAGTCGTCTCGCTCCTGTCATCGCCAATAGGAGTTGTGCTAAGGCCTGACATCATTATCCTTGAAAGTGATTCTAGCGTCGAACAAGCAACTGAATTGATGAAGGAGAAAAACTCTCGAAGTGTTTTTGCTTCAAACAGAGGAGAGGTAGTGGGAATAGTAAGTAAGACGGATATCCTTTTTAAAGTCTTATCTCAGAACAGAAACCCTGCAAAAGTCAAGCTTCGAGAGATCATGACATGTCCCGTTTTTGCTGTACCTCCAAATACTACTATAAGGGAAGCACTCTCAGTGATGGATAAGCATAATGTAAGGCAAGTCATGGTCCATGCGTATGCTGCGGCTTTAGGAATAGTGACCAGGGACGACATTTATCAAAAGATAGAGAAACTATCAATCGTTTCAGAAGATGCCGTTATGAGTGGAACACCAGTTTGCTTGATTGATCCCAAGACAGTAGCATATGTCAAAGATGAAAGTAAGATCAACTTTAAATGCCCTTACTGTGGTTCGCCTTTTGACATGAAAGAAGCATTATCAAGGCATATAGACAGACTTCATGGGGAAACTGGAGTACTTGAAGGTGATGTGCGACACATTTTTGAATAAAATACGGTATGTTAATTTAGTCTAATCCTAATACCGTGAATCGAAAAGTCAGACGTGCAGGTTCGGATATCTACAGAGAAAATTTGAAATGAATATTAATAACTTAAAAAGAAACCGTTCCTAATTAATCTTCCAACTATAAAACGGAGGAGCTGGGACGAGATAGCCTTTCGTATATAAAAGTAAAACTTTGATTTTGAATATTTATTTGGTCTCATTTCGTACTCTACACATTAAAATATTTTTGGAACTTAGTGAAAATTAACAATAACCAACCAGTCTACTGTAAGTGAGAAATACATTAGCATAGTACTGTCTGTTCACACAAAATTATGGACTGCGAAAATTATGGTTATCTTTGATAGCTAAAAGCATCAACCATTGTTTAGTAATGCCGTTCGACTGGCGCGTAACGCGTAAAGGTGACAGGATACCATTCCATTTTAGGTTTTGCAGAATTCACACCATACTCGTTAGGAATGACAGTATTTAATGCGGATGTTGGCTTGGGCCAATACACAAGGGTATGTTTTAAGAAATTTTGATCGTCACGGTGCGGATAATCAACCCTCGCATGACCTCCTCTTGATTCGTGGCGAGTCAATGCTCCGAACAGAACCGTATCTACTATCCTCAGCATAGAATCAGTCTCCATTACGTTAATGAAGTTTGTATTATACTCTTTTGCATTGTCATCGACATGCTTCCATGACATTTCTTTTAGTTCTCCCATCTTCTTTATTGCCAGGACCAGATCACTTTCACTTCTAAAAACATGTGCTTTTGAATCCATTGTATCAGTTATTTGTTTTCTGACTTCATACGGATTTATTTCACCTCTTCCCCTAAAAATACCGTCGTAGATTCTAGATTCCTCATGCATAACCTGTTCTTTTTTAATAGAAAAGGAACTATTCTTTTGGATTAAGGCATATCGCGCGGCTAGATTTCCTGTAATCCTTCCCCATACCAAGCACTCTCCTGTAGAATTTGCGCCAAGTCGATTAGCCCCATGTGTGCTGTTGCATGCTGCTTCCCCGGCAGCCCAGAGTCCCTTCATCTGTGTTGCACCGTCTATATCGGTATGAATTCCCCCCATCATGTAATGGCAGACAGGCCTAATCTCTATTGGCTCATCAATTATGTCAACACCTGAGAATTTTATCCCTATTTCTCTAATGCCCGTCAAACGATTTTTTATATGATCAGATCCTAGATGAGTCAAATCTAATTTCAAACAGTCTGCCCCCGACTCGTGCTTGAATCCTCTTCCCTCAATAATTTCTGTCATCATACCACGAGATACCACATCTCTAGAGGCCAATTCGCGTTTCTCAGGAGCATATTTATTCATAAATCTCTCACCCGTGTTGTTTATTAGAAGCCCACCTTCACCTCGCGCGCCTTCAGTTATTAAGATTCCTGAAGGCAAAATACCTGTTGGATGAAACTGGACAAACTCCATATCCTTTAAAGCTAGACCCGCTCTGTATGCCATATCCAAACCGTCCGGTGTTGAGGAATATGCATAAGTAGAAAAACTGTAAATGCGTCCTGCACCGCCAGTACAAATTATTCCAGACGGCGCCTTGAATGAAACAAATTCTCCACTCTTCATTTCAATTGAAGTCACGCCGGCAAAACTGTTATTATTCTCATCATTAAGAATCGCAGTACAAAACCACTCATTATAGAAACGAATATTGTCATACTTTAGACACGTATCATAAAGTGTTTGCATTTCATAAAACCCAACCTTGTCTTGCGCATAAGTAGCTCTAGGAAATGAGTATCCTCCAAAACTACGCTGATCAATTCTACCATTATCTTTTCTTGACCAAGGCATTCCCCAATGATCAAGTTGGTAAATTTCGTAAGGCATATCGTTTACTAATCGTTCTACTACATCCTGATCTGCCAAAAAGTCACTGCCTTTTATTGTATCGTAAATATGTGATTCTTCATTATCACCTTCATCTTCGAGGAGAACAGCGGCAGTGCCTCCTTCGGCTGAAACAGAATGTGAACGCATTACCTGTACCTTTGATACTAATGCGATATCCAGCTTTTTGTCTACTTGAGCAGCGGCTATTGCTGCTCTGAGGCCGGCTATACCAGAACCAATGATTATAACATCACACGAGATAGTATCGACCAATTCTAATTCCCTAATCTTAATATCTCTAATATAGATTAATAATAAATTTCTGAGACAATTTATATTTATATTAAACTCTGATGACTCTCCTGAAAGGGATATTTTGATATAGAATCTTGCCTTGAAGGTATCGCAGAAGGCACTTGAGTGCATAGATGTGTTTCATTAGACTTGCAACTGGTATTGAGTACTGGTAATGTCTAACATTTTTATTCCTTAGATATGACTTGATGAATCATATTAGGAGTTATAGATGCATATGCAAACTGCAAGAATAGTTGAACCAAAGGAATCCCTACAAATACAAGAAGTCGAAAGGTCACAGCCCACAGGTTCGCAGGTTCTTATTAAAGTTAAGTCATCCGGAGTCTGCCATAGCGACATCCATTTATGGGATGGTGGTTATGAAGGTCCTGGAGGAACATTTCTTAAAACTACGGATAGAGGTGTGAGATATCCGTTAACTCCTGGACACGAAATCGCTGGAACAATAGAAGAGATGGGTAGTGAGGCAAGAGATGAGTTTCAAAAAAATGAGGCGGTTCTTGTTTATCCTTGGATTGGAGAGGGACTGTGCCCTGCATGCAGATCAGGTGAAGAAAATCTGTGTGACAAGCCCAGATCAATAGGCATCTACCAAGATGGAGGCTACGCAGAGTATGTGTTGGTACCTAGCTATAGGTATCTTATTAGATTGGATAACGAGATGGATATGGATGCGGCAGCCACGCTGTCCTGTTCTGCACTAACCGCTTATGGTGCAGTAAAGAACACCGAAATAAAGCCCAATGATAATGTAGTGATCGTTGGAGCAGGGGGCTTGGGCCTAATGGCTATACAGCTGGCTAAAGCAATTTCTGGCGCCAGAATAATTGCTTTAGATTTGAGTGATGAAAAATTAACAACTGCGAAACAAAATGGTGCAGATGAGATTATCAACTCGAAAAAAGAAGATCCAATAAAATCAGTATTAGAGTATACTGGCAACTCTGGTGCAGATGCGGTAATGGACTTTGTTAATAGCTCAAAGACAGTAGAAACAGAATTGCAATTCTTAA
Organism: Nitrososphaeraceae archaeon; assembly: GCA_035643635.1. GTDB lineage: Archaea > Thermoproteota > Nitrososphaeria > Nitrososphaerales > Nitrososphaeraceae > DASQQB01. The sequence goes on along the minus strand of DASQQB010000111.1, from coordinate 986 downwards.
GAAGAAGGGCTAAGGTAATTCTTGTTGGGCTTTTTGGAGGAGAGGTAAAGCTAAACTTGATTACGATGCCGACAAAAGCTATTAGACTAATAGGCTCATATACTGGAAGCATAGCCGATGTTACTGAATTATTATCATTGGCAAAGCGAGGTGTCATAAGACCGGTAATCACCGATAGATTCAAACTTAATCAGGCCACTGAGGCTCTATCCAAGCTAAAAGAAGGAGAAATTATGGGCAGAGGGATTATAAATCCTTGAAAATATCCAACTAGTATATAAGGAGATGATATTATGTTACGTTACGTTAGAATTTGTTTCCCTAAATGTCTTTAATCATCAAAAAAGCGTTTAGAATCGATTTAATTGCGGTTTCAAAAATGGTCAGAAATTCTTTAATACTAGCTATATTATAATGAAAACTGTATATTTATAATGTTTGATGCTGCGAACCGTAATTCTGGAAATACCAATAAAATAAAGTCAAGCAAATTTGTTTCTCCACTGTCACCTAAAAGCATTACAGTATTATTGACCGTTTCCGTCAGTTTCCTGTTTGTTGGATTGATGATCATGTCAGTTGCCTACTATAGCCCTATAGCTGCATATGCAAAAAGTAAAAAATCTCATAATGAAACGCTTTCGGAATCTTCTGATAAAAATAATGCTCCCTTAAAAGAATTAGGACAATCTGCAAACAAGGAAGAATCAGTTAATAACCCATCATCAGCGACTGACAATAATAATAATAATAATCCTCCGTCTTCGGAATCTTCTGATAAAAATAATGCTCCCTTAAAAGAATTAGGACAATCTAATCTTGGTAAAATTAAGCTTCCGCCTGGTGGCATCAGAGTAAATGAGTCTGATCTTGGTGGGATTAAGCTTCCACCGGGCGGTGGTAAGATTAAGATCCCACCTGGTGGCGTACTTGAGAATCCACCTGATGAGAATGCACCTCCTAATAATCCAACTACACCACCACCT
>DASQQB010000110.1:0-3300 GCA_035643635.1 Nitrososphaeraceae archaeon | reverse complement strand
AGATCATGCAGAAGGAAAACCTAGTTCCGAAAATTTGAACAAGGCCAAAGTTAAGGCAGAAGATGCTCTGAGTTAGATAAAATCAAGAGACTAATTCTTTCTTTTTTGAATTCTATCTCCTCTTAGAATAGCAACCTGACGTAGCTAGTTGTTCATCGTTCTACCACACTCCCTCCCCATGTCATCCCTTTCACTTTATTTATGATAACCGAGAAGTATCTTCATCTATATGCATGAGTACATCTCAGACAGCCATTTTTCCTATAGCGAATGTATAGATTGTACAAAGAGAAGTGCTTATGTTTGTATTAGATGTCATTACTGTTATTCTTGTCACCCCAAAATTGAGCACTTAGAAAAAGAGAAAATCCATGCCCAAGTGAACTATGAAATCCCAAAACAACATTTCATAAAGTACAAAAGAAACTCGGGTAAATCTACTGCATATGCATACTATTGATTCTAATAATCTACTCCAGCTACTCATCTATCCAAAGAATTCTAGTCGGTCAAGACAGAAATGAAAAATATCACAGAATATAGCTCTAATACAGACCCAATTTAAGCAGTCGTTTTCTTACCTACTACACGATTCTAATGCTGATTTAAATTGTTCCATGTTAGTGTAATAACCTCTCTGTTCAAAGCCATGTATCGTGTCTGTACATCCTTTAATCGTAACTAGGTAATTAGAACTATTAGCCATATAAGCAAAACTAAGCCCTATGAGAGAAATTGCTATTACAACAACTACAGATACAACAATTGAAGATATTGTAGTAGATGATGCTTTTTTTGGTAGGTCTTTGACAGTTGGGCTAACAAGCTTCAGGTAATTTTTTTTAACCATACATTACAATACTTTCTTGTAGTTATTCAATCATAGGAGAAAGCAGCTATGATTTGTATAAAGGCAACGCTAAAACTATTACATGATTATTTAGAATAAAGTCCATATGGCCATAACGATTTTCGTGTTGTTGTGATCTAGCTATATTTGGCCGATTAAGAAGAACATTAATTTGTGATACAGCATTTTAGGTTCTAAATAATAATGCTGAGCATAATAGTAAAACCTGATATAAGAAATAATCCTATGTTCAAAATAACGAATTCATTCTCTGTGTCGCTGGTATGCTGCTAGGAAGCGGAATCATCGCTCTGATTCCTTTTATGGGTCTAACATACAGGCGGTGTACTGCAGGCAGCTTGAAATAGACCGACTGGGATAATTGAGTATGGAAAATAATAACAGAATCTTAGTGGTGGACGACGAACCTGACCTCACGAAGATTTCTGTGATGGCCTTGGAGTATTATGGTTACAAGGTTGATGCATTCAATGACCCAAAAGAAGCTTTATCAAAATATAAACCAGGTTCATATGATTTGATTATTCTTGATATAAAAATGCCGGAAATGAACGGTTTTGAATTATATCGGGAAATAAAGAAGAAAGACAACAAAGCTAAAGTATGTTTTCTTACGGCTAGCGAATTATATTATAAGGAATTTAGAGAAAAAGAGTTCCGTTCATTAGATAGAAATCTGTTTATCCGAAAACCGATAAATAATGAAGAACTCGCAAAAGAAATAAACAAATTGATTAGCAAATAGGACGGGAGCAGTCCTAATTAAACCAGTAGATATATTCATCTACGTCATCTTGTTAAAAGAAACACAATTAATTAACACTATTGGCAGCAGCAGCAGCAGCAGCAGCTGCCCCTGCAACCACTTCAGAAAGAGCTGGATGAATATGGATACTTTTTGTAATATTTTCAATTGTACCGTCACCGTATTCCTCAGTATAGCCTCTCATGGCTGTTAAAACCTCATGAATAAGTATTGATGCCTGACTTCCGATAATGTGGCATCCAAGTATTTTTCCGTCTTTCTTACCGATAAGAAGCTTTACAAAGCCATCGTAGTCCTTGATTGCTAAGCCCATTGCTGTGTTTATATAATGATAAACTGATTTTCGATAATCTATTATGTTTTTAGTATTATTCATACTGTCATTCTGCTTATTATCTTTTTGTTGCTTTTTTATCAATTCTTGTTCAGTGAATCCTACTCCTGCAACCTGCGGCGAGCTGAAAATAGCATGTGGCATTGCATAATAGCTGATTGGAACCATATGATCCGGATGTAATATGTTATAGAAAGCATATTGAGCCTCATAATTTGCACTATGTTTGAATAAGTATCGTCCTATTGCATCTCCTATTGCAAATATACCTTTAACATTAGTTTCAAGATATCTGTCAGTTATGATATAACCCTTTTTGTTAATCTTTATGCCAGTTCTTTCAAGATCTAGTCTATCTGAATTTGGAATTCTTCCGGCAGCAATAAGGAGCTCATCTGATTCAAGATCTATTTGTTTTCCAAAGGCGTTTTTAGCAATCACATGGAATTTACTGGAATTATTGTTATTGTTGTTTTCTTTTAAAACAAACGTCGTATCATAGCCCAAATAAACATTATATTTTTTTGAAAATATTTCTGTGAATTTCTTTGAAATCTCCTCATCCTCATCTGGGATAAGTACTTCTCTTGTTTGTATGATATTGATCTTTGTTCCAAGAGCACCAAAGAAGTGCGCTAGTTCACAAGCTATGTATCCTCCACCTATAATAGTCAGTACTTTAGGCTGTTTCTTAAGACGTAAGGCCTCATCACTTGTGATATAGCCACTTTCTCTAAGACCATTTATTTCCGGAATTCTCGGCCTGGTACCAGTAGCTATCAGTATTTTATCCGCAGTTATCATTATTGTTTTTTCATCATTTCCGTTATCAATGCAGTTACGATCACCACTACCGTCTCCTTCTATGGAGATTATTTTTTCTCCAACAAATTTGCACTCATTTGCTAAGAGTTTTGGATTTTCTTTACCTTCAAATGATTTTCTTATTTTGTCAGATTGCAAATCTACCGTCTCATTAACTTGTTCAACAATTGAATGAAAATCAACAGAAAAACCTTCAACCTTCAGTCCAAAAACATGTGCACTCTTGATTGTTTCAGCTACATCAGCGCTATGTATGAGTAGCTTTGACGGTATACATCCTCGATTAAGGCAAGTTCCGCCCATTCTTCCCTTTTCAATAATTGCAACTCTGAGTCCATGTTGGTATGCTGCGACGGCAACATCTAATCCAGAACCACTCCCTATAACTATAAGGTCAAATTTCTGCAATTTGGAAGAAAAATCTACCGTTGTTGCTTCAGTCACAAATAAAAAACAATTGCCAGATATATAATGGGTTCCTTAAGTGCTGCTTATTGACTCAAT
>DASQQB010000109.1:0-16099 GCA_035643635.1 Nitrososphaeraceae archaeon | reverse complement strand
AGTGAAACCCATATCTTACATATACAGCATAGAAAATCATGTCCAAAGCCGCTCTTCACCAGAGACTGAAAAAAGTATACGAGTTAACACTCAGCGTTAAAGGTCGAAAATCAGGCAGAGATATCGCTAGGCCAGTCTGGTTTGTACATGAAGGCAATACTCTGTTTCTACTTCCAGTTCAGGGCTCTAACACCAACTGGTATAAGAACCTGCTAGTCGATCCAACGTTGAAGATTTCTGTAAATGGCGTAGAAACACTTGCAAGAGGTCAACCAATTACAGACAGTAATAGAGTTGACGATATCGTGACGAAATTCAAGTCTAAATATGGAGAAGGGGAAGTGAAAAAGTATTATACGAAATTTGATGTAGCAGTTGAAGTAATACTCTGATAGATCTTCGAAGAAGTGACGAAGGCTATGAATTAATTAATTTATTCAATCATGCAAAATATACAGAAACAGGAATGAGCCTTATTTTTAACGTTCACTAGCATCTTTAAAACTAAAACTTCAACGCTAACATAAAGCATCAAATATATCGTTATATGATGCATACTCCTTATCTGCTGTTCCGTCACACTCACACTGTTCTTACTGAAGTTATCAATTTGATAGATAAACTAGAGAGACTTATTATCAATAACAAACCTGTACCGAAAGTCACTATTTACTACACGTTCATAAGCCTCATTTACTTTCTGAATAGGGATACACTCTATATCACTACTAATATTATGTTTACTACAAAATTCAAGCATCTCTTGGAATATTTCAGGTTTTTCTTTTTTTGCTTCAATTTTCTTCTTTTCCCTATTCCATAACAAGACTATGTACAGTTTGATATATAGAAAGGGGTATACTATTAACTTAAACCCACTTAATATACAAAAGTACCCATTTACTGCATTCGCATCATACCTTAACTATCGGATTGGTATAAAATAAAAGGAATAAGAAATTCAAGAGCTCTTCTCACCTAAAACTCAGAGCAGAACTCAATATTAGGGAGATTTTATAGAATAAAGTATTTTTTCTACAATTGGAAGATTTTTATCAAAATTGTCGATAGGTCCAGTGACACTTAAGGTAAAGTCTTGTTTGTCTGTCACAAAATCCAGATCCATATTTTTCTGGGTGTATTGACCACGACTAACAGTATATACTACACTACAAGTCTTATGGCCATCAATCGTGTACTTCGTACAATCTGTATCTTGTACAAGCGTTGCACCTGGTAATGATGTTACTGTATCTCTGTTTTGTTCTCTTATGACCTGTTCGAATGTATCTTGCGATGCTCTTGTGCCCCTGTTAGAAGCTATCATTGTAATGGTGACTGGATCTTGATCACTAGAATCAATGGAGATAGCAACGGAATTATCTTTTACAGTTGAGGAACTTATCGTCCAATTTTGAGGGACTTGTATAGATAACTTTCCGAACTGATCTTTATATTCGAATTGTGCGAACGTCTGTCCAACGAGAAAAATTTCAATTGATAAGAACATTACAAGAGTTGACAACAGAGATGCAAAAGTTATCTTGGCTCTTGTCATAGACAGATTATAATTATGAATGTCGAAGTACTTTTATAAAAGAATTTTTTGACATTAAGAGATACTGACTTTCTCTTCCTGTCTGGGTTGGGACATGGTGGATATAGGCTTCTCTTCTAGTAAATAGAACAACCCTTCTTTCCTTATATTAACACCTACTACTATATTCTCTTCACTCCCTCTCTTTACAGTGCTTTATTTGTTATAGTTAGCCATAATTTTCGTTATTCTGTTCCCTAAATGAGGTTTGGTGTGTATAGTAGTGGAGAATAATAACAATAGCAATGGCAATAATGCCGACAGAGAATTAAATAGATTTAGACTGATTCTAAATAATAAAATTAACGAAAAAAAGAATCAGATATTTCCTTCGCATGGCAGGGCATATAATAAAAGTGTACAATATGAAATAAATTGCTTAAGATGGGTTATAGAAAAAACAAGTCAAAGACAAATACAAATGAGTCAAGTAAAAGATATTACTCAAATAGAACTTAATGACGTTAATAGAAAAATGAATGCTAAATCAGTAAATATAGAGAAAAGTGACATGTTTATTACCTATATCGAAACCCTAATCTGGGTATTGTATGTTATTCATGGTAAGAAGAGGATTACACTGGAAATTAACTATATAGCAAGCAAGATATGTCAAAACCTATTACAGTATAATCTTGAAAGTTTGATGTAACATATTGGCAGATTGGTCTTATGGATTCGCTCCTTTTGCTTTATAACGATAAGAAAGAGAACAATAAATAAAATATAATAGGGTCTATCTATTATTAGTTTTATACACGGCCCTCTCACTCTAATAATTAACTAACATTATATGATTAAACTTACCATTTTGGTAGTTATAGTTCAAATTAAATAATAGCTTTATAACGAACATATAATTAATATAAAAAACATTTTCACTTTACCGAACACAAATAATACTTTACATTTTATCGATTTTCGTATACTGTATAGTCAACCACTATTGTAGAATATCTTAATTATTTTACCTCTTCGTCATTCTTTTTCTTAAACAAAAACCACTCCTTAAAATCATTGTAATCATCTTTTGCAAGACCAGCTCCCAATCCAGACAAAATGCCGGTAATAATCGGTTGTTTTTTGTATAAAGTAGATAGACCAAGCAAAGCACCAATAGCCCCATGATGCATCCTTCTATTAAATATATACACTTTCGATGGATTTTCTTGTGAATTCCAAGAAGATGTCAAAAGATCTGCAATTGCAGATCCCAATTGGAATGATTCTTTTTCTTGTTGGGTTCCACTGTTATCGTTAATATTTTTATCTATCTTACTAAGCATTTTGGAGCCTAACACTGTTAATTTATTATAAGTCAATTCTTTTTCTTCCAAATTTTTCTTTAGTATTTTAATTGCATCTTTTTTTGCCTTTATTTTTTTGGCCATTTTTAATATCATTTTATATCCTAATATCTCTGCATTTTTTATCATCCCATCTTCTTTTATTCTCAGTATTTCGGTCTTCTCCTCTGTAGTAATATTTTCATTATTTGCTGTATTATCATTTTCGCCTTGTAATATGGATTCTATCTTCTTGTCATTATCCGAGCTGTTGTCAGTTATATCGATTGTTTGACCAGTTGCCGAGTTCAAACAAACAAGTTTGGCTTTTGACTCGGTTGGTCTTCTGCCATACTCCAAAATAAGATTCTTCAACCTATTTTGATGATCCTTTTCTTCGTACAGCTCCTCTTGCAACGTATTCTTTGATTCGCTGAACGGAGTTTCTTGTATTCTTTTGTGTAATCGTTCGACTATTGCATTCTCAGCCGATAGAATTTCATTTAAACATTCTATAAATTTATTTTCATTCGACTCATGTTCTATTAAACCAGCCATGGTACTAAATTGGAAGATACTTTATTTAATCATTATAATTAACGTAATAAAATTAAACCAACGTTTGTTACACTATAATAATAATACTACTACTATCGGTAGCATAGTGAAATTGGCGAGGGTAGATAAGTAAAACAAACCCCCCCTCCTTTACAAAACTATCTAGAAACACTTTATATGCTATATTTTCCCATAATTTTCAATGCAGAAGGATAAGCAGTCAATAGAAATAATCGATTCACCACCACCACCATCATCATCATCATCATCTTCTGACTTCAATTCTTTTGATAACAGAGATGCTGCAAATGCTAATGTGTTAGTAGAAGAAGCTGGTGCTAGCGCTCTCTCTAGAGAAGAGGTATCCAAACTTTTTGAAGGCAGAAATTTAGCATTTATTTCCACCCTGTCTAAAGACGGTTCTCCTCATATAACCCCGGTATGGGCAGACACTGAAAATGACATAATTCTAATAAATACTTCCGAAGCAGCAGCAAAGAGTAAACATATAGCAAGAGATCCACGTGTTGCAATTTCTGTAGTTGAACAATACAATCCATACAATATGGTTTCGATTAAAGGAAAAGTGATTGAACAAACTACAGAAGGAGCCGAGGAACACCTCAAAAAACTTGCCAAGAAATATCTTGGTGTGGGTAAATACTATTACAGACGACCAAGACACAAAAGAGTAATATTGAAAATAAGGGCAGAAAAGATTATGGGTTTGTCGCTTCATCCTGCTTTTTACTTCTTGGCTTATTCTCCTTGGAATTCTACAAAACAAAGGCAATAATAGAACTAAAAAAAACACATACTAAATCGAGCCGTCTTCATCTACTGTACCAAGTCTGTGACGTTAATTATCTTTCAGGATAATTATGTTTTTTGTTACTCTCACATATAGTGAATATAAAAAAGCCATAAATAAAATAAAGATACCTTTGAACATTATGAGGGCAGCCATTTTCGAAAAACCTGGTTTAGAAAATTTAAAAGTTATAGATAATGCAGTAGAACCAAAAATAAGCGAACACGACGTATTGATAAGAATTAAAGTAACAGGTGTAAATCCCATTGATCATTTTGTGGTTTCTGGCGCATTGCCAAAAGTAAATCCTCTTCCGCACATACCTGGAGCCGAGTCAAGCGGTATAGTAGAAGAAGTCGGAAGTCATGTTAATACTAATAACATAAAGAAAGGAGACAGAGTTGTTGTGCACAATAAAGTGTTTGATGGAACTTGTGATATGTGTCTGCATGGTCTTGATATGCTTTGCAGAAACGGAGGTTTGATTGGTGCAATTACCAACGGTGGCTTTGCAGAATACATTGCAGTGCCTGAAAGGAATGTGTTTAAGATACCAGATGATATGGACTGGAGCTTGGCCGCAAGCTTGCCTGTAACTTCTTTAACACCATATCATGCTTTAAAAGATGCATCACTAAAAATAAATGAATATCTACTCGTTTTGGGTGCGTCTGGCAGCACTGGGATGATAGCAGTACAATTAGGTAAAAAAATGGGAGGAATGGTTATTGCAGTTTCCAAACATAGCTGGATAAAAACCGATTTTGGAGCAGATTATATTATTACTGATTATGATAGAGTAGTTGAGAAAGTAAAAGAGATTACTAATGGAAAAATGGCAGATGTAGTGCTAAATTCATTAGGAGCGAATACTTGGAATACCAGCTTTGAATCTGTGGGCATAAACGGAAGATGGGTTGCATTTGGGGGTTTAACTGGTGCAGATGTTCAATTAAATGTTCAATCTTTATATTCTAAGCAAATAAAATTAATAGGTTCTACTGGCGGCACAAGAAAAGAGTTGCAAGAACTTGTAAATACATCATCCAAGCAACTAAAAGTTAGAGTATGGAAAAAGTTTAAGCTTGAAGATGTTAAAGAAGCATTGCAAGCGTTATTTGCAAAGGAAAGAGATGGTAGAATCCTCTTGTATGTAACCTAGATCCCGAACATACTGTAGGATCTATTTATGGACTTCCTTATCGACTAACTTGTGCGTGTCCATCTGAAATAGAGAATTCAAAGATCCTCTTCGAGATAAGATTGAAATACATAATACAAAATGGTCGCGTTTGTATTATAATAATGCGTATCAGGAAGAGATTAATGACAGAAATAGGTTATAGTGAGGATTGTCTTCACTAAAATACGACTTATTTAGAACATTTGGTTTGCTGCTATTGTATCAAACATTGGGACAATGATGTATTTATAAGAAAGTCATAGTTCATGACTTGGTTGGTAACATCTTCTCTTCCTCTGGCACTTGGCTGGTTGATTAGATGGCCTTCTATAGTCTTTTCACAGTTGCTCTTGCACTTGCTGCTGGTGCTCATATAGGATATTTTTGATCGGCGATGGCTCTGATGATAATTAGTCATAGCCGGATGTTTGATTAAAACTAACAAAAAGTATGGTGGCTGCAAGAAATTGTTATTACAACGAAAACAAGTACAATATATCATAATAATTGAGAGCTATTCTAAAGAAGGAAACGGTCTTCTTGTACGTCAGACAAGATGAGGATAAATTAGAAAAATGATCGAACTATTCAGCCGGTGGAGAAGGAAAGTAGAATTTGTACCAAGTTCAAAACCAAAGTATACTAATAAACCACTAGTGGGCAAAAAAGGTGACCTATTTGACGATGCCGAAATTATAGGTTTTAAAGATGTGAAAAATCTTTTCTATATGGCCATAAATGCCGATAAACCGGTACATTTCCTTTTAGTAGGCCCTCCTGCTTCAGGAAAGTCACTTTTTATGAGCTGTCTTGCTTCAAGATTAGATAGATCGTATTATGCAGTTGGTAGCAGCTCAACTAAATCTGGTATATTTGATTACTTATTTGAGCATAGACCCCGCTATTTGGTTATAGACGAGATAGAAAAGATGAATAAAATAGATCAGACAAGCCTGCTAAATCTAATGGAATCTGGTATTATATCGGAATTAAAACACAGACAGCAAAGAAGCACTCAGCTAAAGACTTGGGTTTTTGCCTCATGTAATAGCACAAACAAACTACTTCAGCCATTGCTAACCCGATTTCAAGCTATACACTTCAATCCTTATACTGAAGACGAGTTTGTAGATATTGCTGTAAAGCTTTTGGATAAAGAAGAAGGAATTGATAGCGATATTGCAGCCATTATTGCCAAGGAAGTATTCAATAAATTTAAGACTGCAAATATAAGAGAATGTGTTCGGATTGCAAGATTAACGAAGAATGATATTTCTAAAGTTCAACTAATTATTGACACATTTAAGAAATATGCAGCATAGAGAAATGTTAGCTGTAATAAATATACTGTAAAATAACAGCTTGAATCTGACTAACTTCATTTATTGGCTATTTTGCTAGAGACTAAAGCTAAATTTCCCGACAACAAACTAGATGGGTTAACTGAAAAAATTATGGACATGGCAGAGCACAATTTATAATGAAGATGAAGAAAGAACAAGAAGAAGTACTACAACAGCAAAAGAAACAAAAGCCAGAGGAGCAAAGGCAAAAACTACAATACGGTAGTAAGACTATTGAATACTCTGTTATAAGGAGTAAACGTGTCAAGACCTCCGAAATTACAGTGGATGGCGATAAGGTTATTATACGAACTTCATTTGGCAAGCCTCTTTCAGAGATAGAAAAAACTATTGAAGAAAAAGCAAGTTGGATTTTAAAAAAACAACTAGAACACAAAAAGGTAATTCCAGAAATTATAAAGCCCAACTTTGAAGAAGGCTCCACTCTACCATATCTTGGAAAGAACTATAGGATCAGATTAGCTAGAGGTAGAGGAGGAGGAGGGGAAAAAGAAGAAACCTATCTAGACGAAGATAAAATTGAACTTGTCAATGGAGAATTTTTAATATATTCCTCTAATTCTGAACATTCAAAAAAGAAGATCGAAACATTGTATGACAGATGGCTGATGCAAAAGGCTAAGACGTTACTTGAAGATAGAATTAAACACTATTCAACAGAATTAGAACTGCATAAGCAGCAGCAGCAGCAGCCCATTCAAATTATAATCAAGAATCAAAAGAGCAGATGGGGTAGTCTAACAAAAGGTAATGTCATAAATCTAAATGTGAATGTGTTGAAAGCTCCTATAGATGTTATCGATTATACGGTATTGCATGAGCTTTGTCATCTGAAAATTAAAGAACATTCTCATCATTTCTGGGACTATCTAAACAAATTCATGCCGGAGTATCAATACAAGGTAGAATGGTTAAAAGTAAATGGAGCTAGTTTAGTTTCAAGATAAATTAGTAATATTTGCAATAGCGTAATGAGATGTGAACCTTGTATTTTTCCAGTTGACAATCGCGTAAGAAGCCTTACCTCAACTTCCAATTAATATTGAAATAATCATTTCAATGCCAGATTATCTTTCGTAGAATAAATATTAAAAGGGATACAGTCAATTTCAACATATTACAGAGTATTACCAATTTAAAATCAATAATAAATCTCATACTGAGTACAATAGGAAGTAATTCATTATCCAGATAATCTAAAAGCCAAAGTTATACAGATATCCTTATTCAACTATATTGAATTTTTATGAATTCTGAGAAATTTCATAAATGGACAATCCTCATTTATCTATCATTACATGCGTTTAGAATTGGTAAGAGATTCAGAATCACGCTCATTTATAATCAATACTACAAATAAACAAGACTCATAACAGATTTGAAAATAGTTAAATATAAAAATTGAATTCCAGGTTTTATGAAAAGTGCTGAAAATCATCGTATTGAAGCAGGGAAATAAAAAATGGAAGAGAAAATGTGGAGGTCGTTATAAATACACGTGATCCAATAACGGTTAAGATAGTAAAGTGATTCTCTCATTGTAATATGACTTTTATTCTAAAAATATACTTGCTTATATAGAACATTTACATAAAGTCATTTAATGGATACTGAAACTGCCGGTAAGGATTATGGCCCGAAAACCACCTGTGGATATTGTTTACGAGGAGAACATAATAACTGTCGAGCCTCTTATTGCAACTGTGGAAAAAATAATCATAGGCAGTCATCGTCTGACGAAAATTTACAATATTTCAATCCCACGCAGACTTGACATTATATTAGATGATGTAATATTATAAAGTGGCCCACGGATCCGTAGCAGCTTGTCACAAATTATTTCTTATAATATACACTATATAATTTACACTAGCCTTCAAGGGCAATATCCAAAGTTTAGTAAGGTCAGGTTAGTCGTCTAGGATTATTGTAGAAACATATTTGTAATTCCATTCAAATAAATCGATGTAGTAGTATCAGAACATATAATTGCAGATCAACTAGAGAAGAATTCAAAACTCTAATTATGAGACACATTATTTAGATCAGATAATTATTAATTACAATAGACTTAGCTTTTATAAAGTGAACCTACACGAGAGCTATTTCATAATATCAAAGTACTTTCTGATCAATATGGGTTATTGGAGCTGACACAACACCGTTGTCATTTGAATGTGCTGTTTATATGATAGTTGCTTTGCTCCATGTCCTAACGAACTGGGTTACAGCTACAAAATCCCAAGACGGCCGTACTTACAAAAACTCTCATTATCTAAATATGCGGTTAAGAAGGCTGGGCGACATAGGTTATGGATGTAATCTAAGACATTAAGATCAGAAGAAGAGGAGCTACGGAGAATAGATAGCATAGATTAGATGTTAGAGAGACAGAGACACATTATATGAATATCTTTGAATTTGCAAGTGAAGTGATTATTCTTTCAGCCTCAGGTGTACTATCTCCAGGCCCTTTATTTCTCGCTAATCTGATCTATGGAACAAAACAGGGATTGTACGCAGGGATTAAAATTGCTTATGGTCATACGATAGTAGAATTACCATTAATTATCTTACTAACTTTAGGTATATTCAGATTATTTCCTTTCACACTAGCCAATGAGAATTTAAGAATCATTGGATTGATTGGAGGCGTTGCTATAGTACTCTTTTCAATAACACAAATTGGCAGTATCCTTAAAAAAAGAGATATAAACAACAACCTCCATAATACGAATGACGAAACTACTCATTCACTTTTAAAGAAAATAAACAGAAGATCAGAAGGAGGAGGAGCCGTACTAGTTGGAATAATTTTTAGCGCTCTGAATCCCTTTTTTCTTATATGGTGGGCTACGGTTGGGTTAAAGTTAATTTCTGATTCCGTTTATTCATTTGGAATTATTGAAGGCATTTTAATTCTATTCTCATTTCATATATGGATGGATTATGTTTGGCTAGCAATTACAGCATATTTAATTTCTAAAGGTCAATCGATATTGAAACAAAGGTTCTACTACTATTTCATTATTTGTATAAATTTCATTCTTGTATCGTACGGGTTCTATTTATTAGTAGTAAATATATCATGATGTATTTGTTAGTAGCATACTGTAATACTCTATTCGATCAAAGCTGCTGTCATAAATCATCCATTCAATTAAATTATGTTGGTGCCTCTATTCTGCTAATCAATTTTAGCTACTCTTGAATCTGGATTGTATTCAACAAACTGGCTGATCTTTCCTGTCTTCCACTGCGTTATAGAATGTCTTAGCTATCGGGGCTATGTCTAATTGATTAAAGTTCATGTCTGTAAGATAGTCTACTCACTTGATACACTGCCATTATGTGCACACTCTATTACTTATTGTGGCTGCCGAGTAAATCTAGTGTTGCTGCTGGAAAAAATGATACTATACTTATAGTTATTTTTCGGGGCACATCTATAAATATGCTATAATTATCTTTGCAATGTACTTCTCAAGGTGTTCTTTTTTTGATGCTGATATGAGTGTTGTACATTCAATGATATAAAAGAAAAGGGATATAATAACGTGAGTATGGACAATTATCAAATCTTTCTGATAGTAATAAGATAAAGAAAGCCTGAATTAATATTAAATAAACTAAATGATTCATCTCATAAATTGGGCTACCACAAAAAGATTAAAAAATCTTAATCTTTGATTATCAGAAAAGTGCTTATCCATCTTTAGAACTCGGCTCGCTTACAGAAGGAATAGTATTGTTTGTTTTAGCAAATTCTTTTTCTATATTAATCAAATATATTCCTGCTATCATGACAACAACAGCGATTATTTGGTGTACACTTATTACTTCTCTTAGTAACAATGACGCAAAAACAAGCCCAAACACAGAGGATAATGATAATATCAATACCGACCTGACAATTCCTATTCTTTTCATACTAATAAGGAAAAAGTATAATGACGTACCAAAGCCAACAGCGCCAAGGACAATAATCTGAGGTAATTGTGTTAGACTAATACTTAACGGGACACGTAATACAAATACCGCAAATACAAGAAGTATACTACCTCCAATAACTGATTTCAGCTGTACAAGTCTTGCAGTGTCCATACGATAAGTGATATATCTGCATATGTTATTATCTAAACCCCACAACGCAGTAGCTCCCAAAACAAGCATATTACCAGAATTCATCTTAAATAATGAACTGTGGAATTGAAGGTTAGTTGTGACGACGACAAGTCCTGCTAGAACCATTAAGACTGCTAGATAACCTAATGGTTTTAGTTTTTCCTTGAAAAATAGAGTTGCTATTATAATAGAGAAAATTGTTTCTCCAGTAGCCAACAGCGAAGTATCTGATGCCGTTGTTTGTCCAAGGCCAAGGAAGAACATGGCTGGAGCTATTGCAGCACCTATAATTGAGGTTGTTATTACAAGTAAGTAGAAGTGGCTCTTTTTAGAACACCAGGAGTATGTTTGCAACGAGTCTGATGATGCTGATGCTGATACTGACGATGATGATGATGTAATATTTCTTAGTGCAATAATTACACTAAAGAACATTGCAGATATTAGATAGACCAACGATGAAAGTAAGAAAGGATCTACTCCGGCTAATACCGGTTTTGCGATAGTAGATACGGAGCCAAAAAGAGCAGCGGCTATGAATGCCGCCGAAAAGCCTAAGCCCATTGACTTTGTTATATTATGTTTCATTCCCACAACATGACTAAAAGGATTTAGTTTACATAACTATAGCCAGATATCATCCTTATTAATTATAGAAAGTTTTGGATATAAAATATTTATCGGTACATCGAGAAAGAGTACAAAGAAAATAAATAATAAATAACTCTATATATCTTGTTCAAACAAAACCAAAATCACTATTACAAAAAAATAACCTTGATGATTTTTTAAAATAACACTCACGCTAACAGACTAACATTCAAATTGTAAGTTGAGAAAATGAAGTCAAGAAATATTTGTAACAGTAACGACTCCTATGCTACAGATAATAAAACTATATTGAAAAGCTAGAGAAATAAAAATCAAGATCAGAAAAAATAATAAAATATAGGAAAAATTGTATTTTTAGATTTTGGTAATTTATCCGCTTATCTTTTCCAGTGTAATAGTTCTTTCTTACATCTTAAATAAAAAAAAGGAGGAACTAGCTTACTCTGAACACTCAGAGTTGCTTAGCCTACTGTGGCTTTACTCCGTCACCTAGCAATACTACTTGTCTACTGAGATGCTGAAACGGTCATTTCGGCAATCGACATTTTTCACGGTATTGTGTTTATTCTCATCGTCAAGATTTGCACATTTGTTTAGGACTACAATTTTTGTTTGTTGGGTACTTGCGTATGCCATCTTGGCTCCGCTAACAGTTGTCGCTATTCCTACTACGAGTATAGCTACAGCCACTACTGCAACCATAGATATCGCATTTGTTCTTGTCATCATATTTTCTCAAAAATGATTATCTATTCTGGTATATTTGACGTTGTGAAGTTACTGCTACAATTAAATAAAGAGATATCACACTATCACTTCCTTAATGTAAATCAACTTCTACAAATTCAAAGTAGAAAAATACTTGGATTACTAGTGAGAAATCTTCTAATGTTGTTTTGGCATATCTAATTTTCATAATTCAATTTGTGATTCCCTTGTTAATTCAATTTGTCTCTCTGCTGACTTCTGTATAATAAAAACAAAGAATTCTTTACGCTTTAATTTTTTTCTACTTATGCACTTCTACATTCCTCAGCCACGAAATCTAAAGATAATATGAGTAGTAGTGTTCTTCATAATGCTGCCTATTGTTTAATGTACAAAAGGCTGTTTACGTTTTTCACATTCGCAATGTTAATTCATAAATGGTTGTCTCCGTTGCAATAAATGTAGGTCTAGTCTTGAAGAATCCTGTTTTATTATTATAGTAGTATACTCTAGCTGAGTTTATTTTTCATTAAACTTGAATAGCCAGCTAGAGATATAGTTTACATTCTGACAAATCGAATATATATTTATACGTGTCTAGAGTATAGACTTTTTTTATATTTGTACTGTAATACCTGTTTAGCTTCGGGCATATTTATTATAGAAAAAATTATACATTTAATACCTTGCTACAGCAAATACCCCCGAAAATATAATTCCTCTCTAGATTTCATAGAAGTTATATTGTTGATGCGAATTAGTTAAGATGCTAATAAATAAGTAAATGCGATCTTGTCTTCGCCATAAAATGAGCATAAGAAAGAAGAAGTTAATAGCGTAGGCTTTATCTATGGTATTCTTTATCTATGGTATTAATCCTAAATCAGTATAGTCTGGATTATGTAGACTGGTATAATATGAAAGAAGTTACACTCAAGGGCTTACAATGTGAAAAATGTGGTCATGTATGGCTGCCCAAAAAAGAACCATCTAAACGACGTCCAAAGGTGTGTCCTAAATGTAAGAATCATAATTGGGATAGTCCAAGTAAATTAGTTTCGAATAAGAAAAAGGAGCAAGACCTAAGTTTTAAAGATGAAAGAAGGTTTAGATGATAAATGGCATCACCCCTAGATGGAAAGACTATTGTATGTCGGAATTGCAATCATCCAACTACTGTATATCCACCATTACCTGAATATACTTCAATATTACTAAATCGATGTCCACAAGGTGATAGCTTCGAAGCAATATTTTACTGCGAGACTTGCAATCAAAGAAATTCTATATTTTGGGATAAAACCAACCATGTAGAGACCCATTTCATTGCCGAAAACCATGTAGGTGAACCATACTACAAAACTGAATATAGTAAACGGTTAGCAGGAATAAGAGATGAAGGACTCGGATAGTAATTAATCAATAGTTATAAGGACATTTAGAATATAAAATTCAAGACTAATCTACATATGGTCTATCAGCAATAATTATGGCATATCAGATATTTGACTAATTTATTATAAAGTACATTAACCTGAGCTATAGTTGTACAGATTCTTAGCACTTCCATTATTATTATGTCCTGTGATAGATAGAAATTGTTCTTTGCATCTAGATAGCTTTTTCGTATTAGAACTGTGTACATGTACTTAAGTTTACGTATCATATATTATAATTGACCAGATTCCCAATTTGGGCTTAAAATGGAATTTATAAAGCTTTGATCATATAATGTTTAAGTAAAGCGGCTGTTATTCCAAAGCAAATGAAAGAGAAAACTAAAACAGCCACTATAATGGCAGTTATGATCGTAACAATATTTGTTATAGGAGGAGGATCTGCAAATCTTAGTTTTGCAGCAGTAGATGTTGCTAATACTACAAGTTCTCAAGCTGTTATTACGCAACAACCTGCAGAACTCACGCAGGGCACTTTGAATAATAATATAAAGACAATAAATACTACCAATAACAATATTACTTTAGGAAATCCCTTCTACATACAACATTATAAAATTACAAGTCAAGTACCACTTCTTACACCTGATGGAAGACGAGCTACTGGAGTGACATTCTCAGGTAACGGAACTGTAAATGGTATAAGCGTTGTACAGGGTGGTAGAGCTTATATTCTTCCAATATCTAAAGGAATCGTGGAAATTGTTGGAGGGGCTATCCTAAATGCCACTGATGGAAGTCACAGCAATGCCACACTTGCTTTTAGAGAAATTGGTCACATCAATCCTTTTGATAAAACCATCAAAGGAACCGGAGCAATTATCTTCAATGCAAATGCTACAGGAAATCTGTCTTCTCTCAGCAATACAGTGGCAATGTTCACAGAAGGAGGAAACAAGGATGGTAGTGTTATGATAAAGGCCTGGGAATGGAAGTAGAGAATGGATCTGTAGGATAAACCAGCTTGTTCAGAAGCTGGTAAAACTTACGTTACTATTGATAGTAACAATAACAATATTTTTGTTCACATTATCAAAGATAAACTATATCGAAGATTGTAAAGAAGAGATGACATAGAAAAAGAAAGAAAAGACGACAAATTCTTGCCTAGGTAAAGGAGACGCTATATCTTTTTGGTATAATTGACTATGAAAATTTTGAATAGGTTTTGTTGAATGTATTGAAGAATACTCCAGAGTCAAAGTGATAGATATCATCCTGCTAAAGTTAGCTTCGATCTATGCCATACTATTTGATGTTGGTGCTGCTCTTGATTATCTCTTGTAGTATTTGTTTTTCCTGTATCAAGCCACGCAAGTCTAATATCGACTTGCATAGTTGAAAAATAATTGCTGTAATTGTTATCTCTATGACTTTCGTAGTTTAATACATATATTGATGAAAGACGACAATTAATAGCTATACTCTATATATCCTTATGAATGATGTTGATCAGGCTTGAAAAGCTCAGAGCATGATACTAATAACAATAATATTCACACTTTCAACGAATGGGTAAATGCATTTAGAGCTCATGATATACCAAGAATGGTGTCATTATTAACAGATGACGTGAGGATTATCAGTATTATCTTTGGCACTTACAAGAGTAAAGATGGAGCTAGTAAATATTGGCAAGAGCTATATGACGTATTTCCTGATATTAACATAAATCCTGTTACAATTACAGTAGATCAACACAGAATTGCAGCAGAAATAGTTGTCAGTGGAACGCAGAAGGTAAAGTCTGCTGGTTTGCAGGGTTTAGGAAACAACTTTGATATACGTGGGGCATTCATTTATGATTTTACAGAGGATGCTAAGAAGATTAATGAAATCAGAATGTATTATGATTCAAGTATTCTCAAAAGACAACTTGATATCCATAGTAAAGATACAAGTCCATGGTCTAGCTAATGGAGTCTTAGTACTACTGTTCAGTTTAGTCTCTGCGCATAGTTTATCTTATAAATAGTTTGTATAATAAAAGATCCGCTGTTTCAGCCGTTATAAAAATCACGATGCTTTTTGGAACATATTCTTTAGGTTATCTGCTGCTTTTGTACTCTGATAATTTTCTGATTTCTGTGAATTTTCGAGAAAAGACTTTAATTCGGAATAATGCAATTACTTTTCGTTTTCTTATTTAGATTTATTTTACTTATATTCTCTTGACAACTTAATTAGTGTCTCTAGTAAACAATGGTGTGAAATGAAGGATCCGCAGATTAAAGCAAAAGTAGATGAAAGATATCAGAGACTGTTTTAGCAGAAGTCCAAAGTTTGGTGCTGTACATTTGCAATGCTGTGGTAATAGCGCTGATATCTAACCGAATAGCTAGGGCGTTAAAAAGTATACACGGTATACACAGACAACCTATAATCCATATTTAGATCA
>DASQQB010000108.1:0-69337 GCA_035643635.1 Nitrososphaeraceae archaeon | reverse complement strand
TTTTTAATCGTATTGGTAGGTTTTAAGTTTGTAAGAGTTGTTGTCGATTGAGATACTTCTGATTTGATTTGAGACATAGATCACAGTACTGGTAACCCGTGACGCTGCCAGACTGACCACAAGGACAACAGGACAAATGGCAATAACAACATCATCATCCAGTTGAATCCACTAGGAGATATTAAGGATAGAATCTTTGCAGTCTAACCTTACTGTATATTAAAAGCTAAAGCTAATTCCATTCTTATAATAATATCGGATATTGACATTCAAAGACCTGCAAAAGCTAGTTCAATCACAATCCTCCACTTCTGAACAAAATAAACTATGAAAAGTTAAGAAATAAGCCATTTTGGATTTGGAATGTAAAAGAGCATAAACTAGAAGATATCAAAACAAAAGGAGATTGTTGCTTTAATCATATTATTGGGTTGCCAAAGAAGAATGGAACAGATAAACCACTTTACGATTATGAAAAGATAATTTTTGATTCTTTATCAAGGTCTATTATTATTTCAAATAACGTTACTCCTACTCCTTCTCCTACTACTAGTCGTAATTACAATAAACACCTCTGGATAAAGAAGGCAACTGGATTAGGAATCACTGAATTTATGTTAAGGTATATGGCTTGGCTTTGTCTGAAAGACACCAAACTAACAGGTTCCCAAATGTGTACTGTTACCCTTCTAATCATGAAAATCAAAATCAAAATCAATTTACAAGTCTATTAACTCAAATGAAAATGGCTAACGTAATAAATGATCAGTTAGACAAGAGTATTCATTCACTTGATCTTGTTGATGCATTAAGGTTAAATTTACTATTCTACATGGTAACAAACAGTAGTAGTAGTAGTTCGTATGGATAACTAAATAAAATAATTAAACAACAATAGCAATAAAGATAATTAAAACCATGGCTGTGTAAAGAAAGACAATATCAATAATATAACATGGCAAGGGTCAACCCTTTCTACAAAATCTGATAATAATAATAAATATAGCACACATACGAGGGTACGTCGAATGGTATCCGATAACAAAAAAATGATTTCTGGTGTGCATAGAGCTTTGATATTCCAAGGAGGGGGTTCACTCGGCGCATATGAAGCGGGTGCTTACAAGGATATTAATGAGGAACTTTCACGATACTCAAGAGCAGAAGGTAGGGAAGACGAGCCATTATTTCATATCGTATCTGGAACATCAATAGGTGCGATAAATGCTGCAATTTTGGTAAGCTACGTAAAGGAAAACAAAACATGGGAAGGATCTGGCGAAAAGCTTCTCGAGTTTTGGGAGTATCTTTCTACACATTCATGGGTTGATAATATACCATACTTTACTAATTATTGGGATTCATGGCGGAGATTGGATAGACGAATTGCTTCCGGAGAGTCTGCCAGAAGATACTATAGCACTAAGGAATTTATTTTCAAAGGAGTACCTAACGTATTTGTACCAAAGAGACCTTTGCCAGACAATAGATTTTTTGATCCATCAAATACTTGGTATATCTATGACAACAAACCATTAAAAGAAAGCTTGGAGAAGTTTGCAAAGTTTCCTATTTCTACAAGCTTTGAAAACGGTGAGCCTAGACTCTTACTAGTCGCTGCAGACGTACAAGAAGGTTCTCCAGTAATTTTTGATAGTTATGAAAAAGAAGATGGGACAAGGAAGTCAGAATACGGTAGATACGGAAGAGTGAAATTTAATGATTCTGCGAATATTCCTGAAGAACTTGAAGGATTTGAACATGTAATAAGATACGAAGATGGCATCAAATCAGATTTCGTTTTAGCAAGTTGTTCAGTCCCAGTAAATTATGACTATACGAGACTGAATGTGGAAACCCGTACCATGATCATGGAAGGACAAGGCGGCAGCACAAATGTTGGTGACAAGAATCCTTCATCATCAAATGGCAGGAATAGTATGCGCTTTTTTTGGGATGGTGGGCTATTAGCTAACACACCACTAAGGCAGACAGTCATCGCTCACAAATATTATTGGGAGAGAGTTAGGAAAGTAGAAGACAATATACCGAGGCTTAAATTTGGCATAATAAACCTTCATCCACTCAAACAAGAATATCTTCCTACTGACTATGACGGTGTGATTGACAGAAAGAATGACATTATATATCATGACAGAACAGAATTTGACGAAAACGTCGCACTTATTATATCTGATTTTGCGACATTAGCACATGCTCTGGTTAAGTTAGCCGAAGAGAGTGGTGCAAGCAAAGAAGCACTGCAAAAGATTTTGAATGAGAAAGCTAAGGGTGTTTCTTTTATTACACGAAAGCAAGGGAGATATGAAGATTTACTGAAGGGCAAAGTAGATGTTGACTTTGTTGCACGTTTGGAACGAAAGAACGACACTCATAACATTTCAAATAAGACATTTGACTTTACTAAAAATACAATCCGACAGTTAATTCAAGACGGATACGAAGAGACTAAGGAACAGATGAAACAAGTTCTATGGAAATGATAATCATAAAGTCAGCGGTAAGTTTGTAGAAACAGAAGAACACCATGGATTAATAACAACAAAAATACAGCAACACAGCTAGTAATATCAGCAGGAATAGACGAGTTTAATTTCGTAGAATAAACAAACATGGCTACACGCGGACCATTTTAGGATCCCCATATGTAAAATGTAAATGCTGTGGAAAAGCAACAAGAGATCCAAGAGGCCCACCTACAAATGTGTGTAAAAAGATTATTGTTCAGAGGATAAAAAAAGACTAATCCTTTAAACGCAGGTTAAAAGGATTCCTTCGTAATTTTTTAAAAAGTATTTAACTGCTTGTTAATCCCAGTTATACTTGCTGGTAACTGGCACAAAGTTTTTCTCGACTTCGTCTAATCTTTCCATGGAACCACGATTCTCCCGAAGACTTGAAAAGGATGAATGATTTCGAACTTTTTCCAAAAATAATAGGACTTCTTCAGTCGTAACTCCGTGTTTAATATCATAGTTTATATTTCTACAAATATTCGTTAATTTACCATATTTCTTATGCTGTCTTTTCTGCCACAGAGAAGCGTTTTCTGATAATCCCGTTACAAACTTTATTATAGTTTTTTCCATGTGTTCAACGTGCCATTCTCTCATAGGAAAGCTATTTTGAATCAAAAATATATCAATATATAATAGAGACTCCCTGCATATAAATTAGAGGATTAAATGAACCCTTTCATATTTAGTTTTACTAGTATACTAAATAGCATAAAGAAGGAATATCATTTAACAATAAAGAATTAATAAAGATCAAATTCTCAAATCGTGTTTTAGAACTGTAATATCTCTAATCACGAGTTTTCTTAGTCTCGATCTCATTCTATTTATACTCTAACAAAGGTGATAAGTCTTTTGATAATCTAAATTCTAAAAGTTTTTAAAATAATATATCTTCAAATCTGTTTCCGCTACCATTGTACGGTATACTGCTATTTTGTAACCAATACCGCATCAAGGCTATCAACACTGGAGTGACCATAACATTTGTTTGATTCATTAATTAATCACTGCAAGATATAGAAAAGGCGGTTCCATATAGAAAAGTTAACAATCAGAAAATACAGACTATGATTTACAGCAGTAAAGATCCAATCGATACTAAACTAAGTCATCAATTACTCTTTAATGCTAAAACTTGTCAGATCTCTCGCTCTACACGCTTGTATAAATCAGCTAAGGTGTTATTAGACTCATAATTGTGGACAACCAAAGAATTGTGTGATAGTTGACTAAACCTTCTTTATAGTCTTACGACTTGGCAAAGATAATAACGTCTTAAATCTGAGTGAATACGCCTCTTATCTGTATATACACATAAAGTATCATTTGACTATGATAATATTCATTTTTCTCACGAGATTTACTAATAAAATCGAGTTTACTTAAGATTTCATAAAAAAAATTCTAAAGGTTAAAAATTTAGGAGCGTAATTGGTTAGAATTATTTTTAAAGCCGCCTATTATTGATATGATTATGTATAGTAGTGATGAAATTCAAATACAACAACTGATTAGTATGTTACAAACTGCTAACGGGGCATTACAGGAAAGTAATGTTATATTAATGAATAAAAAATATGAGTTAGAACAAAGATGTATCGAACTTGAAAATAGAATTAGAGAATTGGAAGATGAGAATAACATGCTTAAGAAATGAATCGATAATCTCTAGCATAGTATAAGAATTCAGCAGTTATACAATGTAATTTACTTTTCGATCGTGGATCAAGACAAAAATGAAGTTATGACGTCATGATTTTTCTTTATGTATTACTATTCACTCCTTGGCAGTCTACTGTCTGCAAGATTAACGTCAACCCTTTCATTTTACTGCTTCTATAATTCTAACAAGAACAATTTCTTCTAATTCAACTAATACCATCAACTATGATTTGTTCTCTGTCAACTATACATCACATCCTATTCCACCAATACATATAGTTTAAGACCGTGATACATCCTTTCCTTCTATAATTTCCCCAAATCTAAACAATCATTCCTTGTCCGACTATTCTTGTTCCTTGGCTGTCTGGCTTTAATAATATCCATTTCTGTTTATTGGCGAAAACTAAGCTTTTTTCAGAAACAAATTCAATAGTATTATTGTAAAGGTTTCTTATTTTTACTGGCTTTATCTGCAGTCCTAATGATATAAGGTAGGATTGATTTTCTGCAAAATCGCCTTTATAATAAGGATTCCTATGAAAAGTTGCAGCTATTATCGTGTTATTATTAACGGTAGTTAGTGATTCTACCAGGTTATCTTGATTTACTCTAATATCGTTATGAGAAGACAGAATATCTCCTCTTGAAATATCATCAGCGGCGATTCCTTTAATGGCAAGACCTACTCTTGCTGGGCTGGTCGCTTGTTCAACTGGATCATCATGCATCTGTATTGACTTTATGAGTATGTCCTTTCCATAAGGAAGGATCCTGAGCAGATCATGCACTTTTACCATTCCTTTCTTTATAACCCCAAGTACAACCGTTCCGACTCCTTTAACATCAAATGCGTGATCAATAACTATTACCACTGCTGTCATTGGTCTTCCCATACCACTGCTGTCAATATTTTCTTTTTTTTCGCTGTTCTCGGATTCTGTTGATTTTATCATAGATATTTCATATTTTAATTGGTCAAAAGTATCAATTAACTTAAAATGTGAAACTGACGTATCTCTAATCAGAATTTTTAATCTAGCTTCATCGACTTCATAGGAATGGAGAAGAAAGCCAGCTCTAAAATCTAAAGCATCTAAAGCAAGAATTTGTTCTCCAAGGTATCTATCTATTTTTACAACATTCAATATGGTATATTGAGCGATATTTATCGCCTGCAATAAAGGTTGTATTTTATCAGGAAAAGTGATAGGAACAGTCCACGTATAAACTGCCTCTGGAGTTTTTTTATCATAAATAGCAATGTCTGTTGCTGTGCCTTTCTTTCCTCCCAACTCCCTTATGATATCTTCGTATTTGTCTCCAAGGACAACAAAGTTTATGCTTTTTTTCAAAAATACAGCATTAATAATTTTTTATTGAATAAAATCCTTTTTATTTTCCGTAATTGTAGCTAAACTAAAACTATGTATTATATGTTAAGAATAGATATTGCATACACTGCTATTCTATACACATCAAACTATTCCGCTGCTTAAGTGCATTGTTTTTTTTATACCTAAATATCCCAGTCTTATATATATTATATGTCCAGACGACGCGAAGGGGGATCCTAATCCAGAATCCCTTATAATATTATAAGTTTTTACAAAATATAGCGATTCTTTTGAATAACGCAGATCAGTTGAAAGAAGACAGAATTAGAATCAAGATATTAATATATTGTAAGGAAGAGACAGCCCGACA
Source organism: Nitrososphaeraceae archaeon (assembly GCA_035643635.1). GTDB lineage: Archaea > Thermoproteota > Nitrososphaeria > Nitrososphaerales > Nitrososphaeraceae > DASQQB01. The sequence goes on along the minus strand of DASQQB010000108.1, from coordinate 63,428 downwards.
CTCTCCTGTGAACCTTATATTTACTAATGCGTATAATATTTACAATGATAGCGAATTCTGTGCCGTGTACCAACAAAAAGTACATGATGGCGTATAGATAGAATTAGAACGTTGAGATTCTTCTTTCCAATATAGGTTGGTACTCTTGGCAATAGCATCTTGACAGTGTGTTCCTATTACCAAAAACCTCTTTTGTCGTGAATTACAGATTTATGTGTTTTTAAATATTAACATGCAAATAAAGGTGATCGGGAGATGACTAGGAGAAGTATCTATCTGTTAACGAAATAAGTTGGGTCCAAACTTTATTTTCAGAACTTATAGGTAGTTACAAAAAAGTCCTAAACGAAGGAGTCTCACCCAAGGACTGATTTTACCTTATAGAGGAATTGTTCCCTTTCTACAGGCTTTCTTACAATATCCCCCAGATTTATGCCTGGTAATATACTTACCATTTCCTCAGCTGCATCAAGAGCAGAAACAAACAAAATTTTGACATCGGGATTTATTGCTTTTATTCTATAGTAAAGCTGAAGACCGTTAAGACCAGGCATCCTTATATCCATAACTACCAAATTACAATAAGAATGATAGTTTGCTTGTGCAAAGCTTTTTAATGCTTCTTGTGGATCTGAAAAAGCATCTACATTATAGCCATCATCAGATAAGAATACCTTATATGTTAACAAAGCGTCTAACTCATCATCTACTATCATGACTTTGGCAGGAGAATGTTTTCTCTGTTGTTCTCCTTTTACCTCTAGGGATTGTTGCTGGCTATGAGACGGATATACTTCATCGTTTATAGATGAATTTAATTCCCTATCCACTTGAGGAGCGACAGGAGCAGCGCCAATATTACTAAAATATTTATTAGTATGTTGTTCCTCAGAAACATACAGGTTGGGTTTTTGTAATTTTGGAATTTGCCTAGGCAAATCTATACTAACGTCTTTTACTTCTCCTGATACCGAATATACAGAGTACTGATATTTAAAATTAGTAGAAATTGAATATTCTCCTATTCTTTTAAAGCTGTATTGACCATTATATGATGATGAGTAAGAATTGCCAAACCTTTTAACAATATAGTACAAGTCACTTCCAATTACCATGCTATCTGGAGACGCCATAGAGTTTATTTTTGCACAAACATTCATAGTAGAACCAAATAGATCTAGGTTATCTGGAGAAGATTTGGATCTGGCCACCTCTACTCTGCCATAGTCAGCACTGATCTTGTAGTGTAGTGGTGGCAATTGTTCTTCATTTAGTTTTGTGTTGATAACGGTTTTTGCTGCAACTGAGGTAATACCACATTCTATAACGTCCTTAAAAGCAGAAAGATTATTTGAAGAAGGAAGAGACGTCTTTGGAAAAAAGTATATCAAACCAGTGCCAGTATTCTTAATTATCTTTGCACCAAAGTTTCTTGCTATTGCTGCCATTGTGTTAATAAATATCGAATAATATCTTCTGATTTTATCAGGTTCCTCCATTCTACAGGTATTTTCAATAGCATCTAACATGTTAACAAAACATATGCAGTAGCTTTGTGATGCAATAGAGAACGATATTTCTTCGTTTTCACGTCGTTCTTCTAATACCAAGGTAATAGAGAACAATGTAACGTGTTATCTATTAAACTTTGGTATGTGTTCTCTTTTATTTTTCAAAGCTAATTATGATTGTTTCCAAGTCATTTTATTTATTTTATTTCGTCTAGCAAGGAGACTAGTGTAATAAATCATAGGACAAAACAGGTAGAATACTATCGTACGTATCGTACGGTAAGGAAATTTGTAAATCTCTGTTCCAGCTTATAGCAATAACAGCTTTCCTTCTATTCTATCTAGTGCACTATTAATCTCTTTGACGGTAAGTAGCGAAGATACATCTATCTGGTCTGATCTTAAAAGCAGTGAGTCTATTTCTATTAGGATTTCAATTTTCTTCTTTTTGTTTAATTCATTTTTACAATCTTCAATTAGCTTCAATATCATACCCAAAGAATTTTCCTCTTCTATCAAATATTTATTTTGGCCTAACATTTAGATGGCTAATACTGTTAACATTATTTAATATTAGTAAAATCATATTATGATTTTTCAAGATCATTCTTGATCATTAATAAATGATACAGAAAGAAAAAGGGAAAAATGTACGCTATCGGTTGTACGGATTATAATAACTCTAGCGTCAACAGTAAAGTATAATCTAGATTAATGGCAGCTGATGTGTATATTATAAAAATAGATATATCTCCTCAATGGCCAACCCCTTTTTTCTAACTGTATTTATAAAGTATAGCGGTGGATCGTGAGAAATAGTAGTAGCAGTAGGAACAATAAGACCAATAAGGAAGAGACTAAGATATTATTTTGAATAGAACATACAGCCGACAAACTATTGAAATTCATTTCAAATTCAAAGACAGTATGAATATTGTGTCCACAATGCGCCATCCGTAACGGTAGGGCATTCAGAAGAATTTTTTAATGTTGGAAGCGAACACCAAAAATAAGGCTGCGACTGAATTTGCAACAAGGAATAGCTTAATTGAACAGAGTACAATTTATGAAGCACATGGAGTTTGGTACTTGTAATAAAGTATCAACATCAGATACATAGAAAAAATTCTGAAAATAAATCTACCATTCTAATGGTTGACAACAGGTACTCATTGATCATGGAAATAAAAAAGATATTAAAAGTAACCTTTTACGAGCTATAGGATTGTCAATTATTCAAATACCAGACCTAATGTTTTATCCAATGTTGCAATATTTTTTCATAACCTAATTGTTAAATCATGATTATGTATATGGATTATGTATATACCAAGAAATCCTAAAACGCCACCCAGAATGGCAACAAAGATATTTTGAGGCAAGTTACTCACTATTCCTAATTCTTTCAGTATCGTTTGAAGTAATACTGTTATAAGAATGCTAGAAGACCCAATAGTTGCTGTAATAGATGCTCCTATTCTGCTTAAACCAGTTAAATAACACAGAGATCCAATAAAGGGAAGTAATGAAAAGAGGATTAATATTATGATGATGCTTATCGAAGGCTCTTGCTGCCAAGATGAAAAAGATTCTATACCTGAAGATATGTCAAAAGGTGTATACAAAAATCCAAGCATAATGCCAACCAATATTAATCCTGAAATTAACATAGAAAGTCCTGATATTTCTATAGATGAATGCAATGAAACAAGTTTGGTTAAAAAAAGAACACCAATTGCAAATCCAAAGGCCGAAACAATAGCTTCTATATTACCAACAGTAGTTATGGTTAATCTCGATAGTGGATTTATTTCTGTGTTACTGTTGCTATTATCAAGGAGTAGGTCATGACTGGTACTACCCCCGCTTGCTACGGCCATCAAGAATCCTATTAATGCTAGGATAATCCCAATAATCTGAATTTTGTCTAATTTCTCGCTTAAGAAGATTCGTGCGAAAACAACTACAATTACAATTTCAAGAGGTCCAGCAATAAGGACTTCCTTTGAAGCACCTATTCTGGTAATAGCATCATACCATGTAAATATCCCAATTGCCAGCGAAAAACTAGCCACCGTAAGATTCCTCCATGTTTTTAAGAACAATGTTAGTATTCCCTTCCTTTTTATAAGAAAGGCCACAGCAAGGAGCAGTATACCTGCCAACGTTATACTTATGGAAGAAAGAATAATCGAAGTGATTTCTTGAAATGTAGCAGTTAAAAATTCAATTAAAATTGATTCTACAGATATCGTTATAGCGTAAACAAAAACTACCCATGATTTATGTATCAATAATGGCAAGTAATAACAACAGCAAAAGAAGCTTCATCACATATAATGGGAACACTCATGCTAACGCAAGCAATCCCTTTATGACAGATCTAATAAAACGGAATTCATGAGTGTAAACACAATGTTTGACGATTATCATATTTCTTGAGCTGATGTAAGAAAATTAGAAGATTAGTTAATATGAAGTGATTAGAAATGGACTTAATTGATAATTTTGAAATGACAATAAAGATGATGGATGTACATTATTCACAAAAATTAATTGATATCAAAAATCATATTTTATATAAGTCAATGATGTAATGAATAAGAGAACGTCGTTATCTCCAAAAATAATAGACAAATGCCAGACCCATGACTCAATATAAATCAACTTTTAATCTTTGAAATTAATTGTGTACTATCTATCTTCCTCTTGACTTTAGAATAATTTCCTTTCTAAAATGGGTACTTGGATTTCTGTTGTCGTCATTTTGCTAAGATGCCCCAAGCTGTCTCCATCACCTAGAATCTCGCAAATAAATTCGACAAATGTAGTCGGGATATATCATGCACAATTAAAACAGTCATTACTAATATCAATTGGGATTGAATAAATATAAATTGATATAGACCAACTCTAATTTGCAGGCTGTTTGATAACTCAGATTCTTTTATTAGTATATAGAAATCTGATAGCTTCAATTGATAAACTATTTTTAATTTGGCAGGTAGTTTTCCCTGTTGTCTATATATTTGTAGCAGGGTATGCATATTCAGCGTTAATAGGAGGACATGGAGTGAAATTCAATGACATATTGGTTACATACCCCTCTTATTTAACTGCAGGAATGATTGGTTTTAACGTAATGAACGGAAGCACAATAGCTGGAAGTATTATCTGGAATGATAAAAGAAATGGCATGTTTCAACAATTACTGGTCATGCCATTTACCAAGGTTCAATATATCATCAGTAACCTTGTAACTATCATAATCATAGGATTGGTTAGCGCGATACTCATCGTAATAGTGGGTCTTCCTACTATGCTAGGCAATATAGATATTACATTGGTCGGTATAACTTATACAGCCTACTCATTAGTTATTGGAGCAATATTTTTTGGTTCGTTTACAATAATTCTATCTACTAATCTTAAAAGTAGTGAGAGCTTCAATGTGATCACTAATGGTGTCTTTTTATTTTTTGCTTTTGCGAGTTCAGCTTTTTATCCTGCACAAACACTTCCTGAACCACTACATACTTTATTCTACCTTAATCCACTAACCTATATAGTGGATATTAGTAGAGCCGGCATATTTTCACAGATAACTGCATTTACCAATATTGAAGTTATACTTATAAGTGTCCTTTCTATAGTAGCATTTTTATTGGCAACAATATCAATGATGAAAATGAAAATTTAGTTATTGTTATCATTTATGGTTGTTGTCATTTAGTATAGTTAGGAAAACTTCCTCCAATGATGGTGGATTTATAGTGATACTGTCTAGTTGTATTTCATTTTTAGAAAGGAGTTGAATTATTTCGATAATAATCTCTTGAGCATTATCAGCTCTAATAGTAAGTGTACGTGTTCCAGTTACGTTGATACTTGATTGACTAATAGTAGTAGAAAGTAAATGTGTAGTGGATTTATCTATTACCTCTCTAAATCCAAGTTCAATAGTCTGGGAGTCACCATATTTCTGCTTTAATCCTGCTGGTGTATCGAAGGCAATTATCTTTCCTTTGTCTATAACAGCTATTTCATCACAAAGATATTCTGCTTCTTCCATAATATGCGTGGTAAAGAAGACGGTTAGGCCATATTTTACCTGATTTTTGATATAATCTAACAGCAGGCGTCTAGCCGAAGGATCCAAGCCGACTGTTGGTTCGTCAAGAAAAAGCAAATCCATATCATGCATAAATTCCCGTGCGACCTGAAGTCTTCTTCTTTGACCTATCGAGAGTTCATCATTCTTTGTATTTCTAATGCTATTTAGATCAAAAGCATCAATAATTTCTCTAACTTTATCTTTTCTTCTTTTACCTGCAAGTCCCCATATCAAACCATAGAGGTCGAGTGCTCTTTCTACAGTCAAATGTGCCTCAAAACTAGGTTGTTGGGACACAACTCCTATCCTGCTTCTAATTTCAGATTGATGCTTAACGACATCCTTTCCAAATATGTACGCTTTTCCAGAAGATGGGCTAATTAAAGTAGTAAGAACCTTTATTGTTGTAGTTTTACCTGCACCGTTTGGACCAAGAAATCCAAACACCTTTCCATATTTTATATTAAATGATATTCCTTTTATCGCATGGACCTTTTTGTTGTATTCTCTTTTGAGTTCATACACAGAGATACAAGATCCATTTTCATTATCAATCAATATGCTATGTCATCTTTCAAATCTATCGAAGTGATTTAAAAGTTTGTTGAGACTATCTTGAAGAGCATCTACTGATGTAACGTGGTCATAAACCACGTTATCTTCTCTTGAATACTCTAATATTAAAGAACTGAGTCATCTCTAATAGAATGATACTATCTTGTCAAGTAGAAACAAATATTATGTATAGAATTAATTTACTTTGCTTAGAATAAACCTGATTCTGAATGATAGGTTTCTATTTGAATTGTTGCATGTGCTATTTTGAATTTGTTTTCAAGCACGGAATTTATCTCTTGAAGGATCGCTTGTGATTTATTGGGATCAATTATAACTACATGAGCTGATAGATCATTCATTCCAGATGTTATAACCCATATATGAAGATCAAAAACTCCGGTTACCCCTCTTATTTGCAGTATTGATTTTTTTACTTCGTCATGTGATATATTAGACGGAACTCCTTGCATAAGTATGTGAAGAGCCTTTTTTAATATAGATGAGGTCCTTGGAAGTATAAATATTGCTAAAACTATACTAATAATTGGATCTGCAAGATAAAATCTAGTAGATAGAATTATTATACCAGTAACAAGAACTCCCGCTGATCCCAAAGTATCACTTAGATACTCTAAATAGACGGCTTTAACGTTTAGATCTTCTCTTTGATTTACAGGCAGATGATGATAATGATGTCCCTGCTTATGGGAATGTTGTAGCCCGTTGCCTCCAAGTAATCGCATTCCAATTAAATTCATCACTAATCCAATAGCTGCTACGACTATCATTGGAAAGCTTATGATTTCAGGCGGAGCAACTATGCGTTTAAAACCCTCATACAAAATGTATAAAGAAAGCAATATTAGCACTATGCTATTTGTAAGTGAAGCTATTATTTCCATTCTATAGAATCCATATGTTCTTTGTGGAGTAGCCGGCTTATGGGTATAATTAATAGCGAATATAGTCAAAGACAAGCCTCCTACATCTGCCATCATGTGTCCTGCTTCTGAAATTAATGCTAAACTATGGGTCAAATAACTAGTTATGAGTGCCGCAGCAAGGTAAAAAGCGCTAAGTAAAAGCGCGATTTTCAGCCTACCCGTTCTTTGTAGCGTTATGAATTCCTTCATTCCTTCATTCCTTTTTATGACTTGTCATAATGAAATTACCAATAAGCCTTGTTCTATTCAACCAGAAGGCATACATATATAGTCAATAATAAGCCTAAGACTATGCCACGGACTATCTAATTCGTTATACTTCAACGCATTTAATTGATCTAATGTAATGTTATTAAGTAATGATAAAAATTTTGCGTTTGTTTAAGGCATGATGGATAACAGAGTAGAATCTAATAAACATCCTTTGCATGTGAAACGATCTAGCCCTGCATTGAGAGCGAAGATATTTTATTAAATGATGGGGAAATTCATGATTAAAACAATAACCTTCAGTATGTTAGTTATATACAGCATACCGCAATAATAAACTGGCTTTATGGTGCTAGATATATGTACTTAGGACCAATACTTCATCCTGACGAGAAAGAGGTATTTAGAAAACAAATAAAGGAAAACGTAGGTTCATTCGATTCTATTCTGCTCTCACTCTACGTTTATCTGCCTGCCTTTTTGCTTTGCTTTTTTATCAAATACTATCTCTAGTATTCCGTTCTTATACGTAGATCTAGCTGTTTCAATATCTGCCTCTTCTGGAAGTTCAATTAGTCTCCTGTATTTTCTCTGTGCAGTGTCTGTCGTTGAGATTTCTACTGAGCTATCGTGTGCATTTATTTTGATATCCTTTTTTTCTATACCAGGAACTTCTACTACAACTTTGACTTCTTTATCTGAAGTCATTACGTCAGATAAAGGTTCTATCTCACCGGAGATCAAAGGTCTGTTAGTAAATCTGCCTCCGAGTCCACCCATTGGCGATCTTATATTTCCAAATTCTTGAACTTTTGGTTTACCATCCGGTCCTACAGTCATCGAATAACCATACACTATCGGTCCTACTTCACGTACTTTGCTGCCTTCCGGTGTTTCATATTCTCTCACCATTTCTTTTGGAACTTTTGTTTCGATATCTCTAAATTGTTCTTCAAATTCCCTCTCCATTTCTCTTCTCATTTGTTCGAACTGCCTAGGCATATCGCTAAACCAGTCTCCTGCTCCTCCTCTCCTAGAGACGCTACTCGCAAATAGTCTTCTAAACCAGTCGTCTGGCTGTATCCCCCAAATACTCATGTCTTATATATTCACCTGTAATACATATTACATATTGTAATATTTATTTGTTTCTGATCTTCCTCTTACAAAATAATTTGGCTGGAATAAAGAACTCCTTGTAAATAAGAAAAAGACAACTGATATAGATGATATACCTTATCAGCACAGATAAGTGCTAACCGAATTGTAGGTCCACTAATTTGACTACTGAAAGGGTAAGCTGCCAACTAATTACAATGAGATTAAAACGATATGGAGACGTGTCTATTTTGGGCTCCATATGGAAAGATGGAGTTTGCTTTGTAGCAAATTGAAAACTGACATATGAGGGTGGAACTTGGTACGAATATGATGACGAGCTAATTGGAGATATCTGTGGAATAATAGTAGGATTTTCTGATCATACCACATTGAATAATTTAGTTTTAGAACTGTCTGATATCACCTACGGGGAATTAGATCGTAGATAAGGTACAGGTGAGTATGGTTTTGATATTTTAATAGGTATAAGAATGGCCAATGAAAAGACTGCTTTGAAAAACATATATTCTAACGACATTCCAGAACCGGTAACTAAATTCAAAGCAATTAGGAGTGGTTTACCTTCCGGTTCTTTCTTCCTAAATACACTTTGGGATGAACAAATGGATATGAACTAGATCGCAGAACTAGGGTATTTCATAATTAAATATATAGAAAGATTTAAACTCGACTTCATTGTGGGAGTCGACAATAAACCGGGGCTCCATCAGAAACCACAGATACGGTTTATCCCTAATAACGATAGCGATTATCAAGCTGATATACAATATTTAGATGATATCATATACAAGACACATCAAAGATTGAACAAGATAAAGGAAAATACAGCCGATTGGTATAATTCAAAATAATTATCTGCTTTCCATATTATGTCAATCTATTTGTAATTATCTCTATAAATTAGACCGGCTGAGAGTAGATTGAAATCGTTATGTGTTATGATATTAATGTTAGTAGCATAGGAGATAAATTGTAACACCAAATATATAGGAGAGACCTTTTCTATCATGACTGAATACATAGGATAAGAAGAAACCAACTAATTTTTAACTGGGTAACCATAGCAATGAATTCAGGGAAGGTCATTTTGTTGGGCACAGATATTTCGCGTAGCATTAGAGAGCAGTTTTGATTTTGGATTATATGGCGAAATAGCGCACTCTTCTTTTCTTGTAATGTAGTGTTAGCAACTATATATTGGTAAGTATATATAAAGTAGTAAGTGATGACATCGATATCAGGTCAAAATCAGCAATTGACACAAGATCAGGAAAACTCCAATCTATGGAGCATGAATGTAATGAAATGTTGTCCAATCGACACCACTTTTAAATTGATAGGTAAAAAGTTTAGTATTTTGATAATTCGTGATATGATAAAAAATAAGACAAGATTTAACCAGTTTCTTGATTCCATAGAGGGAATAAATCCGAAGATACTTTCTGCGAGATTAAAAGAGATGGAAAAAAGTGGATTAGTAAAACGTAAGGTCTACTCTGACATCCCAGTAAAAGTAGAGTATTTCCTTACTGAAAAAGGGGTAGCATTGAAGCCTATTCTAGATCAAATGGCCTCATTTTCTATGCAGTATTGTGCAAAAGATGTTTTTAAGGATAGAAAATCACGAACTTTGCAGCATATTGAAAGAGAATCCAAATGAATTTTGGTCTAAACAATCCAATTTAACGCCAAGCATTTTTTATATACATAGCATATGATAAAAGGAAAAAATAGTCGAATATGACCAACTACCAAGTGTGAGGACAAACGAGATCGTACTGTGACCATTGCATATCTATACCGATCATGATGGAATGCAAATTGACAAAAGATAGTGAACAGGAGTAGAAGTGAAAGTAATACCTGTTAAAATTAAAATAAGGCTACGGATAGCTACTCTACAGATCAAGAAGAAGAGATGGTTAATTATGCCTTTTCACTATTGTGAACATAGTAATATAAGTATCCAAGGATGATTCGTAGTTGGCCGAAAACAACTTAATTGATATGCTTATTTGGCTTGGCGAATTAATTGTTGCCAGCTGGGCTCTTTCTTACGGTGCTGAACACCTATCTATTAAATACGGTGCTAAATTTGTAGGCAGAACAGTACTAAGTATAGCTACAACACTTCCAGAAATTGCAATAGTTGTATACGCTTCGGCTGCTGGAGCCTATGGAATAGCTCTAGGAGCAGGACTAGGAAGCAATTTGCTAATGATGACTCTCGGTTTTTCGATTATGATAATTATAGCTACAACAAAACTCTCAAAGTCTCCCTTAAAGGGTATCGATGTAAGAGCCTTTAAACTAGACAAAATATTTCTCATTATAACTGCTGTACTTAGTGCCGTATTATTTATTGATGGATATAACTACCTTGACGGATTCATATTTGCAGGAATGTTTGTTGCATATATTATAATGGCATTGCATGAAATGAAAACGGAAAAGAGAAAAGAAGCATCTGCTCTGGTGTCAAATAATAATTTAAAAAAAAACATTAGAGACCGGAAAAATATTAATAAGAAAAACAAGTTCGAAAGAACAGCAACAAAGATAACAACTACCGAAAGTAAATTAGAACGAGAATTAACAGAAGACAAAAAAGATCTTCAGCCTACAAGAGGCTTTAATAAATTAATGCTTAAAGCAGTTTTGATTTTTATTGCTGGAACAGTAGGAATTTTGATTGGTGCTGAACCATTCATACACTCATTGGTAGGTTTATCAGTTGATATTGGCATTTCGGCCGTCATTCTGGCCGTTGTCATAAGCCCCATAGCAGGAGAAATGCCAGAAAAAATATCATTAATGATTTTAGCAAGGAAAGGAGCTGATGGAGCATCTATTGCTATATCGAATGTTCTTGGTTCTAAGATATTAAATAACACATTATTGCTTGCAGTTGCTGTCTTTGGATCAATGTATCATGGCGGATTTTTTTCTACAATCGGTGTTAACACATTACTTTCGTATCAGATGATTCTAGTCACTGTGGTAACTATTGTTGCATTGATACCCATGTTCAAGAGAGAGATAGGTCTTAAAGTAGGTATAATGTTAGCGGCATTATATGTGATTAGCATAATTATTCAGTTCCTTCTACCACATGAAAGTACCTCTGTGGGTGAAACGAATAAAACATGATAACTGGTATTAGACTGTTTAATTAATCTACTTGATATAAAGTATATATCTCATCAAAGCTAGTCTAGCACAAATAGAATACTCTAATAAAAATAGTTTTAGCATGACCATGTCCTCTGATTTTGTAAATCAAATCTGATAAATTACTTTGTTCTTACCTCCCATTCTACTCAGTATGTGTGTGCATGAGATTAAATTATGAAACATTTTTATTTGAAGATACGATCGCAAAGGATCAAATATTATGCGATCTAATCTTTCTAAAAAAACAAAGGTTGCGATTATTGGTGTTAGCATTCTTTTTACTTTCATTATCATGGCTACCGTGGCCTATTACACAGCGTTTTCACAAAAATCTTTAGCAATAGACGAAATTCAATGCAATAACATGGAACATACAGCTTTCCATATTCATGCTCACCTTGATCTATTTATTAATGGCAAGTCATTTACTCTGCCTCAGTTGATCGGCATTAAACCTGAAGAAAGATGCCTCTATTGGTTACATACGCACGATGATAGCGGAATCATTCATATCGAATCTCCAGTAAGGAAAGAATTTACTTTAGGACAGTTTTTTGATATATGGAACCAGAAATTTGATAACACTCATCTACTCAATTATACAACAAATAATAAAAGCGATATAATGCTGAATGTATATGTAAATGGTAAAAAAATAAATAACGACACAAATTTCAGAGATATCAAACTTAATTCGCATGATGAGATTGCGGTAGTCTACGGTAACTCTCCTTATAATATTCCATCAAGATATGAATTTCAGAATGGACTGTAATTTGCTTATGGCAACTGATTTTTACTGAATATGCATTTGTGATATCGCACCATTACATCCTTTATTTGATATCGGCAGGCGTCCCAACTTATGACTAATTTTGTAAATAGACTTTCTTTCATTTTCATTATCCTCTGTTATGGATTGGCAATGTTTGTTTATTCAGCAGATAATTCTTATGCACACATATTTGTTTCAAATGATGATAATTCTTCATTTCTTACATTAATTGAAAGGGTAAGGGTCGAGGGGCAACTAGTCAATAGCACTATCCATACTAATCTTACATCAGCTCAAGAACACATAGAACAGATGCTTGATCGTCTGGATGACGTTATTGATAGCGATAACTATTTTACAATAAAAAGTGAACAATTTGACAATTCTACAGTTAATGCATTGTTGTTAGCAAATATTGTGGATGAGGTATTGAGATATTATGGTGAAGCGTACGGGATTTTACCTAATAAAATGCTAAACATGTCATACATGACAGCAGCCGAAGGTATGAAAGGTATGAATGATGATTATAATAGTCATGGTAAGAACGATCTAAGTGAAAAACGTATGGTGCTACAACATGGAAACATGAATAGTAATATCGATAATAACAATCAGTTGTATTACTCTCAACTTCGCAATGCTAGTGATATTCTAGATATGGCTAAATATTACACTGCTAAAGAATATGCAAAAGACGCGATAAAGATATTCTATATCAAATTCAAACCGTTTGAAACAAACAGTAATAGATATATTCTAAATAAACTTGAAAATAGTCTCGTAGAATTAAAAAGTGCAGTAGACAGCAAAGCTCATCCAGCTCAAGTTATGATGAGTGCGCATTCTAAAGTACATCCTAGTTTGCAGATAGCCTTTGATCTTAAGGTAAAAAAATAATGAATTATTCAGTATTTATAATATTTATAATTCGTATAACAACCCTTCAACTGTTGATTAGAATATTATCTGCAGTGCTGTAGCATGGTACAGTAAAAGATCATTTTTCATCACAAAAATAGAAAATTAGTACATAATTATAGAGGCGCCACAGCCATCAACTATGCTTCTCCTTTTAATTTCAATTTAAATGCCGATTCTATATGTGGACGAATTTGGCCTTCTATAATCTGTTGTACTTCCTTGAATTGCTTTTTGGACTCTATTGCATTTTTCAGTGAGGTCAGATCAGTATCTATTTTTGAGAATTCAGGAGATGACGTTATATTTGATGAAGCAACTCTCTTGGTGTCATTGAACATTTGCAAGGTTTGATTAGCATATGATTGAGCGCTCTGATAGTCTGCCATATTTACGATCCTATTTTGTGTTGAGGTTTCATTTTGTTTTCCTTCTTCTATTCCGTAGGCTCCGCCATAGTGTTCGGTGATTTCGTTTAGGATGTTATTTAGTGCCAATATATGGACTGTGGCGTTCTTCATTTGGTCTGGTTCTACTCTTGCGGAGAGAGCTTCTTGTAAGAGACCATCAATATTGCTCACTTTCTCCTTCACTATCGCCGTTGTAGGAGGAGGATTAGTAGAATTGATAGACCTTTGTAAGTCTATAAGCGCGGCAGTAAGATCATGTGCTACTCTCTTGTTACGCTCAGTAAGCTCTTTAGTGGTATTGGCATCTAAATGTTGCCGTGCATCTACAGCATGGTCTTGGGCTAGTGTGATATTAGACTGAGAATTTGCCTGCACCAGATGCGCCTCTGCGGCTATCTGTGTAGCCAGTGCAAGAAATGATGCACTTTCACCACCAGAAAATGTGTGGGCATATATTGTTCTATTGAGCGGATATATTCCACCAACAGAAAGAACTATCGCTAATGTTATGGCAGTTATGGATATGCTATTAATGCGAATTTTTTTTTTAGTCATTGTGTTTGATGTCTTTACATCAATAAAAATAGTTTATGGTACAACAGTCGAAGGGTTAGATATTTTCCAATATACTTATGTTATATAGCCTGCCTCATGTTCAGAATAGTGAAAATATTTTTATATTAATAGTTTGCTTGCTTGCTACAAAGGTATCACAAAAAAGTGGTTGAATACAAAAAGGTTGAATCTCGCTTTATCCACAGATGCAATATTTTTAATTCTTAAAAATCCTTGGTCTTTAATTCTCCTAGAGCAGAGTTACTGGCGTCACTTGGACAGGTAGCATCAGCCCTTGGTGCAAAGTCTTTCTTTAGCACATTCATTGCAAGAAGGGTCCAACTGTAGCAAATACTGGTCGAACTCACTGTTGTTGCTGCAGTTGCAACGATTAATACCCTAGTGCTAAATAGATTCCTAAATACAGTAAAAAAATTCTGCCTTAATGTTTCTCTTTTATGATAGTGAGATGTTCTGTGAGGCAGTCCATCCTTCTCTTAAGATAGCAGTTATCCACCTCAAGGCATTTTTCATATTCTTCCTTTCTTCTTAAAGTAAATGACGACTCCAGCAGAGATCACAATTACACTAGGTGTAATTCCTTGAAAGTCTGAGAATAAGATAAGGTAAGGTAAAATGAATGTGGTAAAACTATTATCTAGCATCTACAACTGCTCTTTTATTTGACAATGCAACGGCTGCTATAACAATCCCTGCTATACCAGCGCCTATTCCAGTCATTCCAATCATATATGCTCTATCGTTTGAATTCTTAATATCTTGAATTGATTTTTGTGTATTTGCATCGTTTTTAGCTAGTGTATCTAGGCTTGACTTTGTCGAATCAATATCATTTGCTAGTTGACTAATGATTCCTTGCACATTTGATCCAATATTCGTATTCGTACTGGTTACTTGAGCGTTACTGGAATCTGGGAACGACAGTTTTTGCTTTCCTTCAACTTCATCTAAAGGTATCTCCGCATTTGCAATTTTCTGACCCTCTATTGTACCATTTAACACCAAGCTATAAGATCCAATCCTTGTAGGAATAAGTTTGGCTTGGTACAGTCCCTCAGCTTGTTCGGAAGGTTCAAAATCTAATTGTTTTGTTACTCCTCCATACTTTATTATAATGTTTATATTTGCTAGAGCATTTATTACTGCCGTAGAATTCCCTGCACTTGTAGTTTTATTAACATCAACTATAACGTTATTCAATTCACCTACTAGTGATGGTTCATTACTCCATCCTACTTCCACCTCTATAAGTCCAAACTGTTTAGTTATATGACCATACGCTGGATCACTATTGTAATATAAAAAAATGATGGCTCCTACTAATATAATACTTATTAAGGAAGATGAAAAAAAAGTAAAGTTAATTCTTCTTACTATACATGATCGAAATATATCAGTAGTTGTCTTATTCACTACAACAGCATGATAAAGAGGGCTACATAAAATTAATGTTTTATGGTACATTCGTCGAATAAACTAGAACAATAAAATATGCGAAAATCTCAATTAAAGCGGGTCTCGCAGATTATGACAGGACTTGCTTTTAAGAGAAATCTTGATAACAACAACAATTCAATTATCTTTGCGAGCCTTGTAATTGTAATTGTCTTTTCAGGATTACTTTTCCTTCCTACAATTCCCAAATCTTTTGCTCATGCATTCGTTATAAACAGTGACCCTTCTCCTTCCCAATCATTACCGACAGTTCCATCAAAAGTTGTCGTTCACTTTAGCGAACCTGTCGATTTACGTTTTAGTAAAATATCAATTTTGGACTCAAATGGAAAGCAGGTAGATAACAAGAATATACATAATGTAGGCAACGATCAATCTACTTTGAGTGTAACGCTTCCTGCGAATCTAAGGGACGGCGTTTATACAGTAACTACGAAGGTTCTATCTCAGACCGACGGACATGTTACGGAGAATGCATTTGTATTTGGTGTAGGAAAGGCAACAATACCAACTAGTGTATCAAACCAAGCTGACCGTTCCTCTTCTTCCCAGCTATATATACCCGATGCAATTGCCAGATTTCCTGCATTGGTCGGCCAGGTAATTATTGTTGGTTCAGCGTTTTCTACTTTATGGTTGTGGAGACCAATATCAAAGATACCATGGATAAAAGATTCTATTCAAGAAATAAGAAAAGGAATTGATAGAAGCATGGTCATTCTAACTGGAATTGGCTCTGTTATTCTATTAATATCCGATTTGGGTATGATATACGTTCAAGCAAACTCTGTAAATATAGGTATCGGTGAAGCAATCTCGACTAAGTTTGGAAGTATATGGATTATAAGAGTAATGGAATCATTTTTGCTGCTCGCAATTTCTCTGATACTCTATCGTAAACTCAACAAATCAAATAGAAATTTCTCTGCTTCAACGAAACCTGCTATAAGCATACTTGCTATTGGGATACTAACGCTAGTAACAACCAGTTTAATTGGTCACGGCGCATCAAATGGTCAGTTATTACCAATCACAGTTGACTTTGTGCATAACTTAGCCGCCTCAGTTTGGATCGGTGGTGTAATATATATGGCATTTATAGTAGCTCCTAAAATAAAGTCTGCTTCTTTAGAAGGGTATACTAAAGCTTCGGTTCTATCAATTCTTATACCTAGGTTCTCTACAATTCCTGTAATTATTTTAGGTATAATAGTAGTTACTGGTCCTTTATTGTTGTACATTCTTGAAAGCAACTTGGATCTTACGCTAGCGTCATTATATGGCAAAGCGCTCATCGTAAAACTGTCTCTTGCTGCAATAATGATTGGTATAGGCGGGTATAATCAAATGATAATACAGCGACACGCATACAAAATTGTTGTAACAGAAGCAAAACTTACAACAAATGGATCATCCGTGAGACCAACTGTCAAGAAAACAGATAACACTCTTCTGAATAAATTTACTGATAAATTGAGAAGAATTAGAAGCGGAAATTCAAAAAATGCTTGGGATTATAAAGATAGTGAAGATAAAAACTGCGACAACTACTCCATTATAGAAGGGGTAAACCATATAGTCAATAGTTTTAGCAAAAGTACAAAGCTAGAAGCCATTGTGGGAATAGCCCTGTTAGCTGCCGTAGCAGTATTGGTGAATACAGGACTGCCCGCAAGTGAGTTTCAAAATTATTTGCAGAAACAACAACAAGAGCAACAATCGGTATCTGCTTTATCTGCAGTTCTTACGGCTGCAATTCAACAAGGATTAACTTCTACACAATTTGTAGCAAATGATAGCAGGGTGGTACTTTCTATTGATCCTTTCACTACAGGTAACAACGAATTCAAAATATCATTCCTTGATTCAAAGACAGGAGCACCCAAAGATATAAAATCGGTTCAGTTGGAGCTCACTCAGATAGATAATGGAATAGGACCAATAAAAATTGATACTAGGAAAGTATCGAAGGGAGTATTTTCTGCTAACGGTGCATTTGGCATACCCGGACATTGGGACATACAAATTGAAGGTGTTCAGAATAAACCTAATTCCCCAAATATTGTTACAGTATTTAATAGTTTAAACATAAAGCCTAGACTAGATGAACTTAAATTTAATATTAAGGAATTTAAAATACCTGGCAACAATAACAGTCAGCCTCTGTATCCAGTCTATGATACTCTGCGAAATGTAATATGGGTAGGAGATACTGCAATAGATAGCGGCAGAATCTTTGAATTCAATATAACTTCTAACAAATATACTGAACACAAAGTTAATGCTACCAGTATAGTAACTGTTATGGCATTGGATCCTAAAAATCGGATTCTATGGTATGCTGATCCTTTAATGAAACATCTTGGGCGATATGATACAAATACTCATTTAAATAAAGTCTACAAAATTCCAATTGAAGAATTTCTTCCATCAGGTATTGCAATAGATAATAATAGTAACGTATGGCTTACGTCTACACGTTCTAATGGAATATTATTGAAATATAATCCTCAAACAACCACTTTCACATCACTACGGTTGCCTACAATAAATGCTACCACTCTGGGTATTAAAATTGATGATATCACGGGACAGATATGGGTAGCAGAAGATATAGGAAAAATAGCGAATATAGATCCCACAAATAACTTCAAGGTTACTGAATACTCTCCTACAGGAAAGAACAATACGCTTAAAAGCCCTACTGGACTACTTGTCGATCCAATAACAGGAAATATATACATATCAGAACACGATGGTCATGCCGTATCACTTTTCAATCCGCTACTCAAGACTTTTAAGAGATTCCCCAGTCTTAATAAGAACGGACTGCCATTCGGAATGGCACTTGATAGTTATGGTAATCTATGGGTAGCTGAACACATTATAAACAAAGTAGCAGTAATAGATCCAATGACTGGCCTAAATAAGGAGGTAGAAATACCCACAACGAGTCCTTTTGTACAGTGGATAACCTCCGACTCTAAAGGAAATATATGGCTAGCAGAGCAGAGGGGAAATTCTCTTGCGATGTTATCATCAATCATGAATCCATCACAGCAAAATCCTACAACAACACAACAGCAGCAATCTGGGAATGTTAATGGAAACAACAGTCAGCTTAACGGTATCCCCAAGTTGGGTCTATCTTATGCTGATGTAGTAGGACCTTCAGTGGCTGGAGGTATAGTGGTTAGTGCCCTTTTTTATGCTAAAAGCATTATGGACCTAAAGAATAGCGTAATACAGGCTAACAGAAAGAAAAATGCTAACTATGACAAATAAATTCTAATTCACTGGGAATTTACAAATAAAGATGATTAGTGTTAGGAGACGTAGTATAGAGGAACTACTTTATTTAATATAACTTAATATAACATATGAAATATGTAATGAATATTTGACTTCATAGAGTATATCTTGTAAATAATGAGTATATTTGGAATATAAAATAATACCTACTTTCAATTCGATTCTGTCATTACTATTTTGATGGCAGTAGGGCTTTGATTGTTATTTTCAATATCATCGGATCGGATACGATCTTAATTTTTTATTACTCCGTTAGGTATGCGAGTAGACTGTTCTAAATCCTATGTCATAATTACGAATTCTTTAACACAACGGGTACCTTCTGGATAAAGGAAAATCGCTATATGATCAGTTTTCACTAGTCAACTTCTGATTCTAATTCTACTAAGCATATTATCTCCATGAGAAACATATCAGGTCAGATAACTAATGATGATATAACAGAATTATAATAATCAGTGATAAAGTAATTATTTCCTACTTTAGGATCGCTATTCCAATTCAATTTAATGTTGGTAACACAATTATAATTTCTCGATTATGCAACTATAATTATCTATAACTCTATCAACAAAGCTTTCTTTGTATTTACTTAATATGTTCATGACGCCATCTCTATTCGTTACCTTGTAAAGCTGAAACCCTTCCCCAGGAATGGTTGTTATCAATCCTGCATCTTTTAATCTTTTCAGATGCCATGATACAGTGGAAGGAGCTTTCTTGATATATTCCACAACCTCGTTAAATGTACATAGATCGTGCTCTACTATGAATATTATTAGTTGTCTTGCGACAGTACTTCTGAACTGACCGATAATATACGATTCTTCAAGAGGAATATTGACAGTATAATATCTTGTCATCCTATTTCTTTGTCTATCCACTTTTATTCGATCTAACTTTTCAAGTATAGAAAGATGATAAGTCAGGACACCGTTATTTAGGCCTGTAATTCTCGATAGCTCTCTGTACCTTATACCTGGAGTCAGGTTAATGTTTCTTAAAAGCGCTTGTTTAATATCGTCTAGCGTTTCAATACTTGCATTGCTTGAATCATATTTGGCTACTCCTGTAATCAAATTCTGCTATTCACCTTAAATACTCCAATACCAAACAGAGTCAACATAGCAAAAAGAATAACATGCGGTAATTCTATCTGTACTATAGGAATAATTATATCCTCTATGTTTACTGTTGCGTAAAATAGGTACAGAGCCTCAATTACTACAAGCGATAAGAACCCTAGTGCCATGAATAATAGCCTTGTAGTGCCATTCCTTCGATAAGCAAGGATCGACACGGTACTAAGAAAAGTGGCTATAGCGAGGCTAAATATATGTAGGAAAATATGATAAATCATATAGGTATGTGTTATGTGTGGCAGGATCACAGGTAATGCCAATGCCGATACCACAACTACCAGTATGATAGTAAATAGTTTGGGCTTGCTGTCTACAATACCATGTCGAGCCCTCTCAGATTGCATAGGCAGAGTGCATATAGGATCTGTGAAATTTAAATACTGTGGTTCATCTATCGAATAACTGTATCAACATTACGACTTGTGCTTTATTTGTATTATGTATACCGTATGATATTGTTAGTCGCATGGTCTTTGCATGCCGTAGATCCATAAACTCATCTTGAACTTATGTACTGAATTTCAACATATCATGTCGTGTTATCATGATCAAAATCTATCTCCAATCTATACAAGTACCGAATCTGCTAGACATCCGCATAACTCTACTATACACGCATGTACATAGTAGTCAATTTTGTAGTGTTATCATTACTCTAATACTTCTTACACACAAACGCATTATGTATCAGCAACAAAAAGATGCCATACTTTTATACCCAGGTTATATTTAGTTATCAAAAGGTACAAGTTAAAACGATAAAAACTTTTATAATTTTTACTAGTCTAAATGCACTAAATTATTAAAACACTGCAGAAGCGTATCGCGACTTTCTTTCATTATCCATAAAGAAAATTTATCTAACGTAAAGATCTGCTGTTTTTGGATGTTAACAGGAATGAATCCTCCATATGAAATTGTTTGCATGATAACATACTTTCGACCGACAGTAATAACTTCCTCTTCTACAGCATGCTCACTTTCTTCAATAACATTGTTATATAATATAAAAGGTCGATTCTTCCTTTCCGCAATTATAGAAGCCTTTTTAAGTTTCGTCCTGAATTGTTCTATCAACCAGTCATCAACAATTAGTTCTTCTGTACATCTCAATTTTTTTCGAGACTGTTTTTGATCTACAGTTATCTGTCGGTTGTTCGTCAATCATTAAAATAAGGTAGATTCATATTTATTATAATATGATAATAATTATTTATTATTTAGTTAAATTGGCCTGACAACTGTATATTATATTCATATGCCACCTGTTTTATTACTTTATACACAAGGATAGTAAAGAATTTAGTAACATTATTATGCCATAATGTGTTCATTAAATATCTTTACAATTAATGGATATTTTTCCAAATTACTTAAAATGTTAATTATTATCAGCATTAATTACTCTTTTAGAATCTACGGGGCTTTTACTTAGAAGAGAAAGCCAAGGTTTTAGGAGGTCTCCATCTAATTTAACCGATTCAATATTTGCCTCTCTTATTAATTGTGTTCCATCCTCTGGGTACTCCTCAAGTGAAACTATTCTTGCTATTCCAACGCTAATTGCCATCTTGCTGCATTCTATACACGGTGCAAAAGTAGAATATAATGTGGCACCCTTCGTACTTCCTGCATTTCCAAACAATGCACATTGCATAATTGCATTAGCCTCAGCATGGGTGCATAGGCATCTTTCAAGAGCTTCGCCAGACTTTATATTCCCATTCATTCTAGCTGTACATCTAGCACATCCGCCTTGGAAGCAGTTCTTGATACCTGACGGTGTTCCATTATAGCCTGTTGCTATCTGTCTATGGTCTTTTACAATAACCGCTCCAATATGTCTTGTGATACAATTCGAACGAAGTTTTGCTATCTCTGCTTGAAGCATGAAGTAAATATCCCAACCGGGCCTATTCATAAATAGTAAGTTTGAAAATAGCTATAAAAGCTATTAATATCCACTCAAGGATAATTACAAATTTACGTTACCACGTAGAGCTTGACAAACATATTGAGATGTTGTTTATACACACAGTATGCATATGTAATTTTATATTCCTGCTTCAGTATAATAAAAAGCGTCGGAAAAATATATGCGTCGTCTAAGTCTCAAGAGAGAAGAAACAATGACAAGGAAGCTGTTTCTTTGGATTTTTTACTTTTGTGCTGTTTCAATGTTGTTGATAACAATTTATGCTCTCTATATTAGCTTAGGAGAATATATCAAGACAGGAAAGGTAGTTATCGGTGAAGTATTAGTTAATACCGAATTTCCAGTTCATGGTTTTGCAAAATTAGTAACTTATCTTATGATCGTCTCTGTGATAGGCTGGTATTGTGTGACTAGACTAGGCGGAGAGAAGGTTAAAGACATTCCTAAATCAGTCAAATCTATTTTACAGTTGGTAGTATTAGCTATAGCCGTAATATCACTGTATGAGTTTATTTACAACTTCCTCATATGGAGCTCTCTTATTACCGCTGATGCAATAAATGGTATATTAAGGCTAGACCAAATAAATGTACCTTATCCTAATCCAAAAACTCCATGGAATCTTGTGTTTGCAACTAAGATGTCACTTGCAGCATTTCTCATTTCTGCACATGGATTTTATACTATATCAAAACATAAAAAAATTGAAATTGCTAAGTAAGGTATTATAATATGTGTTATAGTCATCTATACTCAATTGAACTTTTATTACTTTTTGCCTGTCATATAATAAATGGTTGTTATTAACTAGTTGTCAGGTAATGTCTTTATGCGGCGGTATTTGCTCCAGTAGATAAGAATCTTATCTGCTAAATACTCCAGCTTTCATAAATATTTGTAGAATTCTTGTTTAGAATCATAAGATTGTATACAAGTACTCTCTTGTTTAAATCTCTATTGTCCAGATACCTAGTATTTTGGCGGTAACATTCAAGATGTATAAACTGCAGGCATGTTATCATTAGTCTGTTCGTTTGACTTAAATAGTTTCTTGTGATATTCAATTTTTGTTCTTATGAGGTTAGTTTTTATAATCTGGAGTCCCATGAGTTGTAGAGTTGTGAAATGAGGTTATTAACTACAATCAAATTCATTGATTTGTAATTGTACTAATTCCGTTTCATTGTCTTGTGGTAAATAAATTGCTATCCACAATTGTCTTGTGGTAAATAAATTGCTATCCACAACAATTTCCTTGAGGAATGATATTACCATGTGGGCACTTTCTTGGATGCCTCAATAATGTGCAAAGTGCATCTGTAAATATGCTCTTCATATGATGCTCAATTCCACAAACCATTTCCTCGTCGATTTCTATTTTTAGAGCATCTTTCATCATAACTTCAAGCAACCTCGTATTCCTGATCATCTGCTTTCCAATTCTTTTTCCTTCTTTTGTCATCTGCACAATTTTTCCTTTTTTGTAATCCACCAAATTGGCATTATTTAACTTTTGAAGCATTTCAACAACAGAGGGTTGTGTTACATTGAGAATTTTGGAAATAGAGCTAACCTTTACTTCTTGTTTCCTCTCAACGATAGACCATATAGCTTTTAGGTACATTTCTATATGCTCTGATTCAGCTGTCCCAACATAAAGCTCCTCTTCATATTCTTTTTCAACTTTTTTATTGTCAACATACTGAGACTTTTTTTGGGCCATAGTTTACTGCAAAACTTGTCAATATAGTATTCTGCGACAATATTAATAACCTTTATCACTCCATTTCTGAGAATTTTTTGAAAAGAAAGGCCTTGCTAATGGCTCCAGCTCAGCGTATTTGCTGACACGTCCATATTATTACTTCTTTTCTATATCTGCCATAGATTTTCTTGACATTTGTGTTGCCTTCTTCCTCTTGGGCTGTAGCACAAGTATGTACAATGAACCGACAATATATATTGACAGTAGAATAACCTGAGCAATAACACTTTCTAAAGTAGGATGAATGCCACTCATCTCAGCTACGTTTATGTCTAGTCTTGGTATAATCCCAATCATATGTGTTGTAGATATATACCCGACTTCTTGAAATGCTCGTATAGTATTACCCATAAATGCTATTGACATATACGCTCCAACAGCCATAGTTAACCCAAATAGTACTCTTAGAGGCAGCTTTTTACCTAGCATCCTTATGAGAAATACGACTCCTATTATTATTCCAAGACCAGAAACCAAACCTGCAATGACATACCACTCCATATATTTGGCAAATGACAGCATTGCTTGGTAAAATAGGACAGTCTCGAAACCTTCTCTGTAAATAGTAAAGAAGGATAGCATTACAAAAACCAAGACACTTCCAGTAGTTGTTGCTTTCCAAACCTTTGCCTTGACAAATTCGATCCATTTCTTTGTCTCAATCTTATTGAGTACCCAAAAGCTGACCCAAAATAATACTGCTACTGCAGAAATACCAGCGATGGCTTCAATTAGTTCCCTGTTAACACCAGATATTTCGATTATGTATTGAGCAATAAACCACGTAACAGTAGTAGCTATAATAGCAATCGCAATACCGTAATACACATGTTTTTTGAAGCGGTAGTTTCTCGATGCTTCCAGATAAGTAATGACAGCTCCTATAATTAGTGCTGACTCTAGTCCCTCTCTGAATATTATGGAAAATGATGTTGAGAATGCTATTGTTGGAGCTACCACTCCTGTACCAGAGACGAGCCTTTCGGATTCATCGAGGCCTTGCCTGATTTTAAATACTTCATTTTGTACATTCTCATAGTTTGCCTTTGCTTGAACTAAGTTCCGTAGCTGAGCAAATCTTATTTCCATATCCAGTGTAAAATCTGGGTTTATTGGGCGTAAGGGGATCTCGATATTTTCGTAACTGTTCAAATAAGCAGAACGAGAACTCGACAACGCTTCATTGTATGCTCTTTTCCTATATTGTTGCAGCATCTCATCCAGATCGAGCCTAATTTTATCAATATTATTCCTTACAAATTCCTTAGAAGAGTCATTGGATTGGCCTATGTTAAGCCTTTCCCCTGTATATGTACCAAAGCCTTTGCTGAGTATATTGATATCTGCGAGCGTATTTACATTAGATCCATTAGAAGATTTTGTGATTTCTTTACTGATGGTTCCATTAATAACTGGTTTATCCTTGTTGACATAATTTCCTAATGTAGGGTCGCTTTTTAAAATTGCCTCTGCGCTATTTAATTTTGAAAGAACGTCTTTAACGAAGACCATTATGCTTGTAGAGGTCGCCTTTTCTTTAAGCATCTGTCTTAAATGTTCCCTCATACCCAATTCCAAATATGATTTTAACTTATGGTCATGTTTTTCAATTGGCGGTTCTAGATATTCAAAATTATCCAAGTATGCAGCTACCGCAGCTTGGTCAGCTTGTTGATAATTACCTTTTTTTGTTTCTGTAATGACATTTTGAAGTAGGTTTCGTATAGTCGAAAAGTATTGTGAGTATTGATTAATCAAGGTAGCATCCGTATGGTTGTTATTAGCGGCAGCCTTTCTATTTTGTGAGTCGATATTAGAACCTAGTTGTGATACACTTCCAGCCATAATCCCCTTCCCTATTGTAGAAACAAGTCGTGAAACTAAGTCCTTGTCAGATTTCCTTGCGATAGAGTCTTTTAGTTGAGCAAATGATAGATTAATCTCTGAATTCCTATTGCTATCTATGGACTCACTTATTTTATCGTAATCAGATTTTGCTACGTCCACTAAACCAGCAGAGTTTTGGTAATCTACTTTGCTCAATTGGTTTTTGTTTTTGCTCATTTGTCCCAAGCCATTAGAAAAAGAGGCGTTGGATATCTGGTAGGACTTGTCAGCGTCCTTTAAAAGAAATATGATGGTTTGAGATCTTGCAAATAATTCATTTGATTTGATGACCGGATCCATCGTCTGATTAGAAATATTATTTAATAGAGTATTGACTTGAATTATATTGTGTTTTGCATTATCAAACGAACCAATTCTAATCATAAATGGAAGATCTGTCAGGGCTGACTCAAGTTCTCCTACCGAAGTGACATTCCTTGTATTTTCAAGAAGATTTTTAATTGATGGCAATATCACAGAATGTGGAATATATGCATGAGAAAAAGCCATGTCATTGTCGCCTTCTGCCAAGCTTTTTTCAGTTAACTTAATTTGAGTTCGTATTCTATCGAAATTAACTATGCCAATAATTGCATTAGTATAATTAATTTTCGCAATTGCCGGCTTTACCGAAGCCGTATCATTATTGCTCTGTGCATAAATAAAATAACTAGAAGAAACATAAGGAATGACAATATTTACTGTAACTAAGAAAGAGCATATAATAATAATCAGAATATCTATTTTAATTGGACATAAATTTTTTACCTTAGCCGGTAGCTTGTTTTTTGTTTTCATTCTGTGATTTTCACTTTATTATTCAATTCCTAACTAGATTTTACAGTGCTGTCCACAGGGTTTCTATCAGATTCTGACCATACATTAGGCCGTCCTAATTTACACATCTCTGTATTTAAACAGTAATATTCATTATTATTTTGATAATATAGGTAAACTGATAGATGCTGTGATGAGTATGGTAAATGTATGTTAGCCTCTTAATAGTTTTATTTTTTTTAATGTTTTCTATTAGATAGATCTTGTACCCCTGCATACTGTCTTGTATCTTTATCAAAAAATTATATTAAACGCATATTTGTTACTATGGTAAACATCATATAACTTATATGCGTATTGAGCCTCATGCAAATTGTTATGTTGTATGACAAAAAATTACTAAGTACTAGAATACTCTATGTAGGCTATTATTTGTTATGATGCCATTGAAAAAGAAAATTAATTTTACAGTAAGAGAGATTGAAGAGTTAGATCTGCAAAATGGATTTTTTCAAACTTTATTAAATTTGACTGAGGTAGGCGAAATTGAAAGTGACTATGAAAGGGCTAAAAAAATATTCAAAGAAGTTAAGTCATGGCCATTTTATAGAATTTTTGTAGCAGTCAAGGATGATGGAGAAATCCTAGGTTCGACTACTTTGCTGGTAGAACGGAAATTCGTTCATAACGGAGGAAAAGTTGGGCATATCGAAGACGTCGCGACAAAAAAAGAATATGAGGGCATGGGCATAGGCTCAGCATTAGTTAATCGATCTGTAGAATTTGCCAAGGCAAACAAATGTTATAAAGTTATACTGGACTGCTCCGAAAAGAACATCTCGTTCTATGAAAAACTCGGATTTAAGAGACATGAAGTATCAATGAGATATGACTTTCAGTAGGCATAAGCCCCATCTGCAGGTCTGCACTGATTACAGAGCTTCATGTTGTTGCCTTTTATTTTTACTGGCTTAACTTCTACATCTGTCATTTTACACTGTTCACATTGTCCTATCATAATCGATCAATCCACATAGTATACACGTGTGAGAATATTATATATAAAACAACTGCTTAGTCACACAATCAACCAACCAATTCAATGATATTATTTTTGTGAATATCGAGTTCATGATGATAAGGACAATAGCCTTTTGAAGTGTGTTATAGCTTTGCGTATTAATTAATATATTCTGGTACTATTAATGTCATTAATAATAATTAATGACTAAAATTGGCAACACGTATAGATGGTTTCATGGACGTATAGCAGATCGGCCTACAAATTTCAGCTGGGTTATTAATGATGAACTTGCTGGAAGTGGAATGCCTATGACATATTCCCAATTTATTTGGGTGATCAAACACGGAATAAAAACCATTGTTACTGTGAGAGAGGTACCTTTGCCATCACAATGGTTTAGTAATGAAAACAATAATAGGAGTATCGATTATTTACACCTGATAGTAGAAGATTACGGTGCTCCCTCTCTAGAAGAATTGGATAGTACAGTTAATTATATGCTAGATCGTATCCATGCAAAAAAACCAGTTATGGTTCACTGCGCTGCTGGTAGAGGAAGAACTGGTACAATATTGGCTGCCTATCTTGTGAAAAAGGAAAATATGCTTGCTGAGCAAGCTATCAACAGAATTAGGAAGATTCGACCAGGCTCGATTCAATCAGAGTCTCAAGAAAATGCCATCTTGACGTATGAAAAATATATCAGAAGCAAGAATTAAGAATCATATATTTGAATGGTTCTCTGTACCATTACAAATAGTATGCGATTTGGAAACTAATAATATTACAGGCAATTGAATACATTTTCTCCATGCTTCATATAAGTATGTAATATTAAGCTCGAAAACCAAGATTCCCATGGATATATATTTACTACCGGATTTGTATATTCATTATTTTATAAACGAATCCTCTTTTGTAAATAAACTTTCTTCATCTTATTTAGCCCTAATACCAATATTACTATAATTGCCATAGTAACGGATGCTTGGATTATGGAGATGATCCATCTATCGTTATTACTTGTCATTTTAAGCACAATACTGTCAATTGGAGCTACAAAAATTATCAGGAATGCTGCTGCTGTCAATATCATTAACCACATAACAGTAATGAATTCCACAAGGCCTAGAAGTCTCATTTCGGAAGGATCCCTGATAAGAAAGAGTATTGTATGACAATAGAAAATAGAGAGAGAAATGAAGAGAACACAGCCAGCTTAAATATCTCACGACAGATATCTTTTTCTGAAAGTGGACCTTCAGCTAATATCAATCTTAAAAGTGTAATAGGTGCATTCTTGTCGTTTGATGCCATTAATCTAAAATCATCCATTAGAAGTGTAGGTCTAGATTTGACCTGTCTGTGCTCAACGATTCTCTTAACGCTAGCAAGAAAGAGAAATGAATTCATCACTGCTGGTAACAAAGCAATTACTGCTATTAATTCAGAATTGCCAGCGATTGCTATTGCTCCATACATTGAACCTATTAACAAAGTTCCAGAATCACCTGGAAATATTTTGCTCGGAAATTTGTGATATCTGTATAATGCGATAGTACCGAAAAATAATGGAAGCGCAGAAAGAAAAACTTCACTACTTCCAAAGATAGCTACACTGAGTAAAAGTGGAACCATGGTGATGGCAACAAATCCACTTGCTACTCCATTTAAAACATCAATTGAATTAATTGTATTACCAGCAACTGGAATAATAACAAGTACAAGTGGGATATATAAAAGGGGAATAAATGCATCACCAAATATAAGATTCAAATGTGAACCATGGGCTGAAAAAAATATAATTGGAGCTGCAGATGCTACAAGCGCTACTGGTTTAAACCATCCAGGCATAACCCTCTTGTCATCAATAAACCCTATAGCAAATGCAATTATAGTTGTAAATAAAATGGCGATGACTTTAGTATTCAAAGTTATAAAATAAAGGATAATTTCAGCAGTTACAATGCCTACAAGCAAAGTGGGTCCGGCTGGTCTCGGAATGTACTGCCTGTTAGGCTTATGTACATCTGGTACGGTATCTCCTTTAGAGGTTAATGATTTAATTGTCTTGGGTAATAGATACGAGACTATAAAGAATGATATAGCAGAGACAATAGCTCCATCAACGAAAAGGTTAATCCAAAAGTATGGATTTATCATTGTATGTGATCACTATGCTAATAAATATTGAGAGAAATTTTTTATAAATTCCAATGTACTTATACAATATGCTCATCGAGTTTCCAAGAAAGTAATTCTATTTTTCCAAGAAAGACAAAAATTCTGTTATCATGACGGTTGGCTTTAACAAGCGGTGCCTGCAAGACAATTACAAGTGTAACTATACAGTATGATATATATTTCTATTTTCATGTTTGTTCTATTAAATAAATTATTCTTATTAAAGAGCGTACAGACTAGTCAATTTATGTGGTATCACTTCTTCTGAATTATCTAACTTATGGCAATGTTGTAATTTTTATCTTCCTAAAAGATCTCTATATTCTGATATTTTATTGTTCTCTATTATGAGTGATATTAACGTTGTAGGCTTTTCTTCTCAGCTGTTCTTTTAGTTTCTTTGCTAACGAGGAACCAATTTTTGGGATTTCAGATATTTTTGACTCCGAGGCCTCTGCGACTCTGAAGGTATCTGTTAAACCGGCGTTATATAATGCTCTTGCCCTGGACCTGCCAATTCCTTCTAGTGCAATAAGTGATAGCAATTCTTCTTTAACTCCATATTTTATTCGAGTTTTAAGATTGAATATCTCTATTAGTAGATCTTCTCGTTTAAGTAATTTAGCAATTTCATATAAGGAGTAAGATAACCAGCTAGCATTCTCTACTAACCTGTACATGTCTCCAGGTTCTATGCCAATTTTGTCACTCAATACTCTGTCACTAGTTTCGTTAATCCACTCATAGAGTGCCCAAAGGCTTCTTGAGCAGGTATATTCGTTTACCTGATCGAATGGATCGTATCTATTTTGCAGTTGCTCTTGATGCTCTTGAATTATACAGCTCACTTCCTCAAAATCCTTTTTCCTCAGTGATATCTTTGGATAAAAGTCAGGACTATTTGTGATTAAATACAAGAATAATATCAGATGGTCATTAGTATTTTTTCTTTCTACTCTTGCCCGTTCTATCGATTCAACAGCTCTTCTAAATTCAACTCCTGTAAGCGGATCAATGTAGAGTAATGAGATGTATCTTCCAAATTGAGTAGCAATATATCTGCCATTTTTTGATTTGATAAGGTCTTCATTCTCGAGGTAGCTCAGTGCAGAGTCAACTTTAAAATTTACAGTAGCTTTTCTGTACTGTTGAGCAAATAACGTGTTTTCGAATAAATCATAAATTTCATCTTTCTTCACTCCAGGAATAGTTGCAATCGTACTTAGAATATGCACTCGTATTGCACGGTCATTAGTTAACTGTGAGCGCAGCGGTTCTACATCACCTGCTATGTAATGTTCATAAATTTCATCAGCATTGGTATAAGCTTCAGACATAATTATTGCCTCTCCTTGATTGTCATACTTTGGTCTGCCAGCGCGACCGCAAAGCTGCTTGTATTCCAAAACACTGATAGGAACATTTCCGCCATACTCTGAATCATAACGTAGAGTACTGGCTAAAATGACGCGTCTTGCAGGAAGATTTACTCCTGAAGCCAATGTCGGTGTAGCAATTAGTAGTTTGATAACTCCTTTCTTGAATGATTCTTCTACAATTTCTCTACTAGAAGGCCCTAGACCTGCATGATGGAATGCTACACCTTTTGATATAACCTTACAGAGGTTCCTAGTGATATCAGTATCATCGCCTTTATTAGAGATTTGTAATGATGCTATTTCCGCCATTTCTCTGGCACGTTCATCCAGTCGCTTGTATATTCCATCTACTGCCTTAGCAGCTAAAGAAGATGCACGCTTACGTGTTTCTGCAAAAATGATTACTTGTCCACCACAATTATCTAAAGAATCTATTGCAATATCTATTACAGCAGAGGAAGTACCGGCTGATGTTTGGATTTTAAATTGATCGCCATTATTCATACGAATATTACCATGCTCATAAACTCCCTCAACTAACTTAGTTGGCCTCCAATCACTTTTAATCAATTCACAGTCCAACCATTTTGCAATATCAACAGAATTTGCTACTGTTGCACTCAAAGCCAGAATCTGTGATAGTGGATAAAATTTCCGTATTTTAGTTAACATCATCTCCAAGGTAGGACCTCGATCTCTTTCCCCAATTATATGGACCTCATCAGCAACGAAAAGCCCAACATTAGAAAGCCATTGAGTACTATGTCGAATAAGCGAATCCATTTTTTCGTTTGTTAAAACTATGACGTCGGCATCAGCAATTTCATTTCCCGAGGAATTGTAATCTCCACTAGCAAGTCTTACTCGAATTTTTCTATCGATAATGTTGAGACTTTCTAGGATTAGAAAGTCGTGGTATTTTTCTGTAGCTAGTGCTCGTAGTGGAGTGAGATATACAATCTTTAAGCCCTTTTCAATAGTTTTTATTGCTGCCATTATAGCTATCAAAGTCTTACCACTTGCAGTAGGAGTAGTGACAAGTAAATTTTTACCCTCAAGCATACCTTTAGAAAGAGCCAGTTCCTGCGGAGGATAAAGTGAAGAATGTCCAAGATAATTCAGAAGAGTTTTAATGTTGGTATCTAGCACGGTTATTGTCATATGTATGCGTTACATGTATGTGAAAAAGGCTAATAACCGTTGTTTTCAATTGTATATATGTATATAGTATACATTTGAAAATGCTAGGATCGTTTAGATTAAATAAACATCGCTTGTATTTGAATAAGATATACAATTCTATATTACTGGCAAATATCAATGATAATAATAGTTCTACTTAGGTAGCCGGGTATCTCCCAACATTCCTACATAAGAATAACCCTGACTGCACGCTATTGCTATGTATCAGAAGATATCGCGACTCTACACTTTCCAAAAGTCAAAGACTATTGAGATCTTAGTGCTGTTATAGGTAAAAGTCTGGATGCCTTTACCGCTGGAAAGAAACTGGCTAACAGACTGAGTATTACAGAAATTATCCATACTCTTATCATATCGTTTGCGAGAAAGATCGGAGGATTGTATGGTCCATTTCCTGGACGGAATCCAAGTGCAAGGCCGTATCCCACGCCTATTCCTGCAAGCAAACCTGTTGTAGCTCCTAAAATTCCTATCAATAGGCCCTCAACCAAAAAAAGAATAAGGATATGCCTATTCTGTGCACCGATAGCTTTCAGTGTTCCAATCTCCTTTGTTCTCTCCACAACTGAGGTATAAAGGGTCGTAATAATTCCAACTGCGCCTACTATTAATGAAACTATTGCAATGCTTGTAAGAAACGCATTAATTCCACTTGTAAATTGCTGTATAGTCTTTAAGATAGCCTTAACAGTATTAATTCCAATATTATTACCGTAAAGACTTCTTATTTCTTGTTCAACTGCATCTACTAGATCGCTAGTCTGAGCAATCGCGAACAATGAGTCGAACTTGCCTGATTTTTGTAACAATGAATTTCCAGCATTCCTGTTAATTACTACCGCATTATCTATGGTAGGATTCCCAGTTTCTTTCATAATCCCTGTGACAACAAAGCTTTTTGATTCTTCTTTTTGAACTCCAGTGTCTGGATCTACAAAAGAATATGTCACTCTTACACTCTGTCCTAGATTAATAAATGGTATGGAATCTCCTGGGGGATTGGCAACATTCTGGGCTACAATCATAGCAGAAGGATCATTTTGTCTTATAGCAGAACCTTCTGTAAACTCAAGCGTAGGCGCAATGACTAAAAGTTTAGCAGGATCAATGGACAAGACAGCATCAGTTTTTGTTTCACTTTGGGATTGTAAAGTTACTGAAGATCTATAAGAAGGGATCACGTCTTCAACAAAGGGAAGAGACTTTATTCTGTTCACTACTGCTGCGTTTAGAGTAATTTTTGCTTCTGTTGGAGTATTTTCTTGTGGCCCTCCACCTCCTGGTCCACCAGCTTGAGAAGATTGAGAACTTGATATGAAAAGAATATTCGGAGCCAAATTACGGAATTGCTTGTTAAAAAGTTCGGAAAATGATGCGCCAAAGCTGTTAACTGCAACCAGAAGGCTACTTCCTGACATGACCATTAATATTGTTAAGATAGATCTGATCTTCCTCTCTCTAATAGCGTCAAAAGATAATAAGAAAATATCCTGAATGTTTATAGTGTTTTGTCACTTCCTTCCTCTTCATTCCTATCATCTTTTATATCTTTGAGTATTCTTTCCCTATTGTTTGAAGTAATACTGTTATTACTTGAAAAAACATCCATATTTCTACTACTAGATAATTCATAAAGCTTGGACTTTAGTCTTCTCTTTTTCTCCATTCTCTTTATAATGAATATGAGTGCTATAATAATAGCAGCAATAGCAGTGATAGTTATTATAATAATACCTATTAATCCTAAGTGTGTTCCAAATATGAAATCGGGATTCTGAGCCTCATTACCTGATGGGTTATGTTTCAGCTCTAGATTAACTTCCTTATTTACAATTAGTTCATGTGGAACTCGCAAATCATCATTATATGTGATCTTCATAGAAACTAGATAAATTCCTTCACCTTCTTTTGATACAGTATTATTATCTATTTCTAGTGGTATGCTAAAAGGCAATGGAGAGTCTTTTGAGAGATCGCCAAGATATTGAAGAGTGGAAGTATAGGAAGAATTAAGTAGAGGAAGGATTGGTATGCTGCTTTTATTATATGATGGCGGTTTTACAATTTCAATAGTAGTAAACAAGCCAACTGTATTTCCTTCATTTAACAGATTTCCAATTAGGTTCGGTTTATTGCCAATATAGTTGATAGCAATATCATATACACGTATTTTTATTATACCTGTAATATATGCTCCAAGATTGAGGTCATCTGTTTCTGATTGATTCCTCGATACATATTTGGATGTTACTGTAAACATGGCAGGCTTGCCAATCATATCTTCTGATGAAAAAATCTTCGTAGAGAGATTCATCCTAGATTGAGGCTTCATAATTTGATTAGTCCATCTAGAATCACCAAGAATTTTTACGGAGCCTGATCCGGATATCAGCGAAATCACCAAATCATTTAACGGCTCTTTGCCGTTATTGACAAGTGTGAAATTGAGATCCTGTATTTTTCCTGCTGTTAGAATAGAAGTATTATTGTGTGTAGGTGATTTAGAAGTGATGCTCAAAACAGAGTGTGGTGGATCAGGTGATATCGCTAAACCTACCGATATATTCATCTTTTTCTTGCTGCCATAGGCATCACCGTAAGATACTTCAAGAACAAGATTCTGGGCAGTTTCACCAGCAGAACTTGTAGAATACAGGACGGGCTTTATTAGTACACTTTTGCCGTGTGGTATTATACCGACATCAAATGTGCTATTTCCAACAGTTACTAAAGGAAGAGATTGAGTTTTACCTGCCGTTGTTGTACTAGCATTAGTGGTGCTGCTATCGCTGGTATCAGTGACGCCAGCTATACTGACAACTGCGCCAGTTGCATTAGCACTCCCTTTATTTTGTAATGATATGTCCAGTTCATTTAAAGTACCGGGAACCAATTTGTTATTGGTAGAAAATGCATCCAAAACGACTTTTCCGGGAAGTCTAAATGGCGCTTTCATTGTTGAAATGATTTCTCCTACTTGAAGTATCTTGGAATACTTGACACTAAGTAATCCAGAATAAGCTCCGACCTTTGCTTCAGTTGAAACGTATATGTCAAAGTAAAGAATGAACGTTTGTCCTGCTTTAACAGTAGAATAATAACTTGCCACTGATTGAAAAGTTCCATTGTCTTTTCCTGGAATGGGCCTGAAACCAGAAGGAAGAGATAGATAACCTGTAATACCTGTTATATCTGACCTTCCCCTATTAACTAATACTACGGCTAGAGTAGAAGCGCCTTCTCCTGGGCCAATCTCCTTTCTTGTCGAAGTATTATTTCCTGGGACACCAGTAGATGTGCTTAAATTATCTGTCCAGTACGAATCTAAAAATTTGGGATTTTTATCCGTCTGAGGGCCATTATCTGAGAATGCCGCTTCTCCTACTTTAATTGGCTGAGCATAGACAGTACTACTTACAAAACTAACAGAATTTTGTGTAAGGAGTGAAAAAGAAAGCATTACAATCAATGTGAATGCAAGTATTGCACTATTCATTATTCCTAGTGATTTCGCTATTGTTTTTTGCATTCTAATATTATCTATGATGTTATTCGATGAGTTCTGATTATTCCTTGAACACAAACCTTTTATCATTATTCGCATCTAGTTAACTATCTCTTTCTCTATTGATCCATCTCTTATGTAAATTGACCTGTCTGTTTTTTTCGCAAGTTCGGAGTTATGAGTTACTATTATTATTGATCTCCTGAATTTATAAGACAACATTCTGAGCAAGTCGAAAACTTCATTTCCTGTTTTGGTATCTAAATTTCCAGTAGGCTCATCAGCAAGTATTATTGCAGGATTATTCATAAGGGCTCTGGCTATCGCTACTCTTTGTTGTTGACCACCGCTTAATTGCGATGGTTTGAATTTAGCTTTATCTTTAATCCCTAGAATATCCAATATCTTTAGCGAACGATAACTCCTATCAACACTATTGCTGATTCCAGAAATTGTATCCGGAATCTCTACATTTTTTTGAACAGTAGTACGATTTATTAGGTTAAAAGACTGAAAAACGAAACCTATCAAACTGTTTCTCATGTAAGCTATTTCATGATCTTTTAATGAAAAAATATCTACTCCGCCGATGAAAACTTTACCAACAGTTGGTTTATCTAAGGCTCCAATGATATTCAACAATGTTGACTTTCCACTGCCAGAAGGACCTATAATTGACACAAACTCTCCTTTTTTTATCGTAAAGCCAACATCTCTAAGTGCTACGATTGCTCCAGCATCGGAATGAAATATTTTTGAAATATTCTCAACTTTTAAGGATATATTGTAGTTATTGTCTTTATCTTTTAGATTTATCATTGTCATTAGTTTTGTAATCCATTATAGTTGTCGTTCCTTCTATTCGAAATACCACTACTACTACTACTTATATCGTTAGCATCGTCAAATTCCATTCATCACATTCACCAATCACTTTTTTATCTGGATAGTATTTCCTCGCAGTTGCCTGCATTGTCATCGCCCTGTGTGAGGTTAAAATCGATAATCACATCTACGCCGTCTCCACAATCAAAATAATCCGCTCCAGGACCTCCTTGTAATGCATCATCACCGATCCCTCCATATAATTTATCATTTCCTGCTCCTCCTACAAGAAAGTCATCATCTGCTCCTCCTACAAGAATGTCGTTTCCATCTATACCATAGATCTGATCACTTCCAGCCCCGCCTTGAAGGATATCATCGCCTTTATCACCAAACAATCGATCTGCATCCTCATCTCCTTGAATTACATCATTTCCGTCTTCACCATGAATGGTGTCTGATCCTAGAAACCCAATAATTATATCATTACCATTACTACCACTGAGACGGTCATCTCCAAACGAACCCACCTTTATTGTCGCATTAGATAGTTCAGGATCAACACTTGGTATTGGCTGATTGGATGACAAACTTCCGATTGTATCAACCGGTTTGATTGCTCTTTGCAGTTGTTGATTGGATGATGGTCCTGTAGCAATCGCCTGCTCAGAAGTTTTTGGATGGCTACTAGGCTGTGAGGATAATGATGCTGTTGTTTGTTTTTGTTCATCAAAGTTCGGGTTTGAATTAGGTGTGCTTGCAGCTCTGCTAAGTGAAGCTTTGCCGTTTGTAACCGAATGCTGCTGTTCTTGAGATGACCTTGATGCGTCTTGCTGTTGTTCTTGTTGCTTTTGTTTCATCTGCTGTCGTTCTATTTCCTGTTGTGCTACTGTATCCGAGAAGTGTAACCTCTGGGAAAAAACTAACAATAATAAAACTAATAATGATAACAACAATCGATCGAATTGTGATCTATTCAATACAAGTCTACATATCTGTGAGATTTCAGAAATATATTTGTATGATATGTTATAAGGAAAAAATGTGTTGAATAAAGCAGAATTAAAATTCTTGGAAGATTTGAAGAAAGGTAATATAGAAAATTATGACATTAATTACGTGAGCAAACTGAAACGCACAATTCTAAAAAAGCATAAGCGTTTAACTTATGAAATATTGTTACTCAACGAAGTTTTAGATAAACTGCACTCCTTTTAGCTTTGAGAGACTAGGTATTATATCTGTCATCACCAGTCCTGAATCAGCCATTTTTTGTAATTTTATGTCACATGGCACAACCTAATTACTTGGTAGTATATGAAAGGCATGACAGGTCCTATATCGGCAACCTTCTTATGTACAGATTTGTTAGAGACATTGATCATATTTGAATACAATTGATACCTATATGATAGCGTGAGTTATCTACGAAATACTGGAAAAGATAATTTATTCAAAGATTTGTCTGCAGTGCAGGAAGAATACATCTAATTAGAATTTTTGATATTTCAATGTACACTAAACATACATTATTAATCTGTTCAACATTGCTCCCCGTTAGTACGATGATCATCTATAACGTGCAGCATAGGTATTGGATTCATATGGCGAATCTAAATCTTGAAGAAATTGCCGTCTGATCAAGCCGCCATATACAACCAAATCGCGTGCAAGCATCTCTAAACGTTGTATTAGCATAGAATTTCGAAGTTCTCCTTTCATATCAAAATCTTGTTCTCCATTAACAGATATACCATATGGCATACTCCACCCATAACATTGTCTTACCGCAGTTCGCATCTGATCCATTACTGTTAATCCTTTCTCATGTGAGGCAACTATATAACCAAAAGTTTTTCCAGCAAACTCTTCCCAATAATGATCTAGGAAATTCTTGATTACGCCTGACATTGATCCATGGTAATCCGGAGATGCAAGCACAAAAGCATCTGCCCAGTTGGCTGCTTCGGTGACTTTTTGCATGTCATCATTTTCTTCAACTTCTTTATGATTTGGATTATACAATGGCAATTTTGTTTGCCGCAAATCAAGTAATCTAGTATTAGCATTATACTTCAGGCTTGCCAAATGCAATACAAAATTTAATGTGCGTGTGCTGGAAGAATTCTCACGCATGCTACTGGCTATTCCCAAAATTCTGATCAATCCGGGTCGAGTGTTACTCTTAATAAAGTTAGTATTTTTGTTCTCCGATTCATTTTCTAGTATTATATTTATGCCACCATTCTATTTTTTTATTATGCTAGTAAGTATTTTCTAGGCAACAATTTTTTAAGCTTTAGCATAAAAACCAGATTTTCTCTCGTATATCTGTCCATTTTGCATAGCCTTTCTGATAAAACCTTTCGCGTCGTCCTCTGTGAATCTGCCTGTTTTTATAAGTTCGTCAACAAAATTTCTCTCGTTTACATCATTTTTATCCTGTCCAGAGAGACCGTTAAAAATATCCATAAATAACTTTAATTTTGAAATTTCACTATGGGGCTTGCCATGAAGTACACCTAGATCCACCTTACCCGTGTTGACATCGACTCCAGCAGTTTCAAGCATTCTTCTTACTAAGTATATTGCTCGTTCTGCATCTTCTACTTCTACTTTATCCTTTAACAACAATCTAGAACGGGCTGTAGATAGCCTTACCAAGCCTTCGAGCTGTCTAGGAGTAACAGTTATCATAGCATCAGAGTCAACATTTCTCATTTTCATATAGTAGGCTCGAATAATATCGATCGCTTCAGTGGTCAATCTGGGTTCTATTTGCTTAGAAAATGCAAGATATTTTCTGAACAGATCAATGTCGATAGCAGCCTGTGCTGCACGTTCTGGATCCCGATGGATTTCTAAAATGTGACTTGCAACGCGGCTGTCTTTCTCTTTTTCTGGGGTATCTCTTACCACGTATACAAGATCAAATCTGGTTAGAAGTGGTACAGGCAAATTTACATTTTCTGTAATATTCTTAAATGGATCGTATTTTCCGTACAGAGGATTAGCTGCTGATAGAATAGAAGTTCTTGCATTCAGCGTTGCAACAATACCTCCTTTTGCTACAGAACAAGTCTGTTGTTCCATTACCTCGTGCAAAGCTGAGCGATCCTCTGGTTTTAGCTTGTCAAATTCATCAATACATACAAGTCCATGATCCCCCAATACGACAGCTCCAGCTTCAAGCATCATTATTCCCGACTTGTCCCTAATTACAGCTGCAGTTAAACCAGCAGCTGTTGAACCTCTACCAGAAGTATAAAGACCTCTTGGCGCAATTTTAGCAGCAAATTTTAACATTTCTGATTTTGCAGTACCTGGATCTCCAACCAGAAAAACGTTAATATCACCTCGACGAGCAGATCCATCATCTAGTTTTTTTGTTACTGATCCTACAATCAATAACAAGATCGCTTCTTTTATAACCTCATGGCCATATACATGAGGCGCAAAGGACGCGATTAAATTATCATATGCATCAGGTTTATTGGCAATAGCCAAGATCCGTTTTTCATCTTCGGTGCTAATTGATATTCTCTCTGTAGTTCGGGTATCTTTACTACCGGCAAGGCCACCCAAGTATTCAATATTGTTTCCTTCCATCCTTAACCTGAATAAACTAGTCTTTATTTGAGGAGCAATCTGCTCTTGTTCTATCCTTACAATTCCAGTCAATATAATGCGGTCACCAGGACGACATTGATCTACTAGATCGCCCATTACAGTGACTTCGATATAGTGTGGAAGCTGACCAGCCGGTAGATCCTCGGGTAATTCTTGGAGTCTAACCATTTGAAAATCTGTGAAAATACTTTTTTCTGGATCCATCTCTAGTTCTTTCTCAGAACAGCTCTTACATCTTAGAGGTTTTTTCAATACCAATCCTTTAAGTTGTGCGTCGTTATTGGTATCGCAGTTAAGGCATCTGTAGCCAATTTTTTTTGCAAGCGGCTTAACTTCCGATGATCTTACTACCATTCCTGAAACTCCGATTAGTTTGTCTATTACGTCTGCATTGATATCACGTAGGCCTTTTTGCACAGTATAATTCCCAATTCTAACTTTGATCTTGTCTTGTATTTCTTGTGCATAATCCGGATGGATTTCATTTAAAATCGAAAAAACTGCCTGATTAAAGGCCCCCAACATTTCATCCGGATCATGGGTAATTAACTTAGCTAGTTCAGGATTAAAAGAGTCAAAATTGATGTAGTCTATTATAAGTGAGGTCGAATTAGACGCCATCATGCTATTAATTCTTTCAAAATATCTATAATTTCCTTGTCTGTCTTTAAAAGCCCGCAAAAAATTCTCTAAATCGTTTGCTAATGCTGACTCTGTCTGTTGCTCAGCCAAATTTTCTTAATACCTTCTGTTTGAATATTGCAGATGAATGATGGATACTAGTGTAAAGTTCATTTTCTTCGGCTGACAATTTCTGCTCTAATTCCGGTGAAAGCTGAGATGCCGCTGCTAATTTCACAATTTTTTGAAGTCTAGAAGCTACAAAAGAATTTAGAGAAACTATTAACTTATCTCTTTCACTATCCTTCAATTCTTCAAGGTGTTCATTAACTCTAATGTAGAAATCAGGATCTAATCCGGAAAGGTCATGGGGTTTTGCTATTCTTTCACGATTCAAAGCTCTGGAAATATAGGCAGAAATGTCATTATCTTGTATATCAATGATGTCATATTCGCTCAATTTTTTTGCGAGCCAACGGGGAACTGATGATATATCTCCTTCCCTCGCGTCAATTATCATGCCACCTACATTAATATTGATATCACGTTTGTATGTTATTCGAATATCTTCCATTAGATATCTTATACGAAAGGTGTCTTGTATGACGTCAACATTACTTTCTAAAGAATAATAAGAATAGTCGGTAGTCATTATGAATTGATATATTGTGTTATTCATGGTCTGTTATATCTTTTGTCAGGCTAGCTTTTGTTTATCTCTAAGTTAATTAAATAGTCTGCCAGTTAACTTATTATTTGATAAAATTATAGCAGTGAGCATTTAGGAAGATTATAACAATGTCAAACAAGGCTCTCTCAAATTTAATGTGGGTAGAGAAATATCGCCCAGTTAGATTAAAACAGGTCATAAATCAAAAGGAAA
The DNA here is from genome assembly GCA_035643635.1 of Nitrososphaeraceae archaeon. Lineage (GTDB taxonomy): Archaea > Thermoproteota > Nitrososphaeria > Nitrososphaerales > Nitrososphaeraceae > DASQQB01. The sequence goes on along the minus strand of DASQQB010000108.1, from coordinate 21,585 downwards.
TTGTAAACGGATTAAATAATCTTATTAAGAATCCCGAAGAGATACCTCATCTGCTTTTTGCAGGTCCTGCAGGTGTAGGTAAAACCACTACTGCTCTCTGTATTGCAAGAGAATTACTTGGCGAAGATTGGAGAGGGGATACCCTTGAGTTAAACGCTTCTGATGAAAGAGGTATCAAAATGGTACGCGAAAGAGTAAAGGAATTTGCAGCGGTGATGAAACTTACAGTTGATAGCAACAAAGATTATGATAAACTGTTCAGAATAATAATTCTTGATGAGGCAGATGAAATGACACCAGAAGCTCAAACTGCGCTGAGGCGTATTATTGAAGATAGCTCAAAGACAACACGCTTCATAATTATTTGCAATTACCTATCACAGATAATCGAGCCTATTCAGAGTAGATGTGTGGTATTCCGCTTTTCTAGATTAGAGAAAGATGACCTTGTAAAGCACATGAAAGTGATTTGTGAAAAGGAAGGAGTAAAATTCGAGGAAAAAGCTCTTTTCCAGATATATGATGCCACCTCCGGAGACCTTAGACATTCGATAAATATCCTTCAGGCTGCGTCTGGGATGGGCTTTATTTCACTTCCTAATGTCCTTAAATCTATTGGACTTTCAGGCAGGGCCAAAGTTGAAGAAGTTATTAAATTAGCTCTCTCAGGCAAGTTCAATGATGCTAGAATTAAATTACTTGAATTAACTCATGTATATGGAATGTCTGAAAGTGATTTCTTGAAATATGCCAACCAGGAAGCATATAACATGAAGCTAGAGCAACCAAGCGAATTTGCGGCACTGATGGCAGAATATGATTACAGACTAATGACAGGGGCACATCCAGAAATTCAACTAGCGGCATTACTAGCCCAATTAGGAAAACTTGGAAGGTCTAAAGATAAATAGAAAGAATTATTACATATATATATATATTACATATCCTTTATTAGTATTCTTCCTCGAACTCACCCCCTTCTTCTTCTTCCACTTCCTCAAAGTCTTCCTCAAAGTCTTCCCTTTCTTCGGCGCTCTTGTAAGGCAGATCTGCCTCACCAGGGGCTCCGCAGACTGGACACTTAAACTCTATAGTCTGACCCTCTAGATCAAGAGGGAATTCCTTGGAGAAAACTTCATCACATTTGGAGCACACTAAAGTTGTCTGAATATTATCTTGGCTAAACTTATGCGATTGTACTCTGAAAATCGTACCCACCATTCTCTTTTTCTACCTATAAGATGGTCTTTTTTTTGTAAGCCTTATAATAACTATTCCATGTAAATAAGCATACAGACCAAATTATATCATGATATTTTATCTTATGGAATGCATTTCTTGTTTTGAAGAGTAAATTAGAGGAAGAACGTGTTCTCTAAATTCCTTTTGTTCCATAACACCACGATGGGTTACGGTAATTATCAAACTACTATTTCTTACCCCACGCATTTTCATGCAGAGGTGTTCACCCTCAGCTATAACCAAAACTCCTTCTACTCCCATTGCCATTATCTCGTCAGCTATCTCTTTTGTCAATCTCTCTTGAATTTGCATCCTGCGACTATATTTCTCAACAAGACGTGCCAATTTTGATATCCCAAATACTCTGCCAGAAGGAATGTATGCAATGTGAATCTTTCCATAAAATGGAAGCATATGGTGTTCACACATGCTATAGAACTGAATATCCTTGGCGATAATAGCATCTGTCTCTTCACTAAAGCTCACATTAAGCCCTGCATTCATCCTATAACCGCCAAAAATTTCTTCGTACATTTCCGCCATACGTCTTGGAGTATCAACTAAACCTTCTCTGTCGGGATTCTCTCCTAATTCAACAAGGAGTTGTCTTAGCAATTTTTCAACCTTCTTTCTATTTATCACTTCATATTTCCTCATTCTTACGCTTTTCAATTTCTTTTTCCTCTCTGTAGTCTGTTGTTGGTGGTAGTCCATTCTTCCTTGGCTATCTTGCTCCTATTGCTTTATGTATTTGAGGTATTATTCTCACGTTATGATAAAATGAATAGACGATGTCATAAAGATGCAGAAGAGCTTCCACTGAGATCTCATCGAATCCATACACTGGCTGTATTATAAATCCTGAAATATCCTCTGAAGAGCTCAAACTCTCAAATATGAGTGTTACCAACCTTTTAAATTCGCCAATATCAGTTGAATTGGTAACTACAACTTTAATATACGTGGTCTTTGCGCGATGCTTGACAGCAATTTTAAGACATTCAATTTCGTTATTTAAGAGATCTACATAAGAGTTAATATCTACGACCTTTGAACTACTCATTTTAAATTCTACTTTGCAAATATCTATATACGGTAGAACCTTTGCGAACCTCGTTGCATCATAACATGATGATTCCAAACAGGTCCTCAGACCTTTGTTTTTGACAAACTTCGCAAGCTCCATAATTGCCTCATATTGTATAAGCGGTTCTCCTCCAGTAAAATTAACTTTGAAGGTATTTGGCTGGAGGCATTTCGAAATTAATTTCTTTGCATTGTCAATAGAGTAACTAATGCCACTATCCATAGCCAAAGCATAAGCTGTATCACACCAATAACATTTCAGATGGCAACCTGCCATTCGTACAAATAATGTTTTTGTACCTATGAATATACCCTCGCCTTCAATACTAGTGAATACTTCGCTTAACTGCAAGCTGTTATTCATTCTTTGCATAATCCGTTTTATCCTTGATTCCTGCTTTGCTTATTGCGATCTTCCTATTTATACACGATTCGCAAACACCGCATTGCAACAAAACATCATTCCTTTCAGAATCGTAATTGCTTCTTCTTTCCTTTATGCCATTAGAATAACAACTCCATGTTTTGAAGATCTGATCGCCCAGAATTTGATAGCCAGCTTTAAGCAATTCATGTTTGTCTAATTTTTCTACTGCAGGTGACCAGACATTAATTTCATTTCTTAAACCCCGTTTAATACCGTCAGATTCCGCTATATTGAGCATATCTGTAATTGATTTTATAAATTCTGGGCGACAGTCAGGATAATGAGAGTCCCCAATATGTGCACCATATGCTACCAATTTTGCATTAATAGTCATAGCCCATGCTGCAGCTATTGTAATAAAAATTGCATTTCTAATTGGGACCACTATGCTGTAATCAAATTTTTTCGGTAGATGACGTTTACTATCCGTTAAAACATTCGTAGTGCCATAGATTTCTTTCATGAAACCGATATTGATGATTCGATGATCTTTCGCCTTTAAAATTTTTGAAAACTTCCTAGCACAAGCTATTTCACGAATTGCTCTCTGTCCATAGCTGAATGTAAGTATATACAGATCGTAACACATCTCTTTTAAGTATGCTGCGGTACATATAGAATCCAGACCACCGCTTACAATGCATACAGCGGCAGCGGTTGTTGTTTTTATCGCTTCCCCTTGCTCTTTCCGACCATCCTTATTAGATGAAGACAAATCTTCCTGGTGAGAAGTAATGTTTGATATCGCTAATCTAAACGTGACGAAAACTTCAAAGCTTTCCAGATATACAAATTTCCTTATGATTCTACTTTACATTCCGTTGTTTGTTGTACTTGCAGCAAGAGCATAGGCACCGCCAGAGCCATAAGCTATGGAGATTAAAATTCGAGAGGTCATAATTGCCATATCTTGCCTTGTAATAAATAAAGACGTATCCACACCCAAGGATACAAAAAATGCCGCAAGAGAAATTAAACCCACAATCATCTGCTCACGGTTATCCATCATACTATATTTCTTCATAAGAATATATGTAGATATATTTCCTAATCCGATGCCTAATAAAATCAAATACTGATATGAATGGGGAAATAGTGGTATTATGGCAAATGGGGCAGCCCAGCACAAACCATTTATACCCTTTGCGTACGTAGGCCACTTTACACTGTTCTTCATCCTACTCTTAATCAAGGGTAGTAATTTATGGAATTTTAGAATCCCAAAGATTATACCAAAGGTAACTATGAAGCTCAAGAGCCATATAACAGCATAGTAATATAACGGCGCCATATACAAAAATGCAATTTCACCTAGAATAGTAGCAACACCGACAGCTATAGACACCGCTATAAAAAGAACTCCAAATGCCCGCCTTGTAACAAGTATTTCCGAATCTTTTTCCACTAGTCATATGCGTTTCGAGGCAATAATTTATGAATGTTTACGTTTACATGCAAGGCAAATGCCTGAGGATAGATACAATAGTGCAAACAAGAAGATATTAGAACTAAGGGAGATTGCTGCTTTAATCACATTATTGGTTTACCAAGGAGCGATGGGATAGACGAAATAAATTGTCGATATCATGAACAGAATTTACTAGCGTGAATTATGATGACGATGATAATCGCAATGAATGCTGCAACTCAGTCGTATATACACATAGATATGTTGTAGAATAGATGATTTATGAAGAATACAGGGTTGACGAAATCAGATAAGTACAGTATACATAACAATAGCAGAAGTGACATAGCTATAGACATTAGCAATCTAACAAAGCGCTTTGAAAACGTTACAGCCTTGGACAATCTGTCTTTGGCAGTTAAGTACGGTGAGATATTTGGCCTGCTTGGACCTAATGGATCTGGCAAAACTACAACTATCAATATTGTAAGCGGTTTGTCCAAGCCTACCTCTGGGCAGGTAAAAGTACTTGGATATGATATTACACAAAATACACACGCAGTTCATACAGTTCTGGGAGCTGTACCCCAAGAGACAGCCCTTTATGAGGAACTTACAGCTTGGACTAATATGGCAATTCACGCTGATCTGTATGGTGTGCGTCGGTCTGAACGGGAACAGTGTATTACTGATATGCTCAATTTAGTTCAACTTTATGAACGACGTGATAATCGTGTTAGCACTTTTTCTGGAGGCATGAAACGTCGTTTAGCATTGGCTAGAGCTCTGTTGCATGATCCCAAGCTGCTTTATTTAGATGAACCAACATTAGGAGTTGATGTACAAAGCAGGCGAGCACTATGGGATTACATCTTAGATTTAAAAAAGAAAGGTAAAACGATACTCTTAACTACCAATTATTTGGAGGAAGCTAATGCACTATGTGACCGTTTAGCTATTCTAGACCATGGCAGACTGGTAGTTCTAGACACATCATCCAACCTTAAGCGAAGATACGGCGACACCATTATAGAGATAGAAACTATATCACCTATATCTCAGAATATCGTGACGCAACTACACGTTCTTCCTGGAATAACGGAGGTACACCAAAATGATAAAGCGCTTAAAATAGCATCGACAGGAGACGATGCATCTACAATAGGACAGATCGTTATGCTTGTTACCAAGGAGACTGCACTCAGGACAATTTCCCAACGGGAACCAAATTTGGATGAAATCTTTTTGAATTTAACTGGAAGTGCATTAAGGGACTAATAATAGGTTAATAATAGGTAGAGGAAAGGAAAAGAGAAGAAAGCAAGTAGGCAAACTATATGAATATGGCTTCTATCATCAATCACTTTGGACTCGGAGACAACCGTACTCTCAGTGTAATCTTATCAACAGCTCAAAAGGATATTCGAAGCTCTTTAACCGAACGGGCCTTTATGGTAACAAGCATTATCATTCCTATCAATTTCTTGCTTCTTTTTCTACTATTTGCTCTTACAGGTGGCGAAGCACCTACAGCAGTTGTTCTTGAGGATCATGGTCCTTATGCTATGCAATTCGTATCAGCAATGGAACGCTCCCATTCATTTATAATACAACAAACTACCGCTAGTGAGGCTCAAAATCTTATGCGGCAAGGCAGGATTGTATCAATCGTTACCATTCCTGCTAACTTTGATAGCTCATTACGAAAGGGACTTGAAGTACAGCTGCCTGTTGTTGTTAATAACCTTGATGTTGATTTTACAAATGATATTCGTAGGGCGGTCCCGTTAGCAATAACTTCATTTTATGCAAATGCTTTTCCAAATCAAGTAGTGATAGAGGGTCACGAAATAGATACTTATTCCCATGATACTGGATATATTCAATATCTTGTTGTAAGCCTGATGGTCGTAAGTATTATGCTTGGTGGACTGCTCCAAGCTGGGGCTAACGCAGCCAGAGAATATGAAAATGGGACAATCAAAGAGCTAATATTGTCTCCTGCTAGACAATGGGCTATTCAACTTGGCAAGATTTTAGGTGCGCTAGTACTTAATTCCATTTCCGTTCTAGTTGTGATAATCGTGATTGTATTTTTGATTGGCGTTTGGCCAGTACATTGGGATGAATTGATTGGATTTACGCTGATACTTATGATAACGTTTGTGGCTTTAGGGACGCTTGTTGGTACGCTTGTACGTCGCAGGCAATCGGTTATACCTCTGAGTATTGGTCTGACAATACCAATCTTCTTTCTAAGCGGTGCTTTTGGTCCAGCCATTTGGGGAGACCAGTCTATCGCCTTTATAACTCAATTTCAGCCAGTATATTATGGTATTGCGATATTTCAACATGCTTTTCATGATTTTACAACTACTCCGACAGGCCCAGTATACGATAAAATCATACTAATTGGCTTTGCTGCTGCAGCGGTACTTGGTAGTGTCATTGCTCTTCGCAGTACTAGAGGGGAATCAGCTCTGCGTTAATAATGATCACCATGGCAGCAAAATTATGGCTTCCAATTCTGGCTATTGTACGTAAGGACATTGGTGTATGGCTTCGACAACCAACAGCTATTACTGCCACTATTCTTCCTGCAATAGCATTCATGATCATTCTTTACTTTGGAGCTCAGGCAGTAGGGCGTAACCCTGTAGCATTAGTCGTACAGGATAATGGTCCCCATGCCCAAGAACTTGTAAATATACTTAATAGCTCTGATGCATTCAAGGTTTCCCTTGTAACTTCAAAACAAGAGGAAGCAGAGCAAGCACTAAAACATATACAAGTAGCAGCAGTCATAACTATACCTTCCAAGTTTGATATTGCATTTAACGCGCACAAATCTGATCCAGTTACTATCCACATAAACAACCTTAATCTAGACTTTACAAACGACCTTCGCCGGTCTCTTCCTGCTGCCATTAGTGAATTTTACTCTGGAACTCAAGGCCATAATAGCAACAACAATGACAATAACAATAACGTCAAGAACCCTATCAAAATCCATGTCAAAGAGACTGACCTAAGAAAGCAAGATGTTGATCTCCTTAGATTTGAGATTGTACCTAATATGGTACTTTTGTTAACTACGGCTGGCGTTGTAAATGCAGGGCTAGCTACTGCTAGGGAATGGGAAGACTCAACGATAAAAGAACTCTTGCTAGCGCCAATTTCTAGAAGCAGTATTATTGCGGGTAAGCTAATAGGAGGATGGCTTACCACTCTGCTTGTAGCTGCTGTAGTATTGGTAATGGGTGCAGCGACAGGCTATCTGAGGCCAGGGGGCTTGCTATATTGGCTTACTACTACAATGATAATAATGTTAATTGCTCTTGCCAGCGTTGGGATAGGTGTAGCCATAGGATCAGCGGCACGAAGTTTTCAGCGAGTCACTGCAATTGGTATTCCACTCTCGATAGATCTCTTTTTTCTAAGTGGCGGTATTACTGTGGCTGCATTCCTTCCATCATGGCTTCAAACAGTTGCTCATTTTATTCCTACATTCTATGGAACTCATGCATTGCAGACTTCAATCTTTTATAGTTCCACCGAAGGCTTGGCACAGGATATATTAGTGCTAGTTGCAACCGCATTTGCTACTATTGCTCTTGGTGTCTTTTCCTTAAGAAGGAGCACATTGGCATAATGATAATGGATGCACTTGAAGATGATAAGGTTTGCAATGCATATACATATACAGGAAAATACATGATGATATAGAAAGTACATTTTGGACAGGAATGAAATTTTTTAATTATCATTATATTTGCTCTCTATCTATTCTACCACATCTTCTATTATAACAGGAAGCCCTAGTGGTAAAGCCTGTACTTCTATAGCCGAGCGAGCATGCATACCAACTTCATAACCATACAATGTCACGATTAGGTCAGAAAATCCATCAATAACATCAGGAGTCTGAGTAAACCCCGGTACTATATTTAGCATACCTCTAACCTGTAAACCATGCTGTTACTCTATCTAATCTGCCAAGTTCTGGCTTAAGGCTATCTATTTCGGATTTAGAATATAGAACACCACAAACAAGAAGATATTAGAACTAAGGGAGATTACCGTTTTAATCACATTACAAGCCTACCTACTAAAGATACAATTAAGGTCTAATTTTTCAATATCAACTACAAAACATCTTGGCTATATACTTATCCAAAGGATACCTTTTGCTACTTTGTATCGGCTGCTAATGAATATTGTTGGTATGAAACAATTATGAAGTTTACTGTGATATTGTATTATAGATATAATAATGATAGACACCGACATCAAGGACAATTCAAAGGAAAGTATTGGACCTGCAAGACATCACCCAACATACGATTCCAATTCTATCAATCGGGCTGTTGAAAAATCAATTAGCGATCCAAATTTCCTTAATAATGCGATAAAATTATTAGAGAAAATGCAATTTCCGGCATTTAAACACAACATAATCGATTACACAATTAAAGTTACTTCTGATAAAGATGTAGTATCATTGTTTGAAAGCCTGAATGGCTACATCCAATTCGAAAATTTATATCAAGTTAGAAAAGCAATTGAAGGAAATAATCCTGAGAGTAAAAAAACTCATCAAATAAGTGATCAAACAAGGTATGACACAGCAGTGCAATCGGCATCGAATACATATGGCTATAGAACCGATGATAAAAATAGAGCAAATGAAATTCAGTCCATGAACAAAAATGAAGAAAGAAAAGATTATCCTGAGGTTTCACCAACTGCCATGAGACATTTTATATGTGATAAATGTGGCAAACCATTTCAAAACCAAGATGATCTAACACAACACCGGATATTTGAAAAAGAGAATAAGGTATAAGAAGATAGCACATATTGGTGATGGGAACTTAGTTATTTGAAAGTATATCAACTGAGATCTACTCAACACAGAGTCTTTAGTTAAAATGTTAAATGAGGCTTATTAACAATGTTCCAAAAGTATATCATAACACACATATTTTTAATGATCTTTTATTATTAGCAGAATTTTTGTTTTTTGCTCATATAAATTAGGTTTCTTAAATAGAAAGGAGAATTGTCAAATATATTAACTACGATATGGAGACGAAAAAGAAGAAAGAAAAAGAATCTTGGTAGTAGACAATGAACAAGATAATAGTCTTTTGTTATTGCAATTAATTTTATGCAAGCCAGATTCAAGGTTTATCCATTTGATACTCCTCTAAGGGCGTTATCAAGTTTCAAGTGAGAGTTGTACGATTTTGCTATTCCTTGATATCAAGATGACACCAATGAATGGATTTGAATTACATGAGAAAATAAAAAAATAGATAGTTCTGTCAAGGTCTGTTTTTATTGCTGCAGCAGTACAAGAAGAAATGTATAATCATTATAAGGGATTTAGAATAAAAAAGAAGAAAAACTAAAGGACATGGCTATCAATATTGTAATTAAACAAAGGCATTTTTTTGAAACTGATTTAGAATAGGTGTAGAGTAAAAGAATTAATAGGATAATGATAAGCAGTCAAAAGTAAGATATTTGAAATACAAACCTAACACTTGGTAACAACTTGTAGTCAAGAACGCAATTTGAAAAATAAAGATGTACAGATGAACCTTAACAATATGAATAATTAATCTGACGTTTCATCTACAGAATTATCTTTAACAGCATTTATGAATGTCTGTAATTTCCTTAAAGTCACTGGGTGAAGATGATGTTCAATACCCTCTGCATCTATGTTTGCAATATCTTTATCGACACCAATCATTTTAAAAAATTCTGCCAATAAACCATGCTTATCACTGATATTCTTTGCAATGCTAATACCTTCCTCTGTAAGACTGATACCTCGATACCTTTCGTAATGCAGATACTTGCTTTCGTTCAACCGCTGTACCATCTTTGTTACACTTGGACAGCTTACATTCAGATATTCTGAAATCTCTATAGCTGTAGCATATCCTTTCTGCCGTATAAGCTCATATATGACTTCCAGATAGTCTTCCATTCTATCTGTATGTAGTTGCTCTCCTTCCCCTCGTTTTTTATCATGTGCGTTACGAATATTTTTGAGACGGTTACTATTGGCATAGGCAGCAGGCTTCAACATCTTTGACTACTATAAAGTGACCCACTCATTTATCTTTCTCTCTATGTCTGCGCTGTCTTCATGTTGTATATCAATAGGTAGCTTATTGCATTTCTTTTATAACGAAAATTACTCAGACGGCGAAGTATTAGATATTGCTAATCTTATTAGACGAGGCTAACTTTTATATGAATCATTATCTTAATTCTATTAGTTCACCTATGTTTAAAACGAAGTATCTCTCTGACAAGAAAGATTCTTTGCTCAGACTTATCCTATACACAGGACCCGCTCTTATTGTCAGTATGGCATATATGGATCCTGGAAATTATGGCACCGATATTCAGGCAGGCGCTTCCCTTAACTATGATCTCCTTTGGGTTGTTTGGCTTTCAAGTGGTATGGCCATGTTACTTCAGTATCTCTCTGGCAAGATTGGGATCGCAACAGGATTGTCGTTACCGGAAATAATACGAGAAAAACTAAGAAAGAAAGCCTATGTGATATCCTATTGGTTAGCAGCAGAACTAGCAGCTGCTGCTACTGACTTGGCAGAGTACTTGGGTACAGTCATTGCTCTTAATTTACTCTTTGGTATACCTATGATTTATGCCGCAATATTTGGAGCTCTGGATGTAATTATAATTTTGACCCTAGCAACACAACGTCGATTTCATATTATTGAAAGGTTATTTGCAATATTTGTATCAGTAATAGGATTTGGCTACCTATATGAAATATTTATCACAAAACCAGACCCTTCTGCCATTTTATACCATTCTTTTGTCCCGTCACTTGGTAGTCCAACTGCGGTACTTCTAGCTGTAGGAGTAATCGGCGCTACTGTCATGCCACATGCGCTTTTTGTACATTCTTGGCTCACTAAAAACAAAACTCAGAATAAACCTTTAGAACAAAGAAGAAAAATGAGAAAACTTCATCTTATCGAAAATATTGTCTTGCTGACAATAGCGGGCATGATTAATGCGGCGATAATGATCATGGCGGCTGCTGCATTCAATCCAAATAATCCTAATGTAGCTTCGATATCAGATGCTTACAAAACACTTTTGCCTTTGTTTGGCACTCTAGCAGGAGTAGTATTTTTAGTTACACTTCTTGCATCAGGTATTGCATCATCAGTTACTGGAACACTTGCTGGTCAGGCTATAATGGAGGGCCTCTTAGGAAAGAAAATAAATATTTGGTTGAGACGATTTATAACTCGCTTTATCAATGTTATTCCCACTACAATAGCAATACTGTTAGGTCTTGATCCACTTAATATTTTGGTATATAGTCAAGTCATTTTAAGCTTAATGATACCTTTACCCATGATACCACTAGTGTTACTATCTAGAAATAAAACGATAATGGGGGAATTTGTCAATAGAAAAATCACTACAGCCATTGCAATAGTTTTCGTTGGAATAATACTTATGTTCAATTCTTATCTGTTAATTAATTTGAAATAAAAATCGTCTGTAGATAAATGCTCTATTGCCATGTGGTTGGCTAGAATACCCATATTCTAGAGGCTGTGAACAGAAGGACTCACAAGCAGGTAGAAATTTCCTTTGCTTTGTTTTTCTTATACCACACACGGATTCTAAATGATACCATTTCAAGTACAGAAGTTATCTCTACAATATATTTAGAATACATTTGGATGGATAATGACCAGCATCAGCCTAAAGTGCAAAGGTTTCAGAATTATTGTCCAGTTATGCAATTTTAACACACATACTACCTCTTATTTGTAGCTAATATAGCTAATACAAAGAGAGGTATTATAACACATTATTGAAGTAAAGGCTTGAAAGTTGAGAAATTACATTAATTGGATAATGTTCGGACGCTAGACCTCTACAATAATTAAGCTGGTAGTCTAAAACATCAAGGCCGCATGCTAATGCTTCTAAAGCTGTTTTGCTAAGGTTACCGAGAATTTTTTTATCAACATATCTAATATCTATGTAAATATTATAAGCTTTCAGCAATGATGGCATATTTTTGTACATGATTGGACTATTTATTCTATTGTAGACCTCGATATCTAGACAAATATTGTGCTTTTTGCAGTAGTCTAATACCCATTGTGTATCGGTAACCTCTGTGTCAATAATTAGCGCTTGCTTCTTAGTATTTGTTGAAATTTTATCAGGACTAAAATGATCTGTATCAACAGGATTTGGAAGATATATGCTGCCCTTTATTGTATTTTGCAGTAGATCAGGAGTAGATACAATTACGACATCAGCTAACATTTGTGCCTTTCTATCCATCCGTCTGTTTTTATCTAGTAAGTTGTTTCGTATTCGTCTGTATGTAAATATTAAGCTGATGGCCAAATCTGATAGCCGCGATCTGTGTGGAAGTTTTTGCTTCCTAAGCCCTCTAATGTCAGTTCCATGATAGTGCAAGATGATCTTCTTGGTTCTGCCAAATTTTTTACGAAGTTTGAATAGCATAGCGATGTTACTATGAATATGAATTATATCTGCAGATCCTGCTGCTTGTAAACAATAATTAATAAATTGTTCTTCTGATGCAATCAACGATATATAATCTCTATAGAACTTGTAGATTCCAAATTTATCATTTGTACTAAGTTTAATTACTTCTGATTTATATCCTTGGGAACGTTGATACTTTGCTAAGATGCATGCTACCCCGGCTTGGTCGCCTATGTGGAGTATGTATGCATTATGACTCGACATTTGACTACTCCCTAACTCTGAAACCTATATAATTTCATTGGCACCAGAATTCATCTACTTCATCTTCAACCTCCCTTCGTTTAGCAACAACGACTAACTGAATCGAGACGGTTATGTTCCATATGATCTGCAGCTTATAATTTTTGTAAGATGCAATACGTTTTGGAATTAGGTCATCGGGAGATTTGTTGAATTGTACTCCTATAAATTGCTCATCACATAAAATAAGTCTAAATGAACCACAACCATAACTGGACACCAATAGAATTAATTTAAACATGTCATATTAATGATTAAAGTTGTACAAATAACGACCTGCTAAAACAAATCGGCTACAGTGTTGAACTATGCTAAGAATGTATGAGATCTTGGAAGAATAGATCTTGCTTAAAAAATTATCTAAATTTCAAGAATAAGAAAAGGAAAAAGGTTACTAGTAATATTTATCAAAGAACCTAATTAATAACTCGAAATTTTTATCCATGATCTCTATGCAGAATATCCCATAGGATAGACCCAAAACACTATGCTTACCATGTCCCTTCATAGATCTTTCTAAACTACAACCAAATAGATATCCATTAAAGAACACAAACGAAGTTTGGATTATTAACTTCCAAATACTGACAATCAAGGTCCAAACAAAACCAAACTATGTAATGATATCAGATACACTTATAGTTTAATTAAATATTACCAAGTATTACAACTTATATGCGTAATAATAAAAGGGGGAATCTCAAAACGTGAGGATTCTTCATTTGTCACACGAATCTTTACCTGACTGGAGAGTCGAAAAATCTGCGATCACTGCGTCCAAGCTTGGCCATGAGGTTATATTTGCAGGCAGAAAACCCTCAAACGACTATAGTAGAAAGACTTTTTCCAAGATCTGTGAAATCAATTGGACAGCCAAAGCCAGAATGGGGATCCCATTCTATTGGCATTCAGTTAAAAGGCAAGTTCAAAGAATTATAAAACAAGTAAACCCTGACATAGTACACGCTCATAATATTTTTTCAGCAAAAATGATATCGGAACTTGAATTACCATTTGTATACGATGATCACGAGTACTGGTCAAAACATTCAAAATTATTAATTGAAATGGCGAACAACAATGATCATTTTTTTTTGCAAAACAAAATAAAAGATCGGAAGAATCAGCTATTTGGTATAATAGATAGTGCAAAGAAAATCAGAAGACGTTTAATAAATAATTATGCAATACGTTTATGGACAGATTGGGAAAAGGAATTAGTTTCGTCTTGTCCTACAATTACGGTATCTGATGAAATTGCCGAAGAATTAAGAATCATTGGTAATAATAACAATCACATATTTGCTGTACCAAATTTTCCGATGGAGTCTGAAATTAGAGATTTTAAAAGGCCGTCTTTTCATACTAGTTTGTCATCTGTCTATGCTGGAGGTGATGGACATAATAAGGAGAAATATCCAAACAGGAATTTAGACGGTCTTACGGATATCTTCAATAATCGAGAAATAGGCAGCCTCACTATTATTGGCTGGAACGAGTACTTGTCTGGATCAAAGGTAAATTACACTGGCTTTCTTCCAAGGAGTGCCATGTATGAGGAAATGCTTAATCATTCTATAGGACTATTACCATGGAAAAAGCATTGGTCCCACTACTTTGTCGGTCCGAATAAAGCGTACGAGTATGCTCATGCTGGTTTGTTTATTATGTGCACCTCTTCTTTTACATCTATAAGAGAAAAATTAAAAGATAATTGTTTCAGTTTTGAAGATTACAGTCACATGGCAACTCAATTAGAGTTTTATGCAGATAATTTAGATGACCTTTATAAGAAAAGACAAAAAATATTCGAATTTGCACGAGCTAATTTGATATGGGAAAAGTACGAAAAAAATCTAATTAGATCTTATGAGATGTGCTAGCTCTTAGCTACCTAAAGCCAGATCAGTTAAAACTCTTTAGCAGATCGTAGAGACATTAATTCGATATTGCGATTTAGATTCTAAATGAGTGTATACGTGGTGACTATTGTCAGCTTTTAAAACATGAAATAGAAAAGACATATCTATAATGCATCACCTAAATATCCTAAAAAACAATACCCATTTTGACGGTACGTGAATATAGATTATTGTACTCCTATACGAGACAAATTATTGCAGATTACTTGTTCCAATTAAAAAGGAGTATTTAGATAATAAAATTTGCCAAAAAATATGTTTAATGAGTAACTACAGAGACTGAGAGAATAAATTTATTGTATCTCAAATCGCTTCCCACTGATATTAATAAAATATGGCAACGCTATATCCCCCCTTGAATTTACTGGTTTGATGAATTCAAATAGCTAAATAGACTTTCTTATTCAGCCTTGATACAAAAATAATCTATATCTCCTCCAGTAGATAAAATTGATATCGATGAGTTGTACCGGCAGTCCTTCGCCTCATATCGTAATTAAATCTAAATCTTAAGATTTATTACACGGGACAGATGCAACATAAGAATGATTTGAAAAATTTCCTATCACTACAAAAGGATAAAAAAAAATCAACTTTCGCTCTCTTTCTTATCTCAGGATTAATAGCAATGATTTTTTCTTACAGCGTAGGTATAAACAAATATGATACTAATGTTGCAAACGCACAGAAACAACCGCTATCACAAACGCAACAGAAAATGCCTATTCATATAGGGGTAAAGATAACCTCCCCTGTAAAAGGTCAACAGCTGCCTATAACTACTGCTAGCATTGGTAAAAATATATCTATATCTGGGATATCTACAGATAACGCAACTGCTAATTGTAAAGTTTCAGTTCTGGTAAATGGTATAAAACCTTACCAGCCGTCTATAGCAAAGGGCAATGGAGGATCAAGTGATTATTCTAAATGGACATTTCTTCTCAGTCCTAAGTATGCTACCATAAAACAAGGAGTAAACGAAATCACTTCCAAACTGACTTGTATATCTACTCCAAATAACTTGACGAAATGGTACAGTGTCAACGTTACTGGAATAGGCGCTTAGAATAATTATTAGATAATTGAAATAAAGTGAGTAGTATACTAGGCTGCAGTGAGGAAATGACCGCTGAAGGGCTATTACTTAAATTATTAGATACCACTTATTGTAAGATTGATTGATATATATTTTCATGAGCCATGACGTGGACTGGAGGAAACAAGGAGCTCCTATAGAACATATTTTCGCAAGAAAAGAGCGGTTCGAGAAGGAAACCTTAGATATGGCTAGGATTAAAAATCCATATTACAACATACCAGATATTATGGACTTGGAAGAAAAGTTTGGTATAAGATCTACTTTTTTCTTTAGAACGACATATGAGAATGGAGAATACACAGATTACGAAGATGATATTAGAACATTAGTTATGGGCAATTGGGAAATAGGACTACATAGCGATCCTAGTTCAATATACGATATTCACAGTGTATCTAAAGAAAAAACGAAACTTGAGACTTTATCCAAGACAGTCTTATTAGGCAATCGTGCTCATTACTTGGCATTTGATGAACAATTGCCTTCCAAGCTACAAAAAGTCGGTTTTGCCTATGATTCCTCAGTAAAGAAATTCAGATCGTCTATTGATATACGCGATACTGGCTATTACCGCCACGATAAATTAATTGAGTTTCCCATCACGTTAATGGATGCCTATTTGTTTGCATTTATGAATGTGAAAGAGGAACAGGTCATAGATATTTTTAAGCGGACGATAACAGATATCAAATCTACTGAACAAGACTTTAAGATTGTAACTGTGCTTTGGCATGATAATGTATTAAAGATGAAAGGCGGTAGGATGTATGCTAAAATCCTAGAATTTTTAACTTCTCAAGAGGATACTAAAATTACTAGAGGAATTGACTTATGTGAGGCCATAAATAAGAATGAATCCAGATAAAAATATTTCTAAATATGCAGTGATAAAAAATACATCACTTGAATCAAACGATATCCATGTAGAAGATGGTGCACAGTTAACTAATGTTCATATAAGAGCCACAAAAATTACAATAAAATCACATGCTTCTTTAACTGAATGTAAGCTCTTCTCTGATCATGAGATTCAAGTAGGAGAGAATACCGTAATCAAAGAACGTACCATAATGAACGCATTTAATGGTATATCTATAGGTGACAGAACGGTAATAGATAGAGATGTTTTCGTAGGTGGAATTCAAAGTGAAAAAAGTCGATTGGAAGTAGGCGACGATTGTGTAATTCTTTATAGGTCCTATCTTAACACAACACGAAAAATCTCAATTAAAAATAATGTTGGAATAGGTGGTTATTGCCTCATTTTTACGCATAGCGCATGGCAAAACGTCTTGGAGGGCAATCCGTTTAAATTCGCAAATGTAGAAATCCGAGATAACGTTTGGTTACCCTGGAATGCTACAATTTTACCTGGAGTAACAATTGATAACGATGTTACTGTAGGTGCCGGAGCAGTTGTTACAAAAAGTTTACCAGCTTTTGTGGTTGCAGTAGGAGTTCCAGCAAAGATCATCAAAACAAAAAAAACCGGTGTTTTATCGGAAGGTCAAAAGGAAAAGATAATCTTGGAAATACTTTCAGATTTTCAAGGCTATGCAAATGATTTTCTCAAACTGAAAAATGTTGCGTCTAGAACCTCAGAGGAATATATACTTGAGTTTAACGAAACAAGATTGAGATATGCAAAAAAACTTGATAATAATTTCAACTCATTTGATATTGTCGTATCCTTCAAAATTCCGAATGAGATGAAAAAAAAATATGAATGGATCGAATTGGATACATTGACTGCATGCATAAAATCAGAGATATCAAGACATTTTTTAACATTCGTAAGGAGGTATGGCTTAAAATTAAAGGCAGCATCTCAGTCTATAATCTAAGAATAGTAATGCAGGGACCTGCTTATAGAGTACCAGATTTCCGTGGTAAGAGTTGAGCTCTCCGCGAGATGTCTTAACTGTAGTAGACTGATACTGTCACACTATTTATCTAGTATTCAAAACCTACTACGCAGAACTCTGAAAAGAAGAATGTAATAATAGTTGTTGTTGTCCTTAATACTGCAAATCTACATCATTTTATCTATTCCTTTGATGTGTGCTGATATTGCCATTACCAGTGTAAGGCAGGTGTATGTACTTCAAAGACTATTTTTACTATAATAGGCTCAGAAGATCTAGCATCAAACAACAGGCTGATTATATGCGCTAGATATAGCATCACTGCACACTAAAATAGATAAAAAAAATTCTGAGATTAACTTATATATTATAACTATTAGCTTCCGTTACCTATTTATGTTTTCACAGCGTTCTGCTCTGATAGAAAAATAAAATATATACTAAACTTATTATTCTTCACTGCCAGATAATTTTTAACGCGTCAACTAAAAATTCTTTATATCATGGCTTACAAGACATTAGATGTCTGTGGCTAAATTAGATTATGATTCGATAATACGAATGTTGACTTTGAGATATGATCCGAAAAGAGAGCCTGGAAAAAGGCCATTACAAAGCATAGATTTTGTTCCCATGCATTTTGAAGATATTGAATTAAAACTCATTAGCATAATTAGAGATGATCTTTTACATAAAAAGGAGGAATTGAAATTTAAAGAAATCTGTTTATCGCTTAGCTCAGGAATAGACTCAGTATTAACCTTAGCAATGATAAGATCAATTTTGCCTGATGTCAAGATAGAGTGTATTAGCATGGGTTTTGGAGATACTGATGACGAGATCAACAAGGCTGAGGAATTATCTAAGTTGTATGAATGCAATTTTCATAGTATCACCAACGCAGATATTTTAAATGAGCTGCCGAAATTGATTAATATTGTAAAAGAGCCAAGATGGAATCTGTATCCATATTATATATTTGAATATGGGAAACAGAGGTTTGATAATAATATTTTCTTTTCCGGAGATGGAGGAGACGAGTTACTTGGAGGTTATGTCTTTAGATATCATAAGTTTCTATCTCTGATGACCCCAGACATTATTAGAAAAGAACAGTGGAAAGAAAAGGTGAAGTTGTACCTCTCCTGTCATGAAAGAGATTGGGTACCTGATCAGCCTGATATCTTCGGTAGAATGATAAATTTTTCATGGGAAAAAATATACACATTATTTGAATCTTATTTTAATAACAATTTATCTCATTTAGATCAGATTTTTCTGGCTGACTTTAATGGAAAGTTACTCTACGATTGGCTGCCTCAAAACAAGGCCTTTGAAGAATCCCTTCATTTGAATATCTATTCAATTTTTCTAAGCGATGACATGATAAAATTTGCTACTCATATACCTTGGGAAAGAAAATATAACCCAAGCACAGGAGAAGGTAAGATTCCATTACGCGTAATCCTCAGTAAATACAAAGGGTTTGAGAAAGTGAACACTGTAAAAAAGGGTTTTTCGATAGATCTTATGTCTTTATGGGAGAGAAGAAATACTCAAGATATCATTAACAGGTATATCCATTCTAATTCTGAGATAGTAAAAGCTCAAATTATCAGCGAAAGCTGGTTAAAAAAAGTTGTCAATATACTTAAGCAGAGCGATCAGATTGATTATCAGTTAAAAATAAGGTATATCAGCAAAATGCTATCCATCTTAGCATTAGAAATATGGTATAGATTATTTATTAGCAGATCCATGACGGAAAGGCAAAAATTATAAATTATAATTTTTAACAATATATAAACATGAAACGTGGAATAAAATGTGAATTTATTTTACTCGAGCTAGTTTACATTTGACAAGATGAGAACATATAAGAATTCCATTATTGAGATAATGACATATAGAGTGTCAAAGACTAAGATATAGATTAGCAGAAGAAGAAATATTATATGGATAATGCTAACATAGACAGGAGTGACATAATGCCTGCATGGGCATCATATTGGGTGTTGATTACAGTCAAAAATGGCGAGACAACTATTACGCAAACATTACAATCTATTTTGGATCAATCAATAAAACCTTCACTTATTTGTATAGTCGACGATGGTTCTAAAGATTCTACTCCTAACATTCTTTTAGATTTTAAAAGAAAATATGGCGATCTTATACATATAATAACTTTGCCTGATTCTGGATATGATATTAGAAGAATTGTTCATAATTGGAACATTGCATGTGAATTTGTAAAGAATAGCGGAAAGGAATATTGCTATCTTCTAATTTCAAGCGATGATATTATTTTCTCCAAAGATTATGTCAAAAGCTTACTTTATGAGATTAGCGGGAATCCAAAACTTGTAGTAGCTTCGGGTAGCCGTGGCTTACTTCCCTCTGATGATTTTTCTCTTCCAGAAGGTGCGGGCAGACTTATAAAAATGTCATATTTAAAGCAAATTGGTTATAGACATCCGCCGTACTATGGCTATGAGGCATGGATTTTGTACAAGGCACTACAAATGGGCTATACAATTAAAAAGTTCAATGATATAAAATATGAACATTTAAGGACTTTTGGTATTCTACATAGATTTGTTGAATACGGAGTTTCAATGCGTTGTCTAGGATATCATCCAATGTTTGTCATTGCAAGAATATTCAAAAATTTGTATAGAAACGATATCGGAATCCCTAAACTTGCAAGCCTAAAAATGTTGTCTGATTATTTTTATCAAAATAAATGGAAAGGAGATTCGTATTTCCAGTATTTTGAACCGGAAGTACGTTCTTTTGTTCGATCAACACAGAAAAAGAGACTCCTGGATAGAATCAAAAAATTATTTTAACAAGAGTTTTGTACTAAGGTTTAAAGTACAGTTCTAATACAGTAATAAGTGATAACAAGTATTGTGGAAGAATTTTTAATTTCCATTTATTTTATTTTAGCTCTTATATCATTAAATGCTTGAATATTAGATTCTAAATAATTAGAAATAAAATATAATATCCCGTACCTTTCTCCTACTCTATTGACCAAGTTATTTTTCTCTAATACTAAAATGTGGTGTTGGATAGCCTTATAATCCAATTGTAGAGTTTCAGCAAGTTGGTTAATGTTATACGGACGGTCTTTTAAGAGTTCAATAATTTTCATTCTATTCCTGCCCCCCCTAGAACCAGCAAAAATATACCATAACATACGCTTGGCATTAGGATCAGGCATAAGGTATTTCTAATAATATCAGATTCTCATTTAAAGGTGAACAATGCATCTTAGAAAGTATGGTAATCTGTTGTGTGTTCAATCACTATTATATTGGTAACAAAATTCTAAAGAAGGAGGCGCCACCTTCAAACTATCGTATAGATAAGAATACAGAGAAAGAAAAATTTTATTATCTTGTTTCAGAAATATTATAATTCCGCAATATATTGCTAATTTCTCTTCCTTTCTTCTTCTATATCATCGGTTCCTTTTTCATTTATAGTAAATCTGGCGTCAGAGTATGGATGATATGGTGAATCTATCATCCTTGCAATTCTATTTTCACCAGACTTTTTGAGATAAATTCTATAAGTGGAAGCGTGTCCTAGTACATTTCCACCCGCTGCTTTTGTAGGATCCCCAAAGAAAGTATCAGGAGAAGATTGTACCTGATTTGTTAAAACTACGGCAACGTTGTATA
>DASQQB010000107.1:0-3085 GCA_035643635.1 Nitrososphaeraceae archaeon | reverse complement strand
AGATACAAATCAATCGCTTATTTTTTTAGATAATCCTAGGCTAGCGTTTATGCAAGTCCTAAACTACATTTGTAAGAAAGAAAGATTAGCAAAAATTTCTTCCACTGCTATAATATCAAAAACTGCGAAAATTGGTTGTAATTGTTACATTGGTAATTATGTAACTATTGGAGATAATTGTGAAATTGGTGACAATACAATGATTTATGACAGGGTATCTATTTTGGAAAATTGTGTAATTGGAAAGAACTGTATTGTTCAACCAGGAGTGACTGTTGGTGCAGATGGTTTTGCATTTGAAAGACACGACATTTCCCTTGAGTTAGAAAGGTTTCCACATATAGGTGGAGTTGTAATAGGTGATAACGTTGAGGTGTTTACTAATTGTTCTATTGCACGTGGTTCTCTTTCGGATACAATAATCGGTAAGGGTACAAAACTCGATGCTTTAGTACATATAGCTCATAATGTGGTTATAGGAGAAAACTGTGAGCTTACAGCTGGTACAATAGTCGGAGGTAGTACTACCATCGGGGACACATGTTGGACTGGACTTAATTCTACTCTAAAGCATAAAATCAAAATTGGAAATAAGGTCATTATTGGATGTGGGGCATCCGTAATACATGACGTACAAGACGAAGATATTGTAGCAGGGGTACCAGCAAAATCAATAAAGCATAAAGTAAATACCAATCAGTTATTCCTTATGGCTGGACAAAAACAGCAAATGAAAAAAGATAGAAGAGAAGCGCTAAAAACCTCTTTTATAGTTCAATAATAAACAAATATATAAATATATACTAAGAGCTTATGACATTGCAAAAAGAATCGAACATTGCTAGATTGATCATCCTTCTGATATTGATATTTTCATTAACGTATACAAGTACTATTTCAGGTAGTATCTATTTCATAGAGATCCAGGCACAAAAACAATCACTGCAGCGGCAACAACAACAACAACAACAACCTTTATTCCTGCCAACATTGTTATCATCGAATCTATTATCAAAGGCCTCACCACCGCCTGCATCTAGCAAAGGTAAAACACCGGTCATAGTAGATAGCAGCCTTAAGGTTGATTTAGTATCTAGGGGATTCCATTATCCATCCAATATGGCATTTTTAGCCGCAAATGACATCTTAGTTCTGGAAAAAACAACTGGCAAAGTAATAAGGATTGTTAATGGAACAGTAATAAAAGATCCTCTACTTGATGTAAACGTATCTGTAAATGATGAAAGGGGTATGCTTGGAATTGCTATATCCCAAAAATATGAACATAAGCCTAGATATGTTTTCTTGTACTATACTGTAGCTTCTACAAAAGATGGTGATGATAGTACTGAAGGTAAGCCACCGCTTGGCAACCGTCTCTATAGATATGAGTTAGTGAATAATAAATTGGTGAATGCAAAATTGTTGCTTGATCTTCCAGCCACTCCTGGACCACACCATAATGGCGGAAATATTAGAATCGGGCCAGATCAAAATCTATATGTTGTTATTGGAGACTTAGAAGGACATCTTACTGAATCTCAGAATATTAAAAATGGACCTCCACCAGATAGAACCAGTGGAATATTAAGAATCACTCAGGATGGTAAGCCAGTAGGAAATGGCATCCTGGGTAATACATTTCCTCTGAATTTATACTATGCATATGGGATACGCAATAGCTTTGGTATGGACTTTGATCCTGTGACAGGGAAATTATGGGATACTGAGAACGGTCCAGGTTTCGGTGATGAAATAAATCTTGTTGAACCTGGATTTAACAGTGGATGGAGAATAGTGCAGGGTATGTGGAAAGTAGAATCTTACTTTGGAGGCAGCATAGCTTCACCATCTCCAAATAATTTAATAGATTTTAACGGAAAGGGTAAGTATAGCACTCCCGAGTTTACATGGAATCAAACTGTTGGTCCCACTGCCTTAAAGTTTCTTACATCTGATAAATTAGGGAAACAATATGAGAATGATATATTTGTAAGCGATATTAATAATGGAAATATTTACCATTTTCAATTAAATAAGACTCGTACAGGATTCATACTTAATGGTTTACTTACTGATAAGGTGGCAAACACTATAGCCGAACGTAATACGGCTGTCTTTGCAACTGGATTTGCTGGAATATCTGATCTGGAAGTGGGACCTGATGGTTATCTATATTTACTTACATTTCATAAATCTGACGGAGCAATATATAGAATAATTCCTGTGTCTCTACAGGATCGTAATAGTTAGCAAAGGTTCATGTACTGAACTCCACTACCAGCAAGTTCAAATCCCACTGGCAGATTTGAACTGCTTTATTTATAATATGAAATAGGTGAATAGTTATCTGCAAGAATTGAATCTTCTAATGTTCAATAAATGGGCCCACAATTCGCGTCAAAAATGGTTCACAAACCACTGGCCGTATTGATTAATAGCAAGTCTTTCAAAAACTACTGATCAGCATCAGATAAATATTATGGCACAGTCTTTGTTTTCTTCAGGTATTTTAAAATCAATCCCGCAATTCCAAAAACACTAGAATTAAACTCCCCAGTCAAAACTCTAATTGCATAAAAATATCGATGACATAATTGAAAAGTACGATCGACAATAGACTTGTATGATAATGTTCCCTTGGCTGCGCTATTATTATTATCGTAAACCTAAGGCGTCCTTCAGATCTATTTCGTGATCCTGTTCCTCTGCTATAATATCTCTTAATGTTTCTGATAAAGCAAATTCACCAGAACGCTCTGCCTGACGGATTCTTTCTCTATAGTTTTTAATAGTTTCTTGTTCAGCTCTCAGGTCAATCTCAAGCATCGTCTTTGAATCTTGCGAATATTCAGCCTCTTTGCCTTTCATAGTTGGATCTCCTCCTAGATAGTCGATCTGTCTAGCCACCTCTAATGCGTGTGCTAGCTCCTGTGACGCATGATTTTTTAATTGCTCTGCAATATCTCCATATTCAGCACCCTTCAACGTATTGCTGAACACGACATACTGAATAATTGCTTTGTACTCCCTTGCCAGATCTTCATTTAGCCCTCTAATTATTTCACCTTTGATTGAGGATGAC
>DASQQB010000106.1:0-9688 GCA_035643635.1 Nitrososphaeraceae archaeon | reverse complement strand
AATATAGTCCTCCAGAATTTACATGGTTCAAACCTACAGTAGGTCCTACTGCAATCAAATTCTTAAATTCTGACAAATTAGGAAAACAATATAAAAATGATATGTTTGTAGGAGACTTTCATAATGGATATCTTTATCATTTCGATTTGAATAAGAAGAGAACTAAACTTGTACTAAATGGTCCCCTATCTGATAAGGTAGCAAACAGTATCAAGGAACTTAAGAATGGAAGGATACTCTTCGGAAAGGGCTTTGGAGGAATAACGGACATACAGGTGGGACCTGATGGCTACCTTTATGTGTTTTCACTTTATCAAGGAAGTGAGGATTGCGGAGTCAAGACTAATAGTTCGCGTTGCATAGCATACGGTTCTTCACCACCAGGAACTATATTTAGAATAGTCCCTGCAAGAATAGTAATAGAAGGAGGCACAAATCAGATGCAACAACAACTACAGAATACATCAATAGCTAATAAATCAAATAATAATATTAATCAGAGCCAGCAGGCAAGAATAAGATAATTCAGCATGTACAACAACAATCAAAAATAATCTATAGTGAGGACAAAAATCAATTAAAAAGTCTCCTTATTTATTGTTAATGTACCGAAGATGTGCGTCTATTTACAGGGCTTGCTTAGCACTCCTATTCTGAATTTATTATTGAACGAATTGAAAATGGCCAGAATCACGCTCAAAAAGTTGAAAGTGGAGGTAGTGGATATGGTGGAGGTATTTTTCCAATATCTATGGAAGAGTCTAGAGGAGCAGAATGAGGATAACATCATGGACAGAAGTCAACCGCAGAAGTAACAACCAATACTGTATATACAAATTACAATAACAACCTCCTAATCCTTATCGTAATTCGCTATATTCATGCTATTATTATGATAACTTTGAAACCAATATCAAACAGGATTACGAAAGTCATGTAGTCAATACTCATGCAGGAGGTAAACTATGCTATCCTTCTAAAGCAGATCTAGCCACAGGGTACATCTAAATGGCCATGAACAAATCCATTATTAATTTATTATAACATTTAGTTTATTTTTTCTGCACATGCATTTACATTTTATTACTATCTTTATGCTTTTGGAGAGAAAAAAGAAAATATTATTACCCTATAGACTCAACTATCTCCGTATATGAAGGAAATAACATTAGGCCACACGCCAGATGCAGATGATGCTTTTATGTTCTACGGGCTTGCCTCGGGTAACGTAAAATCTACTGATTTTAAGATCACACACGTTATAGAAGATATTGAAACTCTTAACAGACGAGCTTTAAGGCATGAACTTGACATTACTGCGATTTCAGCTCACGCGTATGCTTATTTGAAGGATTATATAATATTGCGGAGTGGTGGAAGTTTTGGGCTAAAATATGGACCAATAGTTATTTCGAAAAGGAAACTATCGCTGCCGCAATTAAGTAATAGCACAATTGGAATTCCTGGCAAGATGACATCTGCCAATTTATTACTAAATCTAGCAGTAGGAAAGTTCAAAGAAAAAGAGATTCCCTTTCAACTAATTCCAGAAGCAGTTTTATCTGATAAAGTAGATGCAGGATTAGTCATTCATGAAGCTCAGATTACTTATAATAGCTCAAAACTTAACAACATTCTTGATTTAGGAAATTGGTGGACAATGAAGACAGATGGAATGCCTGTACCCTTAGGAATTAATGTAGCAAGCAGCAGATCAATGACATACGAACAGATCGTAAAGTTTGACAATCTTTTTAAAAATTCAATTTTATATGGCCTTGAAAATATTGACTTTGCAGTGGATTATGCAATGAAATATAGTCGTGGACAGTCAAAAGATGTCATTACACAGTTTATAAAAATGTATGTAAATGATGTAACTGTAAATATGGGAACCAAAGGAGAAGCTTCGATTAAGAAAATGTTTGAAATGGGAATGGAAAAAGGACTGATACAATCCATATCTATGGATTTTGCATAGTGTTGTATCATTTCTGACTTCTATGATTACATTGCTTTCTATACATGCTTGTAATTACATTTTATATTTGTATATCACTAACAATAAATACACTATATGTGTACATAGTATACAGATAACAAATGATAATCCCCGTTCCGCTATTCTTAGAGATATAATACTCAATAACTCAGTAGAGTAAATATTTTTCTTTAATCAAATTTTCTAATTATATTGAAGAAGGTATCTCTTTGAGCAGGTTCTCTTTTAATTTCTTTAATTAAACTCGCTAATTCTTGTATAGATGTTCCTTCAGCCTTACCTGCTGCTCTAAATATCTCTTCTGAAAAGGCAGTTCCAACCATGTCATTGCCCCCATATGATAACGCAACCTGAGCTAATTTCTTACCTAATGCTACCCAATATACAGATATATTGTTTAATACATTTGCCAGTAATAACCTGGATACTGCAATTACCCTTAGATCATAAGTGGAAGGACTCTCACTATTGATTATGCCTTTACGTTCTATCTCAGTATTATCGAGGCTAAACTTTAATGGAATGAAAGTAGTAAAACCTTTGGTTTTCTTATGAGTTTCTCTTATTTTAAGGATATGATCTACTATATCCTCAGGCTTTTCTATATGACCAAAAAGCATTGTGCAGTTACTCTTTATACCAAGATTATGAGCTTGACTAGCGACGTCTAGCCATTCTTCTCCAGAACATTTTCCTCTAACGATTGCCCCTCTAGTTTCAGAGTTGAAAATCTCTGCTCCGCCGCCGGGAAGAGCGTCTAAACCAGCGCTCTTTAACCTTAACAGAACCTCCTTTACGGAGTTTCTAGTCAGCCGAGCAATGAAGAAAATTTCTGCAGGTGTTAACGCTTTTATTGTCACATTAGGAAATTCTGCTTTTATGGCCCTCATCATATTCTCATAATAATCAAGACCTAATTTTGGATGGAAACCACCTACTATATGAAGTTCAGTTGCTCCCATCTGATTTATTGCAATCTTAACTCTTGTCACAATTTGTTCAGTGGTTAAGGTGTAAGCGTCATCTTCACCACCTTTTCTATAAAATGCACAAAGAGGACAACTGGCTGTACAAATGTTAGTATAATTTAAATAATATGATGCAACAAAGGTGACAGTATTTCCTTTAAGATCCTTACAGATCCTGTCTGCAACACTACCTAATAAAAATAAGTTCTCTTCTTTTATTAATTGAATGCCGTCTTGATAAGATAATTCCTCTCCCGCAAGTGCTTTTTCGAGAGCGGGTGTTGCCTTCTCTATAATACCTTTTAACAAACTAATTGTATATAATCTAAAGTCAATATAAAATATATGTTATGATAAATAGGCTTCATTATTTGTAAAGAATAAATAGTCTTGTTAATTCAGGATTTATGTCAATAATATTGAAAGATATAGGCCGCGGTAGTCTCACTATACAAACCTTAATTGGTAAATCTGATGTTGGTGATATTTTGGATGTTGTATTAAATGACCCACAACGACGACAACAACAGCATCTTGGATTAAACGAATGTATCAGACTCATAAAGTCTAATGATATTTGTTCCATAGGTCTTACTGGAAATATATTAAGGCAAAGACTTTATGGAAATACTGCTACATTTGTTAATAATATCATATTAAATTATACGAATGTTTGTATCACAAATTGCAAATTTTGCGCATTTTATCGTCCACCTGGACACGCAGAATCCTATACATTATCAATAGAGGAAATTGTACGACGTGTAATAGTAGCTAGAAATATGTTTGGTATTACCCAAGTACTTATTCAAGGTGGACACAATCCAACTTTGAAGATAGAGTATTATGAAAATGCGTTTAATAAAATAAAGGCAAAATGTCCTGAAGTAGGTATTCATGGTCTCTCAGCCTCTGAAATAGATATGATCGCAAAAGTTGAGAAAAGTAGTACAAAAGAGATTCTTGCAAGGCTGAAAGCAGCGGGACTTGACTCTCTTCCTGGTGCAGGTGCAGAGATCCTAGATGATGATGTCAAGGCAGAGATTAGTCCTTTGAAGATCGAAAGTCAAGAGTGGCTTAGTATAATGGAAGAGGCTCATGAGTTAGGTATCAGATCTTCTGCAACAATGATGTACGGTACTGTTGAAACCGAAGAGCAACAAGCACAGCATATTATGAAAATTGCACAATTACAACAAAAAACAGCAGGGTTTATGGCATTCATTCCTTGGAGTTTTGAGCCAAACAAAACCCAGCTACAGGTAGAAGGATTAAAAAAATATCCATCAGGAGGACTGCAATTATTAAAAATGATAGCTATCTCAAGAATAGTATTTTACGGGTTAATTAACCATTTGCAGTCATCATGGTTAACGAACGGGATTGGTATGGCTCAAATGGCATTAAATTATGGCGCTGATGATTTCGGCGGCACTCTCATCGGAGAGGAGGTAGTAAGTGCCACCGGAGCTAGATCAACCGAATTAACAGCATATAAGATTATATCTGCTATAAAACAACTTGGATTTGTAGCTGCAGAGAGGAACAATTTTTATCAGACTATAAAGTATCATTAAGAAGTTATGGATTACGGCAAAAAATACTGTTTAATATGATTTGAATATGAATTTTCGTATCTATAAAAGTAAATCTACTTGTCAAATCTATCTATAAATACCTTTAAATGTCTATTTAATAATGTGAATTGTATGCCAGTAGGTATAGACGATCTGGCTATCTATATACCGAAACTTTATGTAGATTATAAGGATTTTGCCATAGCAAGGGGAATTGATCCACAGAAATTAGAATACGGTATAGGAATAAAAAAGATGGCTTTGGTTGACACCAATCAAGATCCAGCTTGCATGGCTGCAAACGCATGCCTAAAATTAATGCAAAGGAATCATTTGCATCCGCAAGATATTGGAAGAATGTATGTTGCGACTGAATCTGCCCTTGACGAATCCAAGGCAATGAATTCATTTGTCATAGGAATGTTAGAAGAAGTTTATGGAGAATCTTCCTTTGAACATGCTGGTGGAATCGAATGTAAGTTTGCATGCGTAAGTGGATCTTATGCACTTTATGATAACGCAAATTGGATTAGAGCAGAAGAAAATAATGGTAAAGCTGCTATAGTTATTGTAAGTGACATTGCAAAATATGATATTGGATCTGCTGGTGAGTATACACAGGGAGCTGGTGCCGTTGCTATGTTGATTAGAGAAAATCCTAGGCTATTGGCATTTGATCAAAAAGTTGCTTCAACAATTATCAAGAACGAATATGACTTTTACAGACCATTTGGAAAGGAAACTCCGCTTGTTAATGGGAATTATTCTAGCCTGCTATATTTAATTCAGGTAAGAAAAGCCTTTGATAGTTATAAAGAAAAGGCTATACGCACTAATTTAATTCATCTTGAAGATGGCGAATCCATCACTGATCATATTGATTTATTCAGTGTTCATCTTCCTTATAGAAAAATGGGCGAAAAAGCCCTAGCATATTTGTTAAGACATGAGTGGAGACACCTTCCACGCTGGCAACAAATTATAAAGGAAATAGGAATGGAAGAACCAGTGCCAAAAGATCCTCGAGGTACAATTGAATCGATTCTTGCTGATACCGCATTTATGAAAGCTGATGAAAAATTCAGACATGCATTTATGCATACTTCTTTCTATAATGAAGTGTTCGAAAAGAAAATGGCAAGCTCACTCGAAGCATCTGCTATAATAGGAAATCTATATACAGCTTCAATGTATATGGGTTTTAGAAGCCTACTTGAATTCGAATTTAAAAAAGGAACGGATCTCCAAAATAAGAGAATTGGATTTGGATCTTATGGCAGTGGTAGCAGTGCAATGGTATTTAGTGGCATAATACAATCCCAGTACAAAGAAATCGTAAAACGTATGAATTTGGAAGAAGAAATTGGACCCCGAACAAAAATCTCTATGGAAGAATATGAAATACTTCATGGGAATGGAAGAAATTTCAATGATTCTCTTTTGAATACTCGTAAAGAATTTGTTTTAGTAAAGATCGGCGGTATTACAGCTGACAAAGCGGGTTTTAGGGAATACAATTACATTAACTAAATCAATATTTTTATAAATTACTCTATGTGACATATTTGCTAAATAATATGAAGGGATTAAAAATTATATCCCAGATGAATTCAAATACAGTAATACTGAATGTCTTCAACATAATCCTTCTCTATAGAATGGAGTGATCATCGAATGGTAGAAGTGCATACAAAAGAAATAATTCTGCTTTTTCAATCTATTTTGCAACTTAAGTATGTCAAAAGGTCGGGTTGGATATCAAAAGTTCAGGTGCCTAATCCTGAATCTGTAGGAGACCACACATATTCTATGTGTACAATAAGCATGATTTTATCAGATATACTTGGACTTGATACAGAGAGGATCATGAAAATGGTGCTCCTCCATGATTTAGCCGAGTCTATTACGGGGGATTATTCGCCTGAAGAAATTTCTAAAAAACAGAAACTAAAAGAAGAAAATAAAGCAATGAATTCTATTCTGTCTAATATCTCGTTTAATATTCGATCACATTATAAAGAAATATGGAAAGAATATGTACTTAATAAAACAGAATCAGCTCGTTTTGTGCACAGGGTGGACAAACTAGAAATGGCATTACAGGCAAAACGATATGCCAAAGATAATAGTCATTTCAGTGATTCATTTAATCAATTTTTCGAATCTGCTAATAATGCTATACAACTTGATAAACCCGATCTTATAATGGGCATTCTGGATCATATAATGTCTAGTTAACAATTGTCTAATATTTAATACATAATTAAAATTTTGATATTATTGAATCTGTTAGTGTTTTCTGGGTGTTGTAAATTGGGTAATAAGTTGGGGGTTCATACATATTCTGAATTACATTCATATTTGTTTTTGAATACGTAAAAACCTTCGGCGGCATCGCACTTCCATTTCCACCTCCATAATCAAGGTAATGATGACAAACCACAATTTCTTTTTTTTATTATCTACTAATGGCAAATCAACAACTTTTTTGAATACTTACATTCGCAAACACTCCATTTCAAATCTATAGGATAATCTAAAAGTTTGTTGAAACTATCTTGAAGAGCATGTGATGATGCCACACATTAGTTTCTGATTTAAAGTTACGTTATTCCATCAACTAATTTTACTTTTAACGGAAAATGGGATGTCATAATGTTCTTATAAAAATAAAATATTTCTTCCACCTCTTCATTTATTTCCGTAACAGCTTGAAGGCATGATTTCCATTATTTGTTTTGAAATAATACGTAATCCATAACATTGCAAGTGGTTCTAAAAGACGAGCTCCTTCAATTCCTCCTATATCGATTGTTTCCCAGCCAAATTTGGCAAGGATGTTATCTGTCACTACTTTCTTAGCTTCGTCATCATTTCCACATATTAACATAGTAGGTGGACCTCCTCGTTTTTGAGGAAAGTCTGGATGTACCATATGAGTATTGCCTACAATATTGAATGCTTTAACAACTTTGGCATCAGGCAGTAAACGCTGAACTATTTCACCGGCAGAATCGGTATGACCAACAGATAGTTTAGGCGGCATACCCTTGGAAAAATCCAAAGGATTAGTAACATCAATCAGAACTTTTCCAGCAAAATTCTTGGAATCAGCCATATTTATGGCATTAGAAGCTCCCTCCCACGAGGTTGCAAGCACATTTAGTTCTCCAAATAATGCTGCTTCTGCAAAGCTTCCTGCAAATACTACTGTTGTTGTAGTCGCAGACGTGTCTTTGGCTATATTAGCCTTGTAATTATAGTATCTGATAGTGTAAAATCTATTGCATAATTTTTATTAATTAAAGTTATCTACCTAACTCAATTTATAAGATTGTTTTCCGTCAGGAGACGTATCATCTATGTTTCTATTAAATACTTTATTTTATCATTTTCTTGAGCTTACCTGTTGACTAGCAAAAAAGGTTAGGTTCTTCTATACGCGTGGGACTGCAAAATCTGATCCAAATTGATATGACATAGATGAAAAGACACGAATCAAAACATCAAAGTCCTTCAATATTATTATCGTAATAATTTATATACTATGAGCAAGGATAATGTATATTTTTAAAGCGTCTTATTGTAAGTTTGCAGCAGTGGATTTATCTGGCTAATAATAACAAAGGAGAAAGGTACAATAATTATCATAGATCAACACTAAAGATCCTTATCTTAGCAATTATAATCTCGATTATAATTGCAAATTCTATAATAATTTTTTCGGATCCTCACTATAGACTCCCAACAGCACTTTGGACTATGAACATAACTGCAGCCGTTGCTTCAAGTTTGGGTATAATTGCAATATACCGACATGGAGTTTATGGACTTCACGGTAAATCATATTTATTTTTAACACTAGGTATACTCTCTTGGTTCTGTGCAGATCTTACATTACTGTATTACTACTATGCTATGGACATAGAGGAACAAAAACTTGTAACTGTTACAGATGGGTTTTGGTTTGCAGGATATGGATTTCTGTCTTTACATTTATTTTATGTAATTCGATCGTTGAATAATAATAATAATGCAATTAAACCAAAATTTGTAATTATAATATCCATCATTATAGTGCTCGCATTTGTTAGTTTTAATGCATTTAATTTAGTGTCATCAGAATTTCTTCTTGATGCTTCTAAAGATAAACAAAGAATGGAGAATTTGCTGTCGTTGTTTGTTACTATTGCCTATCCTATTTTAGATCTGATATTAATTATTCCCTCTTCTATAATACTGATTATATTACGCAAAAACTACCATCATTCTATCCCTTGGTTTCTTTCTTCAGTGTCATTATTGATTAATGCAATAGCTGACGATGGATATGTAATTGATTTTGTAAATGGAAATTCCCACCACCTAATATTCTGGGATCTATTCTATGTGGCAGATTTCATAATTATGGCTGGCGCATTGTTTTGGTATCACATATATCATATCACTTCAAGCATAGCGTCTAGAAAAATTATAGGCCTTTAACCGTAAATAGATGAAAATAAAAAGAGATGGCCAATAAATGAATACTGGCCTCACCTAAACTTCATTCTTATTCCAATACTACAAAAAGAAACAGTCAGAGTGATCTTAAAGACTCGTAAGATCATCTGATGACCAGAAGAAAGAGGGATATTCTTCTTTTTATCACTTATTACAACGGTATAATGTATTGTATGAATCACACAACTCTATTAACCATAGGGAATGATAATAGGAGCAACAACACTGAAAGGAGCGGTAGGAATTTCAGTACCCTCTACACTGCAATTCGCTATAACTCAACTGCAACAGAACGACCAACAATTGATATTGAAAAAAGCACAACAGATTTTCGATTTCAAGCAGAAATTAAAGAATAACTGCAGCGGATTCGCGGCATATACCAACACAGCAGTCGAAACGTTGGGCGGCATCTAGCAACACAGCAACAACAAACATTTGGCCTTTAGACTATACTGAAGCGATAAGGACGAATCTCTATTCTTCCTCTTTACAGTTAGTTAATTTACTACCACTGATAATGACATATTCCCATATGTTAGCAATATACTAAGTTAGTAAAACGACATAGTATGTTACTTCTTACCCTTTTGTCTGTGTTTAAATTCCAATTCTACTCCACGTTTATCATTATAATC
>DASQQB010000105.1:0-4535 GCA_035643635.1 Nitrososphaeraceae archaeon | reverse complement strand
ATACTTTCTTAATGCTACATCCTGAGTATTACCAAGCTGAGGAGAAGCAAATTTCTTACCACCTAGGTCCTTGACCGAATTTATTTTTGCATCATTTCTTATTACAAACGATGCTCCCCCACTTGTAGCACCTGAAACGATTCTAAGTTCCTGTCCGTGTGAGGCTAAATAACCATTTATTGCTGGATTCGGTCCAACATATGATGCATCTATCTGGCCGGCATATAATGCTTCTATTGCAGAAGGTCCTGCAGTAAAGATATAGGGTTCAATTTTGATAACTCCAGCGGCAGTATTATTATTATTATTGGCATTCAGCATTTTTTGAAAGTCACCTCCCTGTTGTAAACCTATTACAGCTTGAGCATGATTGAGATTAGGAAAATATCCTATTTTCAGAGTTTTGGATTGTGAATCAATATCATTAGTAGTTGTTGTTGAAGGAAAAAGAGAAATGCCGTCGTTTCCAATTTTCGAGCTAATGATTACTGCAATAATTATAACAGCCGATAATAAGAATTTACTCTTTGTATTCATAATATCACGATCTCACCACTATTAACAGTTGTTTATATATGATACATTAACTGTCAAGCTACCTATTATCACTACATTCATACAAACTTATTGATATATGCATAAACGCGGTCACAAGTAGCAGATCTTGGATGTACCATAACTTCAATATATGAAGTTATCGTGTTGCATATTTAACAATGAAGCATGCTAGATGACTTGATAAACGAGAGAGTTGACAAGGAGAAACCTAGGAAAGAGGGCTTAACTTACATTATAGATAAATTACAAGGAATAGATAAGGAGAACTTTAAGATTATTTCACCTCTAATCGCGTAATTTTGTTGTTGCATATTGGTCAATTATATAGCAGACATTGCTTCCTATCGATAGTTGTCAAATATAATGCCATTACCGCAAACGAAGGATTGCAAAAATATAATGCTAAAACTAAAAAATATATATAAAATATATTCTGTAACTAGCAGTAATAACTACAGCGGTGGAAGTTCATTAAATCATATTGTTTTAGACAGCCTTAATCTGGATGATAAGGAGGAAGAATCTGTAACTATAACAGGACCTTTTGGTTGTGGTAATAGTGAATTGTTTAACATAGTAGCAAGTATTGATACTTTATGAACTTGTTCCGGCGACGACTACAACAACACCCACAAAAGCAATATAGTCAACAACAGGCTCAAAGGAAACCTAGGTTGAAGATAGACCTTGAATACTTAGCTAATATAACTTTGTTTATAGCTACCTTCATTGGAATATGGCAGTTGGTATTCATGCTAAACATATGGCCGAAAGTATCAATGCCATCTCCTGCTATGGTAGCAGAATCTTTTGCAAGCTTGCTTCAAAACTTGACACTCATTATAAGCATCGCAATGACCATGTATCGCCTTGCAGTCGGATTTGCCACCTCTATAATTATTGGAGTAACAGTAGGCCTAGCGATGGTAAAATTTCCAGGTTTTGGAAAGACAATGAATTCATTTGCTGTAGGATTGCAATCATTTCCAAGTGTGGCATGGGTACCGTTTGCAATATTGCTCATAGGATTGAATGATTTTGGTATATTATTTGTTGTAATAATGAGTTCAGTATTCTCCGTTATGATGTCTACATATAGCGGAATATCCAATATATCGCCTATATATATACGTGCAGCAAGAAACATGGGTGCGAAAAGTTTTTCTCTTTTTCGCTATGTAATGATTCCTGCAGCTACTCCTTCTCTGCTTATTGGGATAAAACAAGCATGGTCTTTTGCCTGGCATGCATTGATAGGGGCAGAGATACTGATAGCGGCATCGGTAGGCTTAGGTCATATCTTGTTGGTAGGTAGAGAATTCCAGCTTATGGATCAAATAATTGCATCAATGATTACAATATTTGCAATTGGTTTATTATTTGATAGAGTTATGTTTTCAAAGTTGGAAGACAAAGTAAGGGATAAATGGGGATTAAATCAAGATATCAAGAAATAATAGTGGGCAGTCCTAATTATAATAAAACATGTTACCGCATAACTACAAAACTAATTAATCAAATAATGAAATAAGAGACTGTAACATGTAATCTAGTTGCTGTTGCACAACACCACAACAATATGCTATTGAGTATGCTCAAAGAGCAGGACGTATTCCAAGTGTGATTAATATTTCATGTAGTAGCAGCTGTCAATCATGATGACGATATGTTCAAGTCTGTAGATGGTCTAAAGAAAAAATCTTACGAATAATGGCATAACCTCAGATAAGAAACATATAACCTATTGTAGAACAGGCGACAAGTCTAGCACGCTTGGTCCGTTTTTAAAACATTTATTTGGATATCCTAATAATTATTTCTATAATCAAGTGAGTTTGTATTTCAAGAATTTGGTATCTCTAGTCCTGTCGCTTCTTTACCCATAGATGTTTGTTTTTGAAATTATGTTTTTGTAGATTGTGAAGTCTGGTGTTCAAAGACTGCAAAGAAGTTATCTTTATGAGTTATGGATATTTTTCTTTTTAATTCACATTTATTATTCTATTAACTTCTTTTACAAGATCTCCATTCGATATTGGCTTCTTCAAAAACATGGTTTTTTGTAATTCACAATATTGTTGTTGTTGCTGCTGTTTTTGCCCCTGTCTTAAACTTTCCTCATTTTTCTCTGTACTCACCTCATATTGATACATTTCCTCACTGGCTGTGGCTGCTGCTGCAGCGGTAATAAAACAGACCTTGACAGACCTATCTATTTTTTTAATTTCCTCATATAATTGAAATCCATTCATTTGTGACATCTTGATATCAAGAATAGCTAAATCATATAACCCTCTCTTGAAATTTGCTAATGCAGTTAGAGGATTATCAAATGAATAAACCTTGAAACCTTCGTGTTCTAAAACTAACTGAAATAGCAAAAGAACATCTTGTTCATCGTCTACTAGCAAAATTCTTTTTTCTTCCTCCCTTTTCATCTCCATATTTGTAACTAGCATAGTTCACAATTCCTTTTCTATTCTGTTTGTGTTTATAACCTACCTATAGGAACAAAAACAAAAGATCTCTCGGTACTATCACTAGACAGTCTTTAGCTAATATATGCATTCCCTTAGGTTTTAAGACATGTTTAATAAACATACTTTAACTATGTTATCGATTTAAAAGAGTTTATGCTGCATAGGTCAGAGCGAATATATTTTAGGAAATAGCCAAATAATTGTTCCCACATCACCATTAGCTAACTGCTACTCTAATTCGGCCTTTACCCTTCTAACTAAATCCTCTATTCCAATTGGCTTTTTGATAAAACAACCGATACTTAAAGTTGGGAATTGTTCTCTTAATGCTTGCAGATTTATTTCTGCTGCGGTAATATAACAAATCCTTACATTCACGTCTAACTCTAATATTTGTTTAGAGAATTCAAAACCATTCATTTTAGGTATATTGATATCAATTAATAACAAATCATAGAAGTTTGGTTTGAACTCTACTAATGCTTGTAGTGTATCATTATACGTGTATACTTTGAAAAATGTCTTATTACCACTTTTATCATTTTCTGCTTCCAAGGCTTTTTTGAATGTTAAGGTGATATCATGGTTATCGTCTACTAACAAAATTCGTTTGGACTGTGATCGTAATTCCTGCTGTAGTTGTTCTTTTTCTTTGTTAGAAATAACTGATTGATTTTTCTGTTGTAATATCATTAGCTCGGTAAGAAGCAATAGATTACGAGGATGAGGATTATGTTTCTCAGAGAGACTATTTTGGTTAGCGCTATAGCCAGCGGATAGACGAAATATTTGTTGTCTGCAAGAGGAAATTATAGTATTATTATGGGTATTAGAAGTGTATTTAATTGCACTTGTCACAGACAGTTATCATAACAACAATTTTCTATTATTTAAGTAATAGAGAATTATTGCATTATATCCATATAACAGAAACTCATTTTAAGAATCATTGGACAATTACTTACCTTTACTAATCAGATAGGATTAATTCTTCTGACATGGTCATGTTTTCTGCCCTTATTTGTATGTTCACCTATCTTTTCTATTATAGAGTGTTGACTATTATCTTTGGAGAGGACAGTAGGTTTATAGAAATTATAGGTAACTCAGGGCTAGTATAGTAATTGTGCTTGTAGAGACTTCAAGAATTGAACTCACGGATACTTGACGTGAGTATCCAACACAGCAGAGATTCGTAATTTATAACTGCCATGTTAAGAGTCATTTGTAGCATCCTATATTCTTTATTTTTTTCTCCTTCTATATATGATATTATAGTTTTCAGTCAAGTCATTTATTTCATTGCTTTCTTCAATGTCATGTTTATTGATGAAGTACTATTGTTGATAGCATGATCTTTATGAAGTTCTATGATGCTCAGGAAATTTGATTTGTTGTTACTATTTCACCTGTTTCCTCTTCCTGTTTTTCTCCTTATAACTGATCTCATATTCATTATAATCAGTCTTTTTTGATTCCTTGACATCTTCGTTGCCA
>DASQQB010000104.1:0-17963 GCA_035643635.1 Nitrososphaeraceae archaeon | reverse complement strand
CCAATAGAAAGTATTCAGCAATTAATAAGTAATATAAATTTGAACTTAAATAAAGCTGAAACTCTACTAGCCAATGAGTCACCCATACAAACAATAAAATCTTAAACGAGTACTGCTGCTACTAATCAAACAAATCAAACGCCTAGTTCTTCCACCACTTCAAACGCAACAGAGGTGAGAATAGTAGGAGACGAGGTTAAAGAACCCTACATACCAGGTTCAATACTCATCACAAGTGGAGATAAAGTAAAGTGGATAAATACTGATGTGGAAGCTCATACCGTCACATCAGGACTAGGAAAAACTATTTCAGACTTAAAGAGCCAAGGTCTTACATTTGATAACCACTATCAATTTGAGTCTGCGAGGTACTTGTTCACAACCTGATGAAGAAAAGCAACAAGTATTGTTAGTATTGACTAGCTCCGAAAATAATCTCAATCAAGTCACCTAGGCATTGGAACAAGTTGCATCTATATTACCATACAAATAGGCCAGAGAATTATTTTTCACATAATGATAGATATCTAAAAGAGATTGAATTGTGCTGAGTTCTCCAAACAATTTTTTTCTTCTAAAAGGCTGCATACAAGATACTGGTCATATAATCATATAAAGAAACAGAATCTATTCTATAATATATGCACATCCACTGTTTAATAAAAGGTTATTTTAGATTTGTCTGCTTGTTCATAACTTGAGATCTTACTGAGGCCAGAGATTGGTCAATTTGATATACTGCCAGCTTGTCTTTTCCAAGTAAATCAAACTTTTGGAGAATCGTGTGGAATAATGTTTCCTCTTCTATTTGTTCACTTACAAACCACTGCAAGAATGAGTAGGTAGAGCGATCTTTTTCTTTTTCAGCCATATCAACTAGATCATAGATAGCCATGGTTACAGTTTGCTCGCTCTTTAGGCCAAATTGGAAAGTATATTCCAGAGATTCGAAATTACTTGGTGGTTTTTCAATTGCTGGAATTATCGCCTCTGCTCCAACACCGTTCATATAATTGATGAGCTTTAGCATATGTCCATTTTCTTCTGCAGCTTGTCCAAAGAAGAAGGCAGCACTTCCATCATATCCTATTCTTTCGCACCACGATCCCATTGCAATGTATGTATTTGCAGATGATGCCTCATAGGAAATTTGATCATTGATTGCTCTTGCCATTTCAGTTGAAATTCGCATTCTACTGATCAAGTTCTTTTGATTATCTATATATTTTTCTTCATGTGGTAATGGAAGTAGAATATAGGTTGGCCTAAAGTCAAACACCCCTAATACAATCCTTTTAACTAGCATGGATATTTTAAGTCCTACTCCCGATAAGGTATATTATATGGCGCAATTTACAGATTTTTCTGCCCTTTTTAACTATTTTCATAGAAAGCATAATAATGAAGGGATTGGACCTATGTTATTTGCTGAACTTTTCAAAACTTTGGTAAATGATACTAATGAAGATTGGATAACGGTAGACTACCAGAAA
Organism: Nitrososphaeraceae archaeon; assembly: GCA_035643635.1. Classification (GTDB taxonomy): domain Archaea; phylum Thermoproteota; class Nitrososphaeria; order Nitrososphaerales; family Nitrososphaeraceae; genus DASQQB01. The sequence goes on along the minus strand of DASQQB010000104.1, from coordinate 16,470 downwards.
ATATCAAATCATGGTTACTATAGAATTATTGCAGTCCTAGCATTTTATAGAAAAAAAGAATTCTCTGCAATAGATAGAAATCTGTTTACCCGAAAACCAATAAATAATGAAGAACTCGCAAAAGAAATAAACAAATTGATTAGCAACTAGGGCAAATGGGAGAAATAATATTTTTGTTACACAGATAAATATCGGTAAAAAACTAAATCAGGTATTTACTGCGATTGGAAACATCATAATAAAAATGGTAGTCTGTTTCTGTCTCTACTGGCCCTAGCAACTATTCATAACTATTTCTGTATTAATTTTAAAATCATGGTATGGCAGATATTTATTGAAAAATTGGAGTTCTGAAGAATCAAAATGGGAAGAGAGAGGTGATGGCCGTTTTCAATATGATAATCATTCTTAGTTATTCTATAACTTTCTCAACTTTGGGTAAGACAAGATTATTTGTTACTTTTGGTAGCCTTAATTCGTTATTTTGGTAAAATGCCATTAGCAGTTTTCTGAAGCTGCCAAGCAGTGATGATGGGTATCTGTAAAAGCTAACGCCAACTGCTGATTATCTACTAATCCTATTGCCGTTGCAATGGATAATGTTAGTGCCAAGCCTAAGCCAACTGCAGGTGGTTTTGGATGTGCTAGTATTACATTTAGAAATTTTTGCTTTATTGACATAAATAAAATACGTACTACTTGGAAACTATTTAAGGTCTTATTAACAGCGGTTATGATTTCTGTTGAGGTATTTTCATAGTCACCAGCGGTTAACATGTAGCTGACTGCTATGATTTGCCTGTTGTGTTACTGAAGGAATTATCTATTGTTCTGGTGAAGGCTGATCGCGGTAATGGAACTAAAAAACTATAGCTATATTCTTTTCTAACTCTTCTTTTATCCTTTGCAATTGTTTATAGTGCTGAAATACTATAGACATGAAAATCGGTTGTATTCTTTTGGGCTTGCCAGCATATGAGCAAGCTGAATTGTATAAACTTCCAATTGAAAACATATCATCAAAAATCTTTCTGTCTTGCTTATCCAAGCCTTTGCGAAATTTCTTCCATCCTTTTCTTCCTCTATGCTAGCTATTCTAAAGGAAGGAATTGTTCGGCCCATTTTATGGATTATAGTTCCAAAAGTAGCTAATAAAGCAGATAGATAAACACCTATCTTCGTATATAGATTCGGCCTAGTTGTTAGTGAATTATTATCAAAACATTTACAGTCAAGTATTTGTTGAAAAATTTGAAATTACTTACCACACGAATACATACAAAAACATTAAAATATTTCCTATGAATGGTATTTATTACAGGGCGAGGCTGGCTTTGTACTCAAATCACAGAAACGTAGACCATGCTAGTAATACCAGTGCTGTAAGCAATAATTCTAATTTGTCCATTTTAGTAGTTGATGACGAACGTGATATTATTAATTTGATTAGCAGATTGTTACAAAAGGATGGACAAAAAAGAGTGTGTGCATTTACAGATCCAATAGCAGCATTAGAACATTTTTCCACTTCAAACTCTGGTAAAGACGGCAGCAGCGGCCATCATCATAGCATAGTTATCTCAGATATTAGAATGCCAAGTATGAATGGTTATGAATTTGTGAATCTGATAAAGAAAATCAATCCACAAGTGAAAATAATACTTATGAGTGCTTTTGAGATTGAAGATAAAGAATTTCACAATGTTTTGCCAGATATTAAGGTAGATGGATTTCTTCAAAAGCCATTTTCTATAACGCAGCTAAATGACCTAACAAAGAAAATCACTACTACAGTATGTTAATTAGTTTACTATAAAATAAAGATTAATGGTATGAGACTTTATGCTGTAAGCGTTATTATATTGTTTGTACATGTATATGCATGAGGGTGGGTATCCCCGATGACCAGTAAAACCACGCAAAATCTAGTAAACTGTCATGTCTTTGATGCTTTGGAAGAATTAAATCAGTTGGGGGGACGTGGTGTGCATTATATGATAATTTATCCAAATATGCCTACATTAAGGGAGCTATATGCTAACTATATACACAGGTCAATTGAAGACAACAATGAAATTGTTCTCATAAACCCATTTTATGAAACTACCAACACTATCAGACAAGTCCTCTCTCATTGTGATCATAATATGGATGTATCCAAGTATGAAAAACAAAAAGCACTTTTAATTGCTGATTCAATGGAGGAATATTTTGGACAACAACCGCGTATGTACTTTAAAAATGCGTTGCACTATTCTAAGAAAATGGAAAAGAACGGTATTTCCATATTAGCTGATTTAGGTGTCTATCTTCATAAATCCAAGTATCAGGAGCTTGTTGATTATGAATCATCAGTGCCAACAAAATCTGAGGATATTAACATAAAGGGGCTTTGCTTATACCATCAAAAAGATTTTGATAAATTCTTAGAGCAGCAAAAACAAAAGTTAATCAAACATCATGACAAGGCTATAAAAATAGTAGAGACAGAATAAGTAATTTCAATCAAAGACCTAATTATATTAGCATTAGCAATCCTACAGGATCCTGCTATAAAGAGTAGGCCGAATCTAACAATTGGTTAAAGTAATTGTTTGACTGGCCTCCATAGCGTCATCTTCTTTTTTTGAATAGGAGGAGTGTGAGGGTGCTCTGCTATTGGGGGTTCCAATCAAACTCAACGTGGATGAGAGTGGATATTGTATATTATCGTGGTCGGTATCGCTATTTTAGTTAAGTTAACAAATAAGTTTGTCTACAATAGAAAAAGTAGATCATTGTATGATCCGAGGGTCTATGTGATTACTTTTGGCTAGCAAAATATACACTCGATAATCCGAATGTTGCTGGCAAAATAATAAATCTATAACAAAACTATGACATACGAAAATAGCCTTCGAGGTTGAACCATATATTATAGATAAATGCGATATGGACGGTGTGTTAGAAGCAGGAGAAGATAAAGAAGAAATGATTCCATTCTTTAGCATCGCCTCTAGAGACTTTGATAAAGATTTAGTTATATTAAAAAAAGTTTTACATCAATTCGAGCAAAGGACGCATTCAGAAAATGCGTACAAATTTAGTGAAAGAGCAACATTGGCAGCTGGTTGGTGGTTTTATGATATATTCTTTAAACGTGACTTTATACAAATGGTGTTTCAGCTATTATTACCTTATAACATTTCGCATAAGAACAAAAAGGCTGCCGCATTAAACATAGTTGATACATTTCAAGACCAAATAAAGAAAAATGGTTCTGATGCTAGAATAAAGATGTATGGCGATGTTCCTGTTGCTGCAGGTTGGTGGTCTTGGCTGCTTAGGTGAATGAATGAACACATCTGGCCAAGTCTATTAAACTCATAAGAACAAGTCTATTAACCATAATGAACGTATGAAAACCGCACGTAAAATGTCTAGAGACAAATAGGATAACAACTTCATACTTCTAATAATAAAGTGGCATGTAGCCATCCTTACATTGTAGCCCACAGAAAAACTATAATGCCAGTTTTCCCTCTATCATCTACCAATGACCCAGATACTCTTAATCAAGCCCAGGAACAGATTCGCCAAGGTAATTGAAATCATAGGACAAGAGAAACACAAATTTAGATTCCAGAGGGGAAATCTCGGCCAGGATAACTCCAGGTGTACCATTGGTCTACTGCTGAGTCATTTCGGCTGGACAGGTAATAATTGTGCCTCAAGTGACTACGACGAAGCTGATGACAAGCTTCATGAACTGATTTCTGCTGAGGAACAGAATTTTATTGCAAATATAAATGACAAATGCGAAAACTATGACGTAGTTATAGAAAGGCTAGAGAGAGCTGGCGAGAGCCACTAAACTGATCCATTTAGTTTTAGAAACAATTACACAAAGATGGCGGCTTCAAGAATACGCCATTAATTGAGCCACTAAAGAAGTCCACGACGGCAAAACTAATGTTAGGACATTTTTAGATAGTGGTTTATGTATATTTCGACAATATTGAAGATTAGTTATGCTGGTAGAATTCGGCCGTAAAGTAGCATTTTCTTTATCTTATTTTGTAGAGATAATTTGGGGCCAAAGGTTGTAACAGAATATACTCCTACTAATCCCAACGTTAACATAAACAAGCCCATTATAGACATGGAGCCCATCCACGTGTTTTGTAAATATACATGACTAATTTTTTATATAAAGATTTGCTGCGGCTCGAGGTCTTTGCTATTATTTAATGCAACCGACCTTAATAATATTTTAAATAATTTGCTATCGCAGATACCTTCTAGAGCCTTCACTTTCTTCACTCGCTTAGACAAAATAACGGAACATACACCAAGTCATATGATCTGTTTAAGAAAATTGGTCATTAACATGAAAGAAATAGCATAAAAAAAGGTCGGGCGTATGCTTCCTTGTTGTAGTTGTTGTTAGCTTGATTTACTAACTAATACAAGATGCAGAGGCTGCTTTATATTCTTCCAAGTTAGCATAATAACCCTTTTGTTCGAAAGCAAGAACATCTTTTACACATTATCCATCAACATCTGAAGAATAACTTAGCGTATAAGCTAGCTAAAGTGATTCCTATTACAGAAATTGATGCTATAATGGCCATTGACACAACAATTGAAAAGAATGTTGTAGATCTTACACCTGCGTTCTTTGGTATTTCTTTGACAGTTGGGCTAACAAGCTTCAGGTTGTTTTTTTAACCATACCTTACAATAACTCTCTTGTAGTTACTCAATTATAGTAGAAAGCAGCAATGATTTGTATACAGGCAAGGTTATAACTATTGAATGTTTATCTGTTTAGATAATTCAGCAGGGCCACAATGTTTGCTTGTAGTCATCTAGCTACATTTAGCCATTTAGTCCATAAGGAGACCACTAATTTGTTATACAGCATTTTAAGATCTAAGCAGTAATGCTGAGGACACTAGTAATACTTAATACACGAAAATAATCCTATGTTCAAAATAACGAAATTCAACATCTGTATCGCGGGAATGCTGCTAGGAACTGGAATCATCGCTCTCATTCCTTTCATGGGTCTAACATGTAGATGGTGTACATCAGGAAGTTAGAAAGAGATCGAGTGAGGTAATTAATATGGCTAATAACAATAGAATTCTAATCGTAGACGACGAACCTGACCTCACTAATCTGTCTATCTTAGTATTGGAGCATCACGGTTACAAAGTTGATGCATTTAATGATCCAAAAGAAGCTTTATCAAAGTTTGAACCAGGTTCGTACGATTTAATAATTCTAGATATAAAAATGCCAAAGATGGATGGCTTTGAGCTATATCAGGAAATAAAAAAGAAAGACAACAATGCTAAGGTCTGTTTTCTTACTGCTAGCGAATTATATTATGAGAAATTTAGAAAAAAAGAATTCTCTGCATTAAATGGAAATATGTTTATACGAAAACCAATAGGGAATGAAGAACTAGTAGCCCAAGTAAACAAAATGATCAACAGACAGGACACACACTTAGAGATAATATTTTTGTCACACAGATAGATAAATACTCAGTAAAAGACTAAGTCTGGTATTTACTGCAATTACGAACACCATAATAAAAATGGTAGTCTGTTTCTGTCTCTACTGGCCCTAGCAACTATCATAACTATTTCTGTATTAATTTTAAAATCATGGTATGGCAGATATTTATTGAAAAATTGGAGTTCTGAAGAATCAAAATGGGAGTGGCCGTTGTAGGTGGAAGGAGAGCAGGAAAAGAACAGTGAAGGCAAGTATAAGCAGTGAAGGTTATAGACTATTAGAGTATTAATAATTCTTATACCTCTTTTCATACAAACATTTAACTCAAGTTTATGGCGTCTATCTTTAGCACAGTAATTGGCAGCAGCAAAAGTGCACTTGTGCTGATTTCAGTTATTGTTGCATTAACTATCGTGGATTCCCTGTTCGTAAACGCCTTCTATGGAACCAGCGGTTTAGGAAATCCAGGCAATTATCATTTGTTATTGTTTATCTCTTTTGCCGTTATCGCGGGTATAATTAATATCGTATTAATGCTATTCACCAAAAAAAATGATAGCCATGCGACAACTAGTAGACCATTATTGTTTAGAGTTGCTTATGTTGGTACGTCAGCAGTTCAATATGCTATATTACTCATAGTTGCTGTTATGATCTTAGAAATGTTTATTTTCCATGTATACAACAAGATACTCTCATTATTAGTTCTATATCTAAGTCATTTTTGGCCAGCCATTATACTTGGAGTCATGTCTTTCGTATTCGTACACTGGTTTAGGTTTACTAGATCATTTTCAATTCTAATTTATGGCGCTGTTTTCAGTGTCATTGTCTTTCTCATCTTAACTACGCTTCCTTTGCTTACGGAACAATTCAAGTTACAGCCCGAATTGATCTATCCTAGAGATTATACATCCCTAATTACGTCCGTAATTATTCCATCTCCTGAGATTGCATTCATCTATGGACTAGGAATCTACGTTTTGCCAGTCATGATAATATCTACTTGGATCCTCACTGTTTCATTACTTAGACAATACACTAAAAGAATAGGAAAGAAAAAATTCTGGCTATTAACGAGCATCCCATTACTCTACCAGCTTTTTACATTTATTATAAGGGATGCAAACTTAGTCACAGATCCAGCCATTGTTCAAATTCTATACTCTCAGCAAGTCCAATTCATATTCGGAATTAGCTATCAAATAGCCGGATTATTTTTTGGTATTGCCTTTTTGACTATCGCAAGAAGAATGAGACGAAAAGTCATGAAGAACTATTTGATAATTTCTTCTGTAGGTATAATGGCATTATTTGGCTCTGTACAACCAGGATTACCATTTTATGCAGCTTATCCTCCGTTTGGACTTGCCACGCTTTTGTTCTTAGGATTATCCTCATATATGCTACTAGTTGGAATGATTGGAATCGGGGCTAACGTTTCCAGAGATAGCGAATTACGGCGAGAAATTTATAGAGATATAGAAGTTAATTCTGATATCCTCAAGAATATGGGAACGGCTGAGTTGCAACGAGAAATAGAAAGGAAGGTCCTACCGCTGACTAACAAAATCAAATTAGCCGATGATATGAGAGACCATCTGGACCCTAGCGAAGAAGATGTGAAAATTATGATAAGCGAGGTGTTGACTGAGATACATTCTAAAAGCTCACATACTAAACCAGGCGATCTATTAAGCTAAACCTAAAATTCTAATTAGCTTTGTGCAGCTGCCTAGAGTTGCAAAAATTATATCGAACTGGCTTTTTATTAAACGATAAGTATTAACTTATGTGTACATTATCTCATCATAATATGAGATTAGACAATCGAAGAATGATATTTGCAACTCTTTTAATGACAACCGTCATTATCGTTAGCAATCCTTCAAAGTTAAATGCTACTGCATCTGGTATTGATTTTTATTCTCCTAATTCCCCTCCGGCTGGAGTGAAATCGCTTGAACCTTTGATAGCGAAGTGGTGGAATTGGTGGGAAGATCATCCTGCTACTACCGCTACAAATTGGCCCGAATGTCTTAAGGGGGATGGTGGGATCGCCGGTAATAACCAATCGATAGTCTTTCTGGGCGACCCTGCCGCTGCGGTGCAAAAAAATGTGAATTCAAGAAGCCAAAACTGTCAAATATCATCTAATCAACTACTCTACCTAACCGTATATCCAGGCGAATGTTCTACTGGATCAAAACCCCATGAAGGCGAATATCCAGATACAAAATCTCCTGCAGATCTTCTAAGCTGTGCTCAAGACGCAAACAAAGTAATAAAATTAATGCAGGTCAAGGTTGATGGCAATGATGTTTCATCTCATATTATTCGTCAAACTACTTCTCAGCCATTCAACTTTATCATAAGACCAGATAATTCTCAGGACTGGAAAGCTCCTATTGTTGGTGGAAACAATACGTCAATGGCCGAAGATTATTATCTGTTCTTCAAACCGTTACCAGTAGGGGATCATAAGATAGAATTAGAAGTGATACGTCAACCGCTACAAGCGAATCAGCCATTTGAACATGATGTTGCTAAGTGGAATGTAAAGGTAGTATCTTAATTTTTTTATTAGCAGCGCTTGATGCATAATTATCATATCAACTAACTATTAGATTTCATATCTTTGTATCCGTTGGTCTTCAAAAAGTTATCCGGCTGTAATATCCTGTATTCAGTTAGTCCACAACTTTTTAGCTCGCCTGAATTAACAAGAGATTGCTTTGACGTGAGCAAGCTTGATCAAGTGTAAATTTTTGCAAGTATAATGCTGACAATTCCTTTTTGAGGCCGTTTCTTGTTGTATCAACATTAGCATCTTTTTAAAAAATTAATGCTAACGCACACCTTCTAGACCATTGCTTTCACTAACTTCACCACTACTTACACAAAATAACGGAACATACACCAAGTCTTATCCAAGCCTTTACGAAACTCCTTCCATTCTTTTTGTTCGTCAACACTAGCTATTCTAAATGAAGGAATTGTTCGGCCCATCCAGATGTTTGATTGGAAGAGTAGCTAATAAACTGGATTAGCTTGACCACAATTTTCTGCAAAATGCATTATAGAGTAAATTTCAAAAAGGAAAAACAGATTTTGAATTATTTAACTATTGCTAATTAGGGTTTTGTTAACTTACTAGCTCATTCTCTAAGTGTTAACTGTCGGCACATAATAGAAAAAAAGAATAGAGCGGTAGTAGCTTAGGTCTAACATGCAGGTGGTGTACTGCAGGCAGCTTGAAATAGACCGACTGGAATAATTGAGTATGAAAAATAATAACAGAATCTTAATAGTGGATGACGAACCTGACCTCACAAAGATTTCTGTGATGGCATTGGAGCATTATGGTTACAAGGTTGATACATTTAATGACCCAAAAGAAGCTTTATCAAAATATAAACCAGGTTCATATGATCTGATTATTCTTGATATAAAAATGACTAAAATGAACGGCTTTGAATTATATCGGGAAATAAAGAAGAAAGACATCAATGCTAAAGTGTGTTTTCTTACGGCTAGTGAATTATATTATAAGGAATTTAGAGAAAAAGAGTTCCGTTCATTAGATAGAAATCTGTTTATCCGAAAACCGATAAATAATGAAGACCTAGCAAAAGAAATAAACAAATTGATTGGCAACTAGGACAAATGGGAGAAATAATAATTTTTGTTACACAGATAAATATCATGGGTCTATAGTTCTAGGTGAAAATTGTGAATTGTTGATAAGGGATCTACCATATTCTTTCTGATATGCAGATTACAACATTACTTTAAAGATCAGATATTACTTTCATTTATTGAATTTACGATAAAGTGCTATTATATTATTGCATGTTCTGCACTTATATTCTCCTTTTTCAAAAAGAATAATGTCTTCTCCTAGTTCTTCATTCATGTTTTCATAACTTATTAGTGGAGACCCAGAGTATTCTTTTTGGCATTTATTACAAAAATATTTTGAAAATCTGTCCTCACTCACTCTTCCTACATTACCTAGGAATATTTGAGGAACTCCAAGACTGGCTTTAATTTCTTCTTGCTCTGTTAATTTGGCAAAAGCATAACCTCCCGAGCCTAATAATTTCTTTTCCTCCAAATCTTCATCTGCATTCATTCATACTATTGTCTGTGTCTATAAATTTAATTGTATTTACTATATTGATTAGCAACTAGGACAAATGGGAGAAATAATAATTTTTGTTTCACAGATAGATAAATATCAGTAAAAGACTAAGTCGGGTATTTACTGCAATTGGTAAGTTAGTTGCCACGGGGAAAGGAGAAAGAGACAATGTGCGATAATAATCCCTGTAGACTCGGCAACATCCCTTCACTCCTTATTCAGAAGTAAAGTTCCTATTACCTACTCTACGAGGTTTTCTGTGAACTACTAGGATATTTAGCAGGCCTAAACCTACTTAGTATCCTTTTCAAACACAGATATCTATACTGTACACATTCGCGCTTATTACCCTTTAGATAACAGTGTTCTGGAGTCAACTTTCATTTATCGTGTATTATAGGTTGACGCGCTATGTGGGCCCCCTATTCCACATACAGCTTCAGCTCCCAAAGTTCCGAACTTGAGTGTATTACTAAAATCTAGGCTATTTGGAACTACTGTTATGTTTTGGCCGGGCCAGCAGGTGTATTCCAACCATATTAAAGATTAGTTATGCTGATATAATGCGGCCATAAAGCAGCATCTTCTTTTATCTTATTTTGCAAAGACAATTTTGGGCCGAGTTGTAATAGCATACACTCCTCCTACGGCCAATGTCATTACAGATAAGCCCAGTAGTGAGATCCCACCACACATTTTATTTGTAGATGTATTGGCGATTTTGTATATAAAGAATAATGAAAGACTCTGGAACTTGATCTATGACGTAAACCCTTTACCAAGCAATCTAGTCTTAATATTTAGTTTTTTGGCCCCGTTATAATTGCTACTTATATTCTGACGTAGTGTGACCTTATAAGACAGTCCGATAACAGATGGAAGCAAATGAAAACAAGATAGCGAATTTGATAACAAAAGCTTTAAACTTCCACTTGCTATAATTCTTATAGAAGATACTTATGGTAATATTATCTAGGGCCGAAAAGGAAAAGCTGGTTTTAGATCTATACAGTCAAGGCAAGACCTACAAACAAATTGCTCAGGAGATACGAATTTCTCCTCGAGACATCGGAACTATTTTGAATAATGCGGCCGGTCAAGAGAAAGATAAAGCAGCAGCCGCTGAGCAAAATGAAAATAACAATAAGTCGTTATCGACACAGGCCTTTCAATCATTCCGCGACGGGGAAAATCTCGTAGAAGTTGCTATCGCATTAAGTCTACGGGAGTCAGAGGCTACGAGGCTCTATAAAGAATTTTTGAAACTAAATGGATGGAGTAAACTGGCCAGGATACATGAAGAGCTTAAAGATGACATCGAGCCTTTTGTAAAATTATTCCGGTTATGCCAGATTGAACGGGTTGGCCCAAAGGATGTTATTAAACTTCTAGAAATTGCCAATAATAAAAGTGGCCGCGCCCTTAGCCTTAAAGGAGTCCAGCAGACATTTGAATCACTAAAGAACGAAGTAAAGTTGCTTGAGGACAGAAGACTCGAGTCAAAAATGGATTTAAGGAAATTACAAAATCAGATCAAAGCCTTAACTCGTGTGGTGAATTCCCTTCAGTTAAACTCTAATGAACAACAAAGAAAGGTTATCTGGCTGTTAGAAGAAAAGAAAGCCTTAGGGAACCTTGTTGAACGGTTCAAAAACAACAACAATTTTCAAAAAATAAGCCAGACTGTAGAACAAAAGGCCAACGATCTTCTATCGGATAAAAGACCGATCTTGAAGCTGGCCCTTCTCTGTGTGATTGAATCAATGAGAAATAACAAAGACAAATACAATTATTTGATGTATGGGCGCAGCTCAATTTCTACATCAGTGGCTGTCGGTTATAATAGCAACAACAACGACCAGTTATCCTTATACAAACAAGGACAACAACAACACTTTTCTGGTCCACAACGACATGATGATGTTGCCGAACTATACAAATCATTACTATTATATGAAGCCGAGAAACTCTATGACCAACTTCTTAGTCGGTTAACAAATAGCACGATCAATGAAGCGGCCTTTTCTATCTAGGATGGGCTAGAAGATGTTATCATTAATCATAAACACATTTAGATGAAGTGGAATTACTGAGGGTGGTGAATGTAGTGAAGGCATTGCGGGATGCGTCTATCGATATGTTATCCTTACAGACCTCAGTGGTTTAAAGCATTATTAGAAAATAAGTAATTGGGCCCTTTATTGTAGTAATATAGGGAACCATTAAAAGATCGACTATCGCGCCTTCCTATTCCTGGAGAACTTTATGAACAAATGAGACCGCTGCTGATCCTTCGCCCACCGCAGATGCAACACGCTTGATACTACCGGCACGCACATCACCAACAGCGAAAACACCTGGCAAACTGGTTTCAAGCAAGTATGGTTGACGCGTAAGAGGCCAACCTGCAGCGCTAAGATTTTCTGGCAATAGATCTGAACCTGTCTTTAGGAAGCCTTTATCATCTAGTGCGATACAGCCATCAAGCCAACTGATGTTCGGATCTGCACCGGTCATGACGAATATGTGACTTATTTCGTGCTTTTCGGTCTGTCCTGTTTGATTGTTACGCCAGTAAACAGAATTGAGGTGATTATCTCCTTCTACGGCTACAATTTCAGTTTGTGGTCGTAATATGATGTTAGGGCTATTCTCTATCCTACGAATGAGATATCGCGACATAGTAGCAGCCAAACCCGCGGACCTGACTAGCATATGTACACGTTTTGTAGTCTCCGCCAGAAACACTGCAGCCTGGCCAGCAGAATTTCCACCTCCAACCACAACCACTTCCTCTCCTCTGCATAACTGCGATTCCACAAAGGTCGCACCATGATAGACGCCTGCGCCTTCGAACCTGGACAGGTTTTCCAACGGCAGCTTTCGATATTGAGCACCGGTGGCAATCAAAACTGTACGAGTAGAAATTCGAGTCCCATTTTCAAGCTCGACTACATATGGTTTGCGGTCGCAGATGAGCCGTGCGGCCCTAGCGACAAGCATATGTGCACCGAACTTTTGAGCCTGATTATATGCTCTAGCTGCCAGCTCTTGGCCGGAGATACCGGTCGGAAATCCTAAGTAATTTTCGATTCTTGAGCTTGAGCCAGCCTGGCCGCCAGGTGAACTCGTTTCCAGCATTAGAACGTCAAGGCCTTCTGAAGCACCATAAACCGCCGCAGCCAATCCTGAGGGACCAGCGCCGATTATGAGGAGGTCTCGCACATGGGTTTGGTCGATAGACTCATTGAAGCCAAGGCAGTCTGCGATTTCTTGGTTACTGGGATTTCGGAGCACGATTTGGCCTCGAAAAATCAATACTGGTATTTCACTTGCAGAAACCTTGAAACTATCCAACAGATCCTGTACGTCAGGGTCACGTTCTAGGTCTATGTAGGAATACGGGTGTCCATTGCGCATAAGAAATTCCCTGATTCGAAGCGTACCTGCCGAATAGGTAGACCCAACAAGGACGATGTCTCCAACACCAGCAGCTATTAACTCCACTCTACGCAGAATAAAAGCCCTCATTAATATGCCGCTGAGTTCAGCATCAGTTTGTATCAAACCGAGCATTTGCTGGTGATCCAGTTCAATTACTTTACCTGGTTTGGTAACACGTGCGCGAACTAAAGACTGTCGGCCAGAGAGCATGTTAACCTCTCCTGTGAATTCACCAGGACCATGTACAGTGACAAGCGTCTCACGAGTTCCTAACGGTCGTAGAATCTCGACTTCGCCCGTAATTACCACAAAGAATGGTACATTTCTATCTCCCTGGTCTATTAGCACTTCGCCAGACTGCACCGAACGTACATGTCCATGCACTGCAATGCGATCAATCTGGGCTGGAGTTAATTTCGGAAATATCTTCTCAATACGAGAGCTGGTTAGAGGAAGTCCTCTGCGTGCATTGCTCATAGTTATCGTCTCTAATGTAGTTGCTCCTCATACAGTTAAGACTACTTTGCCCCTTGGATGTACATCTTTTTGATAATCAAGCGCCTCGCCTGCTTCAGGCAATGAAAATGTCTTGTCTATATTTACCCTTATATCCTTATTTTCATCTACCCATTTTGCCACTTTGGTCAACCGCTCGCTATCTGCTTGCGTGAACTGAAATATGGCTCTGATGCCATGTTGATCCATTAGCTGTGGGTCTGGTTGTTCTAGCATAGAAACAATTATGCCGCTACCTTTCTTTAAGACTTTAAAAGACCTCTTGTATGTATCGCCACCTACCGTATCAAAAACTGCATCATAATCATGTATCATATCTTCGAAGTTCTGGGTCTTGTAGTCTATTACCTGATCTGCTCCCAACTCTTGTACAAACTGCTTATCATTTGTGCTTACTGTTGTTGCTACATATGCGCCTAGATGCTTTGCAAGTTGTATGGCTATAGATCCTATTCCTCCTGCGCCACCATGAATTAGAATCTTTTGGCCCTTTGATAACGCAATATTTTCTGCAAGTGCTCGCCAAGCACTAACGCCTACAAGCGGTAAGGCTGCCGCTTCGGCATGGCTTAGCCTCTTTGGTTTATTTGCAATACTTTCTTTCTTTGCCAAAGCCATTTCTGCAAATGCTCCTGAACCTCCATTAGGAACACCAGCCTGTCCATATACCTCGTCTCCCTGGTTAAACTCTGAATTAGACACACCTTTCCCAACTTGTTTGATAACACCTGAAAAATCCATCCCCATGGTAGATGGGAATTGAAGCTGTATAATTTGTTGCAAGCCCCCTTCACGAATCTTCCAATCTGCTGGATTTACGCTAGCTGCTTTTACGCTAACTAAAACTTTTCCTGAAGATACAATTGGCTCAGGGATGCTTTGGTTAATCTCAATAACCTCACTGCCTCCGTATCTGTTAATTTGAACTGATTTCATTTCTATATGTGTCCTCCTAGGTACCTTTTTATGATGTCAGAAACTGTTTCCAAGTCTACTGGTGCGGTTAATTTTTTAATATCTTTGCTTGTTGTACCTGTGCTTTTCATATACCGTAGTTATCATTCGTCGCTCTTAAATATAGCAGTAATTTCTTGATGAGTAGGTGACATTAAACATACCGGACGATATTGAGATTACTGTTGGATTTATAACATTGAAATTTCATTGTTATTGCATAGATATGTCTAGAAAACCTTGTAAAACAATTTAAAGACAATGATAAAGAATATCAAAAATAAAACAAACTGTAGAAAAAAAAGGCAAATGACTTTTTATTAGAGAAATGAGCCCTCTTAAAATTGGCCCTTACTTCGCTTATTAGAACGATACAAAGTGACCCAGAGAAATTTAACTATATAGTTAATGGTATGGCTACTACTGCAACCGGCCCAAGTGCTAGATCATCTGTCTCTGGTCAGTATCATTACCTACTTTCACAGAAACAGAGAAATGAAATCGGCGAGATGTACAAGAGATTGCTAATAGACGAGGCCGAGAAGATTTATCAAGAGCTTCTCAACTATTTGACAAATAGCACGATCAGTGAAGCGGCGTTTTCCATCTAGTATCAAATAGCAGACATGTAACTTATTGAGGAAGAAAGTAAGATAAATGAAATTAGTGTAGGTAGTGTAAGCAGTGTGGGCGTTAGAGAATGCGCCCATGTGTCTTTATCTCTCTTTATTGAAATATTGTCGTTAGTTCTAAAAGGCATTGATGATGAGTAAAATCGGGCCGTTTATGATATAACAAAATGATAATAACACAATAACTATTGTAAGCGTAGGGCCTTTTTTAAAATAATGATATCGCACATCCTTTAGAGCCTTCACTGTCTTCACTGCTTACAGCATAATAACTGGGGCTTAAAGCCAGGTATTACGTTCCATTTAGAAATTGCCTCTTCTTCCTTTAGAGCTATTCTTCTATACAGAAATGTCGAGTTACAGCTATTCATACATGAGTAATTCCTATATTGCCATCATGGTTATCTTACCACATTGAAATTGCTTGGCATAAAGCACTTAGGACTAGTAATTATGCTACTGTCAATCATAACGGCTCTTGGAGCAGTAATTGTTCTAACTCCAATTAAGTCCTCTGAACAACAACAGCAACAGCAACAGGAAGTTCAAAATTCTACAATTGGGACATATGCACAAGGTTACAATAATGGAAAGCTAAACGCACAAAAAACGTTTAATTCAGGAGGTAACTATAACGGCACCTGTTTGCCACACGCGAATTCAACTACTTACTGTGTTGGATATTCTACAGGTTACAACCTAGAATGGGCTAAACTAAAGGTTTCAAGCTGGTGGATGAAAAGCAAATAGCGATTAATAAATCGTGGAGAATATATTGCAAAGAATATTTTTGTGATGATCTAAAGTTACACTCTTTAGTCCCAACGATCGAGCATACTCCCTAGCCTCTTCAAAAGGTCTATAATATATTCTCGGTAAACTGCTGCTCCCAAGCCAATCTTCCCACCCATCCCATTCCTTTGATAAATAGCGATACAGAACCTAATTAAACAATATTAGTGCCATTTATCCTCAACCAGTCTACCTTAAACATTCGCAAGTTTAGCACAATTATATTTAATAATCTATTCAAAATTTGTATAATTTGTAATTTTACAGTATTTAGATTTATATGATTTAATCGGATTGTAAGAATATGCAAGGAGAAAGCATTGCAATTGTAACAGGCAGCTCTACTGGTAACGGATTTGAAACATCTTTGCTACTTGCAAAAAATGGGTTTCACACATATGCCACTATGCGCAACCCTGAAAAATCAACAAGGATAAAAGAAATAGCCACAAATGAGAATCTGCCCCTAGAAGTTTCACA
>DASQQB010000103.1:0-28507 GCA_035643635.1 Nitrososphaeraceae archaeon | reverse complement strand
GAAAATTTCTATAGCATATTATACTATCCTAGTAGATGTAATACATATAAGACAAACTTTGCTAGATTAATCATCAATCAATTGCTGCAAATATTCTTAGTATTAAAACCTTTGACACTATGTATAGCGTTAATTTTAATTTTAACTATTCCCACATTGTTATTTGGTACAAATAGTTATATAGCCTCAGCAGACCAGTCGCCATCGCAAGATCATAGCAAAAAGAAGAATAATGATAATAAAGAATCCTCGTCCAATTTTGTACAGGTTTGTTGTGCATGGAATAAAGAACTTACTGGTGGAGTGTTAACTTATAAGATAAATGATGCTAATTCAGAATTGAAACACATAGTTCTTAATGCTATAGATCAATGGAATGCAAATATTAAACATCTAAACCTAAAACTCGTTCAGGCTAGTACAGAAGATATAAACAGAGCTGACATACAGATAAATTTCAAAACCAAAGCCAGCAAAATTAAGACAGATTCTAGTGGCATTAAATTAGCAAATAAAGACATTCATCTTGTAGCAGGAGGAAAGTCGGTATCTACTTTTGATAACAATGGATTTATTACTGGTGTGAAAATAACTTTGGCGAAGACCGCTTTTGGCAATACCTTGAGTACTCATGGAGTAGGACAAATCGCTTTGCATGAGTTGGGTCATGCTCTAGGAATAGGACATGCTAACTTCAAAGGGGATCTTATGTCTCCTATAGTTAATGATGAAAAATCAGTAATATCTCAATGTGACATAAAGGCTATTAAACAAGCCAATAGACTAAAGGACATAATTTTGAATTCAGATTCAAAAGAGCCTAACTTACATGAAGTTAAGGTTTATTGCTAACAAAAAATCATGTAAATGATGCTCTGGAGAATTTGGGATCTAGGATAGATATCTAAAAAGCCGTCTGTGTTGATAAAGATACTAACTCTCAATATTGCTTACTTCTACTAGCCTAAAACGGATTCAAATGGAGTCCCTTACAAAAATGAAAAACATATGCTATTTGTAGCTGACCATTTAATAACTACTGCTAGCGATATTGCAGTTCTCCAAGAAGTTGATAAATTCACTGATCGTAGAGGTTTTCTGAGGATACCGGATCAATCAAGCACAGTAGTTGGCCATACATTTTGTATTCTGTGGAACAGAGAAGTAGATAATACACAAGCCCTATTCAAATAGTCATAGTATAAACAAGACGTATAGTGGAAAGAATCGACGTAATAACAAAATATGATATTCATATTAATATTATTTGATAATAGCTGGTTAGCATAACCAAGGTTATTCCTTATATCAATTAAATCAGTCAGCATGAATAGCTTGTTGGTTTAGTTGTAAGTGTGTAAATGAAACGGCTAGATAAATTTATCTGTAGTAAATAGAATTAATCGATCATTGAAGCCGATACAATTAAATCCGCAAGAAAAGATATACTGTCACATAGACGCTATTTTTGGACGCGGCGTTTGTGATTCTCTAATCGGATCAGATCTTCTTTTTGAATATTCGAAAAGAACTGGCCGAATTAAAAGTTTTAGCATCGAAAATCGACTAATTGCAACCCTTCGAGCTGATGGTGGAATAGCTTTAACAATATGTGGCGCAAAATTATTTTTAACAAAAAAACAATTCAGGGATAACTGCATAACCCCAACTTATGAAGCAGTACCTTTTGTTTGTGAAGGAAGATCTTTATTTTGTAAACATGTAGAGTGGTGTGGATTAAATGTTAAAGTTGGATCAGAGGTCGCAGTTATAGATATGAACGACGATGTGCTTGCAGTTGGTACAGCATTAATTGGGCATAATTTAATAAAAAAATACCACATTGGCGTTGCCGTTAAAGTTAGAGAAGGAATAAAAAGGCGGATGAATAAACAATAATTGAAATGATGCGTGGCGGCAACCGTGAAATGAGACGAATGTTGGATAAAATGGGACTGGAAATGAAGGACCTTGGGGATATTGAAGAGGTAATTATCAAAACTGAGACTAAGGAGATCTACCTTATAAAACCTCAAATTATAGAAATGAAAGGAAAAGATAACACCATTTTTCAAGTCGTGGCCACAGACATAGAAGAAAAGAAAAGGGACGTTCCAGTTTTTAAGGAAGAAGATATAATTCTTGTTATGCAGCAGGCAAATGTCACAAAAGAAAAAGCAGTACAAGCGCTAACTGATGCAAAGGGGGACATAGCTCAAGCGATCCTTGATCTTTCAACGTGACACATGAATAAAATATATTTAAAAAGTTTATTTTGAGATTACATTATATTTTAGATCTAGAGTAATTTTATATTTTCATCGGCTAAGCAATAATCGTTCACAATTAACTAATAGGACATAACAGTGTAGTATGAATCACATCATTTTTGAGTGATTTAACTAGATATTTGGCTTCACAATAATATGAGTAGATTATGCTATGCAAGAATTATATTGCTAGTCAGATGAGATACCAAGAGTAGCTGGAACGGTGAAGTCATTTATTATTCAGGAACTGGTAATTAGAAATAACATCAGCTGGCATATATCATTAATCATTGTGAGCTTTTTCACCTTTAAATAACATTATCGCTAACTTCATCTATGCAAAAATATGGACCTAGTAATAATGATGATGATAACAATAATAAAGTTAGGGCTAATAGGCTCATTAGCGAGAGCAGTCCTTACCTTTTACAACATGCCTATAATCCTGTAGAGTGGTATCCATGGGGGAAAGAATCTCTGAATAGAGCAAAGGAGGAAGGCAAGCCTATTTTTTTGAGTATAGGCTACAGCGCCTGCCATTGGTGTCACGTAATGGCTCACGAATCTTTCGAAGATGAAGAAATCGCTAAAATAATGAATGAGAATTTTATAAATATAAAAGTAGATAGAGAAGAAAGACCGGACATAGACGATATATATCAAAGGGTATGTCAACTGACATCAGGTACTGGGGGGTGGCCGTTATCAGTATTTCTCACTCCGGATCAAAAACCTTTCTATGTAGGAACATATTTTCCAAAATATAGCAGGTATGGTACACCCGGATTTGGCACCATTTTAAATCAGCTGGCTGAAGTTTATAAAACCAAAAAGGATGAAATTAACTCTGCAACCAAAGAATTCCTGCAAGCATTAACACATACGGCAAAAGATCTCGAAAGCCAAGCAGATAACATCAACCTTGAACGATCAATTCTAGATGAGGCCGCCGTAGGTTTGCTACAGATGGGCGATCCAGTATACGGGGGTTTTGGTCAGACTCCCAAATTCCCAAATCCATCTAACCTTCTGTTCATGCTTTATTATTATAATATTTCTGGTATTACGCGGTTTAAAGACTTTGTAAAATTTACAGCAGATAAGATGGCTGATGGCGGCATCTATGACCACCTTGGTGGAGGCTTTGCTAGATATTCTACAGATCAGAAATGGCTTGTACCCCATTTTGAAAAGATGCTTTATGATAATGCTTTGTTAACTCAGTTATATTCAAAACTTTATCAAATAAGCGGTAGTGAAAGATATCTGAAAATAATTAAGGAAACACTGGATTATGTGATAAGAGAAATGACATCCCCAGAGAATGGATTTTACTCCGCCCAGGATGCTGATTCAGAAGGGGAGGAGGGTAAATTCTACATTTGGTCAAAGCAGGAAATTTTTAATAACCTCGGTGATGAGACAATTGCCAACATTTTTTGTGAGTATTACGGCGTAACACAAGGAGGAAATTTTGAGGGCAGGAACATTCTCAATATTAGAACTTCACTGAAGGATTTGGGTCAGAGGTACAATAAAACACCTGAGACAATTGAACGCATAATTAGCGATGCCTCAAAAAGACTTTTTGAACTTAGAGAAAAACGGGTAAAGCCTGGTAGAGATGATAAAATCCTAACTTCATGGAATGGATTGATGATATCTGGTTTTATAAGAGGATATCAAGTAACTAATAGCAAGAAGTATCTTGAAGCTGCAATCAAGGCAATAAATTTCATTGAGACTAAGATTGTACAGAGAGATAATGCAAGATTACAGAGAACGTTTAAAAATGGAGTTTCAAAGCTTAATGCATATCTTGATGATTATGCATTTTATGTTAATGCATTACTAGATGTCTTTGAAGTTGATTCAAAACCCGAGTATCTTGAGAAGGCAATAATATTTACAAACTCCATGATACAACACTTTTGGGACGATAAAGATGGAAACCTTTACTTTACTTCTGATGATCATGAGCAGCTGATCGTCAGAACAAAAAGTCTTTATGATCTTGCAATTCCTAGCGGTAATTCGGTGGCTGCTTCCAATCTACTTCGGCTCTATTATATCACTGAAAACGATGATTATTTACATAAAGCTGAACGCATAATGAAAGCAGGTGCTCGAACTGCAGCAGAGAACCCATTTGGATTTGGACAGCTTCTTATAGCAATTTATCTTTATATAAAAAAACCCATGGAAATAATAATTATAAGAAAGACAGAAATGAAACACGAATCACCTATGTTGACATGGTTAAACCGACAATTTATTCCAAACGGAATTATAGCAACCATAAACGGTAATTTGCAGTTGCAACAACTTCAAAAGTATCCTTTCTTTATGAATAGAATACCATCTAGCAAGGAAGAGGAAGACGAATCATCAGTTAAGGAACATGCTCTTGTATGCAAAAATTTTACATGTTCTCTTCCTATTTATTCATTACAGGAATTAGAACAACACATAGCTAATACACCCTTATCCTAAAAGTAAAATGATGAAAATAATATTTTCAGTCAATGCATCCAGAGGTTATTCTTAATTTATACATAGTCTTAATGATCTATAATACTACTGATAATATTTTCAGGTCAGTAAAGATTGTTCATTTTTCGCCTCTTATATCTATTAACACTCTTTCACCTACAAGAGGACTTCCTATCCTTTCATAACGTCGCTTAGGCATTGTCATCTGAATAACAGTCTGTGGATAGCTTTTAATTAATGTCTGTGGCTGCGATGTCAGAATTGCCTCTAAAATTGGTTTAATTTGTTGTTTTACGTCCTTGTCAGTGATTGCTCTATCTATAGCCTCTAGCATCAATTGCTGCTGAGTGACGGCTTCAAGCTCTATATCTTCTACTAGAGCAAGACTTATACTGTTACCACTGTCTGTCAACTGATTAATTTTGTAGCGTATTGCTGTTGACGACTCCACATCAAAATATTTGGAGTCATTATATTTATAATATTTTATATTTTGTCCAATTACAGACCTAAATGAAACGTTATGTCGTACTGAGCTTAAGTAAAACCAAGATATAATGTTTTATGACATTATTACCAATATAGACCAACTTTTTTCTGGTTGAATGGATGAGTAATGCTAAATTTACAGGAGAACGCATTTGTATACAACTATACCTCACACATATGTGTGCAAATTATCCCCTAGTAAAACCTATAACAAATCCTGCCGTCAGACTTCCAGTTAATGGAATTCCAAAGTTACTCAATGTGGTTGAAATATGGTCAGTACTTCCAGGAACTCGATCCGCTGTTACATTACCTAGAGCTTCCGTAACTCCTGTTTGAATTTTATTCCAATTAACAGTAATTATTTTTTGATATTCTAAAGATACAAAAGCAACAAATATTAATCCAACTACTACAATTATTATTTTCATTACTTTTTTAACTGCAAACCCGATTAAAAAACCTGTAATTCCACCAAAGCCTACTGATGTTGCAGTAGAAGCAACAGAAGCAAGATCAATACTCATGTCATATACTCGTCTGAATATATGGCATATAGTCAAGATGATTATTTCTTATATGAATATGTTTTAAAAAAATAGATTCTATTTTTTTATACAATGATTTTACACTTATATGATCGTAGAATATCGTTATTGGTTAGAACCCACTTGCTTAGTTTCAAAAAAATATTACAACATTTATGCTCCGATAGTTACGACATATAATACTATAAAACCAAGGCGCTCATAGTTAAAAAGGATAAGTAATATCCTATAGTAGAGTGTATATGAATACAAAGGCTATTTACGCGTTAGGTGGAGGTATTGCAATATTGGGTATAGCAATATTCCTCATTATGGGTACAGGATTTTTTGGCGTAAATACTAACTCCAATAAACAACAAACCAACCAGAATTCCCTAAAGGATTCAGTACCCCTTAGTCTTTCTATCAAAAATATTACTGTTAACAAAATTAATAATAATGCTGCTAATATTCAGGTTCAATTCAACGCCTATAATCCCACTCGAGGAACTGTAATTCTCGAATCAATACAGTATAATCTTTTAGTAAATGACAAACGTATAATATCTGGAGACATAGGTGAGAAACTAGAAGGTTTTGTGACATCATCACAGGGAATTTACCCTATCATAAGCAATAGTACCGTCACCTTAAAGGATAAACAAGTATCGGAACGAAATAACGCGATAGCATCTATCTGGGATAAGATGGTAAGTAATAAAATAAGATATACAGTAAAAGGAACATATTCTTACAAACAGACTTCAAGTCTGCAATCGGTTAGTGCAGACAAAGATTTCAATCTGACATTTCCTTGATATTTTATGATACTATCACTTGGCTGGGTTCTGTTGTGATATAAGAATAATAACTTATTCGATCAAAAGTCACGTATGGCTGATATTATGTATATGTATGCAGTAACTGCTGGAGTTTTTGTTACCTTGGGTGCACTAGTTCTCGTAGCAAGAACAAGACGATATAGGAAAGGATTTAACACATTTAACGCATCCTCCGCGGTATCAAATAATTCTGCTTAAAGATAAATAGAAAGTGGTTAGGGTTTGCCTATCCTTTTTTTCCCAAACCCAGAAGGCTTTCAAGTGAAAGGTTAGATGTTTTTCTTTCAGTAGAATAACATCTCTCGTAGTAGTTACATTTCAGACATAGATCGCAGGGTTCTACTATTGGTACTTTGTTTTCCTTTAATAAGGTGTTTAATACTCTTGCTCGTCGGATGATCTCCTCTAACATCTTGTTACTCCTTAAAACAGAAAACTCTGCAGTTTTTCCCTCGTTAGTAATATACATTAGAATACCCTCAAACTTATTAAAAGCAAACAGACAAGCATTAAGGTATAAGAGATCACGTGGATGGGGAATTTCTGGAATATTTCCTACAACTTCTAACCTTACAATAAATTCGTCATTAACAACGAAGTCTGCGGAGACTTGTAATACTAAATTATCCACTTTATATTCACCTTGAACATTATTAAACGATCTTCTGATGCTATCTTTAACTATAATAGAAACTTTACCCGCATTACTCACTAATGGAAGAGGATCCTTGCGATCGTAATACGAAAGTCGAATACAGCGCGAAGCCTCTAAAGCATGAATTTTATTTGGGTCGTCTTTCTCTGTGATCTGATTGAGGTCATTACATACTTTATCCAGTGTTTTCTCAATCATCCTTCTAATGTCCGTCTCGCCTAACATATCTATAAAATAGATTGGGGGAATTATTATAAGATTGCATACAAATATCCCAGCAAGTCCCGAATGGACGACAATATAATATAACTATCAATAGGCGTCGATTAGTCAGTAAAATGAATTGTTATATTACCTTCTGTAGATGATTATTAAGTAGAACAATAATGCGACTTCCAGTCAAAGATAATGATGATTTCATCGAGGAATTAAATTCTTTATTTGAAAGCATACGAGAGAAATATTTTGAAGCTATAAAGCCTCAAGTTGAGATGAAAAAAGTTAATGTTATGTTAGGTGACGGAAGTGTTACACAATCAGATACTTTTGAACCACAGAAAGTCGAATTGTTTTATCAGCAATTGATTAATTCTCTAGAAGGATGGGCTATAACTCCCATTTCAAGATCACGAACAGATGACTTGCATCGTCTTTATTGTCAGATTTCAGTGCAAATAGAAAAATATCAACTATATGGATACTTTGGTATTCAATATCATGCTTTACCATACTATAAGGTAGATAGACACGTTATTGAAATTCAAAAGGAATTGGCTTGTCTAGCAGACAACGCAACAAAGACATTTGATGCAATTTCTAGCAGTGGAAATGATATGCTTCAAAAGGAATTAGAAAAAATTGGGTATACAAATATGGGATTTGAAGAACTGTTTACAAAATTGTTCGAGGATCAGAAGTTGACTGCAGACCTAGAAGGAAAAGCATCGATTCTAGAAAGTCAATTCCCAGAATTTGAAGAGATGCATGATAGAAAGCGTCAATTGTTTACAGAA
Source organism: Nitrososphaeraceae archaeon (assembly GCA_035643635.1). Lineage (GTDB taxonomy): Archaea > Thermoproteota > Nitrososphaeria > Nitrososphaerales > Nitrososphaeraceae > DASQQB01. The sequence continues at coordinate 20,218 of DASQQB010000103.1, read as the reverse complement.
TTAAACAATCTATTAATTGAAATATATCAAATATCTCCAGTGTATATTGATTATAACAAACTAATGCAGGGAGAAGAAGGGATAGTCACATATTTTGATATCGAAACGATTAAAAATAAAACAGTAAGGGATTCTCACGTTAATAGTAAAACAATTATACTGGATACAAGGAAACAAATTGTTAGCAAGCTCAATCAAATAATAAAGGCACTAGAATATACAAGACATTGATTTTATCTGTTCTTAATACAGAAAATATTTATTTATAATAAATCGTAAAATAAGGTTTATCTTTTATATGACTAATACCTTTTTCTATCCGATATATGGAATATTTGTTTATGAAAAATAAAGAGCTAACGTACTTGTCACAAAATTATAATTAAGGAACAAAGCGAACTCTAGTTGATCATATGAACGGTAAAGCTGTTGGCGATATGGACAAAAAGCACACAATTCCCACCATCAAAGATATACTTAAAGCAAGAGAGATACTGAGAGAAGAGACGGTTAGGACGGTTAGGAAGACACCGTTACATAGATCGGATACTTTTTCTAAACTTACAGGAAATAATATTTTCCTCAAAATTGAATCCCTACAGAGAACGGGTTCATTTAAAGTTAGAGGTGCCTTTGTCAAGTTGAGTATGTTATCCGATGAACAGCGAAAATACGGCATTATTGCTGCGTCTGCTGGCAATCACGCACAAGGTCTTGCATATGCAGCCTTTACAAAAAAGGTTTCCTGCACTATTATAATGCCGCAGAATGCATCGCCTGCTAAAGTAGCAGCTACTAAATCATACGGTGCGCAAGTAATATTACGCGGTTCAAATTATGATGAATCTTGGATGGCAGCACAAGAAATTGCGAAGAACGAAAGCCGCACTATTATTCATGCATTTGACGATGCACAAGTAATATCAGGACAGGGAACAATTGGAATAGAATTATTAGAAGACTTACCTGACATAGATCAAGTTTACTTGCCGATAGGGGGTGGAGGGCTAGCAGCAGGCGTGGCAATCGCAATAAAGGAAAAAAAACCGAATGCAAAAGTTATAGGTGTCGAATCTAAAGCGTTTCCAGCTATGAAAGAATCCATTGCAAAAGGATCGTTGCAACCGATAGTAGCAGGATACACTATTGCTGATGGTATTTCTGTAAAAGCCCCCGGCGAATTAACTTATGAAATAGCAAGTAAATATCTGGATGATATAGTACTAGTTGATGACGCTTCAATAGTTAAAACAATGTTCCTACTTATGGAAAGAGCAAAACTTGTAGTTGAACCAGCGGGAGCGGCCAGTCTTGCATATTTACTTACAAATGCTCACTCTAATAAAAATAAGAATGTTGTATCGTTACTATCAGGTGGTAACGTCGATATGTATTTGCTTGGACAAGTAGTAGCAAAAGGTCTTATGCACATGGGCAGGTTAATTAAAATTTTCATTCAATTGCAAGACAAACCAGGCGCATTAAAGTCAGTAATAGACGGTATTGCAGAATTAAGTGTAAATATTGTTGAAGTGGTACATGATAGATTAAGTTCCAATATCTCTGCTGGGACTGCAGGAGTCTATCTAAGCCTTGAACTGGAAAATGAAAAACATGCAGAAGGCCTTATCCACTTTTTAAAGAAGAAAAAAATAGAATTTAAAGTAGTTAACTAATATATTACATAATAGTACCTATAGTTTTAACTTTGTTAAGGCTTATTTTATCGTTGAGAAATTTTGGTGGGAGATTTTATGCCAACATTGATGTCTCTAAGGGTATGAAAACTTTCGTATTAAAGTGTTAAACATTTTAAGAAAAGAATTCGAAATTTACAATACCAAATGTTTCAAATTGAACTGCAGCTCATGCATATGTTTAAAACACGTACGGTGGATTGATTCACTGTTATAAGGTTAGTTAAAGTAAGGGTTTAATATCCCTAACTTGTGCATTGATATTAGTTTGGAACAAAAAATGTCAGCCGTAGAAGATATAATTAACGCCTTATCAGAGCTTGAAAATGACATAGATAATCTAAATGCTAAAGCTGAAGAAATGAGAAGGCACCTCATGACCTACTCTAATGAAGAAATTGAGAAGTTAAAACAGCAAGTTATTAATGCTGCCAACGATGAAGCAAAAAGAATTATGGAAATAGCAAAATCTGAAGCTGAGCAGGAATCATCTATGACCTCTAAAGAAACAGACAAAACCCTTTCAGATATAAAAAAAAATATTGATTCTTCATTCAACAAGGCCGTAGAAAATATAGTTAAAATAATCCTAGGTGAGCCAGTCTCTTCTACATCTATTACAAATCCAAATATTACAAATAAACAAGTGTGATTTTAAATCTATTCCAATATTGTACTATAATAAGAAACTTCATGGAGTAAGATTTAATAATAATTTTGTCAAATCCTATTTGATGAAACGCCCCTGATCAGGGACCCTTGCCAACACAAAGTTATCATAGCCACTGTTTATGGGCGTTCATATTACAAAATCATCAGTGCATTAAAATTAATGGATCTGCAATTTGAATCCTTGTCTCCAGAACAGGCAGCTCAATCGAATGCTAAAATTATTATAACCACAAAAGACGAGGCGAAAATTGTGAGAAGAAATGATGTTCTTTTTGACACAGAGTTAGATAAATATCCGCTGCTGTTAAAGGCAAAAATTTTGCGCAGTATTATGGGGCAGTATGAAGACGATCAGCTAACAATAGGAATCGATCCGGGTAACAGAATAGGTATTTCGATTATCTATCTTCATAACGAGCTTGAAAGCCTAATAGAATTTTCAACTGAGTCTGTTATACAGTTGCTATCAGTTTTATTGTCTAATATTGACTCGAAGAAAAAGGTCATCAGAATAGGTGATGGCGATCTTGTGATGGCAAAGGATATTGCAGTAAAGATAAAGAAGAAATTTAAAGAATTAGTTCATATTGAATTAGTTAACGAGTATGGCACGTCTTTGCCGCAAAACATAGATGCAAATAAACGTGGAGCAAGAGACAGATCATCAGCAAGAGCTATTGCGCTTAGACGTGGTAGAATTTTCGAACCATTCACATCATGTCTATATAAGAGATTTCATAACTAGATTATTAATAACAGATACAAACATTTCTGCACAGGGAAGTGCCTGGCTCCTAGCAATATATATATATTCATTTGTATCTATATATCAACTAATAAGCCCCGCCACTTGATCCATTGTAATAAATTTGATATATAGCCTTATAATGATAAATATTTGTATAAATTTAAATACTATTTATGGTACACTAAGTTGGACAAAGTTTTGCCGTGGGTTCAAAATGACTTGTAAAGGAATATGTATACGTCACAAAGCGCAAAAACCAGTTGGTTCTGGTCGTTATGCTAGTGGGCAGAAACGATGTCAGATATGTGAGATATTTATAAAATGGGAAGGATTATGGTGTCCATGCTGTGGCTATAGACTAAGAACAAAGCCGCGCAACCTTAAGTATAAAGCAAAGCTAAGGGCTAGGAAGAAAATACAAGAGTCTCATATTGTCAAAACCATTTCTGTTCGTACCCAGTCGCCCGTAATAATATAATGCAAGAAAAAGGTTCTGATACAATAGTTGTTAAGGCAGTCCATTCAGATAATAGAAATTTTATTATAAAATACTTGTCGTTTAGAAATGGATGTTTTATTGCAGTATCCGAAGATCTTGATGCAATTGGATCAATCTCTATTTCTATAAGCTCTTCGAATAAAGTTAATACAGCAAAAGTAATTCCAAGCAAATACGACCCTGTATTTGTAAATACGATCTCAGAAAGAGTAGCTTCTATGATAAATGGTATATGTATAGTATCTTTTCACAATAAAAAACAGCTTCATCTAGTTGACATGAAGGCAATTATGGGAGAAGTCCTGAACATAATTAGGGAAGAACATAATGAAACGGACTATAGGGAATGAGAAAACTAAAAAACTGAATAATAGCTTTCGCAGTTTCTTGAGTATATTAGAAAAAGAAGAAGATCTTTTAAAAATAAAAAAAAATGTTAGTACTGAATATGAGATTGCATCAATTGTCAGCAAGCTAGAAGGAAAACAGGCAGTTCTGTTTGAAAAAGTTAATGACAGCAAAATCAGAGTAGCTTGTAATATTTTAGGTACCAGAAGAAGGTTCTCTCTCGCAGTTAGATCAAAGAATGATAAATCAATTCACCGACATATTAGAGAAGCCATAGCCTACACATTTGAACCAAAGAAGCTATATACTAGTAATGCTCCATTTTATGAGAATTCATCAACAGATTTAATGCAGTTACCAGTGATTACACATTTCGAAAAAGACGCTGGACCGTATGTTACATCATCTATAGTTTTTGCAAAGAATGAGGAGGGAGGAAATCAGAACTCCTCTACCCATAGATTGTTACGGCTTGATGATAAACGAATGGCAATCAGAATGGTTGAAGGCAGACATCTTCACAAATGTTTCTCATTTGCTAAAGATCACGGAGAAGATTTGAGAGTAGCTGTGATCATAGGTGTACATCCTGCAGTTAGTATAGCAGCAGCATACCAAGCCGCATATGGTATAGACGAAATGCTAATCGCAAATTCATTACTTAAGGGCACACTTACGTTAAGTAAAAGTACTTACTCACAGCTTTTTATTCCCACTCATAGTGAAATTGTATTGGAGGGCAGAATTCTTAGAGACGTCACAGAGGAAGAATGGATGGTTGAAATGCTTAGAACATATGATTTTAAGCGTAGACAACCTGTATTTGAAATTGATAAAATAAGATTTAGAAATAATGCAATTTATTATGATATTTTACCAGGTTTTAGTGAGCACAGATTGTTAATGGGTTTACCAGTTGAGTCAAAGATGCTTGAGGAAATTAGAAATGTTGTTCCAACTACTAAAACGGTTCATTTAACAAATGGAGGAAGTAATTGGCTGGACGCGGTTATTCAAATAAGCAAAAGGTTGGAAGGAGAACCCAAGAATGCTCTATTGGCAGCGTTTTCATCTCATCCTTCACTGAAGATGGCAATAGTGGTCGATGATGATATAGAACCCTCAGATCCTATTGCAGTAGAATATGCTATAGCTACGAGATGTCAAGCCGATAGAGGATTTTTGATAATTACTAATGTTAAAGGTTCTAGTCTTGATCCTTCAAGTGATCAGAAGAACCTGCTTACAACAAAAGTAGGGATTGATGCAACAGCAACTTTACTTAAACCTAAAGAAAGGTTTAGTGTTGCAAAAATTCCCGGCGAAGAAAAAATTAATCTTTCAGACTATATTTCTACAAATTATAAAAACTCTAATGCATAAAACGATAATAGATTATATAACCAATTCTCTTAACAAAGAAAAGATCACACTTGAAACCTAACAATTTTGCAATGAAAGAATGGCATTTAGAACATGTCGAAAAGGTAATTATCCGGTATATAAAAGGGATATCTCCAGACGCATCATCATTTGAAAAGCGTAATTTTAAGAAATATAGCACTATTTCAAGCTGTACTAAACAGATAGAATATGATATAAAGCACGGCGTAACTATGGATGAAGTTCTTGCAATTATGAAAAAAATTAGACATGATAAATCTTTCTCAGAATTACGTTTGAATCCAGAAATATTACAAAGAGTAGACGAGCTGGAAAGACAACTTTCTGCTCCAAAGAAAATAGCATCTTGGTAGATTATTATTACTACTAATAGTATATCTTAGTGTTTGCAGAAATTAAATTTTATCAAGATGATAGGAAGATGGTAGACTAGAAATACCCTATGACACACTCACTAGTTTAATTGAGACCGTTATAAAACAAAACATAATATAGAAAAAACCGTTAGTTGTGCAGAAGAAATCAATTTCAGCTAATACACACAAAAAACTTGCGAACAGGAAATGTACGTCTATAATAATACTGCTTATCATAATTTAACCGTAAAGATAATCATATATACTAGCCACTCATGCGAGTTCTAGATGTACGTGGACCTTTTTACGGAATGTATAAATGTAAACTCGCAATTGACGTAGATACTGAATGTCAGATCATCACTTTACAGACGGAAATCTAATTATTCTATATGCTATGCACAGACGCAAAAATGCCAATAGTGAATTACCTGACTACATAAAGGAGAGGATAAAGGCATGCATAGGTATATTTAAAATCGCCATCCAGTCCAAACCTGACAAACACAAAACTATGATCGTAGTTTTTTCAAATGGAGAGACTGTAGACAATATAAGAACAGAGCTGATAAAGGCAGGAATTGATCATACAACAATAACGGTAGATTCTATTCCAAAGAATATAGCGCAGACTTTTGACCGTATTTTGAATATAATTAAGACTAGGAGTAATCCTCCCTATATGTATTTTATTGGTTCTGTGTGGCAAAGAGATATTTACGATTCGATGGTATCTTCTAAGTTAAAAGGATACATGATTCAATTTGAAGGAGCGCCAGATAATAGACCTATTGATGAGGTAGATGAGGACAAAAAGATAGATATTCCAAGGAAAGGAATGGTGTTTTATAAAAAAAAGGTAAAAGATAAAGCTATAGACATGTTGCTTAATCATATGTTTCATGAGAATGATAAAGGATAGTGGTTATAGTATATCATATTATATTGTGCTCCTGTTCTTTCTTTTCTTCTTAATATCATTCAACGATCTTGGCGTTGATTTAGACTCACATTTGTAATATTTGCCTATTCCAAATTTGGACTCGTTAAGATATTGATATCTGGATACATCGAGTATAAGACAAGAAATAGGCAATCCAGTACATGATTGCTTGTTCTTGTTATTAGAAAATTGGTCGTACAAATCTTATTCAGTATTGATGGTTAATCGATCTAATACCCTGTAGAATAAAGCATTTCTCATAGCTATCTGACTTTATGTCAAATTTCAACTGTAGATTGTAATTGTTTTGTTTGTTTAAGCTCTTAAGACAATCAGTTCTATCTACCTATTTACAGGTTGATAGTGAAAAAAAATATTGTTCAATGTAACATATTTACTCCTCATTATAACGCTAAGATTTAATATCCACTTTATGCTCGACTACAGTAACAGGCGGTCATCGTCTAGTTTGGTTAGGACACTGGCCTTCCATGCGTATCAAATGCGAGGACAGCCCGCAACCCGGGACTTTGTTTTACTAATAAGCAAAGCGGGAATTCAAATCCCGGTGACCGCATCCTCTATAAGATCAAAATTCTAAAACTGTGACTGCACTAGCTGCCTATATAGTATAAATAAGCAGTAGGAATTTGAGATGACTAAACGGAAACGAATTATTTATATAAAACTAGCAGTATGCCAAGTCGAAGTAATGATAACCAAATATTCATGACACAACTCAAGTTCATGAAAAATAGCCTGACGCATCTCAACATTGTACCACCCCAGTATCAAAATTTTTCAAGGCCGATCTTATAGTGAATGGAGTAGAGTGGTGACATCTTGCGTATTCCTAAGGTCTATATCCATAGATGTCAAATTTCAATATCCCATCATGCGTAATTGTTCTATACAATATTAAATAGCCTGCCAACCAACGTTTTAATACAATATCAAGATTTTTATAGGTATAACTGATAAAAAGTATGTAGTCTTTTGTCTTCAGAAATAATTAATCCAACGAAAATTTCAGTTAAAACTAAAAGCGATTTAGTAGATCAGGTCTTTACAGCAATTTTAAAAAGTGGTGAAAATGGTATATTCCAAACGGAACTGTGTAAAGTGTTTTCTCTTGATAGCAGAGATGGTTCCAGAGTAGTCGGAAATTTGGAAAAGCAGTCTCTTATATCTAGGGAGAAAATCTTATATAAAGGGAGATGGACATATAAATTACTTATAAAGAAATCCCAAGATATTACAGAATTTACTAAAAAACCCATAGAAATAACAAGTATAGAAGGTGCACCATGCTTTAGTTGTACTTATCAGCATTTGTGTTCATCTGAAGACGAGACAAGCCCTTACAGCCCAGCAAAATGTGTGTGGATTAAAGAATGGGTTTTGACAGATTTCCCTAGCCGCACCATCGGTATATCACAACAAAACCCACATGAGATAGAGTAAAAGAATAGTTAATTCTTCTTACTTTATTCTTTACAAATCTGATCAATAGATGGTTAATTACATAGCTTCTCGCAGTATGATTATATCATAGTACTATGTATGTAGTTGATAATATAATTTTAAACAACAGCGCTAAATAGTCAGTAGGATCAAAATTGTGTGGCCTGAAATCTTAAAGTGTACTGCTAAATTGCTTTGGAGAAGAGCTAAAACCAGATTGTATCTCTGCTGTGCCATTAGCTCTCCACTTTATCTTATTTGATATCTCAGGATTTTGTACTAATTTGTTAAATAGCATCATATTAGAACTTGAGTTTGTCAATTCGAATTTTGATTTCAATGGTATTGTAGAATAAGATAGAAGCTGGGGTCTTCCATTGACTGGAATATCTTCATAAGATAGAGTTCCTTGTCCCAATGAATTACCATCAGCAAACAACTCGTACTCTATCCCTGATGTTGTCAATGTCTTTTCAGTTGGATTGTGTACATCAAAAAATACATTTAAGTCAACTATGCGATTACTGCTATTATTTGTGATATTATTTACAACCTCTACCTTCGAAATAGAGATTGTAAGTCTATTTAGATCAGTAGGAAGTGTGATAGTAAGGATCAGAGGAAGTAAAATAATTGCAAGTGCAATTCCCGCAACTACTCCAATGAGAATAATCCTTCGTCTACTTAGAAACACACTGGTTGTCCACTGCTAGCTGGATACGAGATTGAATTAAAACCTTTCTTCTTGCAGCATGAATAATATAATCAGAATAGTGTTATTGGACTTGAAATGACTCTTGCCGATGGCTTGGTCATGTGGATACATCTCACATGCGCATCAATATGGGTAGGCGGCTCAATATTCTTAGGTATAGTCCTTGCTCCTATGCTCACAGCTATAACAAGGACAATAGAAGAACGTGTTGCACTCATGATCAAAGTTGGAAGGAGGTTTAATAAAATTGCCTTGCCGGCTTTTGGTATTTTAATCATAACTGGAATTTATAATTCCCACTCATTTTTTAAGGAGCCGACCGCACTGCTAGAATCCAGCTATGGTATAATTCTATTGATAAAAATTATTCTTGTTATTGCAACTCTTATAACTTACTTAATCCATATTAGAATTCTTAATACAAATACAGAAAGGAAAATTGAATCAGGGATTGGTGGTAGTGTATATATTCAGTCGATTCGTTCAAAAATAATTAATCTCGGTAGAATCACTGTTGTTATGTCAGTTACAATACTGTTGTTAGCAGCGCTACTTCATAGTGGGGGAGTTTCCTAAAAGTTGCATCTATTCTATTGGTTAGCGTATCGTAAGTAACGATATTGGTTATAGATTAAATCCACTACAGTATAGGAGGACTATACTGTTGGAAAACAAGATGTCCTTTCCACTGTAATTACGGTAAATGCATAAACTATATGTAATTTGTAGAAATATTCAAAGTAGAAGGAGTATAATCAATTTTTTATTTTTCTTTCTCAAGAACACAGCATTTTATGAATAAGTAATGTTTCTATAATAGACACGGATATGATGCATCTAGTAATTGTTTGCAGAGAATGCCATTAGATATATCCCTTCTAAGGATAATCTCAGTAATAGCAATATTTCTCGATTTATGAAAAAATATGATGTTAAAAATTATCGCGACCTTATACACAAATCAAGTCAAAACATTGAATGGTATTGGAATGCAGTTAATGAAGACCTAGATTTTAAATGGTTCCAAAAATATACTAAGGTTTTCGATTCATCAGATGGAGTTCCAAAAACAAAATGGTTTGTAAATGGCAAATGCAATATTATTGCCAATGTGATTGACAAACATGCAAAAAATCAACCAGAAAAAATTGCATATATCTTCGAAAGTGTAAGTGGGCTAAGAAAAATTTCATATAGGGAACTTAATTTTGAGGTAAACGCCCTTGCAAGTGCTCTCAAAGAGGCAGGTATAAAAAAAGGTGATGTCGTTGCGATATATCTTCCTATGATTCCTGAAGTATTTTTTTCAATTTTTGCTTGCTCCAAAATTGGTGCCGTGCATACAGTCATCTTCTCAGGATATAGTAGCCAAGCACTACATTCTCGTCTTTTAGATTCGAATGCAAAAATGTTGATTACTTGCGATAAGATTTGTAGACGTTCTATTGGTATTAACCTTAAAAGACAATGGATACATGCAGTTGAAGATTCAAAGGTATCCAATATTATTACGGTTAGAGAGGAAACAGAAACAAGACACGACGACGATATTAAAATTGTTGAATACAACGATTTTGTAAAAAATGCAAAGAAAAGCTCAGAGCAATGCGAGACAGAGGTCATGGACTCTGAAGATCCACTTTTTATTTTATATACATCAGGTACTACTGGCAGGCCAAAAGGAACAATACAAACCCATGGAGGCTTCGCGATAGTTGCCCTACAACAAACTGCGTATTTAATCGATATGAAACCCGATGATATATTATTCTGGTACGCTGATGTAGGATGGATTACCGGACAGACATGGGTTGTGTATGGAAGCCCTATGATTGGTGGGACTGCTCTAGTATACGAGGACGCAATAGACTATCCTAAAGTTGATACATGGTGTAGTTTAATAGATAATCATAAAGTCTCTATTTTTGGTGTATCTCCTACTGCAATAAGGCTGTTTATGAAAAATAAAAGCCCAATAAGCAAGTACAAGTTTTCTTCATTAAGAATTTTAGCTACTACTGGAGAATCTATCAATAAAGACGCATGGAATTGGTATTTTGAAAAGATTGGTAAAAGACGATGCCCCATTATCAATCTATCAGGAGGTACTGAGATTGGCGGAGCCATTGTGAGTGTTCTGCCCGTTATGCAGATTAGTCCTTGCACAGTGGGATGCCCTGTTCCGGGGTTTGATGTAGATATTTTTGATGAGACCGGTAGACATACTAATGAGGGTGCTTTAGTGATAAAGAAACCTTGGCCTTCAATGAGTAGGGGAATCGTAAACGACCAAGGTAGATTTATCGAAACTTATTGGTCAAAATTTAAAGATGTTTGGTATCACGGCGATATAGTGTTTATGGACTCTTATGGATTATGGTATATCTTGGGAAGAATGGATGACCTCATCAAAGTATCTGGCCACAGGATCGGAACTACTGAAATTGAAGAGGCACTTGTATCACATCCTGCAGTCGCAGAAGCTGTAGCTATAGGCATAGCAGACGAGGTAAAAGGCGAGGCAATTATAGGATGTGTAGTTTTAAAGGATAAATATCATATTCCATCCTCATCCTCATCTTCTTTTACCTATGATAATAATTTGAAAAATGAGATTATGAAAACTGTGGAAGACGCTATAGGTAAGTTTGCTCGTCCCAAAGAAATTATATTTCTGAAGGATTTACCAAAAACTAGAACAGGTAAGCGTGTAAGGAAATTGCTTAGAATGAAAATGCTATCTAATAGCTGTAAAATAACAGAACAGGATTTATCTACTATCGAGAATCCAACATCACTGGAGGATATTTAGCGATAAAAACTATATTTTCTCTTATTCTTATGTTATTTTAATATATACTAAAAAATCCTTTACCAACCAAAGGCTGACAGATACCTAGCATTTAGAAAATGGGCGTGAATAAGGTATTTTCATTATGCTAATAAAGCTAAAAGAAGTAAATAGTTGTTGCTAGTCGAGCCGTAGTTTATGCAATTTGTAAAGGTTGTTCGTTTTTGTTTATGTAAGGTTCAACAAAATACAATACTAAATTTCTTTAGAACTACTCTGATCGTCCGGCTTTCCCACATCTTCTAATTCTGCAGGATGGATCCTCTGATTTCTTGCCATAAATATTAAAAGCACGCCAAATAGCACCAGTACTATGGCAAGTCCATCAGCTCCTCCGTTTGGTATTAACGCAAAGTAGACAATCGAAAATATAATACATGATATACCTTGTAGAGCATATTTAAGTGGTTCATGCGCTTTATTTCGCTTTGTCAGAAATCCTAATCCAAAAAAAACAGCGGTTGGATATATAGCAAGCAGAATATATTGATCAATATCTATTCCGTTATGGGTCAAGCCAGATACCAAGTTTAAACTGTGAACAATATTTGTCTTTCCCTTGATGTTTTATATTATGAATCCATAGCATGTATTTCTATAGCTTCACCATTTTCTATCAAAGATCTAGCATTTTCAAATGGTAATATTGCAACATCCTCTTCCTGAAATGGACCGTATTTATTCATGTCCACCGCTATAAATTGTTCCATAGACTTGATAAATCGTATAATTATTTGCTTTCTATGAATTTTTGACGAGATTGATTCTAAAACTTTTGGTCGACCTTTTAGCATTGCAACAAGTACTATAATTCTTCTTTTCTGAGACTCCTTTTCACTGTCTAATATATATTTTTCATCATCCGTAAGTTTTGAATAATCTATAGTTGTCGCACTATTGCTAGCATGTGAAGATGATAACGTCGCCGAGAATGGATTATCTTGTTGTTGTCGTCCCATTAACTTTTGAAGCCGAGTTTCGAACATCAGTTTGGCAGATATAGATATCATCTCTACAATGCTATCTCTGATCTTTGCTTCTATACCTACATATTCTTGTCCGTTCAGGTCTTCCACAATAGAGGCAATATTTTGATAAGTATCGAAAGGTATGGATTGTAATGTCGGAATTTGTATCTCTTTTAAGAGCAAATTGTGTATATCTTTTATAATCTGTATATTATTTTCAGTACTGTTATCGATATTGTTATCTTTTGACCCTGATCTTCTATTTTCTATTGCTGTTGTTACCATTTTATATCATTTCAAATACAATAGACATATTTTTTCTTATTTCTCAGAGATCTTCCTGATAACCTTAATTATAGGCATTTGATGCTTATAATAGATATCTAATTGCCTTATAAAGTAATTGATGGTAAAATTGAACCATTAACATTTACAACTGACGACGTTATGCAGAAATTAAAAGAAGATCGAATTAAGTTTCTGGATTTACAGTTCACTGGTCTTATAGGCAGATTTCATCATACTACGATAGCAGCTAACATGTTCCGCAAAGAAGACTTTGACGATGGTCTTCCAAAACTGGATGGATCTTCAATTCGTGGTTTCACTGAGATTCACGAATCAGATTTAATCATTAAACCAGATCCATTGACCTATGCAACTATACCGTGGATTGAAAAAGACTCTACTGCAAGACTAATTTGTGATATTTTGAAGGGTGGCGAAAATAGGGTATCATTTCCTCGTGATCCAAGAGGAGTTGCCATAAGAGCAGAGAAATATATTCATGAGCAAGGTTATGATTCGTCCTATTGGGGACCTGAAGTTGAATTTTTCGTTTTTGACAAGTTAGAAGTTAATACTATGACGCCATATCACAGCCAAAGTTACAACATAACGTCTAGAGAAGCACCATGGTCTTCTGAAGGAGTAGGATATTCTCTAAGATTAAAAGAAGGATATCTTCCAAGTGCTCCGGGCGATTCCTTGATGGATTATCGGAACGAGTGTGTAGATGTTCTAAGTAACAATTTTGGTATTGCTTGCGACGCCCATCATCACGAGGTTGCTACAGCTGGACAGTGTGAGATTGATATTAGATTTGATACACTTGTAAATGCCGCTGACGCAGTGCAGAGTTATAAGTACATTGTGAAAAATATCGCAAAAAAATATAACATGATTGCTACTATGATGCCAAAACCGATTGCACTTGACAATGGATCAGGGATGCATGTAAATGTTAGTTTATGGAATAGGGGAAAGAACCTGTTCTATGATGATCACGACAATTATGCAGAAATGTCCGAAATTGCTCGCTATTTTGGTGGTGGCATCATTGATCATGCGCATGCCCTTGCAGCTATTGTCGCGCCTACTACAAATTCCTATAGAAGACTTGTTCCAGGTTATGAAGCTCCTGTATATGTAGCTTGGAGTACAGGGAATAGATCTGCAATAATAAGAATTCCAGCACATTATAAAGGTGAAAAATTTGCTGCTATGAAGAGAATAGAGTTCAGAGCACCTGATCCTTCTTGCAATCCATATCTAGCATTCTCAGCAATAGTTTCGGCAGGACTAGATGGTATTAAAAAGAAAAAAGCAATTGGAGATCCCATTGATCAAGACATATTCAAGATGACTCCGAGTAGACGAAGAGAACTTGGAATCAAACAGTTACCATCAAGTTTAAGAGAAGCATACGAACAATTAGACAGTGATAGATCATTCCTAAAGCCAATCTTTACCGATGATGTAATTGATAGAATAATTGAAAACGAGATTAAGGAACATAATGAAGTTGCAATAAGGCCACATCCTCATGAGTTTTCTATGTATGCTGATGTTTAATGTTTATTTATTAGCTACCATATTATACCGTAATTTGTTCCCCTGATGAGGTCTCGTAACGTTGGGTAGTAATAACAACGATAACGATTCCAAGCTAGAATGGGTAGATTAAAAGAAATTAAGTAATAAAATCAAGGAGAGAAAAATCATTCACATCCCTCTGGACCGGTTACGATATTAGTTATCTAAAGGAACTCGTGAGAATAAAAAAGTGAAAACAATAGTTGATAGACGGTTATTATCATCTTCATCATCAAGTCCCGAAGGGAAGAAAAAAGGAGAAGAACGGGATCCATCTATTGAATAATTCAGTTGATCCAAACTACCATAGAGTATCCTAATCATCTAGTATATGGAGTTCATAGGCAGTGCTGAGTTTGAAATTGTAGAATATTACTATTTGTAGCATTATACTGCTAAACCTCATCTGGGGAACAAAATCAAAGAAAATGAGGGTTAGTTATAATAAATCGAGCACTGTAAAGTGAGAGGGAGTGTCAGGATAAGAACAGAGATAAACAAAACAATAACGACACCTGCATTAAAAACACATTATTAAATTTACCATTTTGGTAGTTTTATTGTTTATTAAAGGATAGGCTGGAGAGTGCATGTTAGAAAGGTTACATGTGTTTCCAAAATCTTTGAGTTGGACTAATATTTAACACTGCAGTATCCTATGAGATACTTAATTATTACTACTAAAATCCGGAAAGTTTAAGTTCCATAAACTCATGCTTGTTCAGATGAATCACCGTTACAGGACTTCTGTAAAACTAACCATCCAGATATTCGCTATAATAGCGTTCTTTATATTAACATCCTCGATAGCATGCACTAATAATTTGTCAGTATTGGCGCAGGTACAGAATGGTGGTGGTGATAATAATACTAAGGTTAATAATACTCGCTTGTCTGCGAATGGCAGTACGTCTAGTAATGGCTTCAACATGACAGGAACGATAAATAGCCTAGTTATAAACATGCTAACTCGTGATATTACAGCCAACTCAACATTCAACAGTGTGAACGCTACAAGTGGTAGATCAGCAGCTTACAACGCAAATAATACTAACGAGACTACTTCTTCAGTTGGTTCAATAACAAAAAATGGAGATGAAGGTGTTGGAATAATAAATCAAAATAATACTGGCAACTTGACTGTCAACAATGATATTCAACCCCAAGGTTATGTATTAAGTGGAAAGTGGAGGTTTAATGAAGTAAATGGAACCGTAAAATACTTCAAGGCCAACATAACAATGGTGACAACTAATGGAGATGATATACACAGCCACCTAATTGCATTTAAGGCCCCTCGTACCGGTGTTTCACTATTAGATAATAGCAACAAAACAACTGTCAAACATTTCGCTTCCCTATCATTAGGTAGCAATAATATAAAATTCTATGGTTTAGCCGATGTAATAACAAATGGTGTGATACAATGGAGAGACGTACCTATTTCAGTTTCTATATTCAATAGCAAAATAATAAGTATCAAATTGGATTCAAAGAAGATTGACAATCATTTCTTGGGCGTACCTATCTATGGTATGGTAAATAACTAAGATAAACTATCTATTAGAAATTGGGATAGGTCTTTTTAAAGACCACTATAAACAGATAGATTAAGATTCTTTCTGTAGTCTTCTTTTATCTCTGTCAATATATTCATGTAATGGTAGAATCTAGGACTTATTTACTCTTCTTCATGCTCAATTTTATTTTTAATTGGATCTGGTAGAAACTCGGATATCATTTCGATATTTATTTTTCTAGGTTCTGTTGCTACCCTTTGAACTAGCTCATCTGTCCATTCTCCAACTATTTTATTATCATGTGAAAGAGTCCAAACCATGTATCTTATTGCTGTCTATGAGCTTTTATTATTATCTGATATTTTATTGTATTTTTCTTATCCTGTCTTTATTATTAAGTAAGGTCACTCATTTTCTCATTCTACCTCATACTCCTTGTATGTATAAGGATGATCACCGTTATCTAATTTTTTCAGTGCTTCATTATAGATTTTCATATGATGTTCAAGATCATTATGATGATAATGATTTGTTGCGTCTACTATTGCTTGTTTCAATCTCGTTCTTTCCTTTTCAATAAGAAACAATACTCTATCTTTTGCCTTTAATTCACTATCAAATACTTTGTCATTTGAACGGCTCTCAGCGTCACATTCCATAGTAATGTAGACTTTCATTGCTATCCTCCTGCTGGTAGTTATCGTTTAATATTTCTTATAATGAGAGTCACAACAACTAGTCATTTATTATATTCCTTTGACTTCGTAAATTGAAAGTGGCCACTATAACATTTGTATCTGTTATACACTTTAGGAAATTGAGGCCTTGATAGATCAAAGTAATTAACAACTGGCTCCTATTAATAGGACGATTACCATTACTACTGCAGAACTGACTAACTCCATGCACGCAGGGTCCATTGACCATTAGTATATCTATCTGTCTGCTAGAAATACCTTCCATATACTCTGGGTTTTTGTATTTCTCTTTGAACCAATATCAGTTGGCTATAAGAGTCGTGTTAATATCATGGCCTTCTAATATCAAATTCCATTAGATTATTAATAATGAGGTCGAAGTAATAAGGAGTATACCAACTATTGAGAAATATGAATAAAGGCTCTTGGGATGCAGGAACATATGATCAAGTTTCACGTTTAGTTCAATACAGATGGGGCAAGCAAGTACTTGAATTACGAAAATGGCGTGGAAATGAAATCGTTATGGATGCCGGCTGTGGATCAGGTTTGCTCACAAAACAGTTAGCTAAAAAAGTTCCAAGAGGAAAGGTCTATGCTGTTGATATTGACTCCAACATGATAAAGCAAGCAAAGAACAACCTTCAATTCTTTGATAATGTTGAAATAATGCAGTCTAGTTTCACTGATATCAAACCTCCAAGAAAGATGGATGTCATTTTCTCTAATTCTGCACTCCATTGGGTACAAGACTACAGAAAAGCATTTCAAAACTTTTTGGAAATGCTAAAAAAACCAATGAACTATACTAATGATATTACCGATATAAGCGTCAGCGGTAATAGCAATAATAATACTCCTGGTGGTGGCCAATTATTAATCCAATGTGGCGGGCATGGCAATCTACAACAAATCATCACCATATTGGAACAAATAATACACTTAGATCAATTCAAAGAACACTTCACAGACTGGAAGCAACCATGGTATTTTGCCAAGCCTGAGGATACTAATAAATTGCTTCAAGAAATAGGCTATGTAAATACAAAAGTATACCCTAGTAGTGATTCTGTAATTTTTCCAAATCTCCAGATTTATTCTAAATTTGTAAAAACAGTAGTAATGAAATCTTACCTTGATCACCTATCGCAAGACAATGATAATGATGATGATGGGATTGACAAATTAAAGGCTCTGTTTTTAAAGTTGTTTTTAGATGAAGTTAAAAAATGCAGTAATAAATCAAATAAGCGCTGGTTCTTAGATTTCGTTAGGTTAAATATTATTGCTCATAGACCCTAAGCATCATAACTGTCTATCTTGTATCATAAGCTATGCTGTGATATCTCTCTTTGACTATTCCTTTCCTGCGAAGCTCTTGCGCTTGTCTCTTCTGCATTCTAATTGATTCTGCTGTTCCATAGATGAGCTCAACTGTTCATTTTCTCCCGTTTGTTTTATCAGGGTTTTTATCAGGGTGTTCAATTTTCACGCTCAGCACACTATCCAAAGTCTACATTCATTATTGTTGTGAAGGAGTTAGACTTCACGCTTTCTAAAAGGATATCAATAAAACTAAGATATTGAACTAATATTAAAGAGGAAGGTGGAGAAAGACAATCTAGTGGAAGAAATTGCGCCATGTACAGAATCTGCACAAGCTAAAACTTGAGATAAAGTGGCTGACTCTGTTGGTGCAAGCTAGGTGATACATAAGCAAGAGGGAAGAAACTGTCAGAACTGCAGAAACTCCCTCAACCTGGCAATAAGGATATAATAGTCAAAAATCTAATGAAGAACCTGATTATGATGAGAAGGATTTATCTGATAAACAATGAGAAGAAAGGCAGACAGAATACTGAAAGGAGAGATAGATACTGTTATTAGAAATCAATTTAAGAATTTAAGAATGTTCAATAACTATATGCTGCAATGCACCTGCATGTTATACTAAGAAATAATGATAAGGATAAGAAGGCTTTAAGTATGATATGTGTACGTAGGATATAGCATATTAAATATGATTGTCTATCGTAGAAACGATGAGACATTGAATACTAATTACAAATCTAACAAACGTATCAAATACTCTAGTGACCGGAGTACCAAGAATAAAAATGTGGATGATAATAATTCTGACAAGAAGCTCCAAAATAAAATAATTAGTCTTAATAACAAAGAAATTACAGAGGTATTTCATGGAACTGATAAAGCAAACAATGCGATTATAGACTTTGTCACTAGAGCAAAGCATAAAATTGATGCTTGTATTGACTCTACTGCTCCGTCTGTAATGATTGGTGTCCAATCAATAAAAAAAGAGAGGCTAAAAGCCAAAAAAAGAGGAGTGGAATTTAGATATGTTACTGAAATTACCAATGACAATCTCTCTTATTGTAAACAGATGATTAAATTCGCCGATTTACGTCATCTAAATGGAGTTAAAGGTAATTTTGAGATAAGTGATAGCAGAGAATACGTGGCTACTGCTACTTTACAGAAACAAACACCGGTATCTCAACTTATTTATAGCAATGTCACTGAAATAGTAAATCAGCAGCAATATGTGTTTGATACTCTTTGGAACAAGGCAATTCCATATGAGAATAGAATAAAAGAAATTGAAGAAGGGATCAAACTAGAGACGATAGATGTTATCCGTAATCCTAAGGAAGCCCTAACAATGGAGATGGAGCTTTTAACATCAGCAAAACACGAAATACTAATAATATTTTCTACGCTAAATACATTTTATATTCAAGAAAAGCAATTAAGAATAATACAGCTGCTGAAGGACTCTGCAAGACGTGGAGTAAATATTAGGATCTTGACTCCAATAGACAAGCACATTACCCAAATCATAAGAGAATTAAAAGAAGAGAGAAAAGACAATAATAACAGCAAGAACAACACTAGAGACCATATACCTCGTAATACTATACAAATACAAGATATTACCCAAAGCTCAGGAATTAAATCTCAAACTATAGTGGTAGACAAGCAAGAATCCTTAACAATGGAAATAAAAGATACGGCCTCAACTCAAAGTTTTAACCAAGCAATAGCATTATCAACTTACTCAAATAGCAAATCAACTGTTTTATCCTATCTATCAATATTTGAAGCTCTCTGGAAGGAATCTGAATTTAAAACAAAACTTGAAGATGCTTATCACCAGTTAGAGGCTAATAATCAAGCTCAAAGAGAATTTATCAGTGTGGCGGCCCATGAGCTAAGAACTCCTATAATGCCTATTCTGGGATTTGCAGAAATGCTGTTAGAAGAAGAAGAGGAGGAGGAAAAAAAGGAAGCACTTTCGATAATTGTTCGTAACTCGCAGAGGCTTATCAAACTTGCATCTAATATATTAGACACTGCCAAAATAGAGACTAACACATTAAAACTTGAGAGAAAAGAAGCAGTTAACCTAAATGAGCTTATATCTGAAATTGTGAAGGAC
>DASQQB010000102.1:0-33222 GCA_035643635.1 Nitrososphaeraceae archaeon | reverse complement strand
AATTAAAATTAACGCTATACATAGTGTCAAAGGTTTTAATACTAAGAATATTTGCAGCAATTGATTGATGATTAATCTAGCAAAGTTTGTCTTATATGTATTACATCTACTAGGATAGTATAATATGCTATAGAAATTTTCAGTTTATATAAGCCTGATCAGCCAATATTACTACATTAGCATAATAATTGTAAAATCTCTGGAATCCATCTATTGTCTATCAATTTCCTCTATTTTATATAAATATTTCTTACTTTTATCAAATCCAAGGTAAGTAATCTTCAGTACTTTAAAGTTATTATTATGCAGATATCTCATTTCTTCAGCAACAAATCAACATCGGTACTATCTGGGATGTCTTACCTATGCTATTACATGCGACGATCGGGATAGCATTTATTGTTCCATTTTTATCATTATAAGTAGTTTGATTGTCTGCCGCTAAGTAATTGATTACTTACTTGTGACTAAAAATAATATTTCGTAAAAAATAGATTTATTACAGAAAGCACATACACAAACGAAGGAAAAATTGAGGAATTAATGACAGAACTAGTCAGTTAAACAAGGAGGAATTCGGAGCTAGATAGAGTAATCTGAAGGAATGTTATACAATCAGAACCTAGGAAAATGTTTAATTTGAGTTATTAAACTTGTTAGGAAAAGACTAAATTACATTATAAAAATACTTTAAGCGTTGGCAAGCTGTGAGTTGTGTGGTCGTCAAATATCTGATGGAAAAAAAACAGCTGTTTTGATTGATGGCACAATATTCAATGTTTGTACGCAGTGTTCAAGACGTGGGAAGCCATATGTACCAGTTGAATCTTCTAAAAAGAAAAGTGTTGTTACATCCATTTCACGCAAGTCCACTCAAAAAATCCGTATGACAGATGAGACAATACTTGATCCAGAATTCGCAAGGATAATTAGGGAGGCACGTATGAAAAAAGGCTTAACCCATGAGCAACTTGGAGCTCAAATGAACGAGAAAGCGACACTATTAAAAAAATTTGAGAGTGGTACATTAAAACCAGATGAGATATTTGCCAAAAAATTGGAAATATTTCTAGGAATCAAGCTATATACAAACAATCTGGAAGACGAAAAATAAGCAATTAATTACATCCAATATATGTTGAGTCTTAGAGAATGCACCCTATCAGTGAACCATCGAGCATCGAGAAGGATAATAACCTCAGATGATATATTTAATATTGACAAACAAGGTTTGATAACAATGTTTAAAATTCTGTGTGCAAGAAGATGATTGTGCTCTAAATGATAGCATATTTAATAGAATTGTTTGTCTTGGTTATATTTGGCTTAGACAAGATATCTACGGTATCTCTAAAGACTGACTTTTGTAGCGAGTATGTAACAATAAGATATTATACCTTATGAATCAAAAAAAGAGATGCTAGGACGGTAAGTTGTTAGATGAAAGTGGCAGTACTTAGAATAGGTCATAGGTTTGTACGTGATGATCGTATAACAACTCATGCAGCATTGGTTTCTAGGGCGTTTGGTAGCTATAAGATCTACATGACAGAAGTGGACGATTCTATAAAGGAAACTCTTAAAAGAGTATCTGCAAGGTGGGGTGGCTTATCTGATTTCAGAATAGAAATCATCAAAGACCCACTAAAATTAATACGGAAGTGGCAGAAGAACGATGGAAAAGTTATCCACCTTACAATGTACGGCATCAATGTTGATGATGTGATATGTACTATTAAAAAGGAGGATAAACGCATTTTAGTAATTATCGGAGCAGAAAAGGTCCCCGGAGAAATTTATGAGCTCGCTGACTATAATGTTGCAATAGGACACCAACCACATTCTGAAATTGCTGCTCTAGCGATCTTCTTGGATCGCCTATTTAAGGGTGAACAACTAAGAAAAAACTTTACGGGAGCACAATGTAAGATAATTCCAATGGCAAGAGGTAAAAGGGTTGTTCAAATGGAAGGCAGCTAATATAATATGATGTGTGTAATATTTTATAGATGTAAATCATATCATTAATTTTATTATCTTTTTTCATAATCCTGAAATTCATTATTGCAAGTTATATTTCAGGATATACTGCGCTTATGCTATTTATAGGAAATTGGGATAGGTCGTGTTATTTAATCTCCTACAATAATAATTAGTAATAGACTAAAGACATAATAAAATAAAGTGGGTTCTATATTTTCAAGATCTTGTATATTATGTAGAAGTGATAATTTAATAGAACTCCCACGTTTCTCAAGTCCTGATGGAGTCCTTCTTTTTATGTGTCTATATATTGTTACCTGTGGGATAGTAAATCAATCTAATAACTACAAGGCGGTCATTAAAAACTGTATACATCGTAGTTAGTAGCTACTGAGTTTGTCTCATCAAATTTTTATTACTTTAATAATCGTCATATTGTAATGAACATCAAATTCCCAAGTCAACAGGAACTTGAGAAAGCAGATTCCCAAGAAAGAATGAATATTTTTAGACGGTACTTTGCCGCAAGTCGTTACAACAGGATTATTATTCAACAATATCTTATTAGGTCTGCGTTAGATGAATCGCTGGCTTTCAAGGTAACCGAGCTCGAAAATGACCATAACAAAAGTTTTTTTGACACAATAAGAAAAGTCAAAACATTTGGATATCTGGATGAATTTTTAATAGCTGTGAATGAAGAAGATGAAGCGCTTGGCAAAATTATAGATGCATATGAAAAGAGGATGAATCGCTTGCCAAGATAAGTATATTTTTAGACCTTCTAAATTCATCAAATAATATTATTATTAGGAAACATTCTTGTTACTAGTTTCGTAACGATAGCAGTATTTTTTGCCGCTTTTATTGTATATACTTACTAATCTGATCTAATTCCACAAAAAATATATGGTTTGGATGCCGCTTTTAATGTATTGAATAAGAAGGCTAGTATCAGTTCTGTTAAATCTAATCAGAAGAATGTTTCTCCTCATACACCCACGCGAAAGTGGGCTAACGAAGAGGAAACTGAAATCTTCGCTAAAAACGTGAGACTTTTCAGACAAGGTAAGTTATCTGAGGACGATTTCCGTCGTTTTAGGTTACAACATGGTGCATATGGTTCAAGATTACAAATGAACTATAGTATGGTAAGAATCAAAGTTCCAAGTGGTGAAATTACACCTGAACAGCTTGAAAAGATAGCATCCTTGTCAGAATCGTTTTCTATTGGTTCAGCTCATGTCTCTACCCGTCAGAATGTCCAACTTCATTGGGTACAGCTAGAAGATGTTAGCGAAGTCATGCGAGGACTAGCTGAGGTTGGTCTTACTACAAGGGAAGCCTGTGGTAATACAGTTAGAAATATTATGTGCAGCCACTTTGCAGGTGTTTGTCCGTCTGAAGAGTTTGATGTCACTCCATACGCCAAAGCACTTGCGCAATTCTTTTTAAGAAATCCACTTTGCCAGAATCTTCCACGTAAATTCAAGATCAATTTTGCATGCTGTGCCAAACATGGATTGGTAAGAATTGCAGATATTGGTCTCACATCTGCAATTAACGATGGAATTAGGGGATTCAAGGTTTATCTTGGTGGAGGGTTAGGCGCAGCCTCATTCATAGGTCATCTGCTAGAGGATTTTACACCAGAAGAGAAACTTCTTTCTACGTGTATGGCTACTATAAGACTCTTTGATAGACGTGGAAACCGTGAAAATATGGCAAGAAACAGGATGCGTTACCTAGTACATGAATTAGGTTGGGACAAATTCCAGAAGATGGTATTGAAGGAACGTTCTATCGTTGAAATGACAACTGCTTCTTCTACGGCTAGACTCTTTGATCTTAAAGAAGAAAATGAGGTAATACTACCATCAAAAGCTACAACAGCAAATAAAATTATAAAATCACTTCCTATGCTAAACGAACAGGTGACAGTGGAAAGTCCTGCATATCTAAGATGGTTACATACGAATGTTGTTCCACAAAAACAGGAAGAGTTCTTTACAGCCTTTGTGACTCTTGGTGCTGGTGACATAACTGCACGTCAGCTTCGAGTATTAGCAGAAGCTATACGTGAATTTTCTATTGAAGGCACTGCAAGGAATACGCCTCAGCAGAACTTTGCAATACGTTATATAAAGGCTGACATGTTACATGAGTTTTACAATAGATTGTCATCTGTTGGTCTTGCAAATCCAGGAGCACTGACAATTGCCTCAGTGGTAGGATGTTCTGGCACCACTTCTTGTAATTTAGCCATTACTAACTCGCATAGATTAGCCAAAGAAATACAGTCGAAGTTCTTGGAATTAGGTCTTGATACTGAAGACTGCCTAAGAGATTCCACAATAAAGATAAGTGGTTGTCCAAATTCGTGTGGACAACACGAAATTGCAACTATCGGGTTCTTTGGAGGTGCATCAAGAATCGGAGCTGCAATGGCACCTACCTATACAATGTCATTTGGAGGCAGCGCAGGAGAGCACGGTGAATTAGGTAAAGGAGTAATGAGAGTACCTGCAAAGCGTGTGATTGGTACAATTTGTAAGATAATTGAAATATATAAACAGGAACGATCTGGTGTTGAAACATTAAACCAATGGATTAACAAAATTGTCAGAGGTGAAGGAGGAGGTAATGTAAAAAACATTGAAAATATGAAAATTGAGCTTCTTCCTGTTACGCAGTTAGCGCCAATCGAACAAGATGCGGATTTATATTTAGACTATGGTAACGATATAAAGTTCACTGCGAAAACAGCTAGAGGAGAGTGCGCAGCATAAAGACTTGGTAAGAATAAGATGAATGAACTTTCATCCAATATAAAAAATAAGAATAGTAAAAATAACTATAATAATATCAAATATAAAACACTCGATATTATTTGCGACACCGATACTTTACGATCGTTAATTCGAAAAAACGGAGTACGGGTAGTAGATGTTCGTAAACCTCAAGATTATCTTCTGGAACATATCCCAACGGCAGTCTCACTGCCTCTTGCACAGTTATTAGAAAAAGACACACCGCAAGGAGTTATATCTATTTTACAAGACTTGGGAATATCTGATGCAATGCCTGCCGTAATATACGACGATACATTTGGTGCGCTTGCAGCGCGTGTAGCTTGGAGTTTTCAGTATGTTGGGCATGTAAACACCGCGTTACTTGAAATGACCTTTACTCGATGGAAAAATCTCGGTCTAGAGACTGAGAAAAGAACTAATAGATTCGAAAAGGTAAATCATTCACTGAATATAAATCATACAATATATGCTGATGCATCATATGTTGAACATATAAAGGATCAGCCCGGTAAAATATTAATAGATTCTAGAGAACGGCTAAATTTTTTGACTGAACATATTCCTAATGCCAAAAATATTCCATATACAATGCTAGGATCTGATGGTGGTATTTTACGTAGTGCTAGAGAAATAAAGAGATATGTTGATAATAGAGGGATTTCAATTGATTCTGAAATTATTACATATTGTGGAAGTGTAGGAACATTATCTGGTTTGACATATTACGCAATGAAATTAGCTGGAGCGCAAAATGTTAAGTTATATTCTAAATCATTTAAAGAATGGAAATCTTTAGGAAAACCAAAAGAAGAATTCAGGGACGCCAATTATTGGGATCTTTCAGCAGAATAAAAATGAAGCGTATATTAACCTGAATGACTCAATACGTCCTAATTCTGAAAAATAATAATGCCATGAAATTATTCCATGATTATAGATTTAAATATTGTACAAGATCCTCTCCATTTTCTTAATTATTTATTTCCACTGCTTTGACATTGATAAACTCCGACCTCTGCAAAACTGAAAAAGTCATATATTCTCTACGCCATTATAATAAATACCGTTAGAAATTCAATAGAGTCTATCATAATAATATTTGTTTGTTAGCGGAATAATGTATAAATGTAAAATCATGAATAATTCCCATTATTTAACAATATTGTGCATTGGTCTACAAAGGGCTTCTATGATCCCCTAAAATGTTTTTATACTATAGGAACCAGCCAATTAATGAGTTTATCCATCTCACTACAATTTACCTTTACCTTGATTGGACCTAGAGGGGATTCCTGAGACTCTTCTATTACTACCACAGTTCCGGCAGCTGCGGCTTGTTTATTCAATGTGAACCACGTAGTTTCACCGGTACAGTTACTTAACAATAGCTTTCTCAATACGCTCATTATGGACCTAGATCTGATTTGCTCATATATGATACTCAAAGATGCAGTTCCAAAAGAACTGCCAACGATCCTGTTGCTGTCATATGGAGTCTCTAAAAGGCATTCATCAATTACATTATTGATTGCAGCAATAACCTTTTTGGGATCCTCCGACGGATTAATGGATGCTTCAACTTTTACTTCAACTTGGGATGTGATATGTAATTTTTTCATTTATTGTTCAGATCTACATATTTATCTTTGATCCTATCAGTATCAGACAGTTCATCTACCCATTTTTGAACTATAGTAAAGGCCTTTTCTTTTAATTCTCCTGTTGTCAAATTATTATTAGATAATGTTTCATCAGCTAATGCAATTGCTTCGCTAATGCCTACGGTTAGTTCCCGTCTATCTCTTGTAGTAAAGTCATCCAATCTCGTCGGAGCATCGCTTCTTGATCTCTCCTTTATGTGCTTAAACCTTGTATTTGTTGATGCATGTATAGCAAGCAATTTAACACGGCCAATAGTCTCTAAAACCCTTACTTCAGATATATTTCTTATGCCATCAATTACAATATGATTGAATGCATTAGCATTGTTACCGATATCGTTATCATTTCCCACTTCTTTCTCCACTTTTCCTAAAATTAGATGAGCAACTGCTGCAGAACCCAGATTTTCACGCAATTTTAACATCAACTTGCCTAAATTATTGTCAGTAGGTTCTAAATTCTGTAGTTTTGCTTCTTCTCTTATAATATTTCCCATTGATATCACTACAAAGCCTTTTTCTTTCAATGATTGTGCCACGGTAGATTTTCCTGCACCCGGCATTCCTGTTAGACACAAAATAAGACGTTTCTTTTGCCTTTTCATATCTTAGACCACAAACCTGACTCCTTTACGTCATACTTTCAAGGTTTTTAATAATATTTAGATCTTCCTTAGCCTTATGGAGATACTACAATACAATAATATGATTCTCATTATTTACAAGAGCTATCCACTAGCGTCATATAGCGGGATCGCTCAGTATTAATACAAAACATATGCAAATATATGTAAAATGTGAATCTGGTTTGATTTATTGAATAAAATTCGTACGTTTATTGCTTTAGATATATATAGCAAGGATACTCTTTTGAAATTGCAAGAGGAGTTGGTAGCAGTAAGTGGCTGGCTACAACATAAAATAAAACCTGTAGAGAAAGAGAATTTTCATTTTACTATTGTTTTTCTGGGTGAGCTGAATCTCCGAATTATTGATGAACTTAGCAAAAAATTGTCAGAATTAGAATTTGATCCAATTAAAGTAACCTATACAGGTATTGGTGTCTTTCCGAACTCTAATATCCCTAGGATTATTTGGGTGGGTGTAGATGAGGAATCTAAGCAAAAAATTGTCAGTCTATTTGAGAGTATAACATCAAAAATAATAGAATTTGGCTTCAAGACAGACAAGCAATTCACACCACATATTACGTTGTTCCGTAACAAAATGGAAAGAAAAGAGAATTTACACCTAGACAATATATTTCCTAAATATAAAAATAAGGTTATTGGTTATGATGTTATTGATAAAATTCAACTGAAACGAAGTGACCTTACTGCATTACGACCTATTTACTCAAATATGTTTACGATACATGCCAAATGACTTCTTCCTGTTATGTTCTTTCTAAGGCATTGAAATATTGCACACCCTCAGCAAGAGAGCTAAAAAGGTTGACAGTAATTGCAAATGAAGCCAAAGAACTGGTAAGCAATTGCTCTACTCCAAAAATACTGGATGTACTTCTGGGTGGCTCGTTTGCCAAAGGAACATGGTTAAAAGGAGATGCAGATATTGATATTTTTCTAAAAATAGACACTTCAGTAAATGATAAGGAGTTCGAAAAAATTGCTATACAAACTGGATATCAATCGCTAAAAGAATACAAACCATATCTACGATATTCTGAACATCCATATGTTGAGGCATTCGTCAAAGGAATTCGGGTTAATATCGTTCCATGTTATGCTGTAGAAAAAGGTAAATGGAAAAGTGCAGCAGATCGATCTCCCTTTCATACTGAATATATCAAAAGTAGGCTAGACTATGAAAACAGAAACCAAGTAAGGCTGCTAAAGAAATTTTTGAAATCTAATGGAATATACGGAGCAGAGATTGCCACAAGTGGCTTTAGTGGATATGTTACCGAGGTCTTAATTTTGAAATATAACACATTAGAATTAACATTACAGGCAATATCTAATATCACAAGGGAGAAAAACATAATAGCTATTGATAAAGTCGATGAGGACATCATAAAGACTTTTCAGAGCCATCTTATTATACTCGATCCCATCGATCCCAGAAGAAATTTAGGGGCAGCGATATCCGGAGAGAGCATTGGCAAGTTTATAATGGCAGCCAGAGCATTTTTGGAAAAGCCTTCTATGAGTTTTTTTGTAAAAAGTAACCAAAAAAAATACAACGCTACTAGCATGTTATATAGAAATCTTTATCCTCATCTATTAATAATAGAATTTGACTACAGAAAACGTAGCCCTGATGTTATCTGGGGCCAATTGAAAAGAAGTCTTAATGCAATCTCAAAACAATTAGAACTTGTTGATTTTAAAGTACTGCGTAATAGATGCGTTACTGATGCAGCAGAGAAATCTGCCGCCTTTATATATTTACTTGAATGTACCACATTATCCTCATATGCAGAAAAGGTTGGGCCAGAAATATTTAGGAGAAACGAAACAAGAAATTTTATCATAAAAAACAAGAAAGACTCTTTACTTATGTGGGTAGATGGGAAAGATATGCGAGTTACTACTGTAGTTCGAAGAAAAGCTGTATCTGCTAAGAGCTATGCTAATAGTTTATTGACTACAAAAATTAATAGTATAGGAATAACCAAAGGATTAATGGATGATATTCAAGATACAATTCGGATTTATACTGGAGATGAACAAAGTAAAATAAAAGGGTCATTAAGGAATACAATTAATGAACTTCTTAAAACCGAATCCTTTATTTTTAAATAAAGCCGATATAGCTTCATCAGAACTACTTACAAATATTATATCATATCCGCAGCAGATTGATAAGAGAGAATATGATAAGCGCATAAACGAGATGTATTCTCTTGGGGTTAATTCGATCTTGCTCGATGGGCATACAAAAATTGGAAGAATGTCTATTGTAGGCAAGGGCAGTGTAAGTCTTGTCATCAAGGTCAAAGCCAGAAATAGTATATGTGCTCTTAAAATAAGAAGAACTGATGCAAACAGAAAGACAATGAAAAGAGAGGCATCTCTACATAAAATAGCGAATTCAGCTGGAATTGGCCCATATCTATTGGCATTCTCAAAGAACTTTATTTTGATGCAGTTTATAGATGGCCTAAGTATAATTGACTGGTTCAGGCAGAAAAAAATCACCCATGATCAAGTTCGCAATGTTATTGTTAATATATTGGAACACTGTTATGAATTGGACAGGGCATGTTTAGATCATGGTGAACTGAGTAATATCAATCATCACGTAATTGTGTCGAGAGAAAATACCTCTACTATCATCGACTTTGAAAGCTCCAGTACTCGAAGGAAAACGTCCAATGTAACGGCAGCAGCACAGTCGCTATTTTTAAGCGGACAGATCTCAAAAAGAGTAAATGAACTTCTTAGCATCCCCCAAAGAGAAAAAGTTATCCAAACGTTAAGACGCTATAAATGGGATCAAACCAGAAATAACTTTAATAATATATTAGATATTTTGTTAAACAATCTATAGCTCTTATCAGGCAAACAAGGAAGACACTTGAAAGTACACATAAAAACAAACTGTTTTTGGATATCTAATATATAGGTATGCGGGCATATATAAAGGGAAGTGGCTACAATGGAAAAAATAATACTAATGTAGATAGCTAGTCATATGATACAAAGCTAATTTGTGAAAATGTCAATCCAAGTAAAAGGAATGTACTAAATGACATAAACTCCAACAAATCGACTAAAAATCTTTTAATGATCATACATGATCATAAGTCAGGTCTATATATTGTCCAAGCCCATAGAAATTCGCAATCTAAAAAAGATTAATATCAAAGGTGGGACTGTTATTGATGGGTTTCCGAGCAGTGGCCTGGCAAACGCTATTGCATCAGAATGCTTTATCCATTCCTTAAAAACAGAACTTGTGGCAGTATTGGATTCGGCAGAATTTCCAGCATTATCAGTGATCCACAATACTCTTCCAAATTTTCCAGCGAGAATTTATGCCAATGAGGATTTGAAACTAGCTATTTTTGTGTCCGAGATGCATGTTGAGCAATCGCTATATTATAGCATATCGAAGGTGATTTTACAGTGGGCAATGGAAAACGAATGTAGACTAATAATCAGTGCTGCAGGCTTGTCAAACGAAGGAACTGATGACACTATAAAAATACCTGACCCAGCTGTCTATGCGGCGGCTACCACAAAAAGATCAATAAAAAGATTAGAGGATGTTGGAATAGAGCCTATGTCAGATGGTTCAGTGACTGGAATTCCAGCATTATTATTAAACGAAGGAGCATTAATAGATCTAGATATTATTGTTTTGTTAGTTAGAGTGGTAAAGGATATACCAGATTTCAGGGCAGCAGCCATAGTCTCTGAAGCAATAACTAGGCTAATTCCCGGTGCGTCATGCGATGTTAATTCTTTGCTCAAGGAAGCAGAAGTTGTAGAAAAAAACTTGAAGAGGATTAGAATACATCAAACTAATCCCGATGTGCATATATATGGCTGAAGGAACTTAATATTTGGAGTAGCATTTACATTATTCTGATTAGCTAATGTTCTTCTTGCATTAACATTTTGACTGTACTAACATCTAAGTCGAGTTGATCAGCAATCATATCCTCATCAATGCCGGATTCGTGAAGATTTCTTAGCATTTCCTTTTTTTCGTTGCTTATAATGTTGGAGGGTGGATAAAGTGAGAGCTCATATTCAACCGACTTAATATAGCGTGACACTAGTTGCAATATATAATCAGCATTAGCCACGGCATCGATAGAAAATACTAAAATGTGTTCTTTGATTGGCATGCTTACCATTTTTACTTTTTCGTATGTATAAATAACTGAATTTAGATGTCCAAGCTCTGTGGTAAATATCTTCCTTAGATCGATAATGTATGCAGATTGAGCTAAACTCAGTTCAGAATTTCTACCCTTGAGGTGCTCCTCAATCCCAGTTCTCATCATACCAGCGTATAAATGTCCAGATTTTTCCACTATCCCTGCAAATCTAATATTATGGTCAAGATTCAGAATATTCCTAGAGAGTTGTTCAGATTTCATGGATTTATATTATAAAATTGACCATATAGGCTTTATGCAATTGGAAGCACTACAAAGCCGTTTTCAATCATACTTATTTACGGTCGTATGTATTTGAGTACATTATGTACCACTCTATCTCATGAAAGCCACATCGTTCAAAATAAGTACCAGTTAAACTTTTTCACCTCATAAACTCGAAATCCACATATATATCACATTAATAGCCTATAAAGGGGGGATAAGTATATCATGGCTGAAGATGTATCTTCAACTGCTTCTAATACTATACCATTTCCTACATTAACTATACTGTATCTGCTTATAGATGCAGAAGCTGTGATCGAGGAGGTGAGTCAAAAGTATTGTAATATGACAGTAGAGGACTGTAAAGGATTTTTCTATGGCGGAGTTCAGAGGAATTACAAGAAGGTTACTATATGGAGTCAAGGAATCGATAGCTTATGGTTTAACGCAATAATTGCTAGGATCAAGGAAATTGCAAACGTAGAATTCGTACCAATTGTATCAGGTGGAATAATGTATTCAATATAGTTTTGTGTATCTGGATTGGATTATTTGTATCAATGAGGGTCACAATTCTTTCCCTAATTTATTTACTTAACTTAGTTACGATCTAACTTTGTACGAAGACAATCAGAGGGTCTAGTATTCCTAAATATGTGATTTACTTATCATTTTGACCATCAACAATAATTAGTGTTAAGGTTGATTTAATTTTATCTAGCCTTCGTATGCGCCACGTTATAGTTTCTCTTAGGTTATCTATTGTATCAGCGCCTATTTTCACTATTATATCATATACACCGTATGATGCGTTGACCTCGATAACGCCAGGTAAACTCTTAAGCTCATTTATAATTTCCTCTTCCGAGCCAAGCTCACAATTAATCAATACATACGCGGCAGGCACAATGAACATAATAGTATGAAAATAATAAACCCTTTGTATTTCTAATTTAGCAATACATATCCAAGGAGCGCCATCCACGCCAATATTTGGCAAGTTATATCACGGTATTGTAGAAATTAATCATGAAATGATATCATAAGGTGATCTTTGCAAAAGAACAGAATAAGCGGACTTTATTAGTACACAATTGTTTAAAGTCACAACAAATAACATATTTTCCAATTTTCTACTTAAATCCTCTTTCTATAGCATTATATTTAGAACGTAATCCAACTGTAAAAATTCTTTTATATCTGCAGTTATGCGCGTTTATTAGTCTTCGAGAGGTAGAAAGGGAACGGGGGAAAAGGATATGACTTAAATCTAGTCAAAACATCCATTGCATATTCATAAAAAAACAAAAATACAGATGGGTATTATCATATGTATACTACTCTTGTTTGCCTTCTCAATGTATGCTATATTAAAATTATATATCCTAAGACAACGAGTAGATGCCTCTGTTATCTTTATTAATTTGGTTCTTTTTACAGCCGTCACAGGCGTTATGATATATCTTTCCAAAAAACAAAAGGATAATGATGAACAAGCATTCTATGATTAATGGAACCTAGATTCTGAGGGGCAGGATTGACCTATAGTAGATTTGATAGTGTATTAAAAATGGTATGCACACCAATGAAATTTAACCTGGCTGCTATCACATAAATAGTGTTTAAATCTCAATTATTTTACTTAATAACAATATAATAATAAAACTCTTAAATCCCTAGTCATATCATAGTTGTCACTATGACATTACCAAAAGGATCTGGACAAAAAGCAAGCAGTACTGGAAAGAGAAGTTTTAACGATTGGTGGGCAACGGTTCCATCTGATTTACAGCAAAAAACTCGTGCGGGTGATGAAGGAAACAAACCATTGTTAAATCAGGTTAACTATGTTCTTTTGCATCTTCATCTAGCCGGTAAGCATGAAGCTAAGCCAACGCATGACGAATTAAAGGACTGGTTGCACAGTGGTCAAGTAGATGTTCTTAGGATGACTGCAGCCAAAAAATAGTAACAGAAGTGGTTGATAAATAGATAGGTAAATGATGTATATAGATATATATACATACATATATACCTATGCAGGCATTGAAAGAACACACAAGAAGAATAGCAATATAGTTTTATAATAATTTTTTTTATAGAAAAGGCTTAACTATCCAACCTAGTATAGCAGCAAAAATAATAAAGTAATATGAATTGTAAAATGTATTATATAGAATCACTTCCAAAGGAGCCATATTATTGTAGTGGTTACATCAGTTACTTGGCAGTTTGTGTATATCAGAATGTATTACAACAACTGTGTTTAAGTATCAAATTATATTTAAAATATAATTAAAAGGTGGGTAGAGATGACTATAAAAGCCCTAAGTGGGATTTGAACCCACGACCTAAGGTTTACGAAACCTTCGCTCTACCAGGCTGAGCTATTAGGGCAAATGTATTTGCCGATTAAGTTAGCAATTGACTATTTAATTCTTCATTGTCTCTTAAGGAGGACCGGTTGACAAAAACGACACAGAATTAAATATTGCTATAATAAGCATATTAATCTATGAAGATATCCGTCTCTGGCGTTAGAGGCATATATGGAGGTGATCTTGACTTGCATCAAATTAGTAGACTTACTCGGCTCTTTGCATCTTCTTTTATTAAACCAGAAGGAAACTGCTTGTTAGCAAGAGATACAAGACCATCAGGAAGAATTATTGTTCAAACTGTGTTAGCAAATCTAATGGAACGAGGAATCAATGTATATTATCTGAATGTAGCGCCAACTCCAATGGTGTTTAGGGAAGCGAGAAAATACGATGCTGGCTTTATCGTAACAGCATCACATAATCCCATGAATTGGAATGGATTAAAATTCATAATAGAAGCAAGAGGAATATTTGAGGGAGAATTAGATTTTATGATAAGGAACGATACATCACTCTGTTCTACCCATAAATTTGGTAATTCATTTGATGCTGTCTCAGATTATGTGGATGAAGTTGTTGAATTAATAGCAAAGTCAGAGCAAAATAATACTGTAAAAGTTGGACTGGACCCGGGAGGAGGTGCTGCATCAGGCTACGTAGACCAGTTATTTGAGAAACTTGGCCATAAATTTTATTGCATAAATGATATCAATGGATCATCTTCAAGAGGTCCTGATCCAACAGCAGATAGCTTAAGTGAATTATGCATGCTTGTAAAGACAAGCCAGCTTGACTTTGGTTTTGCATTCGATTTGGATGGAGATAGACTTGTAGTAGTTAATAATAAAGGAGAGAAATTAAATCCTGATATTACACTTTTGATATGTGTTGCTGGTGCACTTAATCTTGGGATGAGAAAATTTGTAACAAGTATCGATACTAGTATATGCATAGAGAAGTTAGTAAAGCAATATGGTGCCAAACTAGATTATTCTAAAGTAGGAGAAGCAAATGTTGTAAAGAAAATGATAGAAGTTAATGCAGATGCAGGAGGAGAAGGAAGTAGTGCAGGTTTTATTATGCCTAAATTCAATATGTGTAGAGACGGATTTTTGGCCAGCGCAACTATATCTTCATTGAACATGAAAGTGGTGGAAGACTGTCTCCGGTTGGCTTCTGAATATGTTCAGATTAGATCAAAAATCGTTGTCGATTCTTCTCTTCATATGAAACTGATCGATAAGTTACATGAGAATTTTAAGAAAGAATCCGTTGAAATTTTATCTATTGATGGCCTTAAAATAGCGATGGATGAGTCATGGGCCCTTATAAGACCTTCAAATACAGAACATGCTATCAGAATATCTGTTGAATCAAAAAAAAATAGCATACAATCACTGTATAGAAAAATAAGTGAAAAGGTCCAATTAGCATATGAGCAAATTAAATGAAAAACAAATTATTGATATATTTATATCTAAGCTAGGGACAAGTAGTGGAACAACGTTCTTCAGAGATGACGTAGCAGTGATTCAACGACCAAAAGAAATGAAGAATAATCTCCCTAGTATTGTTCTGACATGCGATATGCTTGTAGAAAGTACCGATGTACCTAAGGGAGTAATGCGACCCTGGCAGATTGCAAGAAAAAGCCTCATTGCATGCGTCAGTGACTTGTCATCAAAAGGTATCTTGCCTTCTGTATCTCTAATTTCGATAGGTCTACCCAAAAAATATTCTAAAAGTGAAATCGAAAATCTGGCATATGGATTTCAAATGGCATCAAAAGAGTTTGGGTTCAAGATTGTAGGAGGGGATACTAATGAATCACAGGAACTAGTAATTGATTGTAGTATGATCGGATTTGGATGTAGCAATATATACATCCCCAAAAGGAATGGTGCAAAACCAGGAGACCTTATAGTGGTCTCAGGAGAATTCGGATATTCTCCATCTGGACTAAAAATACTGGGCAATGATGCAAAAGTACAAGATAGGAAATTTAAAAAAAAGGCCATTCTATCTGTAATCATTCCTAAATCTCCACAGAAATTTGGAACTGTACTTGCGAGACATTTTTCATCAGCGATGGATAGCAGTGACGGCCTTGCAATTACTCTTTATGAGTTAGCACGGCAGAGTAAAGTTAACTTTTTAGTGGATAATATACCAACAGCCAAGGGCGTAAAGGAATTTGCTAAAAATAACTATTTGGATATTAAAGAACTAATTTTTCATGGAGGAGAAGAATATGAAATAGTCGGCACCTTTCCTAAATCAAGATTAGATAAAATAAAATCTATAGCTAATAAATCGAAACTAAAATTGCTTATAATCGGCAGAGTAGAGGAAGGACAAGGTAAAGTGTTTGTCAAAAATGAGATGGGTAATAACTATTCAGTGCTTGATGAACGTGGATATGTTCACTTTAGCCAATAGCTGAGAAGGTTTTTAACTGTCGTAATGGATACAAGCAGCATTTATGTCTACGGAAGCACAGGATATTATTCAGTTTAAATGGGGAGTGGCTCATATATTTAGTAGTTATAACAACACTCTAGTTCATATTACAGATATCAGTGGAGCAGAAACAATCTCTTTCAGCTCTGGCGGAAGGCATGTTACTGCAGATAGATATGAATCATCTCCCTACGCTGCAATGAAATCTGCAGTTTCAGCTGCTGATGCTGCCAAAACCAAAGGTATCAATGCTCTTCATATACGTGTAAGAGCAGTCGGTGGCGTGGGTCCTAGGATTCCAGGTCCAGGAGCTCAGGCAGCAATCAGAGCCCTCGCTAGGGCAGGTTTTAAAATTGGTAGAATAGATGACGTCACTCCGATCCCACATGATACTACACGGAAGCCTGGAGGACGAAGAGGAAGGAGAGTATAATATACCTAGATCTAGGTATATTCTTTTACATATCTTCATTTTCTTGTTTTAATTTATCCGAGAATGAAACCATCTTACCATGATCTTCAATTTTGATACTTGTATTAATTCTTATATTTATGCCAATGGAGCGAAATAATGCTAATAATTCTCCTCCAGATATTCTCTGATTAATTTCGCCTGCTTTGATAAATTCTGCGATTCTATCAACTATTGTCCTTGTTTGATTCGGAAATTGAGACTCAGCAAGGTTGAGGACTTCTTCCCCTCTGTCGTACAAATAGCTTGTTATAATATCTCTGCTGGTCTTTGGCTGCTGCTGCTGTTTTTCCACCTTTTTTGCCTTCTCTAAAGCAGCAGCTTGTTCACGCAACTCTTTCAACTTTCGAGCCTTAATAATCTCAATATCTGGGTCGTCTTGTTCCTGCGGCATTATCCTTTTATCACTCCAATTGGGACTAACCTTGCTACTTTAGTGGCAATTCCAAGTGAATTAGATACATTAGCAACTGCATCTACATCTTTATACGCATTAGGAGTTTCTTCTATTACTCCTTCCTTTGTTAATGCCTTTATATAGATGCCTTTTGATTCTAAATTACTTCTGACATCTTCTAGTGTATAAGCCCGTTTAGCGGCCGATCTCGACATTGTCCTTCCTGCACCATGAGCAGTTGAACCAAAACTTAAGTCAAGAGATTTTTTGTTACCTAAAAGAATCCAGCTTGCAGTTCCCATAGAACCTGGTATCATTACTGGTTGACCAATATTTCGATATTTAGTAGGAATTTGATCCATGCCTGCGGGGAACGCTCTTGTAGCTCCTTTCCTATGGATAACCAAATTCTGAATACCCTCTCCATTAACTTTGTGTCGTTCTACTTTTGCAATGTTATGAGATACATCATAAACAAGTTTCATATCAAGCTGTTGTTCACTCATTTCAAATACTTTTTCAAAGGTCTTTCTTGTCCAATGTGTTATCATCTGTCTGTTTGACCATGCAAAATTTAAAGCACAATACATTGCTTTACGATATCTTTCACCCTCTGATGAATTATTTGGAACACAAGCAAGTTCCCTGTCAGAAAGTTCCATACCATATTTTCTCAATGTGATCTCAGAAATACGCAAATAGTCGCTGCAGACCTGATGCCCAAAGCCTCTTGAACCGCAGTGGATTAATATTACTATCTGATCCTTAAGGTTAATGTCCATAGCTTTTGCGGCTCTTTCATCAAGGATCTTATCAACCTTTTGTACCTCTACAAAATGGTTGCCTGAGCCTAGGCTGCCTAATTGAGGAGCCCCGCGCTTTCTTGCAGTATCTGAAACACTGGAAGGGTCAGCACCACTCATCTTTCCGCCTTCTTCACATACTTCTGCATCCTCCTTCCATCCATATCCATCATTAATGGTTTTTTCTGCACCTTCTACAAGGAATTCATCGAGTTGAGATCTTGTTAGTTTAATTGCTCCTTCACTTCCAAGACCAGATGGAATTGATCTAAAGAGTTCATTTATAAGATCTTTCAACTTTGGCTTTAGATCCTTTTCAGTTAAGTTAGTCTTGATTAATCTAACACCGCAATTAATGTCGTACCCGACTCCACCGGGACTAATGACACCTTCTTCCAAGTCGGTAGCGGCTACCCCACCTACTGGAAATCCATACCCTTCATGCCCGTCTGGAAGAACTACTACATGTTTTTTTACTCCTGGTAATGTGGAAACATTTACTGCCTGATCGATAGTTCTGTCCATAATCATCTTTGAAATAAGATTATCATCAGCATAAATTGTGACTGGCACATTCATCTTCTTGGATTCATCTTTTTCTATCTGGAATTGAAAGTCACTTATTTTCTTAACTCGATAATTCCCACTCCTTGTCAATAGTTCGCTCATTATATTGTAAATTTAATTTGATGTCATTATAAGTCTTGCTTGATATATATGTATACACATATTGTAACAAGACGCATAATTAGATTTGTCATCTTGTAATTAATAGCCACTATATTTTAACAAATATGTTTAACAAAATTTATTTTCCTAAGATCATACATATGTGCAGTAAACATGACTATTCTACCTATTGACTCATGTCGTTATGGAGGAGAAAAAATTAAGAAGATTTTCGACGAAAAAAAGAGGTTACAATATCAATTAGATTTCGAAGCGGCAGTAGTAAAGGCTCAAGCTCATCTCAAGATAATACCATCAATTGCTTCTAAGGAAATTGTAAAAGAGATAAAATCTGGCAAAGTTACCATAGAACGAGTTAAAGAATTAGAATCAATTAGTGAACACGATACTGCAGCTGTGATAGAAGCTGTAAGTGAACTGTGTTCGCAAAAATCAAAGCCATGGATTCACTATGGTTTGACTAGTAACGATGTTATAGATACTAGTACTTCTATGCAGATGAGAGATGCACTACTCATCCTAGAGCCCAAGATTTTGAAACTGGCTACACTCTTGATAAAGAAGGCATTAAGATATAAAGCACAACCAGCTGTTGGCAGAACACACGGTCAGCATGCAAGTATTATCGCTTTTGGACTGAAATTCGCAGTATGGGCTGCGGAAATGATAAAACATTTCGAAAGGATTGAAGAGGGTAAAAAACGTTTTCTTCTTTGCAAAACTCTTGGCGTAGTTGGAACAGGTTCTTTAATGGGACATGAAGCATTGAGAGTACAGAAACTAGTAGCAAGAGACCTAGATCTACATGTTGTTGATGCTGCTACACAGGTTATCCCACGAGAACGCTATGCTGAGATGCAATTTTTGATTGCACTAGTTGCCTCTACTATCGATAAAATTGCAATAGAAATTAGAAATTTACAAAGAACGGAAATTGGCGAAGTTGCAGAACCATTTAGAAAAGGTCAGATGGGAAGCAGTGCAGTGCCAGTTAAACGTAACCCAATCAAAAGCGAGAGAATATCTTCTCTTGCAAAAATACTACGATCTTTGGTGAATGTAGCAATGGAGAATATTGCTTTATGGCATGAGAGAGACCTATCAAATTCAGCAAATGAGCGATTTACCCTTCCTATGGCAGTAATTCTGTTGGATGAGATGCTAAACTCGATAGTAAAAGTTATCTCTGGACTAAAGGTCAACACAGAAAAAATTACCTCGAACTTGGATCTGACAAAAGGTCAGATATATGCAGAATTTGTTCTTGAAGCATTAATAAAAAAGGGAATTCCTAGATTTGAAGCATACAGAGATATTCAAAAAACAGCGTTTAAAGCACTAGATAGTGGAGAGCATTTCTTCGAAGCATTAAACAAATACTCCCTTCTATCAAAGAATTTATCTACGTCAGACTTAAAAGCCATATTTAACCCAAGAAATCATCTTTCTTCATCGGCACATATTATCGATAATGTCGCAGAGATAGTGAAAAAATCTACATAGAAGGTTTTAGATCAATATGTTTAAACAAAGCAGTTGTGAGAAAGAAAGGATTGCTGATCCGATAATATACTTCTTAAAGTACATTAATAAGGTATTAAAAATTAAATATTTTCTTGAAATTCTTGTGAATTAATGAGCCATATTGCAGGGCCTTTTTAGGTTTCATTGCAGATTCTTTAGGAACACCTATTAAAAGAGCAAATTCTCTCAGAATATGTTTTCTGACTAAATCATCTGATCCTTTAATCTTTTGATTTATAGGGATATCTCTGGCAAAAGAAATGAATTTTTGTGATAGAAATGGCTGCCTGGTGGCCACCATGAATTCTTGTGTTATCATTTCTATCTCTTTAGTAAGTACAAGTTCATTAGCAATTTTTTCATCCATTAATTTCATTATATCTGTTTTACCCCGATCATATATCCTCCTAAATTGATCGTAGCCACAAAACAGCTCATCACAACCGTTAGCAGTTAAAATTAATTGAAGGTCGTTTTCCTTTGCGAGTTTTGCAATGTAGAAATATGCAACACAATTTTCAATATGTGAGATATCTTTGCAGCCTATTTTCTGTACTACTCTTGCCAAATTGATGCTGAAATCTTCTACTTCTATCTCAAGTATCTTGTGAGGTAAACCAATTT
Organism: Nitrososphaeraceae archaeon; assembly: GCA_035643635.1. GTDB lineage: Archaea > Thermoproteota > Nitrososphaeria > Nitrososphaerales > Nitrososphaeraceae > DASQQB01. Next base: position 12,331 of record DASQQB010000102.1, on the reverse strand, counting down.
TCGAGGAGATTCTCTTTGAAAATTCTATATCCTTGGAGTATGGAAAACCTACAGTTAATAATATAATATTTTCTCTTTCAATATCTTTACATATCTTTGCAAGTAATGAACTGTCTATACCACCAGAAAAAGCGACAGCGAAAGGTGTCTCTTCATTTATAGCATCTATTACTACTTCAAACATCTTATTTTTCAAATCATCTAACAATAGAGTGTTCCTCAGGAATCTAAATTAGTTGCGTGGCTTTCTTATTAAATTTGTGAAGACTAAGATTTCGATACACAAATTACAGAGGTTTGGTAATATCGGACGATAGAACTTGGAGGATAGCATAACCTACCTGGATGAACATTAACAATATCGCGTTAATAATTTACTTCTATGGATGTCTTATCCTTAATGTGGGTAGGTGTTTCTACTTATTGTTAGCTTGGTTGTGATACAGTAAGGAATATAAGAATTTGAGTTTATGGACTAGGAATTAACTATTATGTATAATTAATTTTTAAAACAATAGATTGTATTATGCACCTATCTTATTTTTATTCTTAGCCTGTATAATTATGGATATAGGCAGATCGTCGTAGTCTTCTTTAAAATGCTGTAAATACTTTAGAGTATATTGTCTATTAATAAACGGTTTATATGTGACAACAAGATCTTTTTGATTGAAAATAGATAATGAAAGATGATGTGCTGTATAAAGATACTAAATACAAAAACAAAAATGGTAACCTTCTTAGAGGTAAGACAGAATTTTCTCAAGGAGTTAACATGGATGCTTACATAATAACAGAAATAAAAAAAGATTAGTTATGCTAAAATCCAAGGCACTTGTAATGCTATCTGGTGGTTTAGATTCTGCTACCTGCCTTTACTGGTCAAAGCTAAAATTCGCCGATGTTTCAGCTATTACTTTCAATTATTATAAAAGGCTAAGAGGAGAGAAAAATGCTACTATTGAATTAGCCAAAAGTGCTAATGTTACAAATTTCTTTCAAATTAACATTCCTTTTATTAAAGAGCCTGATGACTTTTTTAATTCTCATTTTTCCCAACTAAAATTCGATGATCCTAGATGGTTATCATATATCCCTGCTCGAAATATATTGTTCTATTCCATCGCTGCCTACCATGCAGAATTTCTAAATATTAAATATATTATAGGGGGACACAATAGCCACGATAAAGTCTTTTTCAGAGATGCGACAAAACCCTATATAACGAAGCTAAACTCGCTTTTTAAACAAGGATGTTTATTATGCGATGGCAATCCGTATAAAATAATACTTCCATTAGCGACGATGAAAAGAAAAAGTATAATCAATCTTGCAATAAAATTAAAAGTTCCAGTTGAACTAACATGGAGTTGCCATAGCAAAGGTAAAATACATTGTGGGCAATGCTATGCTTGTAAGCAAAGACTAGATGGGTTCAATTCGCTGGGATTAAAAGATCCAGTATTTCTTTATTCATAACTGACTTTGAAACCACTTTTCTATAGAGCAAAGCAAAGCTTGTACCTACTAACACGAGGACTAGTTGCCTTTATTTTTTGCACTCTGCATATTTGTACATCTTCACTACGCGGTATGCATTATTTTGTATATAATTTATCATAAATTTTGACGACCACTTTTTTCAAAAAAATAACACTAAGAATTATTGGAGGTATAAGGGCGATCCAAATTAAGTCTGGTGCGTAGCCTTTAGATGAGATCAATATCATCATAAAGAAAAAAGAAATGCTCAATGCGAATAAAAAGAATAATACAAATAATATTAACATTGTAATATGTATCTTTAGTAAAAGATCAACCATACATAGCCGATCAATGAACTGCGTTAACATTAATAACCATATAGTATACCAATGGAATGAACCCCTGAAATGATGAAACCCAAAATAGAATCTAAATCATGGGATCCCATTATAGAGAAAACTATATTGAAAAAATGGGATGAGGAAGATAACTACAGGTTTATAGCACTGGATGAAAAGCACGCATTCGTAATAGATACCCCTCCACCATATCCGTCAGGTAAACCTTGGCATATTGGGGCGGCAGCTCACTATGCACAAATAGATATGATTGCAAGGACTGCAAGGATGAATGGGTATAATGTTTTGTTTCCTGTAGGTATTGATAGAAATGGATTGCCAGTAGAAATTTACACAGAAAAGAAATATGGGATAAGGATGAGACAGATGGACAGAAAAGAATTTCTTGACCTTTGTAAGGTCGCCCTTGATGACCTAGAATCGGAAATGATTCAGATAATGAAAAATATGGGCCTGAGCGGCAACTTTAAAGATTACTATCGTACTGATTCAGATGAATTTAGATTTTTAACACAAAGTACATTTATCTATTTGTGGAAATGTGGACTTATATATCTTGCAAATAGACCAAATAACTATTGTCCAGATTGTGGAACGACTATCGCAGATGCAGAAATAGTCTATAACGATCTCCCAACAAAGCTTGTTTATATAAAATTCAAAATTAAGGAGACAAATGATACCATTGTTATTGCTTCAACTAGGCCAGAATTACTTTTTGCATGCCAATCTGTTATTGTAAATCCTCATGATGAACGCTACATTCATCTTCATGGAAAATATGTGATATTACCGATATTTAATAGGGAAGTTAAAATCGTTCCACATCATTCTGCCAAATCTGATTTCGGTTCAGGAGCAGTAATGGTGTGCAGTTATGGCGACATAAATGATGTTCAGGTATTTCGTGATTTGGGGTTAAAAGAAATTGTTGCTTTAAATGAGAACGGGCTTACTACGATATATGCGCTGCAATATTCCAACCTTAGAATAAGCCAAGCACGAGTAAAGATCATCGAAGATCTAAAGAATGGTGGTTTAATTGAAAAGGAAGAAAATATCATGCACAGGACGCCTGTATGTGAGCGTAGCAAAACTCCAATCGAAATAATTCCATTACAAGATTATTATATAAAACAACTAGAGTACATTCCCCAAATGAAGGAACTTGCAATGGAAATTAGTTTCCACCCCGAAATGCATAGACAAATCTTGCTTGATTGGTTGGATTCAGTCGCGATTGACTGGCCTATATCAAGAAGACGATTTTATGGTACAGAGATTCCGGTCTGGTATTGTAACAGTTGCCATACTCCTAACCTACCTGAACCTAATAGATATTATATGCCTTGGAGAGAAAAGCCTCCGTTTGAGAGGTGTAGTAAGTGTGATTGCACAGAATTTACTGGTGAGGATAGAACATTTGATACTTGGATGGATTCTAGTATCACTCCTCTATTTATTACAAAATACAATAAGGATCAAAAATTTTATTCTTATAGTTACCCTACAGAAATAAGACCACAGTCAAAGGATATCATAAGGACTTGGCTCTATTATACAATGCTACGATGCTTTCAATTGACTGGCCAATTAGCATGGTCAGACGTTTGGATCATGGGATACGGTGTAGATGAAAAAGGAGAGAAGATGAGCAAGAGTAAAGGAAATGTAATAGATCCATTTCCTATAATACAGAGGTACGGAGCTGACACATTCCGTTTCTGGTCTGCAAGCGAAAGCAACCTGGGTTACGATTTTCGATGTTCAGAGCAAAGAATAATGACATCAAAGAATTTTTTATCAAAGCTATGGAATATTGGACGGTTTATTTCTTCATTCGATGTTACACAGTGTCCCAAGGAACTTAATGCATCTGATAGATGGATTCTTGTTGAACTTTCAAAGTTGGTTCATGAGTGTAAAAAAGGTTATGATACATACAATTTCTTTATTCCAGCAAATGCAATTAGAGAATTCACACGAAATATTTTTGCATCACACTATATAGAAATGATAAAAAGTAGAGTATATAACGTAAGGGATGAGGCAGGACAACAATCTGCGATATTTACCTTACATAAATGCTTCTCTACAATTTTGATTATGTTAGCACCTATATGTCCTTTTATTACTGAGGAATTATGGAGAAACATATATTCTTCACACAGCATTCATAATGAACAAATACCTAAAATCCAAAAGTCAGCTGATCAAGAATTCATTAAGTATACTCAATCAATTACAGATTTCAACTCAATGGTGTGGAACGCAAAAAAGGAGACGGTTTCTAAGGAAAGTGGAAAACCACTTTCGTTAAAGGACCCAATTGATCTTGCTATTCCTATTGAATTAGAACTATTCAAAGATGATTTGCAAAAAATGCATAATTTAAAAAAAGTAGATAAAAAATAATTTGAAGATATATATGATTATGTGGGTATTGCCTTTACTGAATTTAGGGTAAAGAACCAGCTATAAAGTATTATACCTTTGTGAAAGAAGCTTGGGTTTGCAAATGAAAAAAAATATTACCAAGATAATAGGGCAGATAGTAATCTAATAGGAACTTGGTATTTAATATACAGTTTTTCTTACTTGTGAATCAGCACACTACCGCCTCTATTACTATGATAAAATCCAATGCAAAAAAATTCCCAAGAACCCTACTGTCGGATCCTCCACTAACGAACTTCTTATGGCGAGTATCTGGCTTACGGGGCTCAGTTTTATCTAGTAAAAAAGAGAGGAATAAGAATTGCTAGTCTATTAGATATTTATTTCACTTAACATTTTTAATATGTCTTCTGCGATATCCATTGCGGTGTGTGAATCTACATGCGGCTCTAATGTCACAAGAAGCATATTTTTGTTGATATAGAAAGTCAAGATCGAAATGTTTTCGCGCTCTATATACGCAAATCTAGCCCTTCCCATAGACGAGTCAAACCTTGCCCTCATAGACTTTCGCAGAGCAGTTTGAGCCAAGTACAATTCCTCATTAGTCTGATCCACAATGGAATCTATACCTACTCGCCCACCTCCTGCTATAAGTAATCCAGCGTCATCTAAGATGCCGGCATAACGTATATCGTCATGTAATGCAAATACTTTCTGGCATAATATTTCTGAATTCATTGAAAACAGTGTAAGTAAATCTATTATTGAATGTTAAGCCTTCATATAGCCCAGAGTTAAATTCTAGCCTTTACTCCTATCTACTGCTACCCGTTCTCTTTGTTTTAATCCCATATCCTATTAGGATAGTAAGACTAAATAGTCATTACTTACTAGTAAAACCACTATGATTTTTATCATAGCTTAATAATAAGGTGTAAGATAACGATAACATCAATCAATAATGAGTAGTGACCCATTCTGCAGAAAATCGTAAGTTTACTTAGTCCCCATATTAGTCAGTACAGTATATCAAGTCACATCAATTAAACAAACAAATAAAGGAAACTACCGAACGGTAGCCACGTTGATAATTCCTTTCATTGTAGTTGGATGATATTCACAATGATATTCTAATGTTCCAGTCATATTTGGCTTAAAGATCAATTCGCCAGAATTGCTAGGGCGTATGTCTCCGCTTGATACAAGCTCCTTTCCATTGAAACCTATAACAAATTTATGTTTTGAATCTGTCGGATTTTCAATCTGAATTGTTTTGTTGGTATTTGCTACAAATTTCAGCGTGGGATTAATTGCACCGTTGTTACTATTTGACCATGTATATACCCCTTTTTTTTCCTTAACCGATAACTGAATCGTATTTATTGTAGAACCGTTTGATACTGAAGAACTTTTTGTGCTAGACGAAGTTGTACTTGTTGTTGTAGATGAATTTTTTTTATCATTTGGACTGGACTCGTGATGACTTTTCTTTTTATTATCTCCCTTGGCAGCAATAGCCATTTGTAGATGGTAGTCATACAAGATGATTGCTACGTTTAACAGCAATGTGATTGAAATCAGCATCGCTATTGTGCCATTTTGAATAAGTTTTCTTTGCATAAGAATACTATACCATGTCTAATTATAAACTCTAAGACAAATACCATTATTGAATTCCAAGTTTGGAACTCATCTCTACCTAAATAAGATATGAAGTTATAAAAGCCTATATCTTATAAGAATAAGGAATTGAAATAACTTGAGTGAAATAGATCTTCATTTAATTAGTATGGTTTGCGTATTCGTTGCTTCTGTAATTCCAATCTATCTCAGCTTAAGGTTAAAAAATAGCCCTCTTAGGACACTAACTATAGTACTAACCTTTTTTATTCTGATTCACGGATTTTATCATGTTACTGGATTCCTACGTTTTGACTTCATAGCAGAAGGACTATTAGAACCCTTGTCAATTCTAATCTTAATTTTCTTTGGAATGATGTATCTTAATACTATCAGAACAAAAAGGGAAAAGATTAAAGTATGATTGAAGAAAATAACTATAATATTTACAGTAATTTTTTTATTGCTACTGATGAAGTAACATTAATTCTTCTTCTCATAGCCTTGGGTATATTCCTATGGCTTGCATTAAAATCTAAAAATGTCAAAAACTTTCAATTTCAAATATCAATATTCGTAGTGATTTGGCTGTTAGGCGACTTGGTTGATGTTCTTCACAATAACCTGATCTTTACATTTTCTACAATACCGGATATAGGATTAAGAATTCATGTAATATCCATGATTTTTTTTACTACCATGTTATTATTGAGGTTCTATCATTCAAAAAAATACGGACGAAGGATAATAGACGATCTAGAAGAAGAAAAGCAATGATGCCAAACTCCATTTAGAGGATGAATTACCATTAGTTCCTAGAGACATTAGAAAAAGTATTCTTCTCCTGTGATAGCAGAATATTAAAGGTGTGTACCGTATGCTTTGGTTGATGGGGAGAATGATTGCAGCAGAGGAGTCTTCAAGCACTTCACAAGATAATGATCTACCCGAAGAATAGGCGTTGTCATTTCTCAATTCCTAGACTCCTGATGTCATACAAATTCTATATAATATTCTAAATAATATTACTGAAATTATTAGGAGAACAATTAAGAGATTTGCAAATAAGTCAGAAATAATACTCATTTCAAGTTTGAGTGCAGATGATATACCAACTGAAGTGAAAAAGACACTAGCACAAGAATTCTTTGACTTTCTGAAAGTATTTGGAATAATAGGACTGGCTATTGCATTTGTATTAGGTGGGGCTGCTTCTAGACTAGTTACTGCACTAGTAAATGATATTGTTAATCCACTTATAGGACTATTCCTGCCTACTGGGGATTTAAAGTCTCTTTCTGTTAGTATACCCAATTTATCAGGCTCTACTACTGAGTTTAAATATGGTGATTTAATTTCTACTGCTATTGACTTTATAATAGTTGCATTGTTAGTATTTTTAGCATACAAACAACTTTCTAAATATAAATTAGTAGAAGACAAGACAAAGCCGGCTCCTCCTTCATCTTCTTAAATTTGTAATTGCCTTTTAAATAAGAATGATAATAATGTTTTGCTATTAGTAACACGAAAGGTATTTTACTTTAGTTTTTGGGGATTCAGTTTAATTTGAGATTCTATTACGAGTTTTGTACGTCATTCAAAGTATAGAATAGAAAGAGTATCGTCAGACTAATGATTATATATGGCATAATTCCCAGCAAGATATTAGATTTGGAATTTTTATAAGATGTCACAGACGGATGCAAAAAATAATTATAGGAATTATAAGAAAATACAATGTCCAATAAGTATTTAACTTTAGAATAGTAATTTTATTTGTGAGAACTATCTTTTCGTTATGTTAAACAATTCTGTAGTCAGAAGCTAGTTACTACTTATTTAATTAATCTAGTGAGAAGAACCTCTCAGTGATCTTTTCCACGATACTTAAATTCTGATCAGCTTCTATTATCACACTATTGTATTCATATTTAATATTAAGAGCTTTTAATACACTTCTAAATAAGCTGAGTTTCTTTCCGTCCGGTGTAATTTGAACCTTGTCAATAACAATTAATCCTTCATCAAGCAGCCATTTAATTTTCCTATACGCAGTAGTATGTGGGATATCGCATTCTTTAATGACATCATTAACTGATTTTGAATGGTACATAGCAGAATCTAAAATTTTAATTATTTCCTCATCAGCCAACGCAGCAAGAATAGCCTGCTTCAACTTTTGGCCTTTGATTATCATCCCTTTACCGTATTCATTAATGTAATACATATATTAATCAAGTTCGGGAAAAGAATGTCTGATAGATTTATTGTATTATGATTTCCGCATAGTAGGATCCATCAACTGCTTGTACTATTACTTGTACTATTACTTGTACTATTACTGGTGCTATTATTTTTGTTATCTAAGTGTCTGAGTGAAGGAGGCGTAAGTAATTCGTTAGGATCCACTACAGTCTCTTGAGCTGGAAGACCAAACTCTTTCCTCAAAGCCTTTTGCTGTTCAGCTAAAGTGTCAGATGAAAAAGATGGTCCTATATGCCCAAACCAGATCCAGAGAAGTATGACTGTGGCGAGGGATATACCCATAATCAGTATTGACCAAGCTACCGTTGTAAGGTTTTGATACCCGTGCGATTCTTGATCCCTGTCATGATGTGCACACATTAATACTGAATTAAATGATAATTGCTTTTAAAAATATTTGCATTTCGTTTTAGTACTATTGCTTGGATAAAGAAGTCGGACTATGAGATTTTTATTAAAAAATATCAGAAAAATATAGTAACAGAATTAACAAATAATATATATAGATTTTGCAACTCAATTGTAATGATAGAAAACAAGATCTCTTCACTTGGAATAAGATTATTTGATAAGCCACCAATATCAGCCGGGGCTTACATTCCTATTGTTATAACAGGTAATCTTGCTTTTATATCTGGACAGATTCCGATAGAAGACGATTCAATACCGCCAAAGGTGAAGTTCAAAGGAAAAGTAGGTAAAGACATTTCTTTAGAGGATGGTCAGAAGGCAGCAAGACTATGTACTATAAATGCTCTGTCTCACATAAAAAATACGCTGGGCAGTCTTGATAAAATAAAAAAATTTGTAAAGGTCTCAGGATTTGTTAATTGTGATCCATCATTTACTGAGCATTCCAAAGTTATTAATGAAGCGTCTGACCTTTTAATGCATATTTTCGGTGAGAAAGGAAGACATGCAAGAATAGCAGTGGGTGCGAGTAGCCTGCCTTTGAACAGCTCAGTTGAGATTGAGTTTATCGTTGAAATCTAGTATTATAGAATAGATTTTAAACCTGATGGATGAGATGCTATAATATAGATCGATAGATGACGTTACCACAGAAAAAAGATCAATCGAAGAAGAAAAATTATATCGTAGAAAAATTGAACTTGTAGATAGATGAAGGATTGCATAGAATCTTAAAGAGAATAAATTGAGAGAGGTTTCGAAAGAAAAATGCTACAATGATTGTCGAGGAGTAATCTTAGCTCAAAGAACAAACAGATATCAATATATCAGATACATATAGAAAAATCATTATCATCCTTGATAGTATTTTCAAAGTTTTTACAAACAAGCATTTTAAAGATATTACAGAGAAATATATTGTTATTTGAATAGCATACTAAGATCAGAATCGCCAGATCCACTTCACAAACTCTGTCCTAAAGGAAGCTTGGAATGTATCAAATATTGTAGAAGCAGATAAAAGAGAAAGATACATGCATTATCAACAACAAAAGAATGTATTCTATGGAACTTGATTTACTTTACAAATGCAACAGTAGCTGATGGTTTTATAGATATACAAAAGTTAGTTCAATAAATTTATGCGATATAGAACGCAGTGTATATAATCTCTAATAAACAAGAAACTAATGATAGTATATTACACTCATCTACTATTCTAATTCAGCCCTTACCCTTCTAACTAAATCTTCTATTCCAATTGGCTTTTTGATAAAACAGCCGATACCTAAAGTTGGGAATTGTTCTCTTAATGCTTGCAGATTTATTTCTGCAGCAGTAATATAACAGACTTTAACGTTTACATCTATCTCCAATATTCGTCTAGAGAATTCAAAGCCATTCATTTTAGGTATATTGACATCAATTAATAGCAAATCATAGAAATTCGGTTTGAATTCTGCTAACGCTTGTACTGTATCATTATAAATATATGCTTTGAAAAAAGTCTTATTACCACTTTTATCATTTTCGGCCTCTAGACATTTTTTGAATGTTAGAGTAATATCTGGATCATCGTCTATAATTAAAATATTTTTTGTAGCTATGGAGGTTTTAATAATATAATCCTCTTGGTTGGAAAGTTTGTTACTAGTATAAGTACTATAGTTTACCGTAGGAGTCTCTCCGTCGGGTTAGCATTATAAGAATACAATTTTTGAATCACTCTATCTTTTGTCTTTGTATATATTATATAAAACCTGCTCTTAAAGTTATAGATAACATAAATACGATAGAGAATGAACATTTATTGACAAAAATATAGAATTATTACAAATTTTATTTGGGACGATTCAGGAGATAATGTTTTCTTACATTCCGATTTTGATAAGATTAAACCTACAATAAAATTGAATGACTTACCGAGAATGGCTGACTTCGCCTTATGGGGTGAATCAATTGCTAGAGCCATGGGATATAGAGAATTGGAGTTTATGCAAGCATACTATGACAATATAGGCAGACAGAACATAGAGGCAATAGAAAGCCATCCCTTAGGTCAGGTAATAGCAAAATTCTTTGATAGTGAAGATAGACAGGACAGCAACAAGGTATTGGAAGGTTCTCCTTCTGAGATACTGGAGCAATTGGAGATATTTGCAGCAGAGAATAACGTAAAGACAGACCATAAATTATGGCCCAAATCTTCTAATGCATTAACGAGAAGACTTAATCAGATTCGTTCAAACCTTCTGGAAGGTCTTGGAATAGAAGTAATTATAACAAGGATTACTAAAAACCTCAAAGGCAAAGTCAATACCTCTTCCATAAAGATTCGGAAAATATCTCCAGTATCTCCAATACCTCCAGTAGGCCAAATTCACGAGGGGAATATGCAAGAAACAGTCGACCAGAGATAGCAAGAATTCTGCAAGTTAGTGTTGGTACAGTTAATAGAGATTTATCATATCTCAGACAACAATCCAAACAGAAGATAAGAAAATACATAGACGAAACACTTCCAAATGAATATGAGAAATGTCTTGTTGGAATAACTTCTATCCTAAGAGAAGCATGGAATACTTCACAGAATACGGAAGACAAGAGAGAAAAGATACATGCTTTATCATTAGCAAAAGAGTGCTATTCTATGAAATTAGATTTACTTACTAATGCTACTGTGGTAGATGATGCAATTAGGTTTGTATCTGATAGATCAAAAGACAAAGAGAACCTAAAATCATCAGCAGCTATCTATAATGACAGTGAACACGACAAAGAAGAATCAGATGAGCATGATCATTATGAAAACGGAGATCAGCTAGAAGAAAATGAGGAAGCTGACGAGACAACAACAAATCAGGTTTTTGATTCTTTATCCAATAACACTACCTAGATTTGTGCCAATCCTCCATCGACGGACAGTTCAGTGCCCGTGATATAACTGCTGTCATCAGAAGCGAGAAATGATACAGCTTTGGCGACTTCATCAGGATTTCCCATTCGCCCCAGAGGTACATTGGCCACGATACTCGCATTAAATTGCTTGGTCTGTTCCTCAGTCAGCACCCCATTGAAGATCGGTGTGTCGATACGACCAGGACTGATGGTGTTGACACGTATCTTGCGTTGTTTCAGATCGGCTGTCCATGTACGAGCGAACGAGCGTATAGCCGCCTTGGTTGCGCTGTAAACACTTGTCGCCTCAAATCCTTTAGATGCTGCAACTGAAGCATTCAAAATGATAGAACCTCCATCCTGAAATAAAGGAAGTGCTTTTTGCACGGTGAACAAGAGTCCTTTGACATTGATGCCGAATGTTTTGTCAAAGTGCTCTTCGGAAATTTCCCCTAACGGAGCCGCTCCGATAGTGCCAGCGTTAGCGAAAAGAATGTTTATCTGACCCTTCTGCTCCTTTACCTTTGCATACAATCGCTCAAGATCTGCTAGATTTGAGACATCACCCTGAACGGCTGTGACGTTGTTTTTGCCAATCTGTGTTGCTGCTGTATCAAGTTCGCTCTGGCGGCGACCAGTGATGAAAACATATGCACCGTCTGACACAAACTGCTGTGCTGTAGCAAGGCCAATACCACTGTTTCCTCCTGTGATGACTGCTACTTTTCCTTCAAGCTTTTTTTTCATAATTTTTAATCGTATTGGTAGGTTTTAAGTTTGTAAGAGTTGTTGTCGATTGAGATACTTCTGATTTGATTTGAGACATAGATCACAGTACTGGTAACCCGTGACGCTGCCAGACTGACCACAAGGACAACAGGACAAATGGC
>DASQQB010000101.1:0-34965 GCA_035643635.1 Nitrososphaeraceae archaeon | reverse complement strand
CATCTTCTCACATCCCCTAGTGTCTTGAACTCAATTTATCTATCTATAGAAAAATCACTAAATTGCTCTTTCTCTTTAGCATCTATATCAAATAATTTTATGGATGATAGAGTTATTGTTGATACGGGGCATGGTTATGGTTTTACCCCTATTAATAAAGCAAATTCTAACCATTTCCAATAGCAGTCCACATCTATAAAACCTATAGTTCTTTAGCCACTCAAGTTGAGTATTCAAATCCAATAGCCTATTGGAGCTATCTTCAGTCTCTGGTGTTTTTCCTAACATTGCCATAAATCTTTCTTTTATGTAACTGTGGAGAAGGCGAAGATACATGGTCTAAATTGCAGAAAATACCACCAGGATTTAAAATTGAAAATATTTCTTTGTATAGTGCTAGCTTTCGTTGATGTTCTAAATGCTGTATAGCAAAGCTGGACACAACTACATCAATTTCTCATAATTTAACTTAGGAAATAGTGAATAATTAAGATCATGTTCAATTATCTTAACTGAAGGGTCTTCAGAAAATTCCTCTCTCGCTTTTTTGATCATTAGAGAAGAAAAGTCTAACCCTATAGCTTCTACAATATTCAAGTTCTTGTTATTGTTTTTCAATAGCCGAATTAGGTGTCTGTTTCCAGTGCCTAAATCTAAAATTCTGTTTGTGCCAACAGGAATATGCTCTATTAGTACACTTTCACCTTCTAGCCTATGAGGTAAGCGATCCGCTCTAGCAAATTATTCTATTACGCGGTCTTCTGTAAGCCATTCATTCTTCTTTTGTTGAGGATTATTTGTAGTAGTAATAGACAATATAACAACAACCGTTGGAAAGTTTTTGCTTATAATGGTAACTCACACAGACTACGAAATATTATAATCATCCGATCAGAGCATCCTCCTAATCGACAGCAGTACTTTGTATCTCCCGTATCTTTCATATATTGATAGAATTCTTCTATTATAGTTACATTATTAGAATTAGGTACAGTAGTATTTATTACCTGTAGTTGTGGTTGAGATCCTTTTCTCATTGTTGCTCAAAATATTTAATGAGTGTTATGCTACTGCTGTAACATATAACAGTGCCATTGTGTTGGGATAGCGTAACAGTGCCATGCTGTACTAAAAGTACATTGTTAAAAAATACCATAAAGAATATGCTAAAGCTTTAAAGACTCTGATTGATTTATCTACATCGCGTTATCTCACTATGCATCATACAGTCAAAATTTTTTGCTATCAAAATAAATTGTGGTTTTCCCATGGAAATATTATCCATTTACCGTGATTTAATATCTTTGAAGATAGACCACTACATGTATTAAATCTACTCATCAAAAAAACAAAATCACAATTGAATCCTTTCATTGCCCCTGCGACCTTGTTGTAGGTATTTCCCGTATCATAGATATCATCTATAATAAGGTATTTGTTCTCTGGAAGAATGCATGGCATTTCTGATTTAACAAGTACTTTATTCCGGACAGGAATTAATTGGATTAATTCAACATTGAACTCTCTTGCCAATAATCTTGCAGGAATTATTCCGCCATTTGTAATACCTAAAATACAATCATATTTCTTCTTGGCCTTTTTTAATTGTGTGGCTAGATCTTTTATTAGAAATTCTATTTCATCCCACGTACAATAAGCCTTGGTCACACCACTCTTATCGTCGCTAGTAGCAGCCTCTTCTTGTCTCAATAATTTGTAACAATTGGGCATATGATTACTAAAGATATATTTGTTAAAGTTTACATAACCGAGTTAGTTATGTATTTGATCACACATGTGTACTAAACCGTGATTAATAGACCATATTAAGATCTAGTTGTTGTGCAAAATGTGATTCGAATATATGTACCTGCGGTCATGTCATATATAAGCGGATTCTGTGGTGTTCGATGCTAAATACACACGTATTATGTTAGATAGCATGGTTTAAAGATCCCTTGTCTATTATGTTATGACTGAATTAAATAATGAATTAAGATCTTTAATTTTATTGATTACCCTACAGATTAATAAATAAAAAGGAAAAGGAATCTCTGCATTATTTATTTTGCCATATTCCAAATGTATTTTTCTGTGGATCTTCCAATACAGCATAATATCCTTCGGGCATCTCTTGCTTATTCTTTACCAATTTAGCTCCTAGTTGTTTTGCTTTGTTTATGTAGTCTTCAATTGATTCTACGGTTACAAACTGTGTTGATATTTGTTCTCGATTTTCTTTTTGTGCTATTGCTCCACTTATACCTGCATTTTTTATTATCCAATAGCCATGTGTTTCTCCTTTCTCAAACTGCCAACTAAATAGCGAGCTATAAAAGTTCTTCAAGCTATCTACATTGTCTGCTGGAATTTCAAAGTGTCCTACTTGATGATTAAGTGATGACATCTAATTTTCACATCTTTTTATGATTTCTATCTGCTATCGTATCAAGCCTAACCAGATTCTAACTTTTGCTTTACTGTTTGAGCTGATTGTTCTAGTCCTTGACTTACCTTGCTGTCTGCTTGATTGCCAGAAAACAGGTTCGCAATTTTTCCAGTAGCTGGAAGTTCATAGTCAATTGAATGCCTAACACGCGTTCTGTTACCTCCATTTTCCCGAAATTCTTGAATGCTTTCCCATTTCTTAAATGGACCTTGTGTTTGTCGCGTAACTAATCTTTTATTTTGTTGTTTATCTACAACCTCTAATATCATCTCTTCTTGTTTACCCATATACTCTCCTTTTACTCTCATCTCAGAGCCTTCTTCATTTTGTGAGGATGAAAGTGATTCGGACTCTTTAACAATGTCACGCGGCCATGCTTTCTGTATGTTGTTTGGATTTGTATAGTAATCATATACTCGTGCTACCGGTGCATTTATCTCTGTTTCATGTTGAATGTTTGTCATTTCGCTTGTGTGTTGTATTTTATTATTTTTAAGCGTTGTATACTATATAGTATAGTTAGGCACTAGTATTATAATACCCTCTTTTAATAAAAATATAGAAAAGAAAGTGCATTGATAGCAGGAAAAATGAAAGAAGTGAATTGCTAGTGTTATAATGCCTTGCTACATAACAAAAAAATATGACTATCACCACGATATACATATATTCCATTTATAACATCGTGAATATCTATCACAACAAGACTAAAATTAATTTATAAAGGTTGTGTCCTAGAGATTATAAAAAAATGACGTGAATAAAAAAGAAGTGGAAAATTTGTTTTTAAAAAATTTATCGTAGCTCCTCTGCCAATGCTGGTTTCAATTTTCTTTTCTCTACCCGTTGCCGAGTTAGTAATGCAGTTATCAGGGCACATCCTCCTAGAACAACGCTTGCTATCCCGAATATTACTGTAGTATTGAGTGCACCAGTAGCAGTTGCGCCTAATGTTGCCATGACCAGAGCCCAAGGAATTTTGTTATTCAATTTCATAACACTTAATTCCTGCCAGCGATATATAAACTAGTGGTAATATGTGGTCATAGTGCTAACTCACGTTTTATCTATCGATTAGTTATGTTAGAAATCGTTAGGTTTATCTCCATAATATTGAAATGATTGAATGAAATATTAATCAATTTTATCACATTGTCTTTATATTACGTTCCCACTAGACGAGGCTTTGATAAGCTTATAATCGAATATTCTTGATTTTAGTGAAGTTAGCACTATGTAATTATATCTGGCATTATTTAAATAGACTAAGCAATCATGTGAAAAATGTACTATGCTGCAAGGAATCAGATTTGCTTTACAATTAGACTTGGGTGAAAGCTATATTCATGGAACTGCCACTATTGCCAATGGTGAATCTTATTCTATCAATATTCAACAAGCTAACGATCAATTAATAGTTCTTCCACCAGATTTCTCCAACATTAAAGAGTTTAATCAGGCAGCTATTTCTTTCATTAGACATGAGGAAGATAGGATCACTTTGACATCAAGATTAGAGATAGGACAAGGTGATATTATCCAAGTATATATTAATGATGATGATGTGCTTTTAGCATTAGCAAAGGACCTTCCTATAGATATGATCCTACAACTGAAGAAAGAAGATAAGGAGAAATGATGCAACAGTATAACCCTCAGCATGACATTGCTGGGAGAAAAACAAAAGAAACCGATTTAAAAATATTGGTTACAGGAGCAAGTGGCTTCATCGGAAGCCGTGTAATACTCAGACTATTATCATTTTTTTCTTCTGCGCTGCCTAAATATAATTACGAAATATTATGCTTAACACGCAATAAAGAATCTTTGAAAGGCCGTTTCGGTGAAGTCAATAATAATGCTATCAAAATAGTTACAGCGGATGTGAATGATTATGCTCAACTTGTCAAATCTATGAGCGGAGTTGATATTGCATTTTATTTGATACACTCAATGGAAGGATCTTCTAAAGAATGGAAAAAATTTTCACAAAGAGACAGAATGGCTGCACAAAACTTTGCCAAGGCTGCCACAGAATGTGGAGTTAAGAGGATCATATATTTGAGTGGCCTAATTCATCAGGAAAATGGAAAAGAGGATTCTAACAAGTTATCTGAACACATGCGTAGTAGAAAACAAGTTGGCGAAATATTAAAAACATCGTCTGCAAAGGTTACGATTTTCCGTGCAGCAGTTATCTTAGGACAAGGAGGTGGATCATTTCAGATGTTGCAGTATCTAGTCAAGAGATTGCCTGTAATGGTCTGTCCCAAATGGGTATTAACTAAGTCCCAGCCGATATCTGTAGACGATGTAGTTGAATATCTGGTTAATTCGATTAATGTAAAAGAAACTGAAGGTAGAGATTTTGACATTGGAGGCCCAGACGTACTTAGTTACGTAGACATGATGAAGCGATATGCAAAAATGTTAAACAGATCTTTAAGAATATTAATAATACCTTTCCTGACTCCAAGACTATCTTCTTATTGGGTTGATCTTATTACCCCTGCAAAGGCGTCATTAGTAAGACCTTTGATAGACAGCCTAAAACACGAGGCCACGGTAACAGATGATTCAATAAAAAGAATAATTCCTATTAGGTTAAAAAGCTTCGAAGAGTCGATAAAAGCAGCAGAGGAAGAAGAGCAAGTAAAAAAAAGTATTATAGGGCAAGAGCGAACATCTCATTCATTAAACAATAAAGTACTTATCATCTCATTGTTTGCAATGTCTGCTATCGGCTTGACATATTATATGCTTGATGCAAGAACCGAAGTATTCCAAATTGGTTGGCTTATTTTAAGCGGATTGTGGTATCTTTCTATTGCGTTTTCCCTATTTTTCATCTTCAATGGAGCGAGGCTTGGGGCGATAACTGCAGGTGTTATTGGATGGATAACTCTTACTTTTTGGCTCATTGATAACATACATACCCTAGGGGGTAAATCCTTGATCGCTACATCTCCTGATATAACAATGTCTATAAGAAACTTTATTGGTGTCGGCATTGCAATATCTGTTGTAGCAGCATCACATAACGTTTATCACAAGATAAGAATTCATGGAATATAATATAAAGTTAGGCACTATACGAACAGATAGGCACTTGTTTTTATATTAGTTTACTCGACTGAATATATGGAAATGGAAAAATCTCACCGAATGATGTTTATAGTCTACTGCTCGATCGCAGGTTTTATTAGTGCATGGGCTATTTCCGGTCTTCTTATTATAGTAGACATCATATCTGGTACTTCTCCAGGTACTTTTTTTGCCGTAATAGGAATATCGCTAGGGTTTAATGATCCTGGATCAGCACAGTATATAGGCTTCGTATTACATGTAATAACTGGACTAATTGCAGGCAACATATTTGGACAAATTTCTTTATTTTGGTCAAAGATTTCACCTTATACAGCCAGAGAAGGATTAGTCAAAGGGATGATTGTTGGTACAGCTTTATGGACGGTATTATTTGTTCCACTTGCAACATTTGGAATACAACCAAGACTTGATTCATTTGCATTTTCAGCACCTAATCAATATATATATAACATAGCTAGCCACTTCCAAGGCTTGTACCCTATTATTATAGGGGGATCGTTTGTATTTCATCTGATATACGGTGCGTTAGCCGGCTTTATTTCTGGGAGAATGAGTGAGATCGGTGCGTTTACGAAAGGTAAGCTTGCTGCTACTGCAAAAATATAGATTTTTACTATGGTATATATTAAAAATTCAGTATTTAGCATCAGTAATAGAACTTTTCACTAATCCAGCATATGATAGATAAAGGCATCTGGGAATAGTATAGTCGCTATCAAAAATGGTATATATAAGAAATAAGAAAGTAAAGGGAATAGATTATGCATACCTAGTCCAAAGTATATGGGATCATAGAAAGAATATGTCCAGACAGCAAACCATAAAATATCTTGGTAAAGCATCGGATGTGGCAATTGAAGATATACCAGAACAATATAGAAGTGAATCCAAGATTCTGACATTTATTTCTGCATTCAGCTCTAATCAAGAGGAGAAGAAAATGCTGATCTCAAAAATTCAAGAAGAAATGTTTAGTCTCTTAACTGATTGTAATGTTAAAAGTCTTGTTAGTCTCTTTCAAAAATATTCAAGGTTGTTTGGTTTAGTTGAATTTTATGATAAACTGTTAAAACCTGTGATGTATAAGATAGGAGACTTATGGAATCAAGAAAAGTTAGATGTTGCGACTGAACATGCCAGCACGAATACTGCCCTTAGCCTGATTAAGGTAATAAATGAGCAAATAACTACAAGAACCAGAATAACTAAAAGAGGCTCCCAATATAAAATAGTAATTTGTACTCCAGAAGGTGAGCTACACGGTTTGGCCTGTAATATAATAGAATCACTTCTCTTAAGTAAGGGATATAAGGTATATAACATCTCGACGTCAGTACCTACAGGATTTATACTTGACTACATACACGACTTGCTACCTGACATTATCTTTATTTCTGTAACTCTTGCAGAGAATATCAAACCCGCTGAGAGACTTATTAAGCAAATTCGATTAAAGTACAACAATAAATTACCTGTGATAGTAGGAGGTTCTGCACTCGATAATACAAGCCACTATGAGTTCAGCAATATGGATGCCTTACTTATGAAGAATGCATCATTTGAAGATATCGTGAAATTAGTTAATGCATCAATCAAAAAAAAGTAAAGATAATAGGTAGTTAGACCGATTAAGCTCTTCTTGTTACACTACCTAACACATATCAAAAAATACTAATTTAGTTACATAAACATATCTTGGGATTTTTCCACACTGGCTAGATATAATGAAGTATTCCTTATAAAAAGTACAGATTATTAGAAAGAAAGACATTTGGTATCCTGTTATGATGAACTCTACTACCACTGCAGGTACTACTTCTTGGTAGGATAATTAACTACCAGAAGGAGATAACGAAAGTTAATTTACATATTTTCTTTTATCTTTCCTTTTTTGTTGAATTAGCTATTTTGTATCAATATTCATTGATTCATTTTGGTAATTTTAAAAGTGTATTTAATAATAAAATTCCCGATAAAAGTACGATTACCAAGCAAATGAGTAAAGCATATTTTTTACTTATTAGCAACTATCAGATTATTTGCAATCATGCAATCAATTATATTAAAATATATTGATATTATTTACCATTATTAGTTATATATGTATACTAGCAATAATAAGGCAATTAATTATTACTATCCTCTACTTCCTGTTAGCGGTATTTTGTTGTTGTTGTAGTAGTAGTATTAATACACCTAAATCATCATCTCCCACCATCTGTACTAGTGTTACCAAAAGATTCCGTGACCGAATTACAGGTTTCTGCAAGTAATTCGGCATATCTTGTTACATCATAAGTAGTATTCTTTTCATCAATTAGTTCCATAGGAATTGTCCTAAATTTATTAGGACTATGCTTTCCATAATAATTAGTTATAATATATCTTAGAAGCTGTCCAGCTTTAAGATATTGACCTTCCATTTCAAGTTGATGCAATGCATCATTCTCAATAGTATTTCTATTTATTTGGTATTTGTTTGAATCCTTTGAGAGTTGTTTTGTAAACACTAGTTCTTCTATTGGAACATTTCTATCTTTTAGAAGTCGTAGATATTTTTGAAAAGTTTGTCTTACTTTTGGCATCAGAGCTTTGACCTCATTTATATTATTACCTTCAGCCATTATTGCTAGAATTTCTTGTTGAAATTTTGAGAAAAAATGAGGTGTATCGTGTCGTCTTGCTTCTATACCTCTTACTTTTATGCTGCCATTCTCAAATACACCAAAATATCTATTTGGTACTGGCAGATTAGCATTTACTTTAGAATGTACAAATGCAATCCATTTGTATATCCCTTCAAATGATATTTCGAAACCTGTTTCTTTTTCAATATGTTCCTTTAATCGTAAGTAGTCATATTCTTCTTGTTTTTTTCCTGGTATTGCATCATTCTTCTTCTTTTTTATCCATATAGAATCTACAATACCATGTAAAACTCTAAAGCCGTATCTTTCAACTATTTTTGCTGCTCGTAAAAGTATTTGTCTATCAAAAGCGCATACTGCTATGTGGGCATCAATTCTACCAAATTTTGCATTATTAAATCCCAAATATCCAAATGAAGTAACCAGAATCCATTTTAAAGCATTTTGTCTTGAGTCGTAAATTGGTTTTAGATCCTGGGGTAGACTATCAGATCTTACAAGCCGCTTGTATTCTTTACGTTTATCCAAGACTATTTTCAATGACATAGGTACTATCCCAGTTTTTTGGCATATGTGATAGTCTAACAGTTCTGGCACTTTTCTGGTGTAACCATGATAAGTACAACAATTACAATTGATAGTTTCTGCTGATAAATTCTTTTTTAGCATAATATTAGGATATAATGAAATAAAGTCAAATTCTGCAACTTGTTCATGTACTCCTATTTCAGGTTCGAATATGAAACCTCCTCTATCTGCTATAAGTAGCTCCTCATATGTCTTAAAGTGCTCAGCTAATGTTGGCTTCCAAGGTATTAGAGTATTTTTTTTGGTAATAGCATAATAGAACTGTAAGCTGCTCAAACACTTTCCTATTGAGGCTCTTGATGCTGTATGTAAAGGCATTCTACAAAGTCTAGATATCTCATATAGACCCTGTAATCCTGATTCATTCCAGACAAATGAATTATTTTTATCTAGATGTATTCTGCCAAGTAGCTTCATAGTAGTGGGCCTAAAGTATACTCGTCCATAAGAGAAATACGATATGCCTTCTTTCTTTGGTTTCTTTAATGGTATTGTTTGCTCTCTTCCTAAAACTAAGTTTATAGTGCTTTTTTCAGCTCGATGAATTAAATAAGGGAAGGTAAATGAGTCTCCATCTTCAGTGAATATAAAGTCAGGATCAATCTTCTTTGTTACTTCTGCAATAAGATCTTCAATTATATTCTCTTCTGACTCGCTTTGAATTTCAAAAGAAGAGATGTAATCTTCTTCCTCTGATTTTCGTTCTTCAATTAATATTGAGTCAATTCTATCAGTATATCTAGGTATTTTTCCTTCTCTCTTTAGATTTACTTTAAGATGAATGACTTTAAAATCAGGTAATTTGTAATCTAATGAATGGACATTATCCTTGTTAATCCATGTCAGTTTTGAATGCCTACTACTATTGTTACAGCTAACTTCACAAAAAGCTGATGGAAATATATCATGTTCATAAAAATAAGACTGCGCGGGCAACAAATCTACATTGTACAATCTTAAATTTCCAAACTTGTGAAGAGTTGTTCTTTCAATCTTTTTTGCTAAGCTAAGTGCTTTTGTAGAATCTATTAAAGTCAGTTTCAGAACTGTTGACTCTTTAGTATCTGTAATTTTCTCATATTTTGATACTAATTCATAGTCTTTGATAAGACAGATAATATTATCATTCTGATCTCCTTGTTTTCTTTCTAATATTGAGTTGATAAGATTTGATTTGCTATTATCATCTTCTTCTGATGCAACATAGATACAATGACTCCAACTATTATCTTCTAGTCTGACAGCCTTGCCATTTTCTTGCTTTACCCAAAAAATCATTTTGTTATCAAGTGGATATACATCAAAAAGCCAGCCTTTAATCAATTGAAGAGAAACACTTTCCTAATTATTCGTGTAATTCAGTAGATGATGAGGCATATTGCTGGGTTGTATACTGTAAAGTACTTAATAAAAGACATCTAGAATTCATTTGGAGGCAGTATAATCATAGTGTTGGATATAACAAACTACGATCAGCTAAATCGGTAACTTATAGATACACATTTTAAAAAGTAAGATATAGTAAAAATAATTGTATGATATCAGCAATAATACATAGCTGATTTTGGAAACGACCGCATTCAAAAGCTCGATAGCAATGGCAAATTCATTACAAAAGTGGAGAACTCCTGGTAATGGCGATGGACAATTTGGAGGTACAATAGACATTGCTTTAGATTCTAAAGGACTTTGTTTATTTTGTTGATGGACCTAACTATCGAATAGAGGTTTTCGGTTTATCATAGCCTTTACTTCTTCAAATAGTAGTAGTGACACATAGTTTTAGAGCATCAGTCAAAGGCATTTATGATTAGACTTTAATAATATGCATTGATAGTGTAAGTTATAATGCCTCTAAATGATGATGATAAATGAACTATACTGCTATAGGAATAACCAAAAAAAGAATTATCTCACTTGTTATTGCATTATCTCTATCTGGGCTGATTGTCGTTGTAGGACAAGTGTTAGGTTCTGCTATAGTTTCATCACAATCAATTTTAACTAACGACAGCAACCCGATACCCTCGAACCAAAGTTTATCTTCTAGGCTTTCTACTTCACTACCACAGCCATTTCCATCACCACCATCTCCTGAGTTATCTGCAGCTCAAATCAGCGCTTCAACAAACAAGACATGTACACTTAAACCCTCGTTAATCAAGCTCCAAGGAACTCCGCAACAAATCGAAGGTCCATATTTTGTCGAAGGAATGCCTAACCGCTCTGATATAAGATCGGATCCCTCAGACGGTTCGTTGCAACAAGGCATTCCACTGCGTCTAGTAATTCACGTCTATGATGTGGATAATGGTTCATGTACTCCTATTAAAGGAGCACAAGTAGACATCTGGCATGCCAACTCTCAGGGTGTATACTCAGGTGTTAACGACCAAGGTACTATGGGAAAGAAGTTCCTTCGTGGATACCAAGTTACAGACGATAATGGAAATGTTCAATTCACTACAATTTATCCAGGCTGGTATCAAGGTAGAGCAATTCACATACACTTCAAGGTACGTACCTTTGAGGGATCTGAGAAGACTTTGGAGTGGACATCACAGTTTTACCTTAGCAATTCTATTAATGAACAGGTTCACACACAACCTCCATACAGTAACCATGGTCTTCCCGATATTACAAATGAACAGGATGGAATTTACACAGGAGCCTCGACCGATGGGCTAGTGAAAAGCAATACTGGAAAGCATTTGATGCTCGATCTGACTAAGGAAGGACAATTCTATAGTGGTACATTTAATATTGTGCTAAACTCGAGTCGATCCAGAAGTTAGGGATTAATAGATCTATCAGAAGATAATATAATATCCGTATACTAACTACGTTGAATCTTGGTGTTTCTGGCAAGAATTTTAAGCGGTAAAATAAAAGAGGTATGTTTCAAATGCTTTTTATTTCTGTAGTGAAAGATAATTTTCTTTGTGGATATAAAAATGTAGATATAAAATGTGTGGATTGTGGATGTTTACTTGAAGAGTGGCGCCTGTCCCAATCTCCTAAGTATTGTCCTAATCGTACTTGGAAAGAAGAATGTTGTTGCTGGATTAACACAGTGAGTAAGAAATTTACTTATAATTCCGCTGCACTCCATAGATAGATAGATAACAAGATATCTCAATTTGACTATGAAAAAAATCTCGTACCAAAATTGTATAGATCTTTCACTTTAGCCGTTTTATATAATTCATAATAACGCTTGAAATTTTTTCAAACCTTTATTGTTTGACTGCGACTTTGACTACTATTGTAATAGCCTTACTCTTCCAAGCAGCCAATTGATCATTTTTTGGGAGCAGCACCAAAGCAGCATTTGCATGTCTAGTCATTCTAAGGATATATTCTTATGGAACCTTTCATAATTTTTTCATTAAACGGTCCTTCTGAGCCGTTAGGCATATTTCCTTTAATACCATCACCGTTTACATCTGTAGTAAGTACTAGCATACCATTATTGATTACAGTACTGCCTGCTGCTTCCGGCATTATTGTTACTGCTTTGAAAGCACCAGCACCAGCACCAAAACCTGTAACTATTGCAGGCCCTGATAGAGTCACAGAACTTCCATTAGTAGGAGTAGAAGTAGCTGTCAGTGCAAGACCTGTTACTGTACCATTTACGTACATGGTATTACCATCGGGCATAACTGCAAAGCATTCAAAATTACCGGATACTTTTCCATCTTTATCCTTTGCAGCTTTAAAGCTAAAGAGAGTAGGAACATCACCAGGCAGAATACCTTGGCCAGATCCTGAAGCCCTTTGCTGATCTTGGGCATTAGCAAATGGAATTTGTTGTTGTGAAGACATTAGTGGCAGTATAAGCAATATGGTTACTACTGCTACCATTGTGATTACAGTTACCTTAACAAGGCTCGACTTCTGTCGTATTAACATACCATTCATACCGTTTCTGTAAGAGAATAAGATAAACTTATTTATGGAGTTCTGATACGCTAGATTCTATTCTATTGTCAGTATGTCAATTTACTTGCTGGATAAGAGCCCCGCAATAATCCTATTGTTATATTCCACTACTATCTGCCTTTTTAATCTCTATAGTAATTTTATCTCCAACTTTTAATTGCGTATCTTCATATTCTCTCATACTAATTTTAAAGGTAGGAGAATTACCCGACATTCCTCCGCCTCCACCAAACATATTAGATATTGCTTTGGGCAGATTTTTCGTTAAATCTTCCGGAGACGTAAATGGTATTGCTTCGCCACTACCTCCAAAAGGACTTTGGGGGTCTGCTCTGTATGTTGTCTTAGGGTCGTTAGGATCATGAAACGTTACATATACATACGGACTTCCATCTTGAGAAGATTCTATCTTTGAAACTATGAAATCTTTTTTCATATCTAAGTAGTATAATCAGAAAAACAAGCTTATAATTTTTCAATAAAAGAATTGCGAAGGGTATCTATCATATCAAGAATTCTTAAACTGTATCTGCACTTTATTTTAAGCCATTATGAGTTGCTCTTCTGATTTCTCAGGTTTCGGCTCTTCTATTTCTACCTCGACTAACTTGTTCGTTCTTCGCTTGAGCAATCTGCTTTCTTCATAGCCTGATATAAACTCACACATACCTGTGCTACTTTACTATATTATTTAAACACAATTTTTTGTTGTTCTATTGCCCTTGAGAATAATAAATACCTTAGAAACAGGGGCTTTGTATTATCTACGAAGTAACGGTCTCATATTATATTTGGTATGGTTAAAGCTATTTGAACTTTATATACAAACATCTGATATAGAATGCGGCACGGACACCCACAATTATACTGGAGTAGAACGCATTACTAGAGCCTTTTTAGAGCGCCTTCAACAGAATCCGGGAGCGCCGATTTACACGTTATCACCAGAGAAGGCTCGTGCTGTAATATCTAACCTTCAAGCTGGTCCTGTCTCAAAACTTCCAGTTGACATAGAAAATTATTGATACTCACGATAGATTAGTAAGAGAGATTGCTAACAAGGCACATGTGGCCGTAGTCTTTGTCAACTACACTCGCTCTCCAGAGGCCAAATATCCAGTTGCAATAGAAGAAGCATATGCTGCTACAAAATGGGTGACAGAAAATACTCGGACCATAAATGTAAATTCCTCACGTCTAGCGGTTGTTGGTGACAGTGTAGGTGGCAATATGGCTAGTGCTGTTACATTACTTGCCAAAGAACGTGGTGGACCACCTCTTACATTTCAACTACTTTTTTATCCAGTTACTAATGCTAGTTTTGATTCACCCTCTTACATGAAATATCAAGAAGGGTACTGGCTTACTCGCGAGTCTATGAAGTGGTTCTGGGACAATTATGTTTCAAATCAGACAAATCTAAAAGAACCAACAGTATCTCCACTGCAAGCTTCAATTGAGCAGCTTAGAGGATTGCCACCGCACTCATCATTAACGGAGAGTTTGATGTACTGCGTGATGAAGGAGAGGAGTATGCTCACAAGCTAATAGAGGCAGGTGTCCCAGTTACTGCAGTTAGATATCATGGTACAATTCATGACTTTGTAATGTTAAACGCTCTTAGCGATACCCCTGCAGCGCAAGCAGCTATCGATCAAGCTTCTCATATACTGAAAAAGGTATTATGGGACAAAGAATAGATCAAATAGGGTAAGAGTCAGTAATAACGACAAAGAATGTTGCTTTATGTAATAGTACGGATAAATTTGCGATGAAGATCAGAGTTATCATACTTGCAGATAAGTCTTTCATAGCATTGAATCGATAAGAAGGGTGACGCCAAAGTGTTCCCATATCATTATTTTCATTCATCTGTTACTGTTTGCAAGACAATGTCTGCAACATTTTCCTTCCTTTATGTTTTTTATATAATTCCACTATTTTCTTCGTTATTATTTAGTTGGATCTTCTAGGGGGTTTATCTTCATATTCTTATTGTTTTGAAGATAGAGTGACTCTTACCTTCTTGAAATCACTAACGACTCCATTGATAAAGGATATACCTTCCTTTTCAAGTAATTCTCTCTTTCTTTCACTACCATATCTGTACCCACCAACTGTGCCGTTTGACATTACTACCCGGTGACAGGGCACCTTAATTGGGTTCGGATTTTTTCCAAGGATTCTTCCTATTTCCTGTGAGGCTAAAGGATTTCCAAGTGCTTTTGCGAGGTCTCCATAAGTAGAAACCTTTCCTGCAGGTATTTTTAGAAGAAGATCATAGACATCACTGTTTTTTATCATGCTTTCGGATAGATTTTTGCTATTATAATCCAAATGTTTCTCATGGATATTATTCATGTATTATGATATCATGATAGCGTATATAAATATATAATGTACTGCTATCTTGATAGCATTATTTATATATATTTGATCAAGGATAAGCTGCATTGACACATACTCTGATTGTCAGAGGATTGGATAATCAAGTTCATGAGCTGTTAGGAGAGATAGCGGCTCAACGAGGAGTTTCTATAAATTCCATAGTCAAAGATGCTGTTGATAAATGGTTAAAAAAACATGAATCAGAAGTAATTAGAAAACATCATCTGGTAATTTATTCAAATGTTGAATCTATTATGAGAATGTTAAAATCCATGAATAGGCTTGCTAAAGAAGGTGACTTGTTTAGATGCTTCTTCGGACCACCGAATAGTCCTTTCACTGAACTTCTATCGAAACTCAAGTGGTATAATGGTACGATTGAGCCATATTATTATTCCTCTGCAAAATCTAAGGATGGACAGCAATTAAAAATCCAAAGCCAGAAAAATATCATGAAGTATTGTGACAAAGTAATAGAAAATGTGGTTAAGAATGCTGATAACAAACAGGTATGCTGCATGGATTTTCTAATGAACGATGTAAAAAAAGCTTCACTAAAGG
Source organism: Nitrososphaeraceae archaeon (assembly GCA_035643635.1). GTDB lineage: Archaea > Thermoproteota > Nitrososphaeria > Nitrososphaerales > Nitrososphaeraceae > DASQQB01. The sequence continues at coordinate 19,278 of DASQQB010000101.1, read as the reverse complement.
AGGCTCTGGCTATAGAAAAAGTTTATGATAATAATAGAATTGCAGGATTGATGTACTGTGCATACAAGACTGACAATCTGTTAAATTCGGAAATAAAAGATCTGATAGAACTATTTGAAATGCATGACCAAGTCTTTATACTAAAAGAAGATGAGATATACAAACTTCATATAACCAAAGAAAACGTTCACAAGTTGTTCATAAACTAGGCATGAGTCTTTCTCTTTTTTATCTGGTTACATTGAGTTTGAATAATAGTTTTCTGTCAAGTTACCTCTTTAACTGTGCACTTCCAAATAATACAGAGAAGTCCTTACACCATATCAAAGCCGTATTGTATTTTGCAAGATCCGTTCCATGAGGTATATTATAATTTTGATTTCCGTTATTTGCTTTTAACTTTCCAAGATCTATGAAATCTGAGGCAGATTTATCGGTGGCAAGATAAAGATGAACATTAGGTCCGTTAGTAGACTTGAAGTTTTCTAATCTAAGAATAGTATTTCCATCTCCTAATGGAATTACTTTTGCTGATCCTTCTGCATTATGAAATCCGTCACCAGCTCCAATGAAAGAACCTGTCTTTATTTTGGAGGTAGTAGTTGCATTGCTTTGTTGTTCTTGTTGTTTGATTGTTGTTGGGATGACTTCATTTTCAATAACAGTATTATTTATCTGATCAGCTCCAATCATAACCATATTTTTCTGCCTTTGATTCATCTGTTTAGCAGCAATCATTCTATCTTGATCATTCATTGAAATAAATTTCTGATATTCTTGTGATGCCTCCTTTTTGTTTACAACTGTGACGGTTGTTGGTAAGGGCTCATTTACTGTATTGCTGGTAAACAATGGAGAAATAGTGTAAATGCCAAAAGGTATTGCTACTACGGCCAATATAATAATAATGATGAGTGTCTTTTTATTCATATTAATAGGACCTTATAGTTATATAAATAGGACAAGAGAAAAATTCATTATTCAAACCTTTCATCGTTTATATTAAATCTTCATTCTCTAACTTACGAATTTGCTATCTATTGATCTCTGTATGATTATTTTTCTTTGAAAGACGGGAATATCTCAGGCATTTTGATCCATTGCAATAACCTTCAGATTTTGAGATCCTTGACATTACAAAATGAAAGGTGATAAGAGGAGTAAATACAGCCACAGTTATAGCTGCGAGTGTATAGCTGTTAAGGTATAGAAGGTACAAAGCTATCCCTATACCAGTCATTATTTCAATCCATGTACAGGTACATAACTGTAATGCAATGTGCTTTGGACTTATATCCATATTATACATTCGTGCTCAGCTATTAAATACATTTTTCCAAATTACATCCATATCAGTTCCAAAATTACTTTTTTTGCTTGTTGGATGATTATTATGTGACTAAAGAAATTTGATGTAAAATATTACAATGGTTTATATATGTATTTATATATATATTAATAATTAACGAGCAGCGATAACACTAGGAGTAATAGTGGTAGTAAAGGGAATCGCTCTTCCAGTAATCATAGGTCAAGGTATGTAATAATGGTAGAGCATTAATGCAAGCCAAGGACGTTGTTCTTCATCCATAGTATATAGAAGACGCATAACATCTTTCTTTTTCTACTTATTTGAATACTATTCTTAGAAGACTTGGTTTATAGTTCTAGTCTTCTGCTGCTGCTACTTCACTTGTAATAATGCTTCGTTAGTTATTTCTCCAGCTTCTTTTCAAAACAAATTTTATTCTTTTCCCTTCTCTGCCAAAGGCTTCCAAAAGTAGTTCAGCCAATTTTTACTCATTCTTTCTGTGCTCTTGGCAGATTCTTTGTACAGCTCTGTCATTCTCTGTGCGTTTGTAGCCATCTCTTTGTACAATTCTGTCATCCTTTGTGAAGTTTTAGCATATTCATCATATATCTCAGTCATTCTTGCTGTATAGTGGACATATTCATTGTACATTTCGCTCCAAGCCAGAGGAGAATATCGTTGCCATAAAGCCGCAATTGTTGACGTAATGAAATTAGGATCAGCAAAGCTAGTGTTCTTATCATTTTCTTTTTTTTTGTTACTATCTTCACTGTGGCTTTCTTCTTCTTTTTTCATATTTGCTTCTAGTTACATGTCTTATGGTTGCATATGTCTAATAAATTTTCAAAATGTTTCTATGCTAGCTTTGTGATTGCTTGTTCTTTGTTTGAAGATATTCATTACAAGCCCCTATTACAATTGCAGTTAACATAGTATTATTATCCAATATGTATTGCTTCTTTTGTTTAACAAGGTTCTTCGGTAGGGGCCAAGTCGTTTTGGCTGTCCTCTACTGATGATTGCTAGACATCTTAAATACTTCAGTGTTTAGCAATGTAACTATTACCAGAAATACAGCAATATAGCAGGACTTATAACATCCGTATTATTGTATATACTGGATGCAATTATTCAACAAATAGCCAAATCAGGGGATCTTAAGAGCCATACCATATAGCAGTTTAACTTCCAATATTCTTATAGTATCTATCTGTTTCAGACTTCGAGGTTTAATGCAATAGTTGCAAGCTAGAAATAGGTCATTGTAGTAAATCTCCTTTTATGGAACTTTGGCTTCCAAAAGTACCATGAGTTTTCCACCAAACGTACCCCTTATACTTATGAGTTGTAAGCCGATCTTATCTAGTTCATTTATGAAGTGCTGATTCATGAATCCTGTTTTTAGTTTGAGTCTACCAACATCCATATCTGGGTCTAGACCTTTTATCTCAACGCCTATCATTTCTATCTTTTTATACCATATATCTATGTCTTGCGGAGATTTGTCCATTGCATTATGATCTCTTAATGGTGGATAATATGCATTAAAAGGTTTTATCCAGAATTTTTCTTCTTTTGTACGATCAGATTTTGGTATGACTACTGATCTGAGCAACTGTTCTAATTGATTCGAACATATCAAGATTAATTCTTTAAAATGTTTATCTGTCTATCGTAGAGTTAAATTCTTCATAATCACATAACATTAATCTTAAAATATCTATATTCCGGTTCTAGTAGCCGCATGTCTCTTAAACCTTATTCTACATTCCAGGACATAGAAAGGTGTATTAATAATAAAATCTACCGCCCTAACTGTATGAATAAAAAAGGGCATTGTAAAAACTGTGGTGACCAGATTGATCATGACAGCAATTCTAATGAATTCTGTTCAGAACAATGTGGAGTAGAATATCAATTAGAACACAGATAGTAAACGCTATCTGTTGTCTTCAACTGATCGGAACGGTTCCTAAGAGCATACATTGAAAGTAAAAAAACTAAGTCTATATACTTGTAATCATATCAAATTATTGATATTAGACTTAGATTATGGTTAGTTTAAAGGAGAGATATGACTGACTGACTGACTGACCATGTTATCGAGATCCCCTTCTTGTTATTTAAAAATAGTCAGCATCAAACTTTTATATCTAAGACCAGCAATATATGGCTCTAGATGTTAACATTATTTGTAACTCGCATTGCAGTCATTCTTATTGACGGTTGAATAGAAAAAACTAAGCAGAAGATATGTGATCTCCGAGCAATGGAAAATGATTAACTTTTAAGGAATCATCTATAGCAAACCGTTAAAGCAAATATTGAATCATATGAAGTGAAGGTTAATAATAACAAGATGGCAAAAGGAAGAACGTCTAAAACAAGAACAAGGAATAGGAACAAGGGACAAAAGCTTTCCACACGCACAAAACGACAAGCAAAAAGAGTTACACCTCATCAGAAACTTATTTTACACTTAAATGAAGCCTTGGCCTTAGAAAACGCAGCAGTACAAAGACTGCAGTCACGAATAAAACAGACAAGAATAGAAAATGTAAAAGAACGACTTCAAGTACACCTAGAAGAGACAAAAGGGCAGCAGGATAGATTAAAGCAATTGATTTCAGATCTTGGTGATGGTCAAAAAAGTGACGCTACAAAAGATAAAGCACAATTACCAATTCCTACCCCTCCTAAATCACTAACAAAGATATTCGGAGGGATGATGACTTCTGCAGAGTCAGAGCTTAAAGCAGCTAAAGAGGATGCAGTAGTAGAGAATGCTGAGATCATAATATATGATATGCTTACGCATTTAGCAGAGAGATTGAATGCCACTAATGCAATATCTGTTCTATCACAAAGCTTATCAGAAGAAAGATCTATGGCTGATTGGATTAAAACAAATATGCCTGAGATGGTTGCACAACTTTGGCCTGAAATTGAGGCCTCTCTCGCTATGATAGTAGAAGAAGAAGAAGTGTAATCGGTGTCACATGGGTAGGTTATTCTATTAGGAAACTTCCCAAAGACTGCCGCAAAATTAGCATAAAAGATGTGGGGATATTGTGGCTGGGGACTTTATTGACAGACGTATAGCATCTATAGATCTAGTTCCACTTCCCTGCTGGCTTTTTTTCATCTTCTTCTACTGTGACTGCTGATAATAATGATCTTTTTTCTGTTAACACTTCTATATTTTCGCACCTTTTATATTTACAGGAGCCGCTAAAAAGCATTATATCAGAGCGGGTCGGTAGCATTATGTGTTCCCCGCATACATATGGGATCTGTTGTTTATTTATTTAGCTTTTATGAGTGTGAGAATATTGCCATATGGTTTCAGAGCTATTTAGTAGCAATAAATAAAGTATATCTGATTTAGTCACGAATCACATAGCATTGGGATAGTTTCACCAGAATTTCTTTCTTACTGCAAGGGATACCATCATTACAATAGCACTAATGAATCCCGCATAAGCCATGTTTGTATTATGTGGTAGTGCTATTGATGAACCGATGAACAGACCAGTTGCAAATATAGTTCCCGCAATTAAAGTATTGTTCTTGTCTTTTTGCACTTTATTATCTTTGTTATTGTAAAGTTGCATTTCAAGAAATGATTGTAACATTGGAGCAACATTAAAGGCTGATTCGATATTCTTTTGCAATCGGTGAATTGAAGTTTTTGCTTCTTCGATATACGCCTCTTTGAGGATTCCTTCTCCTTCAAGTATGTTTGCAAGCACCTTAACAAAGTGGAATCTGACCTTATGCTGTTGATAAATACCCTCCAGGATCGATGTCATTCGCATATAAAGTGCAAGATTTTTTGGTAGCCGGAATGGGAACCTACTCATTGTCTTATTTGCAAGATCAGTCAAAGCTTTCACTTCCATTTTATCTACCTCCTTTCCATATAATGACTGTATGCTCATTTCTATAGCCTTCTCAACCACATAACGATTGGTTGTTGCTTCTAGAGTGCCAAGCTCCATCAACACATTGACAGTTCTTGCAGGATCTTTATCGATCAAACCAAGATATAATCTGATCAACCTGAGACGTGTTTTATTATCCAGTCTTCCTACCATTCCAAAATCGTAAAGAATTATAGAACCATTATCAGCGACTGAGATATTACCAGGATGAGGGTCAGCATGAAAAATGTTATGTTGCAATAACATTTTGAAAAATAGTCTGTGAACACGCGTAACCAACCTTTCTCTGTCAATACCCATCACATCCAAGGCGCCAACGTCATTAATTTTAATGCCCGGGATATACTCCATGGTTAATACATGTTTTGAAGTTCTTTCCAGAAAGACATCAGGAATTATAACCGTATTATCACCTGCAAGATTTCTTTTGATTTTAATTAAATTGTCAGCCTCTATGCGGTAATCCATTTCTTCGTGTACTGTTTCTATAAATTGGTATAGCATACCTTCTGCTGAAAAAGCCAAGTTAGGATCGATAAATCTGGTAGCAAGGGGCAAGATTTTCTTTAAAATAGAGATATCATTTTCTATAACTTCTTCTATGTCTGGTCTGCTAACTTTCACAATAATTTCTCTATTGATATATCTTGCTAAATAGACCTGACCCAAGCTTGCACCTGAAAGTGCTGAGGTATTAAATGATTCAAATATATCATTAATATTGCCAAGTTCAGATTCAATAATTGGCTTTATCTTTGAAAATTCTGCAGCAGGAACTTCATCTTGTAGTTTTGACAGTTCTTCTAGATATGGGAGTGGTAACAGATCAGCACGTGAGGAGAGCCATTGTCCTAATTTTATATATGATGGCCCAAGTTCAATGAAGGTTTTAAGTGCCTTTTTTGCATGTTTTCTAAATTTTGATTCATCTATGTTCTTTCCCTCATGTTTAACCCATTTTCTCCGATCTCGTCTGAAGTTAATTGCGATGGGTAGTAACTTTAGAATTACCTTTGCCACGTGTATTTTTGACGGAATTTTAAATGATGATGCTTTTGCTCTAGCACTTGTATTCTCTGACTCGATTTGTTCTTTGAGGTGAGTCTGGTCTTCCAATTATGACAACTTTATATCTTTATTTATTTATATCACTTATTCTGTATTGCGGCATTGGATATTCGAAAGAAAATGGTTGATAGATTGATATGTTCACGACTATGTAAATCTTCAATCACATTCACTTGTCTTCTTTTACCAATTACTTCATAGTGTGGAGCACGTATATAACTAGAGCAAAATACTACCATTGATGAATGATAGCAGTAGTTCCAAATATTGCAACGAGCTGACTCAAATCAGATATTATATACATATATACACAGATTAGTAAAGAACTGTTAAGAATATAGTTATTATCTCCGATTTTCTGTTCAGGTTTTGGGTCGAATGTGCGACAAATTCGAATTATCTTTTTTAGGGAGTGAGTAAGTATTGTTCTAAAAGGCAAATAACATTTTTATCCAATTGTGTATTATGTCAGAATTAAAGGCATGCCACAAGTTGATAAAACTTATTATACAGTCAAAGATGTAAATGTTAAAATTTCCGAAATTAATGATGCAATATATAGGATATCTGGGTTTGTAGATACGTATGGAATTACTTTCAACCAATTTCTGATTGATGACGAAAGGCCAATTCTTATCCATACTGGTCCTATAGGAATGTATAAAAAAATAGAAGAGAAAGTAAAAGAAGTTATTCCTTTGCAGAAATTAGCCTATGCTGCATTTTTGCATTTTGAAAGTGATGAATGGGGAGGAATGGCATTCCTTGATTCTGCTGATGCAAAATTAGTGTGTAGTGATTTAACCTCAAAATTAAATTTGACTGGTTGGCATAATGTTCCAGTGGACCACATCTCTTTTTGGGATAATGAAATTCTTAAAACTGGTAAAAGGCAGTTTAGATTCATCATGACACCACATGTACATCATTGGGATAGTATGATGATTTTTGAGGAAACAACAAAGTCACTTTTCACATCTGATTTGTTCATACAGCCCGGAGACAATAAACCAACAATATCCGATGACCTATCAAAAGATATGATTAATCTTTATAAAGGTATAGGAATCTTCGGAAGTGAAGAGCCAGTAAGACAGACAACTAAAAGACTTATTAAGCTATCACCGAATATGGTATTCCCAATGCATGGTTCTTGCATCGATAATTCTGTTTTTCCAAAATACACTGATGCAGTAATGAATAGCAAATTTGCATATACTGGAATGCTATTGGGACAAAAATTGGAAACAGAAATGATTAGTTAGTATTAACTAGTAACAGTAATATCAATCTGACCTTCTTCCTCATTAAATCTCCCATTTTTTTTATACCTATCCTATGAATTATTGAAAATCATAATCAAGCGATATTTTCTGAGTTCAGCAGTCAATAATATCATATGAAATTTTATGAGTTCAGTCGAATAATACAAATTTGATTCAAAAATGCTACCCTAAGTGAAGTATAATACAATTAATGGGATCTTTTTGTTCACTATATAAATTTGTCAATTACATCGCGTATCATCAGATCTTAATTGATAAAGGTTGAGAACACTTTAGAGACGTATAAAAACTGCAATAGACACTACTACTATAAAGTAGCCATTACTATAAAATAAAAAAACTAATGTAAATCAACTATTATATATTATTATTTCATGGAATTTGACAGGACAGGATATGCTATATGATTTAACTTATCAGTTAATTTCAGATATCTTAGCTCAGGAAGATATACTTCTATCAGTTAACAGTGGAAATGGTAGCATAGCTGAAGCAAGGGTGGAGAAAGGGTTACCTTTTAGAATTAGAGAGAAATGGGCTACGATAGGTGATGAGGATAGACCATGGCACATTCACCTTAATATGGATGAAGTTGTACAGGCTAGGTTTGTAAAAGAATCTAGGTCGGATGGAAGACAGAGTTACAGTATAAGATTCTTTGATTCAAAAGGTAATTTATCGATGCGTGCGAATTTCACCAAAATGTATGACAGTAATGAGAATTTGATAAAGGAAAAGGTCGCCAAGTTCGAGGAGATGTATACCAAATATGGGAACGAAGAATTACTTTCGCTAAGAGACTAGTAGACTGAATATTAATGACAATATTGTTTTACAATTTGTTATCTTTAGTATTCCGTATTCTTTCTAGAACAAACTCAATAACAACGCAAATTGGAATAAGTTAGGATCCGATCTATGTGGGAGAAATATCTACTATTTAAGAAAGGTGAAAGTATCTATGAATGAAAACCTTAGTTGTCTAGTTTCTATTTCTTCCTTCCTTTTCTTCCCATTGTAAGATCCCTCTCTTCTTTTTAAGCATATAAAGTTGTGAATCTTAATACTTTATCTAATTCAAAAGATTGAATTCTGAAACTTGTTCAGAAGATCTATAAATTTTAATATAATATCAAAGGAATGTCTCGTCCACATAACACCATTTCCAATCCTCATCAGGTTGAAAAGATTGAACAATCGGGTGTTCTGTTGAATGAAAATGTTTGGTCGCATGTTTATTCTTTGACGAATCACAGCATCCTACGTGGCCACAACTAAGACAAAGACGCAAATGTACCCAGGAGTCACCGATTTTAAGACAATCCTCGCAACCATCTGCGCTAGGTTTTACCTCTTCCTGAACTAGTTTAAGATGTTTACATCCTGAATTTGACATTATATTCTTATACAGGAGCATCTCTAATAAGCAATTGCATTTTTAAAATCAAACAGGTTTGCGTTATCATATTAGATGTTCTATTGCATTTGAAATGATCACACTATACATGATTTAGTTCATTACAAATTCTTATCAACTATATTATAGTATACTATATTGAAGAGGTATAAAGAAAGGAGATGATGGAAATCAATTGAAGAAGGCTTTACCAGGAAGTTCTACTGAGGATCTTTCTCAGTATTACACATGCAGATCGTGTGGAATGAAATTTGATAGCTTTGGTGATACACAAAGACATATACTGGTAGAGAATATGCAGAAAGGAGATATTCCATCAGTCAGATGAAGAGTCGAAAAAATGAGAATTGAAATATTCTGGATTTACTAAAGCTACACTTGTCATGATATCAATAATTTATATTACTTGCCCGAACTTCCTGAGTCATTATGATTTTTCTGCTTTAGACTGTATAATGAAAACAAGCAGATATGATAGTACGTATTGGAGGAGCAGCAATTATGAATGACACAGAGAAAAATAAAAATAGTAATGCAATTACGCTTTCAAGAACATTCTATGATCTGACTCATATTATAAGTCAAGATACACCAATATATCCAGGTGACCCTCAACCAGTTTTTGAGCCATCTTCTACAATAGAGAATGATAATTACAATGTTACTCGCATAATTATGGGCTCACATAGCAGTACTCATGTCGATGCTCAAAAGCATTTTATGATGCACGGAAATAGTATCGATACAGAACCTCTTAGTAAATTTATTGGCGAATCTATAGTGGTTGATTTATCAGAAAAACGTAACATTGGTGAGGGGATTACATGCTCTGATCTTGGGTCCTATTCTAAAGTTATCAAAGATAATGACATTCTATTGCTTTATACCGGTACCAGTGAATATTGGATGAAAGATCAAAATATCAAATATGATTTTACCTATCTTGAACCTTCTGCTGCGCAATGGATAGTCGACCATCACGTAAAATGCATTGGTATAGATACATTTAGTGTAGAAAAGTATGGATCTAAAGAAGGGTTGTCACATAAGATATTGTTATCAAGCTCAGTTGGAATAATAGAGAATCTGAACTCAAATTTGAAGAACCTTAGCGGCAAGAGGGTCTTTCTAGTCTGTTTACCACTTCTGCTTGAAGGTGTTGATGGGTCACCAGCCAGAGCAATAGCATTTGATATTGTATAAGCTTGATGATTATGTAACCATAAAATAATTTGTTGCCTTGTATTTTATTAATCAAGAAGTCGACTATGATAATTAAAAGAAACTGGCGTGATGCACATCCTACTATAGCCCATGAAAGTGGATTAGATTGGAGATTGCTTTCATCAACAACTAAAACAAGTGGTGATATAGAGGAACCTGAACTTGAGCCACAATATCGTTGTTTGAGAGCTATAACATATGTTTCATTTGCCAAATTACAGCCTCGTCTTTCATATCAACCACATCACCACGAGGACCACGAGGAAGTATATTATATAATAAATGGAACTGGAAAGATTAAGATGGGAAATGAAGAGACTCGGTTTAGAGATGGTGACATCATTTACATTCCAGAAAATATCACACATTCAATTATAAATGATGGCGAAGAAATGATTGACTTTTTAGCGTTTGGTGGCTTTACGGGAAAAGAAAAGCAAAGAAAAGAATAAACAACAATAGTCGTTTTATTATTTTTTATTTTTATTATTAACTATATATTTTAATGACTGTACTTCTACTACAATAAGATAACTCAAATTCATTTATACTATATCGTAGATCCTACTAAAAATATGTCAGACCAAATGAAGTTGGGGATCATAGGATTAGGTAAGATGGGTGGAAACCTTGCTCTTCAGGCAATTGAGAAGAATATGAAGGTCGCAGGAAAGGCTAGAAGTAAAAAACCCGAGCTAGAAGAAAAGGGTGTCAAAGTAGTTACAGATTACAAATCTTTTGTTTCTTATTTGGGTGACCCTAAGGTAATTTATCTTTCTCTACCAGCTGGCCACACTGTAGATAGTATACTAGAAGAGCTATTGCCGTATCTCCAACAGGGTGATGTAGTAATGGATGGTGGTAACTCCTTTTATTTGGATTCTATTGAGAGAGAAAAACGGTTATGGAAGGAGAAGAGAGTTTATTTTCTTGACTGCGGTACAAGTGGTGGTTTAGATGGTGCCAGGCATGGTGCTTGCTTTATGGTAGGTGGTAAACGTGAAGGCATTAAGATAGCTGAGCCAATTCTAATATCGTTGGCCGTTAATAAGAATGCATATATACATACGGGTCCTCCGGGAAGTGGGCATTTCGTAAAGCTTGTTCATAATGGAATAGAATTTGGAATGTTGCAAGCTATAGGAGAGGGTGTTGAATTATTACATAAAGGAGGAAACGGATTTAACTTGGATCTCTCTGGAATATTCAAAAACTGGTCAAATGGTTCCGTTATTAGAGGCTGGCTAGTTGAATTAATGGAAAAAGGATTAATGGAGCAAAATTTTGATAATATACAAAGCTATATTGAAGATACAGGAGAAGTTAATTGGCTGATACAAGATGCTCTCAACAAGGAAATTCCAATTCCTATTATTTCACAATCTGTAATGGAGCTGTTTAAGTCTAGAATTAAAGATAGCGATACTTACAAAGCTATTGCATTAATGAGACATGGATTTGGGGGCCATCCATTTGGGAATGATGAATACATAGCAAAAGAAAGAGAGACAAGTAGGATCCAGAAAATCTAAGTTAAGAGAGAGATGGAGACAATGATAGAGTGGTACAAACTATTTGGCTATGACATAGACAAAAGAGACAAAAGACAGACAAACAAAATAAGCTACTCATAGGTCAAGGGTCGAAACCCTGCTAGGTTACAAATAGTCAAATAGCTCAATCAATTGAATTTGTTTATTACAAAAGTTTAGATTACAAAAATATCAGCAAGAAACGAGGTGGATACAGGGAAGACCATCTGTTATCATAATAATCATGCTGGCATTTAATATCACATATCAAAATCCACAATTTTCAAGCAAGCGTATCCAAACCTCACTCACAGTAGGAATGTGGGTACGCCGTTCCAGAGTCACTCGAGTGATACTTGACCCACAATTGCTATTGTAGTAGAATGGAGCAATTCACCAACCTGTGGACCAATGAAGGTAGAGCCTATTATTATTACACATGACGACGATTTTCACCTCCAACATATTGACCCTGGTGATATTAGATAATAATCATTAGATAGGATTAGATAGGCTAATTAAACAAGAATGCAGCATTATTGAGGTGTTAAGTCTAGATCAGAACCTGGACGGAGTAGACCATTCTCATCTATTACTTTAGATATAAGATGCATCTTATCATCACTTTCCTCTTTTTGTATCTTAATATATTCAAAGTTGAAGATTTTATTCTCGCTATAAAGAGATGTTGCATTGATTGTTGGATCCGGTAGACTTGCTTTAAGAGGTATTGCACTTATAGGCCCACTTACCATCTCATGAAAAATCAGATTGTGTCTGTCATGGTTGGGATCCTCATGAACTACTACATTTGTTGGGAAATGTACATCTGTTGTAACAAATACAATATTTTTGATATTATGGTCGTCTAAAAACTTAAGAAAATCTGATCGTTCTCTAACATAGTTCTTTTTGTAAGTACTGTTGAAAGTTGCCCAGTTATCGCAGCCTGACCCTTTATTAAAACAACTTGGAATGGTAAGTGGTACATCACTAGAGATAACCTTCCATGTTGCATTAGAATTAAGAAGACCTTGTTCCAGCCATTGAAGCTGCCCTTCACCTAATAATGTTTTATTATTACGCTGAGTGTCAGCGATATCGGTGCGACTGCGATAGGAATGCGCATCCAATATAAATAAATCTAGATCTTTGCCCCAGTTAAAAGATCTATAGATACGATTTGGATTTTCATTATTTCTATCTATTGGTGAGAAGTTAAAAAAGGCGTTGATGCCAGCCTTCACTACATTAGGAAAGCCTTCTCTATCTTTAGTTGCACTAGTCCAATATGACCAGTTACCGCCGTAATCATTTGCCACTTCATGATCATCAGCTTGTGAATACATAGAAGTATTGCGTAAAAGAGCTTGTAAATGCAGATCACCTCTGTTATATTCCCAATGTTTATTGTAAACATCTTGTAATTGAGTTTCATTAGTCCAATTAATTCTATTATCAGTGATACTGGGAAAATTTCCTGGGATATTGTACCAGCCAGTAACATTTGAGGGACCAGTTACTTTACATGTATCGTCTCCATAAATCTGATCGCCATTGAATAAAAAGAAATCAGGAGATAACGCTTGCATTATAGAAAATATTGGATAGCCTACTTCTCCCATACGTCTACAATAGCTCTGACCACCAAGATCTCCGCCAACAACAAAGCTGACTGGTCTACTAGTCAAATGATCTGGAGCTGTTCTAAAAGTCCCTGTCATAGAATTTGCAATAGGTAATTCTGCTGCTACTACTACTGCTGCCAGTGATTCTTTATTATTATCAACAAAATTGGTAAACCAGACACGGTAGTAATAGATGGTATTAGGACTAAGAGAATTTAGCTTTACATGGCCAGCAAAGTCTGTTGTTTGATTGACAGCTATAGCAGTAATTGACTTGGGATGCGAGAAATGTAAGTTAGTATCGTATTGCACGTGCATATGAGCTTGTGTATTAACACGCGACCATATAACCGCACTATGATCCGTTACATCGCCGCTAGCAATACCATTTGTAATCGCTATCTTTGCTGTATTGTTATTATTCTGTGCATATACTGGATAAAAGAGTACAATGTTGTTTAATACTGAAAATAAGAAAATAACTATTACTACAATAGTAACCATTAGTTTTACACGTTCAAACATTCCGGAATTAAACAGTAACAAATATTTAAAATTTTTTAGTTTAAATACCTTGTTTATTACAGATTTAATGTTATTATAATTATTACTCTTACTGAAAGTATAGATAGTAATTATTAGTTATAGGTTATATTATTACAATTAATAATATAAGATAATACATATTTGATCTTCATTCAGTTATCAGTAAAATATTTCTTCATTATTTCAACCAACACTACTACTAATTTTAAGTAACAAAATTTTATGGGCCAGCTGGATTTGAACATTCGATGCTAAAGGATTCAGTAATAGGACTTTTCTGTTATAAAATCTAATACCGCTCAAATTGACAACTCTTACATACCTAAGATGTTATCATTTCTCTGCATCTGGCTGTCTCTCCATTACTAGTGCTGTCTTATTATGCTTTGACTACCGCATTATTAGCAGCAGATATTATTAGCCAGTCAGAGATTTTGCAACTGCATCAATAGTATATGTTACCGTGAATGGAACTCCATCTGTTTTATGGAAAAGTAGTATGCTACCTGTAAATACTAACGATCCTGTACTGATGGGAGTATTGGTAACACTAACAGGTGTGTTGGAAAACATCGTCATTGTAGATAGAGCATATCTGTTACCATCAATCCACTTGGCATTATATGGTTGGCCATGTACTGTATCTGGTATGATAGATGGATTATATCTGTGCAATATTTCTATTTCAATTGGTTTGCTTGCTGTGAATGTTACGGTGCCAGTCCAAATCTTTCCGTCTGATCTTACTGGAAGAGCAACCACTATTTGATGTGGAATCAATGGACAGCTGGTAGAATTAGATTTGGTACAATTTATGTTTGGAGCAGGTTTTGACATCGAGGTATTTTGTACTCGGAATTCCGTAGCTTGTTGTTGTGATGTAGAATTTACTGATTGAGCACTCGTTGTAGCAGCAGTGACTAGTACTACTAATACTATTATTGTTGTTATTATGCTTCCAGTAATTGCAATATTCATTATCGTATTTCCCTGTTTTTAATGTCCATACCTATAATTTGCTAAGCATTACGCGTTATTATTTATGATATACTTAGATCATTTGTACCAATTGCTTCAGTAGGTTAAACAAGCAACTTTTACATGTGTATATTTTCAATCGCCTGACTATATACAAAATGACTATTTACTATTTATTTCAGCAAATTCTAAACACATACCCATCCATTAGTGATTGCAGTAAGGGTGACAATCAGCAGCCTTTGGTTATCTCTGTATTACGATCAAAAAACCGACACACACCAAAATAGATAGGATTCAAACACTAATCAGCATAACTGCGTTTTCTCCCGCTAAGCTCATATAATAAGAATCCAAATGTTTTATGAAGTGCAAGCAGTTGCAGATCATCTATATTCATCGCCACAATCTCCAATTATCTCAAACAAGTTATTTGCCTTTATACATACAGCATCTATGGCATCACAATCTGACTTATTCAAGCTAAAGTTGAATACCTGCACATTATCGTTTCTGTGATCAATTATTCCAAGTCTAGCACCTATAATAACCCCTGCTACTGCAGGCTTGTCAAGAATATATCGTGTTGCTACATTTGCAATACTTACATTGTACTTTTGTGCAATTCTCTTCAAAGTCGATAAAAGCTCTTGGAACAAATTCCATCCGCCCCATGCATCTATCATCTGCTTGTATTTTCGTAAGCTTAACGTATTTAACTCAGCAGCAGACGGCTGTGTTCTTCCTAGATAGCGCTCTGACATCAGCCCTCCGCATATGCTTCCATAAGTAAGGATACGGATATTGTGCTCTAAACAAAAAGGTATCATCTTTACTTCTGGCCTACGATCTATAATAGAATATTGAACCTGGTTGGATACAATTTGTAAATCTGAATCTACCATGATCTGCATACGTTCAGTATCAAAATTTGTGAGGCCTAGATGCTTAATTACTCCTTCATCCCGTAGCTCGGATAGGTATTTGAGAGCATCCATATAATACGGATTGTTATAATCCCACCAGTGAAATTGAAGTAAATCCAGCGAGCTAACACTCATTCTGCGAAGTGATCTTTCTATATTTTCATTAACTATCGAACGTGTAATTCTTTCTGGCTTTGGCACCCATTTTGTTAATGCCTGAACTCTATCGAGTTCTTCTTTTCCTTTTAATACCGATAATCGACTCCTGAACTGGCCAATAAAATCTTCTGCCGGGCCATAAATATCTGCCAGATCCCAACTCGTAAAACCAGCATCATTATATCTCATCATATCTGTGATTGCCAATTCATTGTCGATATATCCATGCCCACCTGCAACCTGCCACATACCATTGACTATTCTGCATATAGTCAAATCAGGAGCCAGTTGATAACAGCATTTCTTACTCATGTCATTCATTATATGATTTCTCTATATTTTTGTCACATATATCAAGTACAAAAATTCGGCGCATAATGGTCGAAGCATTTCATAACTGACTTACTAATCCCATTGCTTCTTTGTTTCAAAATCTGAAGCATTAGGATTTTGCATACAATAAGTAATGAGATCATAGGACTCTTCTTCCAAATAAGCATCCAATTTACATTATTCACGTCCTTGTCATTGTCATCCTGCCCTCTTAATTATATGATAACCAAATTCTGTCTTGACCGGCTCAGGTGTTATTTCTCCCTTCTTGAGCTTAAACGCTGCTTCTTCAAATGGTCTTACCATCATTCCCTTTCCAAACAAACCCAAGTCTCCACCACGTTTTGCACTCCCCTTATCAATAGACAATTCCCTTGCAAGATTTGCAAAACCTTCACCTTTCTTTAATCTTTCTAATATTTCAATTGCTTCACTCTGTTTTTTTACAAGTATATGTGAACATTTGATTTTGTTGTCAGCCATCAATTTTTCTCACTTTATAACTAATAATTAATTAATTTCTGGATAAATATTGCTTACTATCTTGGTCCGGCAGTATCAGGCATTTCTCTTTCCTATGTTGGATGATTATTCTGCATAAAGATGTAATACTCTTCAGCAGTATCACCCTGGATATACACCAATTGTATTGATATAACCTCTCTTCCATTTTCATCGAATAGAGTTGCAATATTTAGGAGATTCCATCCACCAATTCAGATAGCCGATGGAGCCATTATGTAGACTATTCGCTAATCCTTCCTTCCATTTGAATATTCTTTTACTTTTCTTAATTATTCTCCCCTATAGTATGAGATCTATCATTAGCCACTCGTTTTTTAATGGGTAACCTTTTACTATTTTCCCCTACAGGATCTCTAAATCAGCACACTCCCACAGAATACTTTAACGATTTAACTGGATCCTTTAAGGTAGCAGCAACTATCTCTTTGTGTCCCTCCCATCAGTATAATAATATCACAAAATTGTTTTTTTCTTTATTGATCTATTGTATTTTTCTTGCATATAACAATGGTTCATGTATACTGTCTGGATCATTTGTAAAATACCCATGTCCCTTTCCATCACAAATTGTAGAGGATTTTGACCCCAAGCTTCTAAGTTGATTACGAATATCTAATGGAGATGCGCTGTTATGAAAGGCTTTGTATAATGCTGCTGCTCCAGCCACATGAGGAGCTGCCATGCTCGTTCCACTTAACTTAGTATACGAGCTACCCTTATACGTTGAAAGAATATCTACTCCTGGTGCAGAAACATCTACTGTTGAGCCGTAATTACTAAACGTAGCAAAGGAATCATCATTTCCATAACTAGTTTGTGATCCTAGTCCACCACATTTACCATCACTATCGGCAATAGCAGATACAGAAATAACATTCGGATTCTTTGCTGGTGAAAAAGTAGAAGCATCCTTATGATTGTTTCCAGCAGCGGCTACAAAGGTCACACCTTTTGCAACAGAGTTATTAATAGCTGTATCGAGACTGGAAGAACTACATTCACAGCCAAAGCTCATATTTACAATATCTATTTCGCCCGCATGTTGTGTTATATAATCTATACCTGCTATAATAGTTGAAATGGAACCTGAGCCAGTTGCATCTAGTACCTTTAATGCCCATAATCTAGCTCCAGGAGCTACACCAACTACACCTATAGTATTATCTTTAGCTGCAGCAATACCTGCTACGTGAGTTCCATGACCATTATCATCGTTAGCGGAAGTGGTTCCGGCTACAAAGGTCTTTTTTCTGTATATACTCAGATCTGGATGTGCAAGATCTATTCCTGTGTCAAGTATAGCGATATCTGTGTTAACGCTGCCCGACCCATCTCCTGAAATAGTAGGGCTATGGTCGGCATCTATTCTGTTAACACCTTTTGGAAGATTTTGAGAAAATGCTTGAACAGTCATATCCTGTTCCACAAAATCTACATTTGGATTCCTTTTAATAGCTTCCAGTACCTTTTCGTTTGGAATCTTTATTGCAAATCCTCGGATAGCATGCTCGTAAATATGAAGTATCTGTGCGCCTTGATTCTTTGCATGAAGGGCAGCAGCTTCTGGACTATCATGTACATTTTGTTTGAGAACAACGATGTACTGGTTAGGTATTTTATTAGTTCCAATACCCTTTAACAAATCTGGTTGGATTTTGTTATCGCTAGTACCAGCAACGGTATTATTGTCAATACCAGCCAGCCTTTGATCAAAACTTGGTATCGAAGGAATGCTTACTATTTGATCATTATTACTACCTTGATCTTTGTCCAAGGAGATTAAACTTTCTTTAAATATATCAGATCCTCCATCACTTAGTACTGAATTGATTTGTGATAAAAAAATTGCAGATAAGATTAAAAGTATGGGTAAAATCAATTGTGTTGCATCAAACAGATCTTTTTTCAATTTTCCTGACTATTATTGTATCTCTATATAATAATTAGATGCAACAATTATTAATGTGAAGACCAACTTCTATATACAATATTATTTTCGTATTTTAACGAAATAATATCAGCGAGGATGAAATCCAGCTCCGAAAATTGATTGGACCCCCAATAGCAGACAGAGTAACCATCAACCAGCATCATTGCCTAATCAAAAAATATGACGCTAAAGGCCAATCAGAGATTTAATTGATTTATTTTAGACACTACATCGGATTTGTGTTAATTGAGTAAATGCTTCCTAGTAGTATTATACGAGGTCTGTCTAGTTTGAAATAAATTCACTAACCTTGTTTTAGCTTCTCTTATTTTGGCCTGGTTTGAACAATTTGGTCTTTTGTCAAACATAATCAAACCTGTAGCCCTAAATCCTATTGTGTATTTACTAGTAGTATCCGACTGGCCGAAATAGAAGAACGATCCACCATTTTGCGCAAGGCTGCAAGTAAA
>DASQQB010000100.1:0-13330 GCA_035643635.1 Nitrososphaeraceae archaeon | reverse complement strand
TTTCTCATGGATTCCAAGATATATATTTCATATAAACCAAGATTTTATCTTGTTCAAGATATTTAATCACACTGGAACAACACCAACGACTCAAAAATTTCTTTTGATGGTTGACAAGGATTTGAAAGATTATATCTCAGCCGATAAACCAAATACAAAAATAAAACAATTGCAAAAAGTATACGACGATACGAAGCCAATAGCGACGTTCAAGGATAAGGCTATTAAATATAACAGAGATCAATATCCCTATACTAGCATTAGAGAAAACCGTGGTATAGGAAGGATTGACATAAGAGCAAACTATTAAACTAATACGCTTATTGACTATTTGCATAATATATATAGCGTGCTGAAGCTCAATCTTAACTGTAAGCCTTAATTCCTAGAAATGTTATTATCATCTAATGTCTAACGGCTCCTCCGATAGAGACGTAGTAGAAGAGTACATACAGGCTAAGATAAGTTATGTCGGTTTTGCTGACCAGTTGGGATTAGAAGGCATTGTTATCCTAAAGACCTATGAAGGAAAAGAATTTCCAATGCGTGCTTTTTCGGGTGAAGTCGCAAGACATATTTCTAGATTCCAAGAAGGAGATAAAAGTACTATACCTACAATCTACAATCTAGTTGAAGAGATAGCAGTTATACAAGATTTACTTTTGATTGAGGTACGAGTATATCAGAGTGGTTCTGTTTTGCGTGCAAACTTGTATTTCAAAAGCAGAAAAGATTACTTGGTTTTAAGAAATTATCGTGCATCAGATGCTATCGCTTTAGCAGCTTATTATGATATACCTATAAAAGTAAGGAAGAATTTATTTGAAGAAGCAATAGAACAGTAGTAATAGTAATTACAAGATCGACTGTTATGTTACTATTTTCTCAAGCCCTCTGCGATTTATTGCATTTTTAACCTCCATTGCAATTCTTCGACCTACACCCATAGTATAACCATAATAATATTTTGTGTAAGGGCTTGTAGTAGCCAGAATGGGGTTGCCCGGAACTCTTAATGATACATCATACACAACTAAATCCAGATTTACTGTAACAATACTCTGCATAGAAATCGGTCCAATTATTCCTGGAGGATATTCTTTTCTAACCGCATGAATAAATTTATCTCCAATTTCAAATACCTTTTCAAGCATTGACTCACGTATACTTGCAGGAGTATGGCCAACTTCAATATTCTGTATCTCAGTATCAACCTCCATTTGCTGCCTAGCTGTCAGTGAAGTAGTAAAGTCATGAAGATTAGTTTGCAACCTTCTTTCAATGCCAAGAAATTCTGTTTCTTCTGTTAATGGGGAATAAAAAAAGTTAAAGTTGAAATAAGTTCCTATCACATACTCTTCAATTATAGCAGAGTTGAGCCCTTGTTCATTAATTAGGCCTTGCTTCATTTTCAACTCTACCTTCTGTTTATAATCCTCATATGACGATACTACAAAAAATGCTCTTTCTAATTTCCTATTTGCTTCTTGAACTTTGACAATTGCAGGACCATTAATATCAGAGGGTTTTTGATAAATCTTAGGAGACCTGATCTGTGACCTTTCAAGTAGATAATACTGATTTCTTGTAGAAGTACGCTCTTCTGCTCGCAAAAGATGTCTATTACCAAATATTGGTACCATTAGATTGTTTTCGATATTATCATATCCTAAATAGGCTGTAAAAGCTCTATGAGCAACTATGATAGTATTCATTTGCCGCAGTTTTTCTTGGTTCTCACTATACATGATATCAGAAAACTTATCGAGTAAGATTATCTCATTTCGCAATCGCTTAAATCGACGATATGGAGTATCTCTACCCTTTTGACAGATACAAACAGTCTGTATATTTTCATCTGTGGCACCGTCCATAATTTCAAGTGCGGAATGACTTCCTATTACACCAAGTGTTATGTTATGCAGATCGTAATGGTTAACAATACTTCTAATCCGTGAATGACTAATGGCCATCTTTATGTACTGTATGTGTTCAAATAATTATTATAATAAAAAGATTATAGGTAAAGTGTCAGAGCTTATTTTTACTCTTGTCAATTTCCACGTCTATGGCTATTCTTAGTTCATCATCATTCTTGTTAGTATAGTCAATCCCAAGTGTATCAGCGATTGCCTCAAGTTTTTCTCTACTAACGTTGGTATCTTGATTTCTAATCTGCCGAAGCTCTCTTTTTGCCTCTATTCTAGCTTTTTCAAATTCTGCAGATGCTTTGCCAAAAGATTTAGCTAACTCGGGGATTTTCTTTACTCCAAAAATGAATACGACGATGATTAAAATTATAAATATCCATTCAAAGCCACCAACACCAAATACCTGCATTAGAAGAGTTGATAATCCGTCCATTCCTAAACTGTTATACATAATCTAAGAATTTAAGTGTTAATTTTTTTGGTCTGTCGTTATGGACAGAGTTGATATGTAGTCTGCTTAGATTATAGTGTTAACTGTTTATCACGAGGAAGAATAATATATATATTCCCATAATTATTGAGTCTTTCTGCGGTTAATTGCCAATACTCCTACAAGATACAATAGAATCATAGGTCCCGCCACAAACCACATAGTAATTCCACTGCCGTCAGGTGTTATTACAGCACCAAAAATGACAATAATAATAATAGCATATCTAAAATTTTTTCTCCAAAATTTTATATCTACTACTCCAGTCATATTGATTGCATACATAATAATAGGAAGCTCAAAAGCAAGTCCAAAGCCTAGAAAGAATTGTAGTACGAATGAGATAAAATCGTTGATATTAAGAAATGTCTCTACACCTATAGCCTGACCATATTTGTACAGGAAATTAAGCGTAAATGGAATAATGAGAACATATGAAAATACAACACCACTAAGAAATAAACAGATGGTAGGAAGAAATATGCTGATTATTCCAATTTTCTTAGTTTGATTTATTCCAATGGCAGGGGAAATGAAACCATAGATTTGCTTAACAATTATAGGCATAGAACCAATAATTCCAATTAATAATGACACATAAACCTGAGCAAAGAATGCTTGTCCAGGAGCAGTTTGAATCAGCTTGACCTCTGATGGAAGTAATGTACTACTCATGTATAAGGTAACTTGAATTGCAATATTGTTGAGTGGATCAGGATAAGGATAAAACAGTTTCAGGCTGTTGTTATTATAATAAAGTGTAATCGACTTTATTCCAAAACTCATAGAGAAAATGGTAAGAAGTATAATAGCGATTGCTATAATAAAGACTCTAGATCGAAGTTCATCAAAATGCTCATGAATAGACATCTCTGCTGACATAGTGTATTAATATCATCGATATACTGTAGAGAAATATAATTGTGTTATATTATTATGTAAACTACATTAATCTTCTTGTATGAAATGCTTTATACTTGTGAAGCTAGCAACATAGTAGTATTCTATAGTCTTTTAAATCAAGTCAAGTCATGAAATACTCTAAATATCATTAGCATAAGGAATAATTAGAACCTATTTTTTACATTGTATCTATATCTATTGATTCACCAATAAATTAGAAGAGCATTTATCACTAACCAAGTAACCTAAAAAAGGAGCTGTAGCAATCAATTAGCTGTGAGTTCGGTAAGCGAAATAATGTCTAAAAGGGAAATTGTTACAATAACAGCATTTTCAGGAAAAAGTTCACAGGAAGTTGCTAGCCTAATGATAAACAAGAGAGTAGGTTCGATAATTGTAATAGATAAAAATACAGAACCTCTTGGCATTATTACTGAACGCGATATAGTCAAGCATATATATTTGAAAAATATTGCTGCAAGCAGGATTAAAGTAGAAGAAATCATGTCTGCTCCTCTAATAACAATAATGTCTTATGATTCGATAGATACTGCCTCAC
Organism: Nitrososphaeraceae archaeon; assembly: GCA_035643635.1. Lineage (GTDB taxonomy): Archaea > Thermoproteota > Nitrososphaeria > Nitrososphaerales > Nitrososphaeraceae > DASQQB01. The sequence goes on along the minus strand of DASQQB010000100.1, from coordinate 9,447 downwards.
GAGTAATGACGAAAAATAAGATTAAACGTCTGGCAGTTTTAGAAGAGGATAATAGACTTGTAGGCTTGTTAAGCGTTACTGACATTATAAGGCATTTAGCAAAGATTTTGGTAGATGATTATAATAGGTATAGATCATTACGCTTTGCAATAGATCTTTCTTGAGTGTACTTTGAATATATCAATACAAATATCTAGTTAAAAATTCTTTATATGAACAATTGCAAAAAGCACAATAAATCATCTTAATATAGATGATATTTATTAATATGTAAATGCACATTTTGTAGTGGCTTAATATGCTAAAGCATTCTATTATCATCTATTCTCAAATAATCTGCAAACAATGTAGTTTGGCATATAAATGAAAATATTATTATTAAATATACATGTGTATATAATAAAATATATCTATTTATCCATTTATTCTGAAATAAAGTAAAGATTATACATAATTGCATAAGAATGTGCATTATGCAATACCACAAAGCCGCTTTTTTTGGTCAAGAGAGGTCAAGAAAGGCACAAATGAAATTATTTGATTATGCAGGTTTTGCAATGCTTACATATACAATTAAGCAATCTAAAACAGGATTCGAACCGGTAGGTGAGGAAATGCTAGTTGGTAAGATGACAAGAGCTGAGGAGTCAATGCTATTTATCTGTGATAAGGATGGTTATGCCAAGGCACAATCAAAACCCTTGCCTATACAGCAGGGAGAAGAAGTGTATAGAAAAATGATAAAAGATGGGATCCCAGAATATACAGGCGTAATTAAGACTGTTTCCTGACTGGTATAATTTCCGTACCAGTATGACTTTCGCCATTAATTGCATTTTTGATCGTGGCTACATCTGATAGTAAGACTCTGGTTGGAATTTTTGAACGTTCTATTACTTTCAGTGCAATAATATCCATTAGATCATATGTTCCTGCCATAGAATTTCCTGTTTTAAGAATTTCCATACATTCGTGGACTGTAATTTCTTTAAATAATTTTGCATTCTTATTTCTATTCGGATCCGAATCATAGATACCATCGACATCGGTGGCATTTAGAAATGTTGATGCCTTTACTGTTTCTGCTATTAATGCAGAAGTCGCATTAGTACTTTGACCTGGATACAAGCCACCTGCAACTACTATTTTGCCACTTTCTGCAGCTATTGCTACTTCTTCAAGATTTTTTGGAACGTAGGGATACGCCAAGTCTCCTATGCCAACTATCAATAATCGTGCATTTAATCGCGATACTTCTATACCCATAATATCAAGTGTTGCTTCATCAGAGCCTAGGGTTCGTGCAAGTTCAATATAATAACGTGCAATCTTACCACCACCTGCTATAACTATTGGCTGTATACTATTGCTAATGGCGGATAGCATTTGAGCATATTTTCTAACAAAATTCTTATTATTTACATCTTGGCTGAAGACACTGCCACTTAATTTAATAACTACTCTTCTTTTTTTTCCTGTCATATATTTCATTGATATACTTCTTCCTGATATACATCATTTTGACCGAGTACTTTTTTAATTGATTGTTCTACTACATCTCTATTTTCAGCAATTGTATATATTCTTAGCATATCAAGAAAACCAGTTATAGAATCGATAAGAGGAATTTCAGAAACAGGGGCTTCATATTCCTGTTCTTTATCAACTAGCAGTATTGCATTTATTTCTTTTTTATTAGGTGCAAGTGGCATTGAAGGTGCTCTTGATGCGTCAACAAAAACAGAATTTTCTTTTACCTTCGCTGTCTTAACTATCAGTGAAGCAAGATTATGTAACCCATGTCTATTCATCTTTCTTCTATATAATTTATCGCGCTTGTACAGAAATTTTTCATAAACACACTTTAACAATCTTCTTGCTCTGTAATCTGTAGCTAGTTTGATTGCAATTTTGTTTCCATTCTTAAGTGAACATATTCTCTCCAGTGTAGATTCATCAGTAAGATTAAGATAATTACCTAAAGATATATCTGTTAAATTCAACTGTTCATCAGCTAATATCATAGAATGTAGCAACATAACTTCCGCAGATCTCACGGTTTTATGAAAATAAACTGCTTTGAACATTTCGTATCTTGAAATAAGCATTGATTCAAGAGAATATAATGCAGATCTATTAATGGCAAGATGACCATTTGATACTACTTCAAATGAACTTACTAACCTATGATAATCAATTTTTCCGTATTCTGTGCCGGTAAAGAATCCGTCACGTAGCAAATAGTCCATAAGATCTGCTGATAGACTACCTACAATGATCTCATTGAAAAACTTAAATTTTGACTCACCAACAGATAGTTTACATATACCAGCTGCACTGTAACCATTCCGTTCTAAAATATCCCTAATCTCGCTCTTGGTTATAATTAACTGACTCATATCCTCGTGGCTTGTCTTACTTTTTGCATCTAGTACTTCTTCAAACAAGTGGGAAAACGGTCCATGACCTATGTCATGCAGTAGAGCTGCCAATCGTAGCACTTGCACATTGTCTTTATCATGTACATATCCCTTGGCAAGAAGTGTTTCTCCAGCATAACCGGCAACATGCATTGCACCAAGTGAATGTTCAAATCGAGAATGCTGTGCACTGGGATAAACTAAATGTGCACCAGCTAGTTGCCTTATTCTTCTTAAACGTTGAAAAGATCCGCTATCTAAAATTTCTCGTTCTACTTCAGAAAAACGGATATATCTATGGACTGGATCGGTAATCTCACCAGTAAAATTCATAATAATGCAACAATCGTTTGTAACTAGAGGAATTAAACTTTCAGAAATTTTCTAACAACACTTAATACTTCCTGATGTACTTGTTCTTTACTTTTCTCGCCGTCGATTATCTTCCATTTAAATTGTTTTGCGAGTTTACGATAGTTCTTATGAACTTCTGTCAATAGTTTTTGGTCATTTTCGAAAATGTCCTGACCATTTGCTATTCGCTGATTTGACAGCTTTGGACTGACCTCCAGTACTATCACCATATCTTCTCTTGGCAAACCCTTATCCAAGTTGAGTAGCCAGTTAATATTAAGGCCATTCGAAATGCCATATACAAGATTTGACTGATAATATCTATTCATTATTATTATTGTGCCATTATTTATCATACTCTCTATCTCATTTTTTTTCTCCCATCTGTTGGCTGAAAGTAACAGATGCTTTAACTCATTTGAGTAATCACGTTTACCCTGTAAAAATGTTTTAATCTCTACTCCAATTGCTGTGGAATAATCAGGAAAATCCATAATCACGCAAATTTTACCAGAAAGCTTAAGAGCGTCCATAAGAAGTCTAGACTGAGTTGCCTTACCGGCCTTGTCAGTTCCCTCAATTACTATAATCTTACCTCTTCTCATAAATGAGTTGTAACCGGCAATCATAAAAAGTTGTTGAGTCAATCTTATATTATGCCAATATTCTCAAGGATACAAAAAATTGGTATTTAAATGAATATTTCTGTTAAAAATTTTGATTTTGAATCATATTAAACAAATTTGTGGAGTTTTTTACCCAGATTTATTATGATCAGCATAATACTCTATCGAGTAGTCAAGATAGAATATTCACAATTGTAGATGAAGATAACATTACCCGGAGATAAAAGACACAGAGTGCTCAATATGAAATTATCATATAAGTGCAACAGAAAGTTTATTCAACAGATAACCCCCATCTGATAGAGATTTCTTTTAATAATTTAGCAATAATAATTTGTATTTCTGAAGGCTTTCTTTGTAGATAGAGTACTTAGATTTAAAATATGCATGAAAAACTGTTGTTAGTAATTTGTTCTGATTTGAATCTTACCGCCGTTATAATTATATTTCATACTAGCATATGGATATTCATCACGGTTGTAGTTATTACTAGTTCCCTTAAATTCACCTATTTTATGTGATTGGTCGTAAACATTCTGCAGACGGTCTATAGCGGCTGCCTTACGTTTGTTTCCACTTTCTTGTTGCAGATAGTCGCTAAATAATTTGTCGACCATTAAAAGAACTTTTTGAGTTGGTAATGGTCTAACCTCATTATAACCCGAGAATGTATTATTTTTGTCAAGTACATATTTGAAAATCCATGAATACATGGGGCTTGATACAATGGTGACATCATTATCCTTTATGCCATTTGTATTGGTCATTTCATATTGAATTAGATTATGAGCAACAAATGCAGATGCATTCAACTGAAATGATGCGACATTTGTACTAAGCAGTATGCCAGTACTAACCATGCCCAAAATTCCGATCTCGGCTACTATAGCATAAACTGCAATTTCTTCAACCTTTATATTTCTGATAATACGTCTTGATATATCTGCTATTAGTTTAGCTGCAGCAATGCAAAATCCAGGTATAATGGGAATCCAGTGAAACCAATTAACGTATCCTTCAATGAGAGTAAAAAATAGAACAAAGGGAACGATCCATAACAAAAGTGCAATGTCTCGTCTAACTGCTGCAAAGATAAATCCAGATAAGCCTAATATCACTAAGACGGGATCTATAATGTAAATTGAGTTAATTGAATCAAATATTCCCTTATATGGTCGCTGAGTTGCCTGCCATAATACGCCATCCTTCCAATCATCAAATTGATTATTCAAAATGGAATAAGCAGGCCAAATCGCAGGTATTAAAATGACAGGAATAAACCACAGTCCTAACAATATCAGACTCTTATTTTTTGTTAAATGCAGCAGTCTGTGTGGAAGTAAGGAAATAAAGGCTTTCGATTTTCCTGGGTTTTTAACTTTAAAGTCTCTATCAACGTTTGAATTCCTGTTGCTCATATAAACAAGTAACCCAACCATAGGTATCATGGTAAATGCTGGAATTTTAGTAAATATTGCTATACCCATAAAAACACCCGAAAGTAGAATCACTAAAACATTTTTCTTATTATTAGTAGCATAGTTTTTTGTGCTACTGGTAACCTTCCCAAATTGATGTACATAATTGATATTTTTGGTTAGATTATCATTACTTTTTTTATAATAAGGATAAACAGCAAAGAGTATTGAACTAAGAAGAAAAGGAAGCTGAATTGAATCCAAATATATTCTTCTAGTAAGCCAGCTTAAAGGCATCACTGCAAATAAAATAGATGCAATTAACGCAACATTTCTATTATAGCGATATTGCGATATTTTATAAATAAGAAAAGTATCTACCACAGCAAGTAAGCCCATCAGTATTCTTGGTACCATATATAGATCTTCGATAAAATGAATATCACCCGAAGCCCTTATGGAGTCTGGATAACCTAGTAATTGGAATACGCCAGCTAAAAACAGTTGTCCGAAATATGGATGATCAAAACGCCCTGGTTCTTGTGGACCTTGTCCTTCCAGTACATGCATTGCTCTTCGCATGTATATTCCCTCATCATAGTGAATACCAGGAAAACCTATAGGATTCCATAGGTGTGTAAACGCTGATAATACTAAAGGAATAGATATAAACAGAATAGATGTATAATGAATTTTCTTAACCCTAGTTAATTGTAAAAGAGTCAAATAAATTATACACTACAATATATTTTTTAAAGGTTATGTATAATACTACCTATGTATAATATTACCATCTTTGAAGTCTCCATTGCTTGCCCCAATAGATAGACAAGATTGCTTATTTTTGAAAAATAATTTGGGATTATTCATTCAGCCAGATATGTGATTTTATGAGTAGGCGCTTTATATTCTTTGATATTGGACAGACATTAGTAGACGAGTGGAATTTTATTGAGTATGTCGATGGTATATTTCTAGATACATTGAACGGTTTCGGCTCGAGAATTGACATTCGGAATTATAGAGCAATAAGAGATAATGTCATTAGAAGTCGCAAGATAGGTAACGGGGATATCCAAGAAGTGATTATTGAAGTTTGCAAATTAATATCACAACCTGGTTATGACAGAATTATTGCCAAGAAATTAGAGTCTGAAATTAGAAAAGCACGTAGAAGACTATTCAGATTATTTGACGACACCATACATACAATAAGCATTCTATCTAGGAAATATGATCTTGGCATAATAGCAAATCAATCAGAGGATATTTTAGATTTGCTAAAACATTCAAATATGAATCGCTTCTTCAAGGTTAATGTAATTTCCTCAGAAGTTAAAATGAAAAAGCCTGATCTAAAAATATTTCTGTTAGCATTGGATCTGGCAGCATGTAAGCCAGCAGACTGTGTTATGGTGGGCGATAGACTCGATACAGATATTTATCCTGCGAATAAATTAGGCATGAAGACTATCAGAACTACAAATTCACTTTTCAGACTACAAACACCCCTAAATGAGCTTGAGCAACCAACATATTCAGTTGTTAACTTGAACAGTATTATGGATGTAGTAATGGACATTATATGAATATGGATTAATCCATTAGAGGCGTTGAAAATAAGATTTTATTCCAGATTTGGCTCTATATTTATATACAAATGCATATTTCGATATTCCGCCAAAACTAAAGAAGAACTAACTATAATTCTCAATTTTTCGGATAACTCATATTGGAGTGGTATACAGCTAGAGAAGAACTTTTGAACTTGCTTGGAATGTAAATCTTGTAACATTCGTTAATACATCACGACAGAAAGAAAGATTCTCCGGTGAATACATCAGAACCTACGAATGTACAAGGTGTCTGAAATAAGTTTTAACGCATTAAGAATTCAATAATTGATTTTGAACTCCAAAAACTCGCCAGCATATTTTTCATATTTTACATCCACATTCTCAACTTTTGAGTTTGGTGATCCTATATGTGACCATTTGATTACATTTGTAACATCTATTTCATTTCCTTCTAAAACTAACTCAACACGCCCGTCTTTAAGATTACGAACCCATCCACTTACATTATATCTATTAGCAACAACCTGAGTATTTTGCCTAAAATAGACACCCTGCACTTTTCCAGAGACAAATGCGTGTACTCTGATTTTATTATTCTTCTCATTGTTGTTGTCTGATCTTCTGATGTTTGATGACGACAATGTAGTCAACCATTGATCTTAATCTAACTATTGAATAAAAATTTCTTAGTCAATACTACCACCCTCTTCTATAAACAGTTGCTCATATGATGTTCCTTTTCTAACTAGTTTGAAGTCTCCATTGCTAGTCTTCATGACAATTGGAGGCTTCGTTTGACAATGAAAAGGCATGTTGAAGACAATAGAGTAGGCTCCTACATTATAGAAGGTAACATATCTTCCAATATCTGCTTCATTCAGATTAGATGCTTTAGACAACGGAAATACATCATATGTATCGCAAAGACGCCCTGCTAAATGGATATTCTTTGGAGTCGGCATCCTCTCTCCTTTATTTGTTAGCAATGGAACTACTTCTTGTGGATATTCTTGTTTCAAGAGAGCTGCGTCTAACAATAAATGATATCCAGCATCCACAATGACGATTTTATGTTCATTATATTCCTTTGTATTTACAATTCTAGATACTAAAATGGAGGATTCTGCTACAAGAAATCTTCCACTTTCAATCATTAACTCAAATTTGCCATGAGTTTCCGCTATTTGATTCAACCTATCAACATGATTTTCAGCCATCTGTATTGGAGTAGGTACTGGTTCATTATAAAATACAGGAGTTCCACCTCCAATGTCAAATGTCCTAACTTGAAAGTTGGGATATTCCTTTTTTATCTTTGTCATGAATGCGTCTATTTTGTCAAATGCATGAGTATAACATGAGAAGTCTGTAATCTGAGATCCTAAATGAAAATGGAATCCTTCGAATTGTAGTAGATCATTATCCATTAGATGCCGGACCATTTTAGTTGCACTATCAATTGTCCCGCCATTGAGGGGAACTCCAAATTTGCCATTTCTGTATGATGCACGAATTTCTGCCTTAACTCCAACTTCTGGATTAACCCTAATCATTGTCATAGGCTTGATACCTATTTTGCTTGCCGCTTTTGCTAGATTTGTCATACCATTAAATGAACTAACAACTATCTTTTTTATACCACTCTGCAATACCTCGCGATATTCTTCAGGTTCCTCTGTCACACTGGTATAGATTATATTTTCAGGATTTACTTTACATTTTTTTACAAACCGGAGCTCTCCAATAGAAGTCAAATCGAAAGTTATTCCATCCTTTATGAAGACTCGTAAGATTGCTGGGCTAAAGTTGGCCTTTATGGAGTAAGCTACTTTTACAGGTCCGACAAATTTTGAGTATGCACTATGCAGATCTCTAACTTTTGTATGAAGCGTGTCTTCATCAATTAGATATAAGGGCGTTCCATGTCTTAAGACTAATTTGCTAATATCATTTGGCGTTACAAAGCGGTTTAATGTTGGTATTGTTAGATTTTTTGGATCTTCTACTAGTTGTATTTGAGAATTTTCCACCAATTTCTTTTTATTGTTTTATGTGTAAAACATATAACTTAAAAACATTACCTATCCCCTATCAAAAATTAACTGTAGACAATAGTATAATACCAGGAATGACCATCCATTTTAATTGTCATCAAAATTAGGTTAAAAAATTTGTAGTATTAAGTTTATTATTATTATTATATTTATTGCTTAATACTACTTCATATGAATTGTACATGCCCTACCGATTGGACACAAGTGGACGGCCTTGTGAATTATGGGCAGTATAGACTGTATACAACATATTATTATTTTTTCATTTTAGATTAACCTTGTCATAATGTGAAAAGAAAAATTGTAAAAAAAATTAACACAATATTTTTTTCCAGTTTAACATAATAAGGATCCGCTAATGTATTATTTTACCTGTAGTAGGGCACTGTAACCTTTTCTCCAGGTTTACCTTCTCTCTGCGTCTTGATCTTTTTAACTGCTTCTTCAAAGTGGCGCATCATTATATGTGCCTCTGAGGCATGTTTTGCAGCTTCCTCAGGTGTTGGATATTTTGCTAGATATTCATGTAATACAAGCGAAACTGCAGTATTCGCCACAGAACTAGTATCGGCACCGCTGAAGCTATCAGTAAGATCGGCTACCTTTGACAAATCCACATCAGAACCAATTGGCTTATCTTTAGAATGAATCTCCAGTATCTTATGTCTTGCTGCTTTGTCAGGCATAGGAACAAATACGATCTTGTCAAATCTTCCAGGTCGTATTAAGGCTGTATCAATCATATCAACTCTATTTGTTGCTGCTAAAACTACCACGCCTGATAATGCTTGAATTCCATCTAACTCTGTAAGTAATTGTGATACAACACGTTCTGTAACCATACTATCTCCACCCATTCCCCTAGTAGGAGCAATAGAATCAATTTCATCGAAGAATACCACACATGGTGCCGCCTGTCTTGCCCTTCTAAATATTTCTCTAATTCCCCTCTCCGACTCTCCTACCCATTTAGATAATAATTCAGGACCTCTAACACT
>DASQQB010000099.1:0-6244 GCA_035643635.1 Nitrososphaeraceae archaeon | reverse complement strand
CGTAGATTCAAACAAGAATTGTTCTAATTTGAGTCTTTGAGTCACTATTTAACCTTATCATATACATAATTTGCTTTGATAGAAGATTAGTCAATTATCATCATATAACTTGTATAAATAAAGTATTCTTCATAAAATATCTAACATTTATCAATAAATATCGAAACCAACATTATCAAAGGTATATTATATATTCTCCTTTAAACAACGATTTAAAAGGTAAATTCATTTTTTATGTTCGATCATGTTTTCATAGATCTATTTAGTCTATGCGAATTACATACAGCAGCATTTTAACCATGCATTTACATGGTAATCTAATGTATAAATTCCGTTTGAATCCATCGCTTGTAATAGGATTTGTTGTTGCAAGCGTAGTACTGTTTTCAACAATAATAATATTGCCTGAGACTTTTTCAGTACAGGTACATGCACAAATCCAGAACAAAATAACACTTAATGGAGCAGGTGCTACATTTCCATTTCCACTAATTGATACGTGGCGCGTTGAATACCAGAAAATAAAACCAAATGTGAACATCAATTATCAATCAATAGGTAGTGGAGGTGGTGTCAAACAGTTTACAGAGAAAACAGTTGACTTCGGTGCTTCTGATGCTCCTCTTACAAGGTCCGAACAACAAAAAGCGCCTGGGGCAGTACATATACCAGAAACAATTGGATCTGTAGTTGTAGCATATAATCTTCCAACAAGCGTTCCAAATAAGGGATTGAAACTAACAGGTCCAATCGTCGCAGACATTTTCTTAGGTAAAATCAAAAAATGGAATGATCCACAAATTCAATCAATAAATCCTGGTATAACACTACCCTCGGATGATATTGTAGTTGTTCATAGGTCAGATGGTTCAGGAACTACATTTGTCTGGACAAGTTACTTATCTAAAATAAGTCCGCAATGGAATCAAACAGTGGGTTCAGCAAAATCAGTACAGTGGCCGATTGGAATCGGTGCTCCTGGAAATGAAGGCGTTGCCAATGCTATTAAGGGCACACCTAATACGATTGGATATGTAGAGCTGGCTTATGCTTTAACCACAAAAATGCCATATGCATTTTTACAGAATAAAGCTGGTAAATTCATTGAACCGACATTAGATTCGACGAGGGCCGCCGCAGCTTCTGCATCACGATCTCTTCCTGCCGGTGATAAATCGTGGGAATCAGTTTCGCTTCTTAATGAACCTGGAGAAAACTCATATCCTATTGCAAGCTATTCATATTTATTACTATATAAAGAATTGAGCACAAATCCAAATATCAATAGCCAAGAAAAGGCAAAAGCATTAGCTGATTTCATATCATGGGCATTGACAGATGGACAAAAGTTTGCGTCCGTCCTATCCTACGTCCCACTGCCCGATGAAGTTGTTAAACTAGACCAAGACACATTAAAGTCATTAACGTTTAAAGGTCAACCAGTCTTTATGGGTACTGCCAATAAATAATCGTAAACTCTAAGCTGTATGCTTATGAGCTACAAAACGTCAAAAAGTCAGCATAAAAGACTGCTGTCTTCTATTTTCTTACGTAACCAGGGAAGAAGAAATGCAGATAAGATCTTTAAAGGGATTATAATATTTGCAGCAGCATATACCTTATTTTTAATAGCTCTTGTTGTATTTTCAGTAGCAAATGGTTCTTCAAAAATATTTTCACTTGAAGGCTTTGGTTTCATTACTGGCACAGACTGGAATTCCGTAGAAGGACGAGAATCGTATGGTGCGCTGCCTTATATAATTGGAACATTGGTCACTTCTGCCTTAGCAATGGTGATAGGGGTACCAATAAGCTTAGGAATCGCCATATTTATCTCTGAGATATCACACTCCAGGATAAGCACAGCATTATCTTTTGTTGTAGAGTTATTAGCAGCAGTTCCAAGTATTATTTATGGTTTATGGGCTCTATTTGTTTTCAGATTTTGGGTAAGGGATTTGATAGAAATGCCTTTACATAATATTCTTGGAGGATCATTTCCTGTTTTCTTTGGTAAAACTCCCTTTGGTCTTGATGTGTTTTCAGCAGGAATAGTCCTTGCAATAATGATCATACCAATTGTTTCTTCCGTTTCTCGTGAAGTAATGAAAGCTGTACCGAATTCTCAAAGAGAAGCAGCATATAGTTTGGGAGCTACTCGATGGGAGATGGTGAGAATGGCCGTATTTCCATATGCAAAATCCGGATTAATAGGATCGGCCATCTTAGGATTGGGAAGAGCTATAGGCGAAACTATACTCGTCACAATGATTATAGGAAATGCCATTGGAGCTGCTGCTATTCCTAATTCGCTGTTTTCTCAAAGTCAAACATTATCTAGTCTAATTGCCAATGAATTCAACGAAGCATCTTCAGATGTACAAATTTCTGCTCTAATTGGACTTGCGGCTATTCTACTTCTTCTAACTTTGGGAATTAATATTGGTGCGCGAATTTTAGTTCTCAGAACAGTAAAGACAACCAGTCATGCAATAAAAGGATAGCGTGAAACAAAAAATATGATACCCGATAAAAAACAACGAGAAATAGATAATGATAATATACGTCGCCTCTCTAATAGAGAAAAACTTCACAATATCACACTAAAGCAGTCTTCTAAACGCAGATTAATTAATAAGCTTGTCACCATTTTTGCAATATCTAGTGTAATAATTGCTATAATACCATTAGGAAGTATTTTAATAGAAGTGGTGAGAAATGGCATTTCTGTAATAAGTATAGACTTCCTAACAAAGCCCCCAGGTTCCTTTTATTTAGGGAATGGCGGTATTGCTCCAGCCATACAAGGCACCCTAATTGTAGTAGGATTAGCATCGTTAATTGGGGCACCAATAGGAGTACTGTCGGGAATTTATCTATCAGAGTTTGCTTCTTCTTCTTCTGATAGTGGTGGTAGTGGCCGCATTAGCAGTAAGAAAGTATTATTCTCTTATGCTGTTAGATTATTTAATGATGTTCTTGCTGGCGTGCCATCAATTGTAATTGGAATAGTAGGATATGTTATGATAGTTCTTATCATTGGCTCATTTTCAGTTTTGGCAGGTGCTTTTGCCTTAGCTATAATTATGATACCTATTATAGTTAGGGTCACAGAAGAGACCCTCAAGATAGTTCCGGATTCGATTCGTGAAGCAGGTCATTCTCTTGGTATTCCAAAATGGAAAATTACTCTATTTATTATTCTCAGGGGAGCTAAAAGCGGAGTACTGACAGGAATAGTTTTGGCTATATCTAGAATAGCTGGAGAAACGGCTCCACTTATTATGACAATACTTGGTACTAGTTTATTCTTTTCAAGTTTTACCGGCCCAGTCGACGCTCTGCCTCTTAGAATATGGAGACTGGCTTCGCAACCTTATGAATCTGCCCATGCATTTGGCTGGGGAGCTGCATTTATACTCATCCTTATGGTCCTTGGTCTGAATATAAGCTTAAGATTATTAGCACATGAAAAAAGAGTATTTTTGTCAACATAGCACAAAATTTCTAGAACACCGATATCCTATCTACTACGTACTCTATAGGATTCGTATAGAAAATCGATATATTCATCAACGGCAAAATATAAAGTAGCAGAGTTAACTACTTGAGTATTAAAGAAATCACTAATAATAGCAGTAGCACTAATATCTCTTTTAGTGATGATATCTTCCAGGCAGAGAATATTCAGAATAATGGGACTGATAACAAATACAAGGTTTCTATCAAAAATATTAATGCATGGTTTGGAACCAAACAGGCATTAAAAAATATCAATCTGGATATCAAAGAGAATTCTGTAACTGCTTTTATTGGACCGTCAGGATGTGGAAAAACTACTCTCGTTCGCTGTCTAAATAGAATGCATGAAATGACCCCTGGCGCATATGTAAAGGGTCAAGTAATATTAGATGGCAGCGTCGATATCTATGACAAGGCGGTAGATCCCGTTGTTATTAAAAGACGCATCGGAATGGTTTTTCAAAAACCAAACCCTTTTCCAACTATGAGCATTTATGATAACGTCGCAGCAGGACTAAAGCTTAATGGTGTAAAAGACAAGAGATTAATTAAAGATATTGTTGAGGAAAGCCTCAAAGATGCTGCTCTTTGGGACGAGGTAAAAAATGAACTTGATAAACCAGGAATGGGTCTTTCCGGAGGTCAACAACAACGCCTATGTATTGCAAGAGCACTTGCCATGCAGCCTGAAGTTTTACTTATGGATGAACCAACATCTGCTCTAGATCCTCTTGCATCTTCTAAAATTGAGAATCTCGTTGATAAACTAAAGAGAGATCTTACAATAGTTATTGTGACCCATAATATGCAACAATCTGCTAGAGTTTCAGACTATACTGCATTTATGTATCTAGGAGAATTGATCGAATATAACACAACTAAACAAATTTTTAATAATCCACAAAAAGAATTAACGGAGAGATATATATCTGGTAAATTTGGATAATATGCATTCACATTATCTGTTGTTATTGTTATTGATGATATCTTTTGACTAGGCTGCTAGATCTTGGTATATCTCGTATTAGCACCATTATTTCGGATATGGCCAAGCTGTCTGAAAGTTCAGTATCCACGGCCATAGAATCTTATGATAACTGTACGCCAGCTAAAAAACAAATTTTTGAATGGTCGGAAAAACTGCGCGGACTACAAGAAGAGGTTGCGGATTTAGCTATAGAATTGATCGCACGTTACCAACCAGTCGCTACAGATCTCAGATTTATCAGATCTTGTATGGAGATCGCGTATGATTTTTCCAGGTTTGGGCGCTATTCCTATGATATTGTAGATGTGCTTGAGACAATGAGTCCTATTTCTAATTGTGACAAGTCCCATGTTCTACAAATGGCTAATACCGTTAGCGAAATGATACGCTTAAGCGTGCATTCACTTCACTCAAGAGACAAGGATGCAGTACAAAAGCTTTACCAAATGGACGATACAGTTGACGCTCTCTATAGATCATATTTGAGAAAAATTATAGATTCGGCCCTGAATGATAAAAATAAGGATGCTAAACATGTAAAAGAGGAACTTTTAGAACCTCGTTGCTATACTTCAAATCTGTTGATTTTGAGATATTTAGAACGTATTTCAGATCATGCCTGCTATATTGGGGATTCGGTAAATTATATCGTTACTGCAACGTCACACCCCAGACGATAACTATATAGAATATATAGACTATACGATTCATGATGACAATACCTATATCTGTAACTTGATCTATGTGTTTCATTTGAATTCCTTGATCGAAAGTATAGATAATAACAATCCCTATGAAGTACGTAAAGTGCAGTTTACAGGCAGATCCACATACCAATTGTCGTTACCCAAGAAATGGATCAATGAAATGCATATCAAAGCAGGCGACATTGTTACAATTGTTCGTGAAGCAAACAATTCACTATCTATATTCCCAGGAAACAAAAGATCAGCTCTGTCAAATCTATCTAATGAAGTGACTGCAGTTATATCACCAGAAGAAGGAGTTAATTCACTAAAGCGTAAAGTTGTGTCGATCTACCTAGCAGGATATAGCACAATACATTTGAAATCAAAAATTGATAGAATAATAAATCCTTCGCAAAGAGATGCAGTTAGAGAAGTTGTCAGAAGAAATCTAGTAGGAACTGAAATAATTGCCGATGCATCCAATATAATTACTGTACAAGTCCTACTTAGTTTTCCAGAACTTTCAGTTAATACTGCGGTGAGGAGGATGTTTTTGATCGCATATGCAATGCATAAAGACGCCATGACTTCATTAGGTGAACTTAACTATGAGTTAGCACATGCAATAATTAAATCAGATGATGAGGTAGATAGATTTAGTCTTTATATTTTGAGAAACTTGGTTGTAGCAACTCAGAATGAGAGAATACTTAGAGAAATAGGATTAAAAAAGTCCTCAGACTGTCTAAGCTATCGTGTAGTAGTCAGGAGCATAGAAAGAGTAGCAGATCATGCTTCTAGAATTGCGAACAAATGTCTAAATATAAAAGAAAACATATCAAAAGAAATATTTCAAAAGATAGAAAAAATGAGCCAATTAGCCTTAGCGGTTTTAAATGATGCAGTAGAAGCATTTTTGCGAAGAGATTATAATTTGGCAGATAGTATAGTCGATAAAGCAGAAAACATGAAGTTATTAGAGAACGATATTATATCTTCTATAGACAAAGAAAGAAAGAAGACCCAGCATACTAATAATATTGAA
>DASQQB010000098.1:0-37057 GCA_035643635.1 Nitrososphaeraceae archaeon | reverse complement strand
ATTGTAAATTAATTAATTGCCTTATTTATGACCTATGATTTCCTGTAGTTTTATTATTAGGGCAGAAATGCTAACCGGTTTAATAATAAAGTCCTTTACATCTATAGATGGCAATACTTTACTGAATTCCTCCTTGTTTATTTCAAAAGCGGTAATAAATGCAACTTTTGTCGCAGGATTCTTTTCCTTAATACGACGATATAATTCAAATCCGTTCATCCTCGGCATTCTGATGTCTGTCAGCACTAGATCATAGTGATTATCAGGACGATTTTCAAAAGCCTCTAAAGCCGACTCAGCAGTAGAGAAGATGTCTACATTAAATCGAATCTGGTTATTTGATTCTAAATCCCTTTTAATTATGCGTAGGATGTCTTTCTCATCATCAACAACCATAATTCGTGGCTGAGAATTCTGGTTGGAATCGTTGATCATCAGTATTCCAAAAAAATCCTACTATTTAACATTATCAAATTAATTGTAATCTTAACCATCTGCAAATGTCATTTAACTAAATATATTTATTTAGGTGCATTTAAAGCCCACACCAGCTTGAGCAATCTCGTCAATTTATTGCATGAGTACAATGGCTTGTAGAAATCTTGTAGGTAGATAGATCTTTTAGGTAATTACATTTCTTGAAATTTTAATGGATTACAACAACTATTTCAGCAAGGGATCATACAAAAATTATTCAACGTTGAGATCGCTTATTTCTCGTATTGAGGAATAATCTGTTCTTAGGGTAAATTATGTAAATAACATATTTTATGTACATGGGCCCCATGTCCTAACTTAACACGAACATAATCCATAAACTTTTCATATTAGTTGTTGGCTATACCCCGTGTTTTATTGGTAAGTCTCGTCAAAGGGCTATTCTATATAGCTCCTTTTGACCAACAGAGGACCAAGCTCCCATTCCCTTTGCTTGACCTGCTAGAGTATCATCAATTTCGCTAACGATTATCTCTTCTGGAGACATTGGAGGCCAAACCATGGCGGTATATTCTCCATTATTTCCTACTTTTTCAAGACTTGCTGGCTGCATATTTTCTTTTTTGAATCCCTTTTCGACAAGCTTTTCTTGTACTTTTTCTAATAATTGCCTTTGACCGTGAACTATAAGATATACATTTTTGGCTGGTTCGGTTAATGATATCATATAGCCTTATTACGAATAACAATGTATAAAGGTGTTGGATTAACGATTCAAGAGAGGAGATGGTATTAAGTACCGATTCTTACCTCAAAATTATTCTACCAGAGGACATTTCGTTTAGAATAGGCCAATTTATCAATGGAAGGTGTATGTTCCCATTTGTCAAAAACTCTGAATTAATATGTATCTTCTATCTTTATGGAAAGAATAAACCTCTGAATATCACCAACAGAGGCGAATTAAAGGAAGCTTTTGATCTTGCAGAGCGTACAGTTGCCAAAATGAGCAATGATATTAAAAAATATCAAAATGATCGAGACAAAAAGCTGAATTCTCAGTTTATTCGTGAGAAATACATTAACAGAGGATTACAGATAATAGTAGATAAGAGGGCGGACCTTACCACAGATAGGATCGTTACCGATCCTTCTATTTTATCTGATTGTTTTGCACAGCATATTGCTCTCTACGATCAAGATTTTTTTTTTGAAATATATGGCCCGTTTGAAAGGCAGCACCTTATAAAAGACATCGAAAATATTCTCATCGGGAGAATAGTTATGGTTGGGTACAATAGGAAAAATGATAATGCTCTGCCTTTCAAACATGCTCTTATTCCATTGTACACTTGGATGAGAGATAACAACTGGGGTGCTCTAAAATTATAGATTTTTAATATTCAAGTACTTTTTTTTGTACCCCCAAACATGTACACTAACTATAAAAAATAATTCAAGGTTATTGACTGTTTATAAGTAAACGTATAATGCATTGACTCCTTGACACACTAATATAACTAAAATCGACAGCTATTGTTCTATTACATCTAACACTATCTAAATATACAGCTGCACGACGATACAGGTCAAATAGACAGGATCTCAAATTTATATAGCTGCCAAAAAACAACTTCTATTGATAAATAATCCGATCGCCGTATTTGACTCTGGCGTAGGCTCACTATCGATTATACGAGAGTTAAAAAGAGAGATGCCAAACGAAAACATGCTTTATTTAGCTGACAGGGCACATTATCCATACGGGAATAAATCTCATCAAGAGTTACGAAATATTATTCTTAATACATTAAAATATCTTCAGAGATATAAACCTAAGCTGATAGTGCTGGCCTCATACACCCCTTCTGTTCAAGTATTACATGAGATTAGAAAAGTAATAGATGTACCTTTAATCGGTGCTACACCTCCTTTAAAAAGGGCTTCAAGACTAACAAAGATGAATCATATTGGTATTATGGCTACGGAAAGAACTCTTTCAAGTAAGGAGCTTGACGATCAGATTAGAAAAGAGGTACCTCAAAAAATTCTTATAACAAGATTTAATGCCTCACCAATAATTGACTTGATAGAAAATGGAACTTTTTTAACAGATGAACGCCGAACATTTAACACTATTTTAAGAGTAATGGATAAAGATAACAGTAAAGATGTTAGCAAAAATATAGATGTTATAACTCTATCGAGTAGTCACCTTCCTTTTGTAAAAAATTATTTAACTGCATTGATGCCTACAATAACTTTTGTCGACCCTTCTAGGTCTGTCGCAATGGAGGTTAAGAAATTCTTGATTTCCAATAGAATGTTAAAAAAAAATGGTAGGGCTAGCTTGCTAGTTCTTGTGTCAAATGAAAAACGACATTTCGAGAAGATTATTCATGCTATGGGTATAAGAGAACCTGTTACTGAGATCGATCTAACTTTTTAGATACTGAATTCTCTTGTCGCTAATGCTTAGCTGTTAAAATATGTTGCACAATTTAAATAATCTGAGCTGCTAATTCTATAACCTAACGGTTTTTGCGATGAGCAGGAGAATAAGAATAGGGATTGACGTTGGAGGTACATTTACTAAGGCTATTGCATTAGATATGACACAAAATAAGATTGTTGGCAAGATCACCATACCGACAACTCATTCATCAAGCGAAGGTGTTTCTACTGGTATTGTAAACGCTTTAACTACACTCATGCAAAAACATGCTATTGAAGGTTCCAATATTGAATTAATATCGCATAGTTCCACCCAGGCAGTAAATGCGTTACTTGAAGGTGATACTGCTATAGTAGGAATTATTGGAATGGGCGTTGCATTAGAAAAATCGAGTATAATCAAACGGACAAACATTAGAGATGTGAAGCTAGCGCCAAATAAGTATCTCAGGACCTGCTACAGGTTTTTAGATACCTCGAAATACCTTGAAGATAGACAAATTGCATTAACGATTTCTGAACTCAAGAGTGAGGGAGCTCAAGTCCTTGTAGTAAGTGAAGCATATGGAGTCGATGATCCAAGCAACGAAAGTTTTGTTGTTAAAAAATCTGATATTCCGACTACGGCTGGCAATGAATTAACAGGTATCTATGGTCTTGAAATCCGTACATTGACTGCCGCTATTAATGCCAGCATTTTACCCAAAGCAATAAGCACCTACAACTTCGTAAGCTCTGCTGTCCGTAATAGGAAAATTGCCGCCCCCATTATGATTATGAAGGGTGATGGCGGTGTTACAGACCTAAAGACATTCCAAGACAAGCCAATTTTGACCATCCTTTCAGGTCCTGCTGCAAGCGTTGCTGGCGCCTTACTTCATCTTCACGTATTAGACGGCGTGTTTATAGAGGTAGGCGGGACGTCGACAAATGTTTGTATTATCAAGGATGGGAAGCCCGAGATTAGATATGTAACTATAATGCAACATCCTACTTGCATACGATCATTGGACGTTAGGGTAGCAGGAGTGGCTGGTGGCTCGTTGGTGAGATGGTCCGGGAAAAAAATAATAGATGTAGGTCCACGATCCGCTCATATTGCAGGACTTGCTTATTCATGTTTTGCAAATCCCGAGGAATTAGAAAATGGACAAATTATTACAATTGCTCCAAATCCTGGAGATCCAATAGATTATATTGGTATAGAGAGCAGCGGCGGAAAAAGATTCGCAATTACAAATACTTGTGCAGCAAATGCCTTAGGATTGGTTCCTGTTATGGATTATGCTCGAGCAAACAACGAATCTGCAAAACTTGCTCTATCAATTCTAGGTAAAAGGTTAGGAACTTCGTTAGAAGAAACCGCAGAAACCATTTTAGAAATTTCTACTAGGAAAATACTTGATATTATAGAGCCTATGATCAAGGATTATAAACTCAGGAAGGATAGTCTTGTATTTATTGGAGGCGGAGGCGGCGCATCAGCATTGGTTCCTTACCTGGCAAGAAAATTGAAAATACATTACAAAGTTGCAGAGAATGCAGAAATTATATCTTCGATAGGTGTAGCCGCAGCAATGATACGTGAGGAATGCGAAAAGACAGTTGATAAACCTGCAACGAATGATGTTTCTGCATTAATGGAGGAAGCAAAAGACAGAGCAATTGCTCGGGGTGCATCATCGGAGTCTGTTACAGTACAGTCGGAATACGTCAGTGAAAGATCATTACTGCGTGCAACAGCGATAGGAAATATCACCCTTGATATTGGTACAAAGAATATTGAAGAAATTGATGACGCTAAAGCAAAGATAATAGCAACTGAATTATTTGGAATTAATGAAGGAGTCGACCATATTTTTCGTATGAAAAAGTATTATATTTTTGGATGTGAAATAGAGAAGAAAAACTGGTTTTTTAAATCAAGAAAAAAGAAATCAGTTGTAGTACTTGACAAGTATGGACGTACCAGATTATCGATTGATAATGCGTTAGTAATCAATGGCAGCCCGGAGATGGTGTCACGCAAAATAGATGATTTACTTAACGGCTTTGATCAGAAAATATCCAAATCCCAAGATCTGGCTCCTCAAATACATCTACTTGACGATATGAAAATAGTGGATTTCTCCAGTTTAACTTCTCCAGAAAGCGTTTCTAAAGCTGTCAAAAATGAACTAAAAAAAGTCACTACTAATAATGTGGCTGCGATAGTCAAAATATGATCATTAGATCAAATTAATTCGAACGATATTGTATTTATCCATCTAATTATTATTATGGGAAATCATATGATCTATGAATATCATTTCCCTGTTTATGTCCATCATCGATATCTCTGTTGATAGCAGTCAACGTATTTTGCCCTAAGGCTCTGGTTAATTCAGAATCCAAGCTAAGGATATACATCCCTGTTTGCTACTTTAGCTGTTTCCTTAGTTATGTCATAGCCTAACTGTTTTGGCAAAACTGTCTAGAGGCTCAGAGGAGGTACACTTGGGGTTCAGATAGCCCAGTTTATATAGTAATCAAGGTCCTGATCCGCAGCGGAAAAATCTAAATCCGTGCCATACTATTCCCAAAAAAAGTCTCTTGCGCTCTGCCACTTGTATTAATTGAGCCTTGTTTACCAAGCTCCTTTCTTTGTGGCACGTTTTCACAACCATTTGCTATATCATAGAAATATATATCAAATTTGTCAGATCGTCTATATCCTAGTCGATACGATCATCAAAAGAACAAGTGTATTTATGTACGATAGCTGTATTTATTATTGGGTTTCATTTTCGATATATTGATGTCAATTCCAGAATGGCGAAAATGGATATTGGAGCAGCTCATAGGAGGTGGAGTTCATAACACTTTATTAGGTGAGCAGTTAAGACAACTAGCTGGCAGCCATTATGATTCTAATCTCGAGTCAGCTATGACATCTCTTATTGATCAAGGGATAATTATGTCGTTAGAATCGCAACGAAAAAAAAAGTATACTGTCAACTTTGACAAATTGGAGTTAGCGCAAGAATTAATAAATTCGCCGGCCAATATTATAGAAAATGACAGTATAATCCAGCCCTATATGCCTGAGCCCGAAGGCTATATTTACTGGTTTGACAATACCGAAAATAGAAAGTTTAAAAACCAAAGTACATACAGGATTTTTTTTAAAAAGACAGATAAGATGAGTTTTGCAACACAGTTAATAACAGGAATGACGATCGAAAAACCTCGAACCATATATATGGGATCGTTGAATGAATCGAATTCTTATATTTCTAGGCTGTGGCGTGCAGTCACTATTGTTGTTGGTGAAAGTAAGGATCGGACATTTATATTACAAGACTTGCAGGATAAGGATCGAGTAGCTTGTGGCAATAATAGACAACGAGGTAAAATATCCCTTGCGATATTTCGCAAACTGGGTTACATACAAGTAGTCGAAACCAAAGGAAATTCAACGCGATTCAAAATAAGTGGTAAAAAGCCATTTCCCATTACATTAGATGAAATTTTCAAATACGAGGCCATGTATAGTAGCCCTCATAATCCTTAGTCGTAATTGATATTTAAAAAATGAAATGTAATAGTTTTTCCATAATCTCCTCTAGTAGCCAGCTGAGTTCATGCTGCTAGCCTGTTATGCGTTTCTTTGATACTTTGAGAACATCTATATTGTTCACAACGCTCTGTTCTAGTCTTTTCTCCATAATTATAACATTTTTAAGATTGATGTCATTTCAAGTTTTAGATCGGATATTGCATAAAGAATTGTCAATAATAGCAGGATCTGCTTCTCCTGATCTTGCAAATAGGATCGCAAGCAGACTAAAGGCAGAATTGATACCTGCAGAGGTGAATATATTCACTGATGGAGAAAGCAAGGTAAGACTAACCAACGTTAATGGAAGAAACTGCATAATTGTTCAATCGACCTATCCTCCAACAGACCGGCATATATTACAAATGTTAATGCTGATTAAAAAATGTAAGGACGATGGGGCAGCAATTGTTTGTACCGTTATTCCATATATGGCCTATTCTAGACAAGACAAATCCTTCTTGGATGGAGAAGTTGTAAGTATAAAATTAATAGCGACTTTGTTAGAATCCCTGGGAACGAATATAATAGTCACAGTAGATATTCACAACATAGATGCGTTATCATATTTTAAAATCAACACAAAAAATATTTCTGCAATCCCAAGTTTAGCAAACTATGTTATAAACAATATGAAACTTGATAAACCATTAGTAATATCTCCTGATATCGGAGGAATCAAAAGAGCAGAACAATTCGCAAGTGTTTTGGGCACAGAAATGATCCCTCTAAAAAAATATCGTGACAGAAAAACTGGGCAAATATCCATTACTGACGGTATCTTAGATTCCGGGGTTAACGGCAGGGACGTATTAATTATTGATGATATGATAAGCAGTGGTATGAGCGTGATCAAAGCATGTGAGCTTTTAAAGAAGAACAAGTCTGGTCAGATTTATGCGATATGTACTCACGGATTGCTATTAGAGGATGCCAAAAAAAAAATTAGATCGGCAGGAGTACAAGATATAATTACGACGAATTCAATTCCAAGTGAGTTTTCCAAAGTGGATTTGAGCCAGGATATATCTGAAGTTTTAAGCCACATGATGAATACTTGACGCCCTATAAATCAATAGCAGTTAGCCTTGAATGAAAAAAAAATCATTACATATACGAGTGGGATGAGTTATTGCATAACATGAAGAGGATGAAAGGAAGAAACAAGTATACCATAAGTCATTTAAAATCCGAGAGTTCAGGATGATATAATGTATGGTAAACATGAAATTAATATTCTTGGGAACGTCCGCTGCAACCCCTACAACAGAACGTGGCTTATCCTCTGTTGCATTGACCAGAGGAAATGAACTGTTGATTTTCGATACTGGTGAGGGAATGCAGAGAAATTTTATTAAAGCACAACTTGGGATGAACAAAAAAATGAAGATTTTCATAACCCATATACACGCTGATCACTGTTTGGGTCTGCTTGGACTTTTACAGACGATGTCGCTTCAAGGAAGAGAGAAGGCAGTAGATATCTATGGACAGCCAAAATTGTGGGAATACATAAAAGAAAATATGCGAATAATAAATTTCGGTTTAATTTTTGAAGTCAATATGCATACAATAGAGGACGAAGGTGTTATCGTAGTAGAGAAGGATTATGAAGTTGCTTGTTGCAAAGCAGAACATCTAATTCCCGCGTATGCTTACCGTGTTTCAGAATATGATAGGCCAGGAATATTTAACGTAATAGAAGCAAAACGTTTGGGAATACCTGAAGGACCCTTGTATCACAAGTTGCAATATGGGGAGGATATCTTTTTTAGCGGAAAAATAATTAAATCAAGTAACATAGTCGGTCCATCTAGAAGTGGAAGGAAAATCGGAATATCTGGAGATACAAGACCTACTAACAAACTACAAGCCTTTTTCAAAAACTGCGACTTGCTTATTTTTGAATCTACATATAGCCATGACAAGTATCAAAAAGCTATGGAATATTGTCATTCGACTGCAACTGAAGCTGCAACACTCGCAAAAAAATCTTCTGTTAAGAAACTAGTACTTACCCATTTTAGTGCAAGATATGAGGATATTCGTAGCTTGTTAAATGAGGCACATGCAATATACGAAAATGTAGAGGCTGCTGAAGATCTTAAAATCATTGATATTCCTTACTGTGAATGAAGTATATTGAATAGATGGTGCTTTGATACTGAGGCTAGTATTATAATAAGTGGGACATAATTGGCAGCTCAGTCAAATGCCTTTTCCTCACTTTGCTAATTAACAAATCAGGATTAACTCTGAATCTTCACTGCTGCCACAAGACTATACCTTCGAGGTTTGATATTTAAGATATTCGTCGATAGCTTTATTTGCTAAAAAATCTGCTTCTGTATTTTTCTCGCGAGGAATATGCCTATATACAAGACTGTTGAAATGTCTCTCCAGCTTCGAAATCTCCATACAGATAATTTTTAATTGTTTGTTTCTCACTTTCATCTTGTTGTTTCTCTGATTAATTACGAGTTCACTGTCTGATAAGATTGTAGCATAGTTGTCAATAGCTGAGGCAATTTCTAGGGCTTTTTTTAAAGCGCTGTACTCTGCCTGATTGTTAGTTTTCTGGCCGATGAATTCTTTGTATTCTGTTATTATATGGCCATCTCTTTTTATTACGACTCCAATTCCAGACAGTCCGGGATTGCCACGACTTGCACCATCAGTATTAATTGCTAACAACTAGTCCCATTAATCCGAGGTTTTATATCAATATACTGTACGTTGAATATAAAAAATGGCCTGATTACTAAAGTCAATCCGTTGCCAAAACTTTAGGAATCAAAAAGCAATAATAATGCCTCCACATGTTGATCTGCAGATACTCTTAAATGCCAAAACGGAAGGTAAAGGAAGAGAAGATTCCAAAAAGGCTTGGGAAGAAGGAAATATTGTTAGCACCAATTGCAATGGGAGCCTCTCTGTTGTTCGCCCTCGTTATAATACCGCATTTTGCTCCGCCTCCCCAACCAACCAGAATATGCCTTAAAGCCCATAATGTAGACACATTCAATCTATATCCTACTATTCAGATAATTGTTGATGGAAAAGAAAAGATTCTGCCTAATGGGATGGGTAAGTATCTAGTAAATGGTAAAGAATGCCTGCATATAATCCACGCAGATGTGGCAGGGAGTAAAGTACATATAGAATATATAAGACCCATCAGGTTGACTGTTGCCGATTTTATGAAAATTTATTCTAAGAATGGCACAACTATTAACGTAATAGATAATTCGACTGGAACTCCAAAAAGCCAGATCATCCAATTGAATAAATATAATATTATTTATTCTTACTTCTCAGAGAAAGGAGAATTCACACGAGTAAATGACCTATCAAAGTTCCCACCTTTTACTAATAATATGGTTGTAAGGTTGCAATTCATTTCCAAATAGATAAATATAGAATTTTATAAGTTGATTCGACTTGGCTAAAAAAACTGCAGCAATTATTCGAGGTGATGGGACAGGACCTGAGCTGGTTGCCTCAATGATAAACCTTTTAAGAGCTTGTAATACTGGAGTAGAGCTAGTACCATGCGATGCTGGTTCTGAATGGTGGCAGAATAAGGGCGGGAATTCTTATATATCTCCCGAAGTTTGGAAATTGCTAGAAGATAGTGATGCATGTTTTAAGGGACCTACAACGACACTTCCAATTCCTAGTGCTCCACGCAGCGTTGCAGTTAGTATTAGACAGAAATTCGAACTATATGCTAATATAAGACCTATAAAAACATACAAGAAATTTGCACATCAGCTAAATTTTGTTTGTGTACGAGAAGCAACCGAGGGACTTTACGCTGGTATCGAATTTAAAACGAGTGATGACTCCGCTATTGCTATACGGAAAATAACTAAAAAATGCTCCGAAAGAGTTGCTAGAAAAGGCTTCCAGGTTGCAAAGAGTATGAACTTTCCAAATGCTTTTATAATTACAAAAAGAAACATTCTTAAAGAAACCGATGGAATATTTTGGGAAGCTATAATAAAGGCTCAGAAAGAGTTTGATAACATAAACGTCGAAGAGTATTATATCGACAATATTACACAGCAGATTGTTAAGAATCCAGAACGATTTAATAACAGTATTCTTTTGGGTACAAATTTATTTATGGATATAGTTTCAGAATGCGCGTCGGGACATGTTGGATCTATAGGAAATGTATATTCTGGTAATTACGGTGATGATTATGCGATGTTCGAACCTGCACATGGCAGTGCTCCAAAATATACCAACAAAAACAAAGTCAATCCCGTTGCAACTCTATTATCAGGGGCATGGATGATAGAATATCTGGGAGAGGTGGATATATCAAACGCAATATTTAGAGGCACTGAGGATGTCATCGATGAAAATAAATACGTTACGTACGATCTAGGAGGAAACGCCACGCTATCTCAGATGGCTGAACATATAGCAGCAAGAGCTGCTAAACTGTTAAAAAAATAGTGTCAAAAACAGATAAAGATCACTTAAAACTTAGTTCTATCACAGAAAGTTCTTCGAAAAACAGCTCACTTTTATTAACAATCCTTCTCCTCAGGTTTGATGTCCATACTAAATAATCAAGTTTAGAGAGGTCAGCTAAACTCGACACTATTATTAACAACCTTCCCTTTTCATCTAAAGTAGGCAATGCCGATTCTAGAAAATGCAACGTTACTTCTATACCTGTAGGACCTCCATCTATCGTGCAGTCTTTATCTTTGTTGGCATGCTCTTTATTTGGAAGGTAAGGAGGATTAAAAACAATCAGATCGAATAGCCTATTACAAAACGCCGAAGCAGCATCACAACAAACAATCATGGCTTTAGATGACGTCATTGTCTTACATTGCTGAATAGTTGCAAAACTGATATCGGTTCCAGCAACTATGTTAAAGTTTTTGCATAGAACCCTCAGGATAATACCTGATCCAATACCGATCTCTAGTGCTCTATTACCATTGTAGTTTTCTAGTGATCTAGCCAAAAGGATGCTATCAATAGATGGTGAATACATATTTTACGTATCACTGTCTGCTACTATAAACCAGTGTGCCTTGAAACAGTTTCTTGGCATGGAATATACTAATATTGATATAGCGTAATCTAAAATTCTAGTTGAGCTTTCTTAACTCCTGCAAATGATTGGCTCCGAGTCTTTCCTATGAATTTTTTAATTAAATATCATTGGCTGACAGATAACAGGAAATGGCTATATTGAGAGCTATATTATCATTATCATTATAATCATTTTATCTAAATACAATTCAGCTTCTTAGTTGGCTTAATTGTTAATTCTATATTGATTTCGCTAAATTTATCAAATCAAATGGAGGCAACTGGTCAATTCTAATATCATCACTATAATGATCGCCTAATTCAAAACCATATCTCTTTAATATGGATCTGGCTTGCCTGTTTCTATGAGAAAACAGCAAATTGAGATTAAAGATAGTCTGCTCTGTTATGCTACCTGATTTAGGAAACAACCTTATTACTTCTGATTCAATGGAAGGTTCAGGATCGAATGATTCCTTTTTTACACGAAATAATCTTTGTATATGAAAACGGTACTGTGTTATAACCGTGATTACGCGATAATTCCTTTCTCCTGGATTGGCTAACAATTTGTCAACGAACTCCTTCTGGACCATAAGTATTGCCCTATTGAATTTCCGCAGTGATAACCATTGAAATACCTCTCGACTTCTTGAGTAAGGAAGGTTCGAAATAAAGACATCGAAATTGATATTTTTCTTTATTTTGAAAAAATCGCTATTGACAAGCTTCAAATTCGGTAAAGCAGGTCTAAGCGGTCTTAATTTTTCATAGAGTTCATAATCGATTTCGAAAGAAATAACTGAGCAGGCGTTTTTACAAAGCTCATTAGTCAAGGCACCGTCTCCTGCTCCGAGTTCACAAACTGATTCGTTCTTATTAATATTGGATATCTCAACTATTCTAGCAACAATCTTGGAGTCGATTAGATTATGCTGACCAAGGAATCTCCTCTTCGACCAATTCATTTTCTGACAAAGAGATTCATTCTGGCGTCTCCAGCAATCTCGTCAACAATTCTTTTCGCGACCAATTTTGGGAGATCGCGCAGTCCTACCCTATTCTGAATTTCCGTAAAAGATTCGAACTGCTTCCTATCTCGTTCTTTAATTATGTTTCTCATGTACGTCTTACCTATACCAGGAATCAGTTCAAGAGCATGAATTCTTGGCGTAATCGGTTGAGATATATTTATATATTTGATGAATCTTTGCTCGTTAGCATTAACTATGGTTTCTACAATATTTGGAAGTTCATTCTTTGCAGATTGTGAGATCTCGCTATATTCTATCCTTCCTAAAACACTTGATACTTTAGCTCGACCCTCCCGTCCGATATATACTCTTTCACCTACTTCAAAGTTCGTGCTTTGAACTCCAAGCAATTCTAATAACGTAAGACGTTCTTCACCCAATGCCTGAATGATAATCCCTTCCCTTCCCCTTACTGTAATTGACTTTCCTCTTTGAGTGAAATCAAGAACGTAGGCATATTCTTCATACTTTCTAGGGGATCGCTCCTGCTCTGCATAATAGGATCCAGTAGCTTTATTGCTGTGGTTATCGACCAGTGATGCTGGCAATATTCTAATCTCAGCAAATATATTGGATTAACTTTTTATTAAGTTTGGCTTAACTTTAATATACTAAGTATTCTTTCTAAGACGTCGGTAAGGATAAGCTTTTTCCATCCAAATGTAAACGCTCTTAATTCCTCTAATGATGTAGGCATAACATTTACAACTTCTGTTGCCTCTTCTTCCTTTAAGCCACATTGTTCGATCTGTTGTTTTATCATTTTCTTTGCAGATTTCGGATCGGTTTTTGCAAATTTAACCACATAATCATAAGTCCAGCGCTGTATCTGATCCATATTATCTGGCTTGACAGTCTCCAATATTTCCTTAACCTCTGGAAGCGCAATAACTTCCCTCTTTATGATATCTGTCAATCTGTTCTCCCAACCCGTTGACTCATTGCAATTGGTTTGATATGATTAAGCTTAGTTTGCAATATTTTCTGTTTTTCTCCTATCTTTATTGCTATTTTTAGAGTTCTTCTACCTACTTCCATGATTATTCCTACTTTTCCCTGGAATCTCCGGTGGGGCATAGTACTTTGTTCTCTAGGATCTATATTTACTATAACTTTATCGCCCACCTTGTAATCAATGAGTAAATATGATAAACCCCTTACTACATTGGACTTGGTAAGAACAGATCTAGACTTCCTTTTCATCCCATGGGAGCTTGGCATTACAAAACTCACTATAGAAAGCCTTAATTTATTATTATCTGAATGTCTTAGTTCCCTAGTCTCAGTCGGGATCAGAGACTCCCTGTTCTGTTAAGGCGAATAATATCTCCTTTTCTGGATGATACGGACTATCAACCATTCGTGCAATCCGATTCTTACCCGATCGCTTAAGATATACTCTGTATGTACTGGTATGTGCTACAACGTGTCCCCCTGTTGGACGGAATATATCTCCGAAGACTGCATCAGGAGATGATAGAATTTGATTGGTCACGACAACCGCAATATCGTATGTTTCGGCAATTCGTACCAGTATACGCATGAATTTATTAAGCTTCTGTTGTCTCTCTGAAAGTGCAGCGCGCCCTATATATTCAGCTCTATAGTTCGCAACTGCAGAATCTACTACTAATAATTTCACATTCTCTGTATCGATAACCGATCCAACTTCTTCAATAATTAATTCTTGATGCGCACTATTGTATGCTTTTGCAACTATTATATTTTCCAGACAGCTATCTGGATTCAGATTTCTAGATTGAGCTATAGATACGATTCTTTCGGGCCTAAAAGTATTCTCTGTGTCGACATACAGAGCCTTACCATTTAATCCACCCTCCGATAATTTCCTTTTTACCATGACACATAAAGTATGACAGATCTGTGTCTTACCTGTACCATATTCACCGTAAATTTCTGTGAGGGCTCTTGTTTCTATTCCTCCCTGAAATAGGTCATCTAAATTTTTAGAACCTGTTGAAATACGATGTTCTTTTTTTCTTCTATCATAAAGGTTTGTGGCTGTAACAAAACTTTTATCAATGATGCCTAACAATTCAAGTCTGATTCTCGCTTTGTTGCATATATAGACAGATTTTTCCATTTCCATACCAGTTACCTCTGAGATGTCTACTGGCCCTCTAACTATCAGGTCCTTAATTGACTTCAATCCTGCTTCTACTAACCTACCTTTGGTAGCCAGACCTATTCCGATGGTATCTAAATCCAAAGGATCTAAGTACGAGCCGTTTTCCTCCAATGTTAACTACTACGATGACTAAAAACAATGGGCCACTAATTAGTCTTAAGTTTCAATGCCATTGAGATTTATTTTATTAATGTATAAAAATGGAGATTAACACAGATATATACATATACAATATATAGATATATGACGATGAAATCACAGATTAATAATCAACGGCAAGTCATAAATACTGCATTAAGTGGATCATGCAACAATTAAATAAAGAAACTACGGATGTAATTTCAAAGCACTTAGTGTTTGAGATTGATAGTAGATCTAAATCTTGACAATAAACATGTAGTAGTGTTGGGTGGAGGCACCGAGGGAGTAAGAAAGGTCCGAGGACTTTTAGGTCAAAATTGTAAGATTACAGTGATAAGTAATCATTTGAGTAGGTATCTGATGAATCTTGAAGAACAAGGAGAAATTAATACTGTGAAAACACAAATAAAAGATGCTGGCATACTAGAGAATTACAAGAATGTATTTCTACTTTTGGCCTCTACCAATAACAAAACCTTAAACCGTGAGCTAGTGGAAAGGGGACGAGCGATGGGTTCATTTGTATACGCGTCTGATGACCCACGTTATAGCGACTTTTCGTATACTTCAATTATCAATATTGAAGGCATCATACAAGTAGCAGTCTCAACATTTGGAAGGAGTCCAATTATGGCTCGCAGAATAAGAATCAAACTAGAGAGGGTGTTGAACAAAGCAATAAAAAAGACAGACATTCAAAATGCGAAATTACAGGAGTTCGCAAGGACTGCTGCAAAAGAAAAACTCAAAACCGTTGCTGAAAGAAAGGAATTTCTCTATTCGCTAATTCATGACAAACATATTCAGAACCTTATTAAGGAAGACAGATTTCAAGAAGCTAAAAGCGCAACACTAGTACTGTTAGAAAACAGGAGAATAAAATAAATAAATGACATTGTATACAATTGAAGAACCATTGCAGGTGGTCAACGCTAGAGTTACGTTTAGGGACGCACCTATTCATCTTCTTGAGAAATTTGCTTTCAAAGATCTGGATACTGCACACAAACTATTTTTAGAGAAGTCTGAATTGAAGGAATGTATTATTCTACAGACTTGCAACCGAGTAGAGGTATTTGCTGCAAGTAATAATCCTGATTTACATAAACTGCTTGAGGTTTGGGCCTCCATTATAGAATTGCCGATAGGCGAATTTATTAAAATTGTAGAAACTAATAGAGGTGATGATGTGGTGCTCCACATATTAAAACTAGCATCGGGTTTAGATTCACTGGTTCTGGGTGAACATCAGGTATTGAATCAGGTGAAACGTGCTCTTGAATTCTCTCGTAAAAATCGCTATGCTGCTTATCATCTTTCCACTATATTTAACAAAGCGATAAAGGTGGGCATCAGAGTCAGAACAAGTACCGACCTAAACAAGGGAAGTGTTTCGATCGGATCGATGTCTGTGAACTTGGCAGAGGAATATTTTGATGATCTGCAGAACAAGTGCATTCTGTTAATTGGTTCGGGCGAGGGTGCTAGTCTAATTGCAAAGTCACTGAAGCAGAGAGGCATTAATTTTCTAATAACCAGCAGGACCTTTGAAAGAGCTAAATCATTTGCCGATACAGTCGCAGGTAAACCAATTTTATTTGAGAGTGCATTAGAAAAGCTATGTGAGATAGATTTGATATTTGTTGCTACTGCTGCTCCATATTACTTGATTACCTATGATAGGATAGAAAAAGCTATGAATAGCAGGCAAGAAGGAATAATGATTTTAGATCTTTCTAATCCTAGAGCCGTAGAAGAAAGAGTGGCCTCAATAAGTAAAATAAAATTGGTAAATATGGATCAGATAGTCGAGATTGTGGAGAAGAATATAAGGTCACGCAGAAATGAGGTACACTCTGCTGAAAGGATAATAGAAAATGAAATGAGATGTGTTGATAGCATCTTTAAGAGAAAGAAAGCAGAACCCGTGGTTACTTCTATCTTCAAAAGCGTAGAAGTCATTCGAGAGCGTGAGCTTAAAAAAGCACTTTCCATACTTGGTGACAAATTAGGACCTAAGGAATTTAGAGTGATTGAACAATTTTCACATGCCATAGTAGAGGGTGTTCTATCTGTTCCTATGAACAACCTTAAAAAGGAAATTGAGTTAAACAACCAAAAACATGAAGATCTAATAAAGATGGCTGCCAAGTTATTCAAATATGACGACAAATAATATTAATTACCATAGAGACAGTATTGTTGGCTTTCCAACTATTAGATTGAGACGTCTAAGGAAAAAAGTTGCAATACGCGATCTCGTACAAGAAGTCAGACTATCTGTCAAGGACCTTATATGCCCAATATTTATACAAGAAGGAATAAAAAAGCGTCAAGTAATCGAATCCATGCCTGGGATTGAAAGACTACCTATCAATGATATTATAGATGAGGTGCAGACGATTTCAGATCTAGGGATACAAGCTATAATCCTTTTTGGTATCCCAGTCCAAAAGGACACAGGGGCAACTTCCGCATTTGATGATAAAGGCATTATACAACGAGCAACCGAATTGATTCGTAAGCACTTTGGCGATAAAATTGTTATAATTACTGATGTCTGTCTATGTCAGTACACCTCGCATGGTCATTGTGGGATTTTGATCAATGAAAAAATAAATAATGATGCTAGCCTTGAGGCCTTAACCAAGGTGGCTGTTAGTCATGCAAAGGCAGGAGCGGATATGGTGGCACCCTCTGCAATGATGGATGGTCAGGTAAAAGCTATTCGTCACGTCCTAGATGAGAATAGTTTTGCAGATACTATCATTATGGGGTATTCTGCAAAACAAGCCTCATCGTTGTATACTCCTTTTAGGGGTGCGGCCAATTGTGTTCCAGAATTTGGCGACAGAAAAACGTATCAAATGCCTTTCACAAACTCTAACGAGGCTATGCACGAGATAGAACTAGATATTAAAGAAGGTGCAGATATAATTATGATAAAGCCTGCCATCCCATATCTTGATTTGATCTATAGAGCAAAAAATTCCACTAATTTGCCCGTTTGCGCATACAGCGTATCTGGAGAATATGCTCTGATCAAGGCTGCTGCATACGAGAACTGGATCAATGAAAGCGCTGTAATGACGGAATTTCTCACATCCATCAAAAGGGCAGGAGCAGACATGATGATCACCTATCATGCGAAAGAAATGGCTAAATTACTAAATAAATAACCTAGTAATTTATGATACAATTGTGATATTATAAATAGGAGCAACTCTCCACGATGGTTATTAACAAATCTGAATCTTTGTTTAATAGAGCAAAAAACCTAATTCCTGCTGGAGTTAATAGTCCTGTCCGTTTTTACGAGCCCTATCCTTATTTTGCTGCTTCTGCAAAAGGGAGTAAAATTGTTACTGCCGATCATGACGTGTATACAGATTATTGTATGGCATATGGATCGATATTGCTTGGGCATGCAAATGCAACTGTGATTGAATCTGTAAAATCTCAACTTGACAATGGTACCTTATTTTGCGTACCTACAGAAAAGGAAGTAATATTGGCTGAGTTGATTTCAGATATCATTTCATACGCAGAAATGACACGATTAGTAAATACAGGTTCAGAAGCTACTATGAACGCTATTAGACTAGCACGTGCATACACAAAGAAAAATAAAATTATAAAATTTGAAGGCTGTTATCATGGTGCGCATGATTATGTACTCGTAAAAGGAGGTTTGGATCTAATGAGTTCTGCCTCTTCTGACGGAACTCTTGAAGAAGTATCATCTCAAACAATAGTAGTTCCTTACAATAATATTGTAGCGTTGGAGCAAGCATTACAAGAGAATGATGAAAATATCGCCTGTGTAATAGTAGAGCCAGTATGCGCTAACATGGGGCTTATTTTGCCAGAAAAAGAGTATTTGAATGAATTGAGAGAGATAACGAATGAAAAAAACGTATTGCTGATATTTGACGAGGTTGTAACTGGTTTCAGGCTTGCCCTTGGTGGAGCAGCTGAATTCTTCGGAATCGAACCAGACTTGGCAACATTTGCCAAAGCGATGGGAAGCGGGTTTCCTATCGCCGCAATCACAGGCAAAAATGAGATAATGCAGCACCTTGCACCAAGTGGAAAAGTATACCAAGCCAGCACGTATGCAGGAAATCCCGTGTCAGTCTCAGCAAGCATAGCTAACATCGAATTATTAATTCAAGAAAAAAATAAAATCTATCCGAAAATTGCCAGTACATGTGATAATATAGCTACTGGAATTAAAGAAATATTGGATGAATTAGAAATGGATTGTACAATAAATACTATAGGTTCAATGTATCAATTATTCTTTACTTCTGAAAAAGTAAAAGATGCAAAAAGTGCAAAAAAATCTAATTTATGTATGTTCAGAAAGCTCTACGACGAACTTTTAAGAAAAGGAGTCTTCATTCCACCATCACAATTTGAGAGTTGTTTTATTTCGTATGCTCATGGCGAAGATGATATAGATATGACTTTAGAGTCCTACAGACAGGCTCTGCATAAGATAAAAGATGAGTTATGATGAAGTATACTGTAGGAACAAGAGGTAGTAGACTTGCAGTTGCTCAAACTAAGATTGTATTACAACAGCTAAGAAGATTAATACCATCTGTTGGTTACAAAATCATCACGGTTGCTACCAAAGGTGACATTGATAAAAGACCATTATTTGCCATAAATCAGAAAGGCATTTTTGAAAAAGACTTGAATAAACTAGTCATTGTAGGAAATATAGATTTCGCAGTTCACAGTTTGAAAGATATTCCCTCTGATCTTTCAAATGAATTAACTATCGCTTGTATTCCAAAAAGAGCAAAGGCAAATGATGTCTTGGTAAATGGAAAAAAGCAAAAGTTAACTGAGCTACCTGCTGGTTCAACAGTTGGAACCAGCAGCTTAAGAAGAGCGATCCAAGTGATGAGAAAAAGGCCTGATCTTAATGTCAGACCCATAAGAGGGAACGTAGAGACAAGAGTTAAGAAATCTATTGACTCTAAAGAATATGATGCAATTATACTTGCAGAAGCGGGTTTAACTAGGATGGGTATGAAAGATGTTATCGTTGAAAGGTTTTGCATTAGGGATTTTGTTCCTGCGCCAGGACAAGGAGCAATTGCAGTTGTATCCAGAAAGGATAATTTGAAATTAATTAAAACTTTAAAATGTATTCAACATAATTCTTCCAAAGCAGAAATTGATGCCGAACGCGCATTGTTAAGAAAGATAGAAGGAGGTTGTAGGTTTCCTGTTGGTGCTATAGCTATTAGTAATCAAGATAAACAGAAGATCACTTTACATGCTAATGTATTTTCGGCCGATGGTACCAAGTCAATAGAGGTAAGAGAAACTGGAAGCTCGTATAACCCCGATAAGCTTGGAATAAGAACTGGAAATTTGCTTTTAGAACAAGGGGCCGCGAAATTATCACAAGGTTGGCGGGATGCCGTGATAGAGTGGAACAAAAAATTATGACACAAACTAAAAGTAATGGAAAAGTTTACATATGTGGTGCTGGTCCTGGAGACCCTAAGTTAATTACAGTAAAAGCTGCAGAGCTCTTAAAGACTTGTGAAGTTGTGCTGTATGATAGACTAATTAGTAAGAAAATCATAAATTTGATTCCCTCAACATCTGAAAAACTTTATGTAGGAAGGGCAGCTGGTGATCCTGTAACACGTCAGGATAATACTAACCAATTGATGATTAATTACGCGAAGAGAGGAAAGAAAGTCTTGCGTCTGAAGGGAGGCGATCCTTTTATTTTTGGTAGAGGAGGGGAAGAAGCGGAATGCTTAGTTCAAAATGACATCAAATTTGAGATAATTCCTGGAATTACATCAGCTATTGGATCAGCAGAATATGCTGGAATTCCATTAACACATAGAAAACTTGCTTCCTCCCTAGCTATCGTTACTGGCCACGAAGATCCAGACAAAGCTGCTCCAGCAGTAAAATGGGACAAATTGGCTAGCGCTGTGGATACTATTGTTATTCTTATGGGAATAGGGAAAATAGAAAAGATCTCCCGTAGTTTAATACAAGCCGGAGTAGACAAAAACGAGGAAATCGCAGTTGTCGAAAACGGAACGATCAAAAAACAACGGATAATTAAGGGAACCTTGTCTAATATTGTAGCCAAGATACAGGATGCAAAGGTAAAGTCTCCCGCGGTAATAATAGTTGGAAAAGTGGTTTCTTTGCAAGAAAAGCTCTGTTGGTTCTATGAAGGGTAATTTGTTGTCAGACGCTCTAAACAGAAAAGTGCTTGCAGTAACAAGGAAACGTAGTTTAGCTAAAGAGTTTATACGACTTGTAAATCTAGAGGGAGGTACAGTAATTTCACTACCTACGATTGATGTACAACCTGCAGAGCCCAAAGTAGTTGAGGAATTTATTGATAAAATATCTAGACGAAAGTACGATTATTGTATATTTTTAAGTTCACAAGCAGTCAATGTTCTATTTGATTTTGCATTCAGGGTAAATAAAACCAAGCAAGTTGTTTCATCATTAAATTCGACAATTGTTGTGGCAATCGGGCCAAAGACTATGCAAAGTCTGGAAAAGTACAATGTAGCAGTCAAGCTAATCCCAGAAAAATATTCATCTGAAGGATTGGTAACTCTATTCTCTAAAATGCATTGTGAGGGGAAGAGTATCATTATTCCGAGGAGTACCGCCGCAGATGAATTCATAGCGAGGAGCCTTTCGACTCTAGGAATGGTAGTGGATGAATTATTTCTTTATACGGTACAGACGTCAGAGCTGACTACTATATGGAATGATTTTTCATTTTTGCTCCAACAAAAGAAGATAGATGCTATTATTTTCACTAGTAGATCGACTGTTCTGTCATTTTTTGAAATAATGGAAAAATTATCTGTTAATGTAGTCTCGTTAAAGACTGTTAAAGCTGTCATAGCTATCGGTCCACGAACTGCCGCGGCGCTAAGGATTAAAGGTATTATGTCTTTTGAAGCTAAAGAACATACATTAATAGGCACTTTCAACCTAGCCAAGAGACTCTTGAACGGAGATTAGGAAGACTGACACCACATCCATATTGGATCATGGTAAAAATTATGGGCCACATCGAATAATTTTTGGAGTTCTTTAATGTAGCATATATATGGAACATTATGAATATATCTTTATATATATGTCTCATGAATTGCTCCGTTGAGGCAAGCTTTTTAAGAATTTATGCAAAATATATATAATACATAACGCCGTTATACTATCATATGGCTACTAAAGAGTTGAACATGGATTATAGTAAATATGACTTTAAGGATTCTACAGAACTCTATGTATATTTGAGCAAGAAAGGTCTATCTAAAGGAACCGTAGAGGAAATTAGCCGAATGAAAGGCGAACCAGATTGGATGAGAGATTTTAGATTGAGGTCATATGATGTTTTTATGAGTAAGCCTATGCCTAATTGGGGCGGTGATTTGTCCAAGATCGATTTTCAGAATATCTATTATTATGCAAAGGCGTCTGAGAAGCAAGGAAAAAGCTGGGATGATGTTCCTGACTCTGTAAGGAATACTTTTGAAAAGCTTGGTATTCCGGAGGCAGAGAGAAAGTTTCTTGCAGGTGTAGGTGCTCAATATGAATCTGAAACAGTATATCATAACCTGAGAGAAGATCTTGAAAAGCAGGGCGTTATATTCATTGATACTGACTCTGCGGTGAAAGAACAACCAGAAATTATGAGAAAACATTTTGGAAAGGTTATTCCACCCGAAGACAATAAGTTTGCTGCACTAAATAGTGCTGTTTGGTCAGGCGGGTCATTCATTTACATTCCACCTAATGTAAAGGTAGATCTACCACTACAAGCGTATTTTAGAATCAATGCTGAAAACATAGGTCAATTTGAGAGAACCCTGATCATCGCAGATGAGGGTGCAGAAGTCCATTATATTGAAGGATGTACTGCTCCTGTTTATGCTACTGAATCACTTCACTCCGCGGTTGTAGAATTGATTGCAAAGAAAGGAGCTAAGATTAGATATACTACCATACAGAACTGGAGTAAGGATGTATATAACTTAGTTACCAAGAGAGCATATGCGTATGAAAATGCTACAGTTGAATGGGTTGATGGAAATCTTGGTAGCAAATTAACTATGAAGTATCCAGGAGTTTATATGCTTGGAAAGAACGCTCATGCTGAAGTAATATCTGTCGCCTTTGCAGGCGCTGGTCAGCATCAAGACGCGGGTGCAAAAGCAGTGCATTTAGCACCAAATACTACATCTAGAATTACAAGTAAGTCAGTCAGTAAGGATGCCGGTAGAACCACATATAGAGGCTTGCTTCACGTTGCAAAAGGTGCTACAGGAGTAAAGTCAAATGTTAGATGTGATGCTTTATTATTAGATGAAAATTCAAGAACTGACACCTATCCGTACGTAGAAGTAAATGAAGAAGATGCAACCATATCGCATGAAGCAACTGTGGGAAAAATTGGAGATGAGCAAATATTCTATCTAATGAGTAGAGGATTTTCCGAATCTGACGCATTATCATTGATCGTTGGTGGCTTTATGGAACCATTTACAAAAGAATTACCTATGGAATACGCAGTTGAGCTAAACAGAATGGTAAAGCTTGAAATGGAAGGATCAGTAGGATAAATAGAAGTTACTATCTCTATTTTTATTTAACAGTAATGTGGTGATACCTCATCTTGGAAATTCTATCTTCTATTAATGAGGATTACATCAAAAGAATAATCAGTGAAAAAAAACAACCTACATGGCTTAATGATATAAGAAAAAAGGCATTTGCAAAATATATATCTCTTCCATCAGAGGTTTCTCCCCTTTATACAAAATATTCAGACGTTAATCAGCTAAGACCAGATCATATTCGTATTCAGGACCGATCAATACCATCTGAACCTTATGAAGATCTTAAAAATAGACTGAGTGAATTAGAGAACGGAACAAGTGTCTTGTACATCGGATCTTCTATAAATCGATTGTTTCTTGCTGACAACTTATCAAAACAAGGAGTAATCATTTCGGATATCAACGAAGCCATGGAAGAGCATGAGGATCTTTTAAAAAAACGATTAACCATAACAAACCCGCTTAATTATGGAGAAGACAAATTCCTCGCATTGACAGGATCAGCCTATCAATCTGGTATTTTTATCTACATACCCAAAAATACAATAATCACGGATCCTATTCGAATCATTAGCTCATTGGCAGATGATGGAACTTCCTCAATAGCACGAAACGTCATTGTGGCTGATGTTGGTTCAAGCGCAAATATAGTTCAAGAGATATATGGACCACAGACAATGGACATGGAACACCAACAGGCGTATTTTGAGTTGCTGGAATGCCATGTTGATCAAAATGCACATCTAGAAATGGTAACCTTGCAGGCAATGAGAGAACAAAATATTAATTTTTCAAACAGGAAGGCTTTTGTAGAAAATGATGGAAAGATATCTTGGTACCTTGGAATGTTTGGTTCTCAATTATCCAGATATAAAATAGATAGCATTATGAAAGGACCAGGATCATCAGCAGAAGATGTTGAAATTATTTTCGGAATTGGAAAACAGGCATTCGACATAACTTCTAACTTAATTCATATAGGCCATAATTCAAGAGGAAGGGTGATGGCTAAATCTGTTATGAAAGATGCTTCAAAATCCCTATTCAAAGGTATGATTAAAATCGGAAAGGAAGCTAAGTTGTCAGAATCGTATCTTGCGGGACATGCAATTCTACTCGATAGAGGTGCAAAATCAGATACAATCCCGGGACTTGAAATCGAAACCAACGAAGTGAAAGCTACGCATTCTGCATCCGTAGCACAATTAGATGAAATGCAGATCTTTTATTTAATGTGCAGAGGATTAAGCAGAGAAGGTGCAAAACGGGAAATAGTAAACGGATTCTTAGAACCATTATCCCGAAAGATGGGGCCGACTATACGAGCATGGATTAATTATCTCATTGACAACAAATGGTCAGGCAAGCCCTTGATGCTGAAGGTCGACGAAGCAATGGAACAAATCCTAGAAGTAGAAAAATCCAGATACAGGGAAACACAAGACATTTTTGAGAAACACTATAAGTATAGGTAGTAATGGTGTGGTTTAATGTCTACATGGACAAAGGTTTGTGACACAAAATCGTTAAAAGAGGGCGATCTGCTAGACTTCGACTTTAACGACAAGAAAATCCTAGTGCTGAAAATAAAAGATAAAATTTTTGCATTAGACAGGATCTGCACGCACGCATATGCTGACTTGTCTACAGGATTTTTAAATGAAGATGAGAAAACCATAACGTGTCCTTTACATATGTCTTCTTTTAACTTACTAAACGGTATGCCTCAAAATCTTCCAGCCGAGGAGCCATTAAAAACTTACGATATTATGATACGAGATAATTTTTTGTACATTTTAATGTAATCATAACAAATGCGCAATCACAACTTAATATCGAGCGATCTCAAAACACAAAACCAAACAGAATGAATAATCAGACTACCCACGATAGGCACATCTCATAATCCTCAGGAATCTCGCTTCCCCTCTTCAAATTACTGCGTATTCAGGACTTCAGGTTAAGCTATAGAAATAAAAAAGATGATCTAATCCTAATTAAGTCGTAAGTTGTAGCAGTAAATTGGTTATACCAAATGATACCGAAAGTAAATAGAATTGATATAGTATATATTATTTCTTACAATACCAGACGCAGCTCACAATCGGTATTCACATAAAACCTTTTATTAGGAAAACAGGATTCAAGAATGATTGGTAATCTTCTGTCCGGAATGTGGGGGAGAGTTAAAGTACGATCCTATTAGTAAGAATTTCATCTGCAAGAGCTGTGGGCTATTCGCGTCAAGAGATAAATTTGATGAATTGCGGGATAAAAGAGAAAATCAATTCACTGATAATAGAAAACGGTTACATGATGATTATCTTGATTGGTGGCAGTCATCAAAGAAAGATAAACAAAAGAAATAACGAAATATAATTATAATTATTAGCGATTATGCAATTGCCGCGTCGGCTTTGCCAGCAATATCTTTCTTCAAAGACACTATTTGTTCTTCCTTTCTGGTTTTGAGAACAGTCATTAATTCTGTTTCAAGTATACTAGGCAATTTACGGATCTTGTTTTCTACTATATCCCTCATCTCGTATAGATTTTTGGCACGAATTTTTAATAATAAATCGAACCTTCCATGCATTTCATGAATCTCTAAGACTTCTTCTAAATGTGACAAAGCATTAGTAACATTCTCAGCGGTACCAGGGTCTACATTTATTCCCATAAATGCAAGATGATCATAACCGAGTCGATTATTATCAACCGAAATTGTGAACTTGCTTATTATTCCTGATGCAACTAATCGTTTAACTCTTATATGTACTGTCGCATCGGATATTCCAATTTGTTTAGCAATTTCAACAAAGGGTGTTGACGAATCAGTACTCAAAAGATCTATTATTTTGAGGTTCACATCATCTAATAGATCCGAGTCTTCTCGGGACACGTATATACATATACAAATGATACATAAATGCCTTTGTCGCGTATCTTCTGTAATATCATCAGGGGATTATAGTCATGGTTTGTTTTAGGAAGTATATTATAATATGGAGCCTGTTAATGTAAGTTAAGTATCATTATGAAATTGCTTCAACAAGGAATAATAATGCAAATAGCTTAATTGTTGTCATTGCTACGACAGATATGTAATAAATGTCATAATACTTTGAGTATATATCATCGAGCCTATTCAGGAGAGTACTTGTGCAGAAATTGTTTTCTACAATCCATAGAGGAAAAGGCCTCAAAAACTATGAATAAATATTCTATGATCAAACATGATGATAAACTAGCCATAGGGGTATCTGGAGGAAAAGACAGTTTGTCACTATTGTACGTCCTGAAAAAATTTTTGGATCGCCACGGTTGGCCGGCTCCTATCGCTGTGACAATAGATGAAGGAGTAAAAGGATATCGTGATGAATCATTGGAGATAGTAAAAAATTTTTGCTCGAATCTAAAAATTAAGAATGTAATCATTAGTTATCAGAAGTTATTTGGAATCGATATCGATGAAGCTGTAATTAGGAGACCTACCAAAAAAATGTCATCATGTTCTATGTGCGGTACTTTTCGTAGAAGGGCAATGGATCTAGCAGCAGAATCTTTAGGAGCCAATGTTATAGCAACAGCACATAACCTTGATGATCAGTTACAAACTTTTATGATCAACATGTTTGCCGGTGATACAGAAAGAATTGGATGGATTTATCCAGAATCGGTAAGCTATAGCAGCAACGGCATAAAAAAGATTAAACCCTTTATCGAAATCTATGAGTTGGAGATTGTATTCTATGCCTTGCAACGACATATTCCATTCCAGTCTGAGGAATGTCCCTACATGAATGAAAGTATTAGAACTGACATACGGAAGTTCATGAATCATTTGGAAATGAACCATCCAGGTATTAAGTATAATGCTTACAATTCTATGATGAAAATCTCGAAAAATTTACGTTCTTTATCAACTCATATCGACGTGAATAATTGTTCAATATGCGGACGCTTATCCAGCAACGAAGTATGTTCAGTTTGTAAAACCCAGAAAACTTTAGCAGATACAATTCTGTCTGAGGCTTCTTTATCTGACTTGTAATCGCATTTTATCATGGACGCAGTCGTGAGCCTCGTTACGAGATACATATCACCAAATCTAAATAGCTCCAACAGTCATACACCATTCAAAATAATTTTCATCAGAAATCTATGAGATAAGCAAATATAATGAATATGTCTATAAAAGTACGGAGGCAGGGAGGATCGGGGAGCCAGCCGTACCCCATACTAGAAATCGGCTTCATGCTGGGATCAGTAACTGCTGGGTAAAACTATAAGCGCATTGTACTTGCTAGTCTTGCTTAAATGAGATCACGCCGTGTCGGATGGATATGAACGGCATGCCACATGAAGGTGTGGTCATGACCATGTAAACCGCCGAATTGGGTGAGGTCCGGGAGGGAGCAATCCTAAGACGGCATAATCATGCTGGCACGTCTACGCGGTGGATATTGCGCGACTTGAGATGAGGCAATGCATTTGTAGTGGTACCAGTAGGCTGCCTCCGCAACTTCTAGCGTGTTTCCGATAATTATAAAAGATAGGATAAAAGGAGATATGATGTT
This sequence comes from Nitrososphaeraceae archaeon, assembly GCA_035643635.1. Taxonomy (GTDB): domain Archaea; phylum Thermoproteota; class Nitrososphaeria; order Nitrososphaerales; family Nitrososphaeraceae; genus DASQQB01. The sequence continues at coordinate 8,963 of DASQQB010000098.1, read as the reverse complement.
TGGATGGTCTGATACAAGTTGAGATAAACATTTGTAAAATGCCTGATATCAATGCGTCGGTGCATAGACTTGCTTCAGTCTTTTACATCACTATGCACTCTTACTTTCCCATTATTATATTTTGATTTGCTTTGGAGAGACAAGACATTGGAATATCAATGCAAGATTGCCTAGAATTAATACATTTATCCTTGTAGTTAGCCCATGAATCTCTGTTATCTTAATGGCTCAGCTAATATCTGGAAAAGAATCTTGCATGGATTAATATGATTGGAAATCATTCTATTAGTAAATGTAGGAAAACGTACCACATAATCGAGTTTATATTTCAATTAAAGCCAGTGATGAATTTTCAGAAAATCATCTATGGGTTCTTTTTTTATCAACTTTATTAAAGCATGAGCCTGCGGAACGGAGAGTACGGTTGATCTGAATTGATCGTCTATAGCTATTCTTGGACATGCAACTTGTACAAAAGCTTCAATTCTTCTAAAAACTCGTAGACGATCATCGTTTATGTCTGTTAATGCGATCAATTGAACCTTTCTTCCTAACTGTTCAAAAGATTTTTTCAGCCTCAATGCTTGAATTTTGGCAAATTGTCCTTCTCTAAGCCCAATGATTATGCCCAGTCTATGTGCGTCTAATGCTTTGTAAATTGACAGTATAGCTTTCTTCTTTAGTCGCAATGCTATTTCATTTACTTCAGAATATTCTTTAGAATATGGATCCAACATGTACGTCGGTTTTTCGGTGGACATTGCAATGCTTGCTGAGTGAAACGGACTCTGACCAAGAAAGATATACGCATCTACTATCGTGTCACTATCATACGCAGGGTAGAATTCACATCCAAAAACCTGAGAGTCATTTAGCTGGCCTTTTCCTTTGCCGATAATGACATTATAACCATATTGTTCAAAAATCTCTTTTACAGAAGCTATTTGGTTCAGGTGTTGGCTGTCTGTCAGCAATGAAATTGATTTGTACCTCCTAGATTTCAATTCTTTTGCACATTTTCTTGCTATCTCGTTAAAAGTTATATCATCAAATGCATTGATCATAACAGTTTTACTACCAAAAGATTCCATTGCTATCGTATGACCTATGTTGAATAGAATGTCAGCCCCCAACAGATCAGCTGCGTGCTGGTTTATATCACAGGATCCCCAAGATGTATCTCCAATTACATACGCCGTAATACCAAATCTCTCGGTAATATTATCTGCTGTCTCTTGAATCTTGGGTAGAAGACCTTCAGGTCCATTAAGTGCGATCGAATTAGGTTGTCTTTCATCAATTATTTCGAATATCCTTTTTTCGTCTATTGACATCATCTTTTATTTACCTTATGTGATTTTTGGTATGTGTGTTGTATCCACATATAAAATATCGTAAACATTCTGTACATTTTATCTATCAATCAAAATTAAATGTCATTCTATTTACCGTGTCAATAATTATCTAGATATTGCAACCAATGAGTTTTACTATTCAATATTGACGGAGTATGAATTGCTATAAACATGTGGTAATTTATTATCTATTCTGTCTTTAAAGTTGACAAGGATTTGGTCATGGACAGGATCAAGAGTTATGAGCATTCTGTCCATTTTCGCTTTATTTTCTACTCTATTTAGAGTATATTCCAGTTTTAGTGGCATACAATTATTTTTTAGAGAATCCGGTATCTTAGGTTCGAACCAGATCTTATTTTCTATTAGATTCATCTTCATTCCAAGCATCATTTCCCGAATTGCATGCACATACATTCCTACAGACCAGGCTTGAAGTATACATGAATTAAATGGCTCAGGACGATCGCCTCTATATGTTTCAGCATACATCCCATTCTCATACAAAATTCTGTCAGCCATAGATTCTAAGTAATACAGCGCTTCATTTGTTCTGCCAAATTTGCTCTCACATATGGCCATCCATCCTGTAACGAGAGGCCAGACAGCACCATCGTGATAAAGTGTGGGATGATACTTGGGATCCAAAGCACTCAAAGTTCTGACCCCCCACGGCGTGCTCATATCTTCCCGTTCTAATCGGGAAAGTACCGATTGGGCCCTTGTCTCACTGCTTACTGCGTCGGTAAGCAGAAGGACTAAAGCATTTGGTCTTATGCTCGAATCTTTTGAGCCGTCCTTCCTAATGGTATCAAAATAGAATTTCGAATCTTCATTCCAGTATTCTAATTCAATTTTATTTTTCAAGCTTATAGATTCCCTTAGCCATCTTTTTCCATTATACCGATCCCCTACCAAATCTGCCAGTTCAACTCCAATTTTCAAGCTCTCATAGAATAATGCTTGTATATCGTTTGCACTTTTTCTCCGGTCGATGTGATCCATCCATGTAGAGTCTTGAATGGGCAATTTTTCGGCAATTCCCGTGAATCCATTTTCAATCAACCCATCGTTATCTATGTCCTTTGAAAATCCGTAATTGATTAGATCGACAATATCCTGCCACCTATCCTTTAGGAACTCTATGTTCCCGGTCGATAGAACGTACTCGCGTATTGCCCACGGAAAAAGAAAGGTGGAGTCTGCAGATCCATAAGTAGTATTATGTAGGAAGAACTTGCCGCTTATTATCATGGGCAATTCACCCTTAGTAGCAAATTTTGAACTCTTTTTGGCTTGATATCTAAGAAAATTATGGATAACAGGAAGGACAAATTGGTCGTCGCCTAGTGCTAGATATCCTCTCAGAGACCAACCTGTATCTCTGGCCCAATAATTAGGGAATCTAGGTAGGCCTGCGCAAATTCCTACTCCTAGTTCATCGTACTCTCCTTTTAGAGATTCTAGACTTGTCTTAGCTTTTTCAAAGGCCCGCAGTAATTTTATCATTGTAGAGTTTTGAGTTGTATCTGCACTTGTAGTCATGCGCAATGTCGAAGAGGACATACTCTCAAAATGATTCTTAGTATCTTCTAAAAGATAATTATAATTGTCTCTTAGGAATCTATATTCTTGTAAGCAATCTTCTGGGCTACTAAAGCTACCAGCAGCCACTAATGCAATCTCCGTAGCTTTGTTTGATTGGATTTGAACATTGTATGACAATTCAAGATCATTATCGAAGGAGTCTATCAAGACTTTGTACGGTCTTTGTGTCTTTGGTGAGAGTCCGATTGTCCCATAATAATGCGCTAGGCCATTCTTTGCTGCTGTCTGAATCTGGATACAATTATCAGTTTTAAGCATTTTAGAAAAGTTGCTTTGAGAAATGGCCGCTAGCCCGTAACTGGTGATATTGCTATCTATTAAAAAATGCAATCTAATCTTTCTTTGCCTCTTACCAATTTTTCTTGTACTAACGTTTAGTTCCGGGAAATGAGTGTCTTTATCTGATACCTCCAATTTCATGATCAGACCTTTGCGCTCAGTCGGTACAGATAATGTTCTTTTTACTTGCAAGCCTGATACTTCATGTCTAGTATACAAAATGCCATTTTCGTGTCTAGAAGAGACCACAAAGTTCGGAAGCCTTTTTCTTACCCCGTCATCTGCAGAGATTTCAACTATTATCCTACCAAAAGCCCTTGTGGGTGGAACATATAAACCGCCATTATCATATCTGGCTCCCATCCAAGTCCAATTAGCAGATATAGAGGCATTAGATGAACACACAATGTACGCTTTTTTGCCAGAAAGTATTAATGGAGTAGTAAAATTCTTAAAGAGAGTATGTTCACTGGACTTGTCAGGTTCTAAATCACTGTCTGTGTCTTTGGGAATAATTATGTGCTCTGTGCCTTCTCCAACATAATCGTAAAAAGTAAAAGGGATGATTATCTGTTCGAATCCTTCCAGTTTACTTAAGATAATAAATTTATGCTTCTTTTTATTTTCGAGTATATCTTCGCTTACTATTAGAAATCTCGCGCTTTGAAACGGTTTGAATGTTAATGGCCTTTGCTCAGATAACGTAGACGCAATGACCACATCGTCTGAGGTTGCAATATAAATTGACTTTTTCAGAATTGGAATTTCGTTTACAAAGATATCTAGAGATATAACATTTCCTCCAAGGGGGACTGGAGGATTTAGAAGTGAAAAAATAAATCCCTGTTGTTTATCGTTGCTGTTTATAATTGTCGCGTTCTTTAAACTTCCTTCAATGTATGACAGTCGGGTATGTATTTTATCAAGCGTTCTGGCCATTATTTATTTTAGACCTACAATCCCAAATTTATTTCGCAGATGCAAGCGGATTTAGTAAATACTAGAATATGGTATCTAGGTTGGACAAGATTTTCGGCTGATGAAACATTGCATGGACAAATAATAAACATCACAAGATGCATCTTAGTGTTCAATACATTGATACCGTACTTTACGCAATATTATACTTTAAGTCAAGATATATTGTGCATTTAGCAAATTAATAGAATAATGAATATTTGAATGCTATTTACTTTCAGAATGACACAATTAGAAATGTATATACACATAACCACTGGACGAAATACAATAGCTTAGAGGCAATATTATCACGCAAAATTATCCTATATGATAAAAATACTACCTTTTAGAGTATAACGCTTGACGTTTTTATACCATAAAGATGCATATGCCTACCAATGGTGACTCTGGGCACCGTTTGCATTGGAAAAGATTTTTCAGTTAAGATAATGGGAATTATTAACTTAAGCCCCGAATCATTTTACAAGCCTTCAGTGTTTACGACACCCAAAGAGATTTCTAATGCGGCGAAAGATTTGGAGAGAAACGGAGCCAACATTATTGATCTTGGCGGTATGTCTACTGCACCGTACCTTGAAACTATTATCCCAGTTGAAAAAGAAAGAAAAAGGATTAAGGAAGCCATAAGCTTAGTAAAGAACAGTTGCAGTTTACCGATTTCAGTTGATACACCACGCTCTACGGTGGCTAAACAGGCTATAGATTCAGGTGCAGACGCTATAAATGATATAACTGGTCTAAAATATGACAAAAATATGGCTAACATTGTATCAGAATCAAATTTACCTATAATCATAGGTGCATGTCACAACGGCAGTAACAATGTTTTGTCTCCTACTTCGGGTAATATTTCAGATAGGATTAACGCTCTAGAGGAAAGTTTGATTATAGCAAAAAAGGCAAAAATTGCTGAGAATAATATAATAGTTGATCCGTCCATAGGCTTTTTTAGATACGAGGGCGATAATCCATTTTTCTCGCGTATAAAAAAATTTCCCTGGTACGCCTTGGATATAGAAACCATTGCAAAATTAGCAAAGCTTAGAACGCTGTCAAAACCGATCTGTGTATCTGTATCTAGAAAATCGTTCATAGGAAACTTACTAAACTTAAAGACAGAAGAACGGCTTATCCCATCACTTGTTGCTGAATTAACATGCATAAACAACGGTGCAAACATAGTGAGAACTCATGACGTTAAAGAAATCTCACAGGCTGTCATCATGTCTGAACTCTTTCGTTAAGTTATCATTCAACGTCAGTCCCAGAACGCCATTTATATCAATTCTTTATTGTTTTATGATCTTCTCGCTAAGATCACAGATGAGCAATTGCGCGTTCCCAAACCATTACTTGCCTTTCTAATTGAGTTCCACTCCTCCTCTAATCGAATTAGCTCTAAATCTCGTGTAGCAGATAAAAATGCGTTAACAATTCATATCACGATCATAGGTAATCATGCTCCAATAACATATTCCTAGTACCTAATTGCAGACCTGTAGTTGTAACATATAAAATGAAGAATCTATAAATATAAGGATGAAGCGGAAAAATAAAAAAATATTACTATAATACTTGACGGTGCCGTTTTTATTGATTGTCACTATACTCTATTCAAATATCATGAAACATAGAAGCCGACTAGAAATAATTGCTCTCATTTTAGAAATTGCGGACGAAACTAATAATGGCCACGATAAGGCAACACAACAAAAGATTATGTATAAAGCATATCTATCATATTCACATTTAAAAAGCTATCTTTCTCTTATGATGGAAAATAACTTACTGGAATATTTTGCTGACTCCCGTATTTACAAGACAACTGATAAAGGAATATACTTTCTTAAAATTTATCGGGACTTGACTGAAGTAGTTGCCATGACTAACAACATAATAATTAGATAACAATGGATGAGAACGTCCTCAATCTTTTATTGATCTGTACTGCTATGTAGAAGATACAACTAGGGTAGAGCATTATTAAATTTGACCTCTTAAATACATATTTCCTAAAATCCGCTCTTAGGATCAACAATAATCTGGGAAAGTTTATGAATTTCGAATTATAATCTAGGTATCTAAACATAGAGACATTGACTCTGAGCGACCTGTGACCAGTCGGTTTCGAAAGCACTCAGGGCTAGCATCTCAGTTTGGATATCAATATAAAATAATGCGACATTCAATACATGAATAATATCATGTCCATAGAATAGACTCATCTAGTTTATCACAGACGTTCTTTCGACCAGATTAATTGGTTTGTGGAAATGCATTATGATTAAGACGATATGGACATTTTAAGGAAGACTTGATTTTCTTCTGAATATACATACTCTAGGCGGCTAGTGGGGATTTTAGACCTGTTACTAATGCCAGATTGATTGTATAGTGCAGTAAAACTATAAGAGCTGCACAGTGAAAGTTCGGACCTTGCAAAGTGACCTCAAAAGATACCTAGATGATTGAGTAAAGCGAGCTTGACTTTAGGAATGTACAGTCTTTGCACAAATGTCACAATATCTTTCTATCAGGCTGACTCCCTCTACGCTGAATAACGCTTCCTGAGTAGCCATGCTGGCGCAGGTAGCACAAAATTTTGTTTTGTTGTTACTGTGCTGTTCGTTTTTAGAAAGGGCTCTTAACGAAACAAAAACTTTCTCGATTTTCAATTATTTTTCCCTCCTATCAGATGAAAAAATGATGAATTTTGTATAACCTTCCATATTCTTTCAATGTTATCAGCCCATAAGAACGTACCATTGTGTGAAGCAGTTGTTCTGGATTTTGCTAAAATTGGAAGTGAGTGACCCATCTAATAAAACCTAATAAGATTTTGTTGTATTATAATCCTGTCACAGCCCTTTGAATCTTCACTTTAACCGATGTCTCTTGACTTTAAAATTATTTCTTTAATTCTTATACACATATCACAATGCAGAGGACAGCTATTATGGATACATACGTTTTTTGAATCATTACAAAGGAAACACCATAAATCTCTATGTGATAAAAAAGGAGGGCTCACCATAATCAGCCTATTACTATCCCGACCAGTCTAATAACCGTTATCAAACTGGCAAACATAACATAGTGCATGTCCTATTAATATAATATAAACTACAATTGCTAAATAACGGTGACTCTAGGTCACTAATATATAGTAAAAATCACATCCTTATATCATACCAGTAAGTTAAGTGGTCTTTTCATGCGAAGATAATAGCTTTGGCTTAGTCTAATTGAAACGATGCTGAAAACAATCGAAATCCCATGCGCCGAAAAAGCCCGAGCCTGGATCTATTGTAGACGCCTTTCTCAAGCTGTTTGTTGGCTCGAGCACGAAACGAATGGATGCCAATTTGAGGATGCTTTGAAATCACATAGTGCTTACTCCAATCACTACATCCCATCAGTCTTCCGGAAATGACAATAAATGTTTTATTGTCGCATATGAGTATCGACTCCGTATTCTATCATGATTGAAGTTGTTAGCAACTTTTCTAACGACATAGTTGTCAAAGCCAGGATCGTCATGCCAATTCACCGTACTAGTTTTGTTCTTGAATTAACGTGATGCATACTGTAACAATAGGCCCTTAACAAAAATCTTTTATCACCCATGTAATCTCTAGGTAGAACAAGAAATGGGAGTTTAAATGACGATTGTTAAGCCAACACGACTGAAAAAGGAATTGGCAAGTATAGCTGGAAGGTTGTGCGAAGTGCTTCTTCCAGTCAAAGATGAATATTATATGGGCAAAGGAAACAACATTGCTATTTGTACTTTGTCAAGTCTACACCTACTTCAAACTATAGCAGATGATCCCGATATAATGAACAGAATTTTGATAGTTGGAAGATTGCTGTCCGAAAACAGGGGAATAGACGTATTAATTAGCTTTGCACTAAAAAATCAGGATTTGCGATACATAATTGTATGTGGAAAAGAGGTAAAAGGACATAAATCAGGTCAAGCGTTATTATCTCTTCATAAAAACGGAGTACAAAGCGAAGGTAGAATTATTGGAGCATATGCTCCTAATCCATTCCTACTCTCTTCACGAAGGGATATTGACTCCTTTAGAATGCAGACCAAAATATGTGACTTAATCGGTATTGAGGATTTGCAAGTAATAAAAGCTCATCTCAACTTCGTATGCTAGTAATAGAAAGAGTACCTGCAATATCTATCTATAAAGTTACAATTAAATGCTATCCATCTATTAGATGACAATGTCAGTGTTGGTTAGACTGAGGAGTAAAAAGTGTTCTACTACGCAATTCATATTGATCCGTTCGATACTTTAAATTTTTTTCAAGAAGCATCAGTCTTGTCCCATATAAAACTATTTCAAGTTAAGGGAGTCTATATATACCTCTCAATTCAAAATCTTGTTTAGTGTACGAGATAAAAGAATATTCGAAATGATTTTCATTCATCATTTACAAGCCCACTAATTATAGGTCAGAAACATCACAATTTTCTAAACAATTGAGAATTCATTATAATCCCTTATTACTATATATAATTAAATATTGTAATTGATAAGAGACAACTAAGTTCTTTACCCACAGAATTCGATCAATAGAGCATTTTCTTAAAAGCACGCTACGCGGCTATTGTCACTTGATCATTTTTGTTACTATAATGACATCATCTAATTATCATCATCCAGATCTTCATCATCCTCTGAATCGTCTTCGTCTTCTAGACTATGAATTTCATCCTTCTTT
>DASQQB010000097.1:0-78548 GCA_035643635.1 Nitrososphaeraceae archaeon | reverse complement strand
AAATTATTAAAAAACCCGATGACTAGCACACTAATTGCTTTGAAAGCATTTTTGAAAGTACTATTGTTTAATCACACTACAATAATAATCCACCAAAGAGGGGCTAATTAATAGAGGATGACAAACAATATTTTCACTTGGAGAAAAGTAAGAGACATACTAGAGGACGGACGAAGATTTATGACTTTCTAATATCATTACCGATATTGCAACGATAAAAACTACCTATAGCAAAATCTATTAACAAATAATAATAATCCAGCTGCATGTTATATACAGGAATATGTAGGGTTTTCTGATAAGATTAGCGCGTCTATAAGACGTATATGCGGTCGTTTTATTCCTAGTAGTATTTATTAGAATTATATAAATATATAATCAGTTCATCCAAGTAAGACTTCGTTATAATTGTCTCTTCATGATAAAGTAGCCATAGTTACCGGTTCTACAAAGGGAATAGGCTTTGCTATATCAAAGGAATTTGCAGAGAACAAAGGTGCCACTGTTGTTGTATGTTCCCGAAGCAAACACAGAGCCAATTACGCGGCAAACCGAATCAGAGGCAAAGCATTTCCTGCTAAATTAGATGTAACAGATGTGGACAGTATAAAGACATTTTTACAACAAATCCTATCTTCTCATAAAAGAGTTGATATTTTGATAAATAACGCCGGTTACCCCTTTGATAGGGAAATTTGGTATAAGAGATTTCACGAAGTTACAGATGATGATATTCAAAAAATCATTGAAGTTGATTTAAAAGGCTCTATACGCTTATCCAGAGCAGTTATTGCTAATATGATTAAAAATGACACCGGAGGTGTAATAATTAACATATCTTCAACCCCTGCCCTTTCCGGTCACACAGAGGGAGCACCGTATACTATAGCCAAGGCAGCAACAATTGCATTGACAAAGCAAATTGCAATGGAATATGGAATAAGACATATTCGGGCATATACACTTACACTAGGTAACATCGCAACAGAAGCCACATATGACTCAATGACACAGAAAGATAGGAAGAAGGCTGCAGAAGAACCTTCTATGAAGAGATGGGGGATGCCAGAAGAAGTAGCCAAGGTTGCATCATGCATAGCAAGCGATAGTTTTTCTTTTGCAACAGGAAATACTATTGTAGTGGATGGAGGCACTGTACTACTCTAACATGGTGCGCTTGTCCCCGATTGAAAAAAATAAAGAAGAAGAAGAAATAGTAGATTTGCTGTCATTGGCTGAGCAGGAGCAAGAGCTCCCACAGGAAGTTGAGCAGAAAAGAAGTAAGGGTCTATTAAAGACAGGATATACTACCGGGACGTGCGCCTCCGCTGCTACTAAGGCTTCTCTTTTGGCATTTGTGTTTGGCAAATATGTCGATGATGTTACAGTTTCTCTGCCGAAAAATAAGACGGCTCAATTAAAAATCGCATGGATCAAAATCGAACAAGATCATGATTCTGCTACATCTGCAGTTGTCAAGGACGGTGGCGACGATCCTGATGTTACACATGGGGCAGAGATTTGTTCTACTGTCTCATTTACAAATCAAATAGGTACAATTACAATAGATGGAGGTAAAGGCGTCGGTAGAGTAACGAAGCCAGGACTGGGTCTTCAGATTGGAAGGGCTGCAATCAATTCCACACCATTGAATATGATTAAACAGGCCGTTATGGATATTGCAAGTAAAAAATTAAATGATTGTGGAATACATGTAATCGTATCTGTACCAAAAGGAGAAGAGATTGCTAAAAAAACAGACAACCCTAGACTGGGAATCGTTGGGGGAATCTCTATACTTGGTACTACCGGTATTGTTTTGCCTTATTCTACTGCATCTTTTGCTGCTTCTATCAGTCAGAGTATGGACATAGCGTTGGCAATGGATACTAAAACAGTAGTACTTACTACTGGTGGACGAAGTGAAGACTTTGCAAAAGAACTATTTGAACAACATCTTCCTGAGCATTCATTTATACAAATGGGAGATTTTGCTGGTTTTAGTATAAAACAATGCACCAATAAGAAAATTCAAAAAGCAATCATAGCAGGGTTTATTGGAAAATTAACAAAAATAGCAATGGGTATCAAACAGACCCATGTCAAGGGTTCACATGTCGACATCGAGTTTATGTCAAAAGCTGCATCAGAATGTACTTCATCACAGGATATTATCTTGGATATAAGAAAGGCAAATACCGCGCGGCACGTATTTGAAATAATAATGAGGAATAATATTTCAGGTTTTTTTGACCTAATTTGTAAAAAGGTATATGAACAGATGTATGAATATTCCAAGGGGGAATTACAGTTGGAGGTAGTCATGTTTGATTTTGAGGGTAAAGTATGTGGTAGATACCTTAAAAATTAACATGTGATTCTGCATCAAATTCACCTTTTTTAACTTTTTACTTTATTATATGGGCACTGGAGCCCCCCTCAAGTAGTAATAGTCAATAAATTACTATGGAATACCTACTATAACATCATTCTAATCTGATAGAATCGAATACAGTAAATCTTCATTATTTATTGAAATTTAGTTAACTATATTAAGTATTGGTAATGCTTTCAATTCCATGAAAGCAGCAGTATTTCGTGAATATAGTAAAGATCCTACAAATGTTATTAAAATTGAAGATATCGACATGCCGAAGTTAAAGTCCAATGAGGTTATGATAAAAGTAGAAGCAGCCGCATATAACTATAATGACCTTTGGGCCATTTGGGGCGATCCAATTAAGACTCCCCTGCCGCATATATCTGGCAGTGACGCATCAGGTACCGTAGTAGAAATTGGAGAAGATGTCTCAAAATTAAAGGCGGGGGACAGAGTTGTGTCGCACTCTAATATGAGTTGTAGAGTTTGCGAAATGTGCACAGCGGGCAGAGAGTATGATTGCAATGATAGAACCATCTGGGGATTCCAGACAGGTCCGCTATGGGGAGGATTTTCACAATATACCCACCTACCGGAAGTAAACGTATCTAAAATACCAGATAATGTCTCATTTGAAGATGCGGCCGCAATATCTATGGTTGGAATGACTTCATGGCATATGTTAGTTGGTAGAGCTAAAATAAGACCAGGCCAAACTGTCTTGATTATGGGAGGAACAAGTGGTGTAGGTATGTCTGGAATTCAGATCGCAAAGTTATATAACTGCACAGTCATTGCTACCGCAGGCAGTAAAGAAAAAATGGACAAATGTACTGAGATAGGTGCAGATCATGTGGTTAATCACAGAGAATCTGATTGGTACAAGAAAGTAAGAGAAATTACTAATAAACAGGGAGTAGACGTTGTCTTTGAACATATTGGAAAAGCAACTTTCCCTCAGGAAGTAGGTCTACTAAAGATGGGGGGAACTCTTGTCGCTACAGGTGCAACAACGGGCTATGATTCGACTATAGATCTGAGATACCTCTTCTTTAAAGGAACAAATCTACTTGGGTCCACACAAGGAACAAAGGCCGAATTGGAAGAAGTAATTTATTGGACAAGCAAAGGTAAAATAAAGCCTGTTATTCACACAATTCTTCCATTTAGTAACATGAGTCAAGGTCACGTGATGATGGCTAAAGCTGAGCAAATTGGGAAGATCCTTACTATCCCTCAGAAGCTCTAATTTTATTTTGTTCTCATCCATTCTATTTGTTTAAGTTTTTTCGAAGCCTTATATTTGTGCCAGGCAATAGCAAAAGGTTTATAGATAAAGCCGAAACGCTAGATGCAGATGTTGTATGCTTTGATCTAGAAGATTCTGTCCCTTTAAACGAAAAAGATACTGCAAGACAGATGATAGCAGAAGTATTGGCAAAACAAAATGTAAACAAAAAGATAAAAAATGTATATGTTAGAATAAATTCGTTTGAATCTGGTCTATCTTCTTTGGATTTAAGTACCATAATCCAGAAAGGACTAGATGGCATTGTTATACCCAAAACTGATGACGCAATTGAGGTTATTGAGATTAAGAATCTTATCTCATCATTAGAATACGATAGAGAGATTGAAAAGGATAGTATAAAGATAATGGCATCTATTGAAAGTGCAAAAGGCGTCGTTAATGCCTTTTCTATAGCAAAATCCGATCCAAGGGTTAAAGCATTAGTCTTTGGAGTTTTTGATTATCTCTATGATATGCGTCTTGACTATGTAGATAACCAAAGTATACAATATTCCTATGCACATACAAAAATTCCTGTTGATGCAAGGGCTGCAGGGATAGTGGCAATAGATGCAATTTGGCAACAAGTTGATGACATTGAAGGATTAAAAAAAGATGCAATGATTGGAAAACAATTAGGTTATGCAGGTAAGAGTGTCGTTCATCCTAGTCAAATTGAGCCAGTCCACAGAGTTTTTATTCCTAGCAAAGGTGAAATTGAATGGGCTAAGAAGGTAATAGAAGCATTAGATCATGCATTGGGAGGAGGAGAGGAAGAAGAAGAAGGAAGGAGTAAAGGGGCAATAAAACTTGAAGGAAAAATGATCGATGCTGTTCATTATAAACAGGCAAAAGCTATTTTAGAGATCGCCGAAACAGCTAAAGGCTCTACAATAGCTTAGTTAATAGAATAAAAGAAAATTATCCTAAACTTTGGATTATATTATTCTCTATTTTAGACAATAAAAGCTCAACTTTGTATCTGATAGCCTTGTGAGATCTGTTTATAAGGCGCCAAGATACCATTACCTTAGTTGTAGAGTAGTAGATGTCATTATCCAGTTTAAGCCAGTGAGAAGTGGGAAATGTTTACAGGTATAGTTGAAGGGCTTGCCAAAATAGAATCTATCTCCAAAGTCAAACCCAAAAACAAAAAAGCAGAGACTAAAATGACCATACACCTTGGGAAATTAAGCAAAGGTTTGAAGGTCGGAAATAGTGTAAACATTAGTGGAGCTTGTCTCACAATTACAAAATTGTATAAAGGACGTGCGGATTTTGAGATGATACACGAGACCACAAAGCGCACTTATCTTGGTAAGCTAAGATCAGGTGATCTAGTTAACATTGAAAGAAGTTTGCAACTTGGAGACAGATTGGAGGGACATTTAGTTCTTGGTCATGTAGATTGTACTGGGACAATTGAAGATATTGTGAGCCTCCCTAAAGAGACGAAGGTATGGATAAAAATTGAAGATCCAAAGATATTACATTCCATTGTTCCAAAAGGATCAATAGCAGTAGATGGAATCAGTCTAACCGTAGTGGATGTAAAAGAGAATAAGATTTCGATTGCTTTGATACCTCATACGTTGGCTATTACTACACTTGGATTCAAATCCAAGGGCAATCAAGTTAACATAGAGCTAGACATTATTGGCAGATATATAATTAAAAGACTACCAAAAATTTAGTATATACTCAGATTTTAGTAAAGTATATAATTACAAATGTATAATTTATTCATTATTTGACCGCTGTTAATGAAGCCATCTCGGCATTGAAAGCCGGAAAGTTCGTTTTGGTGCATGATGATAAAGACCGTGAGGACGAGGTTGATATGGTTGTAGCTGCAGAGCATGTCAAACCAAGACATATTTCTATAATGAGAAGGCATGCAGGCGGTCTAGTCTGCCTGGCTATTAAAAACGAAATCACAGTAAAACTGGGACTAATATATATGCATGATATGCTACAAAGGCTATCAAATATTACTCCATTATTTGCTAAATTGGTCTATGGTAAAGCACCATACGGAGATAGGCCGTCTTTTTCAATAGCTATCAACCATCGTAACACATACACAGGAATTACTGATATTGACAGAGCATTGACCATAAATAAAATGGCTGAAGTATGTAAAAATATTAATTCCACTGGTGTAGCAGACTTCGCCACGAACTTTCATGCACCCGGTCATGTTCCAATCCTTATCGCTTCAAAGAGCCCTCTTCAAGAAAGGGCTGGACATACAGAACTTTGTGTATATCTTATGGATCTAGCTGGATTAACTCCTGCAGCAACCATTTGTGAAATGCTGGATTCTAGCACCTATAAGTCGCTATCAATAGAAAAAGCAAAAAAATATGCTAACAAATTTGGTATTCCTATACTTGAAGCAAATCAATTGAAGAATGTTCAAACTTCTGTTACTGCAAGCAGGATATCTTGATAACATATGCACAAAATGAGGATTGCATTAGTTGTATCTGAATTTAATAGTAGCATCACATTTCAAATGCTTGATAAAGCAAAAGATCATGTACGTAAGCTTGAGGCAGATGTAAAATATGTGTGTTATGTACCTGGATCATTCGACATGCCATTAATTCTAGATGAGCTTTTAAAAAAAAAAGATGTAGATGCTGCAGTGGCATTGGGTGCGATAATTAAAGGTGAAACACATCACGATGAAGTCATTGCAGAAACAGTTGCTAAGCTGATCGCAAGCTTATCGTTAAAGCACGGCAAGCCAGTAGCATTAGGAATTACTGGACCTGGGATGACCATAGAACAAGCAAAAAATAGAATTGAAATCGTACCTGTACGCACAGTTAACGCAGCAGTTAATATGGCAAAGAGAATTAAGAAATTGAAGGAAGAAAAACAAAGGCCAGGAAGTAAAGTGACAATAATAGATTGACAATACAGCTCACAATTATAAGGATTGATGGATATGGATCGTATACACTAACTCTTGGCAGTGACAGAGAAACGTATCTTCAGATGCTGCAATCAAGGATTTATCATGATATACAGCAGTTATTTTCAGAAAAAGATTGCATCGTGTATCCAAATAGGTTTGATGAATTCTTCGCTATAACTAATGGTCTCTCGATGCATGATCACATAGAGATTCAGAATAGTATTTCTGATCTATACAAAAACATTAATTTTTCTATGACTATTGGAAATGGAACGACACCATATGACGCAAATATAGACGCATACGTTGCAAGAAAGACACAAAAACTGCTTTCAAAAGAAAAAAGAATCTTTGGTCAAATACAATATGCATCATCGAATTCCAGTGTAATAACAACAGATTATGGCAGTGCGGATTACTTTGTCCAGATTATGCATATCGATGTAGATGGTTCTGCGGAGATAAGCACCAGACTATCCCCATATGAACTTACATCTTTGATTATAAAGATCTATGCAAAGTTATCAGAGGAGTTTCTAAAAAAGGGTTTACTAACATTTTTTATTGGCGGTGATAATTTTATGGTTATATCAAATAGTATCTCAAAGGAAGATGCTGAGCAAATTACTAAAAAAGTAACGATGGATATAGGAGTCAAGTTAAATTGTGGTATCGGGATTAGTAGAACGGGTAAAAAAGCAGCAGAGGCTGCAACTAAAGCACTTGATATTATTAGAGAACTTAGAAATAAAGGAAAAGTTCAGTCAATACATGAAATAAAGTGTCTTTAGTAATTAAGAATACAAGTATCCTGCTTGGAAAAAATTTAACTTTTGTAAGACGTGGTTATATTGAAATTGGAAAAGACGGAGCAATAAACAAAGCCGGTTCTGGTGATTATAAAGGCAAGGTTAGTGGAAGTTGTAATGTGTTAGATGGAGAAGGATATCTAATAATGCCTGGGTTTGTTAATGCTCATACCCATATAGGGGATTCAATTGCAAAAGATATTGCAGTCGATACAGGACTTTATAGAAGAGTTCATCCCGTTTTTGGAGCAAAAAGGAAAATCCTACAAAGAAGCAAGCCGGAACATCTCAAGACATTTATCCGAAGCTCAGCAATATCCATGATGAAAAATGGAATAGTTGCTTTTGCCGACTTCAGGGAGGGTGGGACGGAGGGTATAAACCTTCTCAAAGATGCGATTTTCGATCTGCCGATTAAATGCTTGGTACTTGGTCGTCTTGAATACTATTTTGATCTCACAATAAAACCGAAGATAACAACAAGAAACAACAAATTGCTAAAAAATGATCAGGGTAATAAAAAACTTATTCCACCAAAACAATTGCAAATAGCTTCATCTCTTTTAGAAATGACAGACGGCTTCGGTATTAGCGGTGCAAATGAAAACACAAACGAATCGCTTCAACAATACAATACTCTATTGCAAAATAGCAATAATAAAAGAGTAAATATGAAAAAGCAAATTACGGCAATCCATGCTGCTGAATCAAAAGATACAAAGGAGTTCTCGATATTGTATACACATGAAACAGAAGTGTCCAGAATAGTCCGATATTTGAAACCCAATCTTATTGTTCATATGACTAAAGCAACGGATGATGATATATCTATGGTTTCAAAAAAAGGAATAGGCGTAATAGTGTGCCCAAGAGCAAATGGAGTCCTTGGGACAGGAATTCCGAAAATAGCAAAAATGCTAAAGTTTAGATGCATTATTGCCATTGGAACAGATAATGTCATGCTAAATTCTCCTGACATCTTTCGAGAACTTGATTATATCTGGAAAACCTCAAGATCAGTTGAGGAAGAATTCATCTCTGCCAAAGATATCTTGAAGATGTCAACTGTAAATGGTGCCGAAATCTTGGGTATTAATTCAGGATATATTGGTCCACGACAAGCAGCAGACATTATTTTTATAGACAAGAACCACATTGATTTGTATCCAATCCACGATCCTTATGCTTCAATAATTCATAGAGCTAATAGAGATTCAATCAAGGCTGTAATGATAAATGGCAAATTTGTAGATGGAGTAAATATCTAATTTGCAATTATTCATTAGCTCACCGATGACACTAGTTCGAAAAATTTTGACAAACAATACTTCAGCATTGGAATGTACGCTTAAATATACATGGGATTGTATATGCAAAAAAGAAGATTCTTCAGTTCAGAGATTCACAGTTAAATCAGATTAAGAAAATCAGATGCAATAAAATAATTGAATTGGGTTACATACAGTAATCTATTAGAAAACATGCGAAGGTTTACCATAGAACAGTATAAAATGATGTGATGCCTTTGAGACGAATTCTGCTCTAGGGAATAATATAAAATGATGGTTCTGATAACCAAAATGGCAAGACCATTTATTCAGGTATAACACTTAACATCGATATGCCGAAACGACATTTAATCATTTGCAAGGCATTAAAAAAATTATTTAACACGTTGATGTATAGCATGTAATCTGGTTTCTAGCAAATATATAATACATCCCATATATTCTAGTTACATATGGCAAGGCTAATTAGAAAAGAAGACAGGGGCCCAATGGAGGTAAAAGTAGGTAATGAAAGTAAATGGATCTGCATGTGTGGTTTAAGTAATAATCAGCCCTTCTGCGACGGTTCACATAAAAAAACAGCAGATGAACAAGCAGGAAAAATTTATAGATACAGTCAAGATGGAACCAGAATTGAAGTACAATGATCCGGATACATGTATGGATTCTTACATACAATATATAAATTAGAGCAACAAAAAAATGTTTAATTATGACAAAAAATTTATGCTTGTTTCAAATGAAAGTAAGTTTTTCAGATCCTTGTTAGGTCATAGCATCTTAGGTAGATGTCTTTAGGAGGAATATTTGTAAGGAACTTGGGGACAGATTTCAAATAATATATAACTTAAATTGTAATATTATTTAGACATTGCAAAAAAATTAAAACTGATCTATGTATTTTGGCATAGATTAAATCTTTTAAGGAATGATATTAGTAGGTCAATAAAAATCTCTTTATTTACAACAGACAGATCTATGATACTCTAGACTGGAAAGATAATATACTGCTACGCGGTGTTAGGAAATAAATCCTATGGTTAATAAAAAAACATGCATGGACTGTGGTAAGGAATTTATTCCCTACGATCGAGGAGAAAAAAAAGTTGTCTGTGAAGATTGTTTATCTCTCCTGAAAAGAAGGTTCTGGAGTTCAATTAAAATGGGAAATATATATGATAACAGTATTAGACGAAAAATTCAAAATGATGAGGAGAATAAAAACTCATAGCACAAAGTACAAGACTTAAGTCAATATTAAATAATTATTTATGTAATTTTCAAGGCGGCTATAAAACAATAAATGATCCAGTCTCGCGTCGCTTAAGAAGGTTGAAAATCAGTCACAATGTGCGTTAATAAGAAACAATATACAATCCTTCTAAAGAAAGATCCCTCAACACGAATTAACTGTATTGCGATATAATAGAAAGACAGAATATTTCATAACAACTGGGAGCAATCTAAATATAGATATCACCATGGGTGATATCATCATTATATGTCCGCTATTAAACGTACAACTCACGTAGAGCCTCATATTAAAGAAAGTAACTATATACGAGATTTAGTATTTGGTTTCGGCGATGGCGTTAACACATCGTTAGGAATTGTAGCTGGAGTAGGAGGTGCAGTAATTGCAGCTGATGTTATTATCCTCGCAGCACTTGTAGGAATGTTTACAGGTGCAAAGGCAATGGCAGTACAAAACTATCTTGCTGTCAAATCTCAAAGGGAGATATTAGAGTCAGAAATTAAACGAGAAGAATTTGAAATAGAGAACGTACCAGATAAGGAAAGGGAAGAAATTGAGGATATATTCAAGTCCAAAGGATTCCAAGGTTTTGAACTAAAAAGAGTAGTAGATAAGATTACATCGAATAAAGAAGTATGGCTTAAAACTATGCTAACCGAGGAGCTTGGTCTTAATTTGGATATCTTAGGAAATCCTCTAAAAGGTGCACTTGTAATGTTTGGTTCATTCTTACTTGGAGGCATTCTTCCAATTATTCCATATTTTCTGGTTAAAAGTGCACTCATATCTTCTACTATGGCACTTGGAGTAGCAATTGGAATAAGTATTACATCTTCATTTATAGTAGGTGCTATAAAAGCGCGTATGGCAAAAAAAAATTTTATAAAAGGTGGTATTGAGATGGCGGGGCTAGGTACTGGTATAGCACTTGTGGGTTATGGTATAGGATCTGAGCTAGCTAAAATTGGTATAGTAAATATACAATAGGACACCAAGCCATTTCAATGCTTACGACAGACATGATCATTTACAATAATTTAATTTAACCCTAGTTTGTGATAGCAATCGCTTAGTCCTTATTTATCTTGTTCTGAATTCGTGCAATACGCATCGCATAGATGATTGTTTTGGTCGTTTTATTATGCTTTATGTACCGATCAAGCCAATCAATATTTTTATAAAAAGGAGCGCCTTTTGTTATCTACAACGATAGAGTCTTTTTGTATATTTTGAATACTACTGCCTTAATTCATATAGATATATGGGTACAATTGAATGACAAAAAGCCGCTGTAATCCAGTTAACACATAAAGCATAGCTAAAAAAATATTCCTGTTTATGAGTAAATAAATTAATTATCCCTGAGAATCAAAAAAATGGGCAAATCCTTTGACCGGTTTTTCAGATGTATCAAACAGCATAGATTTAGAATGCTTCGCAAGCATTTGCAACAGCGTTTTGGCCTTCTTCAGTTTTTGCTTCTTTAGTTCAAAATCTTCTATAGGTGTCTTTGAATATTTACCTATATGATCGCTTAAATCCATTCCTACCATGATAATTTCCTTTGCTCCTAGTTCATCTGCTAAAAATACACATCTATCTCCATCAGTGAATCCACCAAAGTTATATACATTATTTACAGGCATCACTTGTGTAGATCCAATAACATGCCTGAACGTAGGTACCATTTTCTTCAATGCATCAATGTTGTCTCCATGCGCATGAACTACCATTATAGACCCCATTTTGTCAGCCTTTCGTAGAAAAGATATATCGCCGTCCAAATCAGTCAGAACTATATCTGGTCTTATTTTGTTTTCAATTAAAGCACGAACAGTATCATCCGCGGCTATTTTCACAGATTTGCGATCCTTTTTTATGAAATTGATATTCGATCCTAAGCCGAGTCCTGCGCCTATAACTATTATACGTCTACCAACAATCTTGTTTTCTATTGTTTTCAGATCAAGAGCCTTCCTCTTTATCAATCTGGATAAAAGGTATGCTGCTTCTTGATCTTTTTCAGTACTATAGTGAAATTGTTGTCTGATTTCTTGATAATAGGGGAACCATTCTATGAATCTCACCTTTAAACTTACATAGAAGTTCTTAATAGACTGTTTGTTGGCTAAAAGCCATTGCCTAAAAAAACAGTATACGGTAAATGCCCAAGATGCAAAACAAAAAGTGAGCTTGAAGTAATATCAGGTACTCCAGGCAAGGAGAAGTTCAAGTGTAATCAATGTTATTATAAATTTGGTATCGAGGCCTTGTAACAGAAATAAAGTTTGATTCTACAAGAAGGCAAATTGACATCTCTATCATAATCCAATTTACAGTGGATTTATCTCTGTGTAGTATACCTTGTTTCTGAGAAACCTAGAAACAGTGTTATTAATTATGGACTTACTATCATGAAGTATTGCTTCTTCTACGTTCAGGTAAACCAACTACATGGGCACAAGCAAGGAAAAACCTGATGCTACACTTGCCACAGCTCCTATTATGGGCATTAATTTGGGTATTTTTTCTTGATAATGGACGTGTACAGATTTATCATTTTCTTTCTTGCAAATGCTGCAACGCGAATGAATACCTTCGTTGCATTCAGCGCAATACTCAAATGGGACCATTTCTGATCCACAAGCTCTACATAACATATTATATCATTTGCTAATCTTGTTTTAAAGAGTTCCGCTAGAACGTCAGCATCATCTCTTTCTTTCATCTAGGGTAGATATTATAGTTCATTGTTTTGCTTACGGTAGAATTGGTAATTTACTAAAGAATTATCTGCTTATCAATATTAGTAACAATAGAATAGGTAAGAAATATTAACTTTATAGTATTTTAAGTTATCTTGAACACCTTATTCAAGCAAGAACAGTCCTTATTGTATTTACAAACTCTTCTCTTCCTACCGGTTTTTTTATAACATGGTTAGATTTTATATCAGGCAACACACTTACTAACTCATCTACTGCATCGAGAGCAGTTGCAAATATCACTTTAATATCTTTATTTATAGCCTTGATCTTATGAAATAACTGTAATCCATTGAGACCAGGCATTCTTATATCCATAATTATTAAAGCATAGTGCGAGGAATTTAGAGCAAAATGCTTCAGTGCCTCATGAGCATCAGTAAATGCATCCACGCTGTATCCTTCTGAAGCTAGGAAGGATTTGTAAGTCAAGGGAATATCCGGTTCATCATCTATAAGCATAAGATTATGAGGATGTTTTTGTTGTGGCCATTGTGGCTTTTCTTCGTTAGGATAAGACGATGGTACTACTATTCCCTTCATCTCATTGAGTGCAGGTTCGAATTTGTAAGGTCTTTGTTTATCTGTAGAGGAAATATTATCATGGCCATTGTGGTTTCTATTTCTTCTGTCCAAGAAATTTACTGTATATATTGGATATTTGCCACCAAAATTTTCTACACCGATTTTATCTGGAAAGCCAATGGCATATTCGCCTACTGGTTTGAAATGATACTCTGAATGTAATTTATTAAAAGATTTTACAAGTCTATATAGATCGCCTCCTATTACCATTCCACCAGCTTGCGCCATTGAGTTTATTTTTGAACAAAGATTAACTGTAGAACCAAATAAATCGAAGCTTTGAGAAGTTCCTGACTTTGCCATTTCTACTCTACCATAATCAGCACTAATCCTATAGGTAAGCGATGGCAAACCTTCTTCTTTATACAGCTTGTCATTAATAACTGGATTGGCAGATATCATATCGATTCCACATTCAAGAACATCTTTGAATGCATTCTCGTTAGTAGAATTAGATGTATTCGGAA
Organism: Nitrososphaeraceae archaeon; assembly: GCA_035643635.1. Lineage (GTDB taxonomy): Archaea > Thermoproteota > Nitrososphaeria > Nitrososphaerales > Nitrososphaeraceae > DASQQB01. The sequence continues at coordinate 64,781 of DASQQB010000097.1, read as the reverse complement.
AATAAGATATCAAGGAGTCGCCAACATTTTTGATTATTCTCGCATTATTTCTTCTTAATACGGATGCCATTGTATTAAGATAAACTGAAAAATATTTTCTAACTTTTTCAGCATCAGAAATTTCCGCGGTGATTTTAGTAGAATCCACCATATCTACAAAGAGAACACAGTAATTCCGGGAGTGGCCTGAGAAGTGGATCTCTTCAAAATAACTGTCATTTAACGAGATCGAATCAGAGTTATCAGTGTAACAGTTATTATAGTTCATGTTATATACTCCTCATTCACAAATTATCTATATAAGAATTTGTAAATACTTAATGATTATATAATTATGGGTAACTAAATTAAAATAAATATAAAAAAGCCTCAAGTACTAACTCAAATGATCTTTTTATAATATCATGTTCTACAATTTCCAATGCGAGGGTCGTCATCTTCAAAATCAAAAACTTTCTATGCAGTCTTGGCTGCAGGATTTGTATTTATAATTATCGGGATTGCTTCAGTCATTTATACCAACACCCCGGTGAAGGTTTCTATAGATGATAAATTAAAGCCTGGATTGAGTGATATTCTAACACCTAATATGAATAAAGGAAACACCGCAAACATTATCATCGGCGGCGGATCTATCGCAAATATAGCAATCAAGGATCCAGACAAGCAGACAGTTAAGACACAAAACGGCGTCTCCGATTTTAACTACCTCTTAATTGCTAAAAAGGACGGACAGTACGTCATTACTATCAAGAATACTGGCAAAACCGAGTTAGCGATAAGCGGATATGCTCAAACAAAAGGTAGTATGATAGCACTAGGCGGACAAATGATGTTGATAATAACAGGTATAATTGTGACAGGATTAAGCTTGAGAATAAGAATGCATTGATTATGCATATTTAGGTGTATTAAAATTCTGCTCGCTTAAAGGAGCCAAGGATTTTTATAAATGCAGTTTTTCTTTTAATAGAATGTAATGCCTCCCCGACTATTTTGTCGCACACATGTCCCTCAAAGTCAACATAAAAATTGTACTCCCATGGAGTCTCTTTGGTTGGACGTGATTCTATTCTAGTCAGATTGATATCTCTATTGGCAAACTCTTCTAGAATATCAAATAATGCTCCTGGAGCATGTGGTACTGAAAATATTATTGAAGTTCCGTCATGGCCGGTCGGTTTTGTATCTAGTTTTGATAATACAAGAAATCTTGTAAAATTATTTTTTCTGTCTTCTATACCTTCTTCCAGAATTACCATCTCATAGAGTTCGGCCGCTCTTCTGCTAGCAATTGCAGCAGCATCCATAATTCTCTTTTCTTTTATCATTTTGACTGCTCCTGCAGTATCGTAGGTAGCTATTGGCTCAAGTCTCCTGTTTTGCAAATAGGTCCTGCATTGTGCAAGGGCCTGCGGATGTGAATACACCACATTTATGGAAACCGTATTCTTATTCACAATCAGGCAATGTTTAATCCTCTGGTAAATTTCGCCTGATACTACCATGGAAGTTTGTAATAATAAATCGTAAGCCTCATTTATGCTACCCTCAATCGAGTTTTCAATAGGAACTATGGCGCAATCTATCTTGCCAGATTCAACACTATCAAATACGTCCTGAAATGATTTCATAGGAACATATTCAGCATTTGGAAAATACTGTATCGTTGCCATTTCACTGTAGGCACCCGGTTCGCCTTGAAATCCCACTTTCATAACATTAAAGATGATAGAATATTATATCACTTGTTGCCGGTTTTGTGGATTAACTTGAAGGTTTCCCTACCATAATCATACGTTAATTTGCGTTCTTCGTATACACCACATTGAATACATTTTACAGCGCTATTGACACGTACTGTATCTCCGCCGCAATTAAAACACAGGGTATAAACCACTCCAAATTCCTTTTCTTCAATTGTAATATGAATTGTTGAGTTTAGTAGGCTGGTGACTCTTCCTCGGATGATGTCTCCTACCCTAAATGTGATTCTGCCTCTTCTCTCGCCCCTATCTCGCCCCCAGCTAGGACTTCCTCCCATTCCACTAATTCTAGTTGAAGCGATCGCAGAAAATCCTGATTCAGTCTTCTTATCATTAATGAAAAGAATTCTTACAGATATCATGCTACCAAATAGCGCTTCAATATAACCAACTACTATGTCTCCCACTTTTGTCATCGTAGGAGAATTCTTTTGATCAATCTTTACTATCCGTCTTTTGAAGTCATAAAGGATATTACCTAGTGCCTTTGATCTGACTGAACCGTCAAAAACATAAGTATTTTTTCCTCCTTCAAATTCTTCTATCGATGCGACCTGTTCTCCCGGGAGGATCGGAGAACCCTTTTGTTTTTCCACACTCATAACACACTTTTATAATTGGAATCTCTTGTTATAATTGTTACAGTTTAGCCCTTTTATCATCTCCATGTGCTCTTTTACGAGTTAGTTAATGCTGCTGCCCACTGAACGATCCTATAAACATCTAGCGGCAAAATGCAGTATTATATAGTATTATATATATATCAATAAGTTTATAGATAATATAGAGACGGTTCTATCGAATGTAATACTATCCAGAAAATAATTCGAATGCAGTAATCACTATTGAAAAAAAAATCTGCTCTATTGAATTTATAGAGCAGGACAAATGAAGCGATTTTGAACCAGAAGAATGTTAAATTAATTTTTATCCAATATTGTATTCATATCGTTGTATAATATGCACATTATGTAGTCGGGATTCTATAACCACTAACAAGTACTTGATCGTCTAGTCAAATAATGCAGAAAATAATGTCTTTCTTTCAGAGTTTAAGAAACTCGAATTATCTGCTGTCATGCCCATTCATAATGTTGAAAGGTTAAAGTATAGTCTTATCAATCCCATTCTAATGGGACTCGGTTTAGTCCTGAGGCTCAAGTTAATTACAGATCAAAGACGTGCCTTAATTATTATTTTTAGTATAAGCTGCATAATAAGAATTATCCCTGAATTATTTGCTTATCCCTACCCGATAGGGTACGATGTAGTTAATTATTATATTCCTGTATTGGCAAACTTCAAAGCACATTGGATAGTCATTTCAGGGCAATTTCCTCTATACATTTTGATTCTTCATTTAATAAATATTTATTCCGGTCTTAGCCCTCATCTTACAGTCACAACATTTACCACTGTAGTATTTGGATTTTTCGGGGTCTCTGTTTTTTTAATAGCCAGAAGACTGCTGGAATTGGATATTCATCATAGCATTTTTCTTACAATCTTCGTTATCTTTCAGACAGCCGTGCTTCGGGAGGCGTGGGATCTACACCGGGATATATTCGCACTTTTAACTATGTTCCTAACCTTTTCATTAATAGGCAGGGAAAGAAAAAAAATATGTATTAAATTCATTCCATTAGCTCTTGGTCTATCCGTAATTACTGCAATAACTGATGGAATGATTGGAGCACTATTTGTAACATCATTGATGATTTATGCAGGTATTACAAGAGATAAAATTGTAATTCTGTGCGTTCTGGTTGCCTCCAGTTCCTTTTTATTAGCAATATTGCCCTCTCAAAACACCTTTCATATAAATATCCAAAGATTTTCCCAAGCGTCTCCAATAACAACAGTCCCTCCAAACGACCAGTACAATCAAATAAATTTATTGATTTTATTTGGAGTAATAAACGGTCTCCTTATTCCTACTGGTATAATCGGATTTAAGGTGGTAAAGAACAAACTACTGAAAATTCCGCTGCTAATTGTAATTGTAGTATCATTCTCATGGGTAGTTTTTCCGGATATGAAATCATTAGTCGCCGATAGATGGATTATTGTGAGCGGAATCTTTTTCTCATTTTTTGCTGCTTGCGGTATATTGCACTTAGTTCAAAGGTTGGGTTCACAACGTGTTGTTACTGCAATTTTTTTGTCAGTATCGGGTATATTTGCAATAATGGGTATTGCATATGCTATAATGAGTCAAGATATGCCATTCATTTTATATGCAGTTACACGTAACAATATCGAAACGTTTGTACCGGTAACTATGCAAGCTAATTCAGTGGGTATAAAAGATACCGATAAAATAATTAACGCAGTTTCTTGGATAAACAATAATACAGATCAGAACGCAATTATTACCGGAGATAAAAGCTTGAGAGGATGGATGGAAATGGACTTGAAGGAGAACAGAACGTATTTCTTTTCCGAGAATTTAAACAATAAGTTTCTTGATAAGGTAATCGAGGAACATAAGAACATATATTTGGTAGCCTATATCAAAGAACCTAACTCTAGGAGCATTTCTGAGGTTTATTCAAACGGCAAATTTAATGTATATAAAATGGATACGCAGGATTCTGATCATCCTATCTTAAATTTAGTGCAATACTTGCGTTCCATTAACATAAAGTAAACTACAAATTTACTTGTAAATTCAATAAGTTCATATTCATTGTTTGGAAAAAATTCTACTACACTTGGGAATTTATAGATATGATGTATATAAAAGCCCTAATATAGGGCTGTTTGCTAAAGCAAATGACAGCATAATTATAGTGCCATTTGGTTTTGCTGAAACAAAAACCAGTAAATTAATTAAATATTTACAAGTAGAAGAGGTCTACGCATCTGTAGCCAATACACGAATTATTGGTAGTATGACAGTAATGAATAACAACGGAATCTTGGTTCCTTCAATAGCATCAGACGAAGAGATTCAAATTCTCAAAAAGACAAGTGGTCTGAATGTTGAACGTTTGGAAACCAAGTTCACAGCAATTGGAAATTTGATCTCAACTAATGATAACGGTGCCTTGATCTCACCGTTATTTAATGGTGATATAGATGAACAAGTACGTGATGTGCTTGGAGTGCAGATTCATTCTATGAGAGTAGCTGGATTTATTCAAACAGGTTCTATGGTTGTAGCAACAAACACAGGGGCTGCAGTACATCCAAAGGCATCAGAAGAAGAAATTAAAGCAATTTCTGAAGCATTACAGGTTCAAGTTGAACCTGTAACTGTTAATGGCGGTATCCCATTTGTGTCCTCAGGCATAATTGCAAATTCAAAATCGGTGATTGTTGGAAATTTAACTAGTGGACCTGAATTGATAATGCTCACCAGGGCCTTCAAAGCTTAGGTACTATGTACAGCATAATTAGGTTAAAACATGCTAGAGCAGTTGAAATATAGATATTTATATTATATTATAATACAGTTATTATCCCTGCTCAGAGTACAATTTAGTCGCATTTCCACGTGAGAACTTTTCTATAATAGTACCAATGCATTTGGTAGTTTTGTTTAATAAATCGATTCGTGCGAATTCATTTGGTGAATGAATTTTAGAATATACATAGGTGCTACCTATGGAAACACATGGTACGGAAAGTATTTTCATAAAAGAGTGCATTGGTCCTGTACCGGCAGAAGATATATTTAAAATTGCTTCACCAAAAATTTCTCTTGCAGATTCTTCAACACATTTTACAAAGGGATCACTTACTGCAGTCCTTGCTGCTGATTCTCCATGGATTAATTTCAGTTCTATATCATCGCTAAAGCTGTTTTCTTTTAGATGATCCTTAAGCCGTTCAAACTGTTTTTCAGGGACCATGTGGGGAACAAGTCGAAAATCTATTTTAGCAATAGCCTCAGCAGGCAGAACAGTTTTTGCACCTGCTCCAGTATATCCTGCGATCAGTCCTGCTATGTTGCATGTTGGCATTCCAGAAAGGGCCTTTACAGTTTCTATCCCTGATATGTTATTTACAAAATTAATTATGTTATATTCTTGTTTAAATTTTTGTTCGTCAAAAGGTTCGTTAATTAAAGCGATTTCTTCTGAAGTAAAGCCTCTTACTTCCTTATACCAGTCTTTGATTAATATTTTGCCGGTATTATCTCTTAAAGTATCTAAAGCTCTTACGAGAGTCCAAGCCGGATTTTCGATTAAAACTGCTAAGCTTGAATGAGCATCTCTTGAAGGCCCTTTTGCGACCATCTCTACATAGAGTAAACCCTTCATTCCTAGGCTTATGATTGGCCTATCCTTTTCATCTATATAACCAAATTCCCAAATTACTGCGTCGCATACAAGTTTATTTTTGTATTTCATGAGATACTCTTCAATATTTACGCTTCCAATTTCCTCTTCTCCTTCTACAATGAATTTAACGTTACACGGCACGTCATCAGTCTGGTTTATAAATGATTGTACTGCCTTAATACGAGTAATTAGTTCTCCTTTATCGTCAGCTGCTCCTCGTCCAAAGATGTAATTACCTTCTACTTTACCGCTAAAAGGATCCTCGTCCCATAACTCTACAGGATCTTCTGGTTGAACATCATAATGGTTATAAAATAGGATGGTTTTTCCGTTTGGATTTGATTTAGATTTAACCTCACCATATACTATTGGTGGAGCGTCCTTTTTGTCATTGTCTGTAATATCATCCAAAAACAATAATTCAGCATTGATGCCAGCTTTATGCATTACCTGTGAAACAAGATGAGCACATTGGATAAGATTTTGTTTCTTTGCAGATACGCTACGCTGTCTTATCAGGACTTGAAGCTCGGAAATTAGATCCTCCATCCCAGAATCTATCTCTGAATCGATAATCTTGGTTACCACTAGTAGGTTTTCTCCTTTAAAGATTGAAATTAAACGTTTCTATTCCTTTCAGGTTACGATATTATAATGCAGGACCTAGCAAACAGTTTTTCATACACTATTAGTTGAGGTTTTAGTAGTTTCAACATAATTGTTAAACAAATATGCATTTATAACTATCCAGTCTTTTTAATTTCAGTATATGTTATCTCAAGACACTAGTAGTTCAAAGGACGCCTTTCTATCACCACGTTCGATCGCTATTATTGGGGCTTCTGAAAAACCTGGTGTTGGAAAAGCAATCTTTTCAAATATAATAAACGGTTACAAAGGCAGGGTCTATCCCATTAATCCTTCTTCTACGACAGTTTCCGGACTTAAGGCTTACAAAAGCGTCCTTGATATCGCGGAAGACATTGACTTAGCCGTTATTGCAACCCCGAATAAAAGCGTACCTGTGGTGATGGAAGAAGTGGGCAAAAAAAAGATCACGTGTGCGATCATAGTTTCAGCTGGATTTAAGGAAGTAGATGAACAGGGTGCCGAATTAGAAAAGCAAGTTGCTGCAATAGGCAAAAAATATGGAATAAGAATCATAGGCCCAAATTGCCTAGGCATTATGAGTCTATCACAAAATAATATGATGAACGCAACTTTTCTCAAGATCACACCGAAATATGGTGGTATAGCATTAGTCTCCCAAAGTGGTGCAATCTGCGCGGCCACTGTTGAAGACGCCGTAGCTCAAGGCATAGGTTTTTCAAAAGTAATCAGCATGGGTAATAAAGCAGATGTGGATGAGAATGATATACTTGAATTTCTGGCTCAAGACCCAGAAACCAGGGTTATAGTAATGTATCTTGAAGATATTCATGATGGAAGAAGGTTCATGCAAATTGCAAAAAAGATCACAAAACAAAACGAAAAACCAATTATTGTATTAAAAGCCGGAAGGACTCCTGAGGGAGCCAAGGCTGCAATGTCCCATACCGGTGCATTAATGGGAGCCGACGAAATTTATGACGCGTTATTTATACAATCTGGCGTAATTAGAGTAGATACAATGCAGGATCTATTCGAACTTTCCACGGCTTTTTCGAAACAGCCTATTCCTGAACGTGATAGCGGAGTCGTAATAGTATCTAACGCTGGTGGGCCTGCTATTATTTCAACTGATTCATGCTCAAAATATGGGTTGAAAATGGCAGATATTTCTTCCTCACAAGAAGTGATCACGAAAGTAATTCCGCATCACGGTTCCGCTAGAAATCCAGTAGATATAGTCGGTGATGCGGACTTTTACCGTTTTGAAATGGTGCTCAACGAAGTATTGGCTAATCGAAATGTAGGCGCCGTTGTTAGTATGTGTACTCCGTCAGCTACTCTGGATTACAATGAGTTAGCAAGAACAATTGTCAAGATATCAAGGAATACGCCGAAAACTATGCTTGCGGCACTTATGGGTTTAGCAGAAGGGATCGAAAATAAAAAAATTTTATCTGAAGGTGGTGTGCCTCATTTTGAATTTGCAGAACCTGCGATTAAAACACTTTACGCGATGTATCGTTTTAGAGATTGGTTAGCAAGTCAATACGGTACGCCAAAGCAATTTGACGTAGATAAGGAAAAAGTAAGAAATATTTTCGATAATGTCAGAAGTCAGAATAGAACAAACTTGTTAGAAGAAGAAGGTTACGAAGTTATTACAGCATATGGGCTAGCCATTCCAAAAAGCATTCTTGGAACAACTGAGGAGCAATGTGTACAAGCTGCTAAAGAAATTGGTTATCCGGTTGTGATGAAGATTGCATCAAGAGATATAATTCACAAGTCAGATGCCGGAGGAGTGAGAGTAGGACTGAAAAATGAAGATGAGGTTAGGAATGGCTTTAAAACCATAATGGAAAACTCAAAAAAATACAGAATAAACGCAGATATCAAAGGCGTACTGGTGCAAGAAATGATAAAATCCGCAAAAGAAATAATTCTTGGAGCAAAAATGGATCCGTTATTTGGACCACTTTTAATGATTGGTCTTGGGGGCATATATGTAGAAGTTCTTAAGGACGTTGTTTTCAGACTGGCTCCTGTAGACGAGAAGGAAGCAATCAGAATGGTAGATTCAATAAAGGCAGTCAAATTATTGAAGGGAGTAAGAGGAGAAAAACCTTCAGACATACAATCAATAGCAGAAAGTCTGCAGCGACTATCCCAACTAATCACAGATTTTCCCGAGATTGAAGAATTGGATATGAATCCTCTTTTGGTACTAGAGGAGGGAAAGGGATCTCGCGCAGTAGATATCAGGATAGGTTTGAAAAATGGAAATGTGAATTAATTAAACTAGCTTTGTCCCACAACTTTCGCAAAAAACAGCATCATCTTCATTCCGATAATTACATGAGGGGCATCTGCCAGACGAATTAGGCAATGAGAAATTGGATGTATCGCTCATTTTTTCCAATTCTTTAGTTTCACTGGCAAGAAGAATGATATCTCCAATCTTTGAGATACTATCCCACGAAACTTCCGTCGAGCCTGTAAAGGAAGCATCATCATAATTGCTACTGATTTCACCGTTATTGTTATCGTTGGCACCCTCATGGGATTTCGTAATCCTTAAACTTATTCGCGCAGTTCCTCTCTCTGCTTTATGTAATCCAATTTCTTGGACATTGCCAACTAATAAGGCATCGCTATCATAGGCAGGCATACCCACTAGGGTCTGAATGGGAATAAAACGCTCTTCCTTATGTTCTTCATCACTGACAGATGTTAATTCCTTTTTATCCGTTGCTTGGTCGATAATTGTATGGAGAGATTTTTGTTCGATTTTGTTATCTTTTGCTGACTGTTGTAAAGTCACAGAAGGGATTGAAGAGTTTGTCTCTGTGGAAGAAGTAGAAGAAGAACGAGCATCTGACGGAGAAGCGGATGCGGGAGCATTGAACTTACGATATTGAGCTATTGTGTTATCGCAGGTTTCGCACTTGTACGCGCCTTTTTCGATCAATGTAACCCCCTCTCCGATCTCTTCGTTTGGGTTTTCAAATTTAATGGATGGTGATCCTTCATATTCTTTTTCACATTTATTACAGTAATATTTTGAAAGTCTGCCTTCGTCTAATCTTCCTACACCGGCCAGAAAAAGCTCAGGTCCTCCTAAATTCCCCCTCCTTTGCTCCTCTTCCGTTAGTCTTGCAAGAACATATCCGCCAGATCCACGTAGCTTTTTCTCGCGTAGATTGTTATCTTCACTCATCAAAATATATACACAATGACATGGATCAGACAGCAGTATTAGTGTTTTGGAAAGTAGTAATTAAGACACGAGATGAAATACAGTTCATTGTAAGAGTGATTATTATTAAGATCTCATTCTATAATATTGATCAGCATCCGTACGCATATCTCTATGCAATTTTTCGCATACCTTATATCTGTGTAAATTATATGATAAGTAACAAAAGATTCACGGTGGATTTGTCAAGTGAACTAATGCTTATCACATCTTCCGTAGCTTTTGTCATATTACAAAGTGAGAGGATAATTGACAACAACATTTCAAGATTTAGGAATGAGTGCTGAAATAATGAAAGCACTAAAAGAGAACGGATTTGAAACACCTTTTCCTATTCAGGAAGCATCTATACCGATTATTTTGAAAGGACTAGATGTAATAGGTCAGGCGCACACAGGAACCGGTAAGACTGCGGCTTTTTCGCTGCCGATATTAACGAGGATAATACGGAAGGGACCAATCCAGGCGCTAGTACTTGTGCCTACAAGAGAGCTAGCAAATCAGGTAACAACCGAAATTAACAGGTTCGCAAGGTATACTGGAATTAGGACTGTGTGTATATACGGTGGACAGGGCATCAATATTCAACATGATCAGTTAAGAAGAGGAGTACAAATTGTAGTTGCAACTCCCGGCAGATTAATCGATCATGTCAAACGAGGTTCAATACAACTCGATGATGTAAAATTTGTTGTTCTTGATGAGGCAGATCGAATGCTAGATATGGGTTTTATTGATGATCTGAAATTCATTCTATTTTATGTAAATGAGGAAAGGCAAACATGCTTATTTTCTGCTACTATGCCCATAGAAATTTTGAGGTTAGCACAGGAATATATGCACGATCCTCGTGAGATTAGGCTTAATGAAGCTGAAATAAGTCTTGACACAATAGATCAATCTTATTTAATAGTGCAGGAAAGAGAAAAATTCAGACATCTCTGCAACTTTATCAAAAGTCGAGACAAAAAACAGACAATTGTTTTTGCTGCGACTAAGCAAAGAACACAGAGACTTGCTGGGGAATTGAGACAAGAAGGATTTAAAGCGACTACAATTCATGGCGATCTTTCCCAAAAACAGCGAGACTATGCCATGTATAGGTTCAAAAAAGGAGCAGACGATGTACTTGTAGCTACTGATATTGCTGCAAGAGGAATCGATGTTCCAGCAATAGGACATGTCATAAATTACGATATTCCTGAAGATCCACTGATTTACTTTCATAGGATAGGAAGGACTGCAAGAGCAGGAGGTACTGGTGCAGCTATCTCATTGGTTTCACAAGATAGAGTTGAAGACTTTGGAAGGATTCTCAGGCATACAGAACAACCTATACGTAAGCTTAATGAGGAGATGGGTATTAGCGTTCCAACGATTCAGAACAGGTCTTATAATAGACATCAACACGGACGCAGTTACAGCGATTATAATCGCAATAAAGCCTATCGTGGAGGCGGGACCAGATATAATGAGAGTAGATTCAAACCAAGTTACAATTCTAGAAATCCAAATAGATATCACAACAGGGAGCAGGATAATAACAAAAACAATAACAACAATAATTACAGTAACAATTATAACAATTCGAACAGATATCCACCTAGGCATGCTCAAAACAGTCAAACCAACTCCAATCGCAAGGATAGAGCAACTAATTATCATGCTTGATAGATTGAGTGGTTGACTGAATTAACTTAGTACTAGTGAACTAATTCAAAAGTTAGAGTATCACCTCTTCAATTTTTATTTAAATAGGTTGCTTCTTTTATTTGCCTAAGTTTAATTTTTGGTCTATCATCTCGTCATTTTGTGTGGTAATAGTAATCGAATCTAAAGAATTGAGTAAAACTCATTAGATGTATTGTATTGGATATCTTGTCCTTATTTTCTAATATATTGATTGTTAAATCACAAAATTAGTAACTGCTAGCAATCATTCGCTATTTGTAGCCATACTACATACAAATGGTAGTATTATCAACTTTTCCTTAGCCAGAGCAGGCATCTGACTGATATATAAATAAGTATCTATCATTAAACCAAAGCATTATAGAAATAGAAGAGTATAATGTACTTGCCTTGATAAAATGGTAGTAGTTCTATGGCGTGAAGGATGGTTGAAGCCCGTCTCTGACTTCGATATAGGATCAGAAATGTGTAGATTGTGCAAGCAAAGATTTAAAGAGATTGACTTTGTTACTTCTTGTGAGTTCTGTCAAATAGGCGTAGTCCACATCAATTGTGCAGACGATCACATTCTTAAAATTCATAAAAAAGAAATCAATAAAAAAATAGAGACACAAAGAGAGAGACGTTTACATGATTATCAATGACAAATAAGTTGTCGTAGGAATAATTGTTATTATACGTTAAAGATCTCAGTCTGTTGCAGATAAGGAATGGTTTAGAACTGAAAAAATAGGAATAGTACCTATATTTCAGTAGGATGTATATAAGTATGAGAAACTACAATAAATGTCATTTCCTTGAGGATATCTCTAGCATTATATGGTCGATCTTATTCCGTAGGGCATCTTTTATCGAACTATTGTCAACCATATTAAGTGCTCCTTTGCAGTTGGTACATTTAAAAAATACTTCTACAGCAGAGTCAAATTTGAATCGGGGGCACTCTTTATTTCCGCAATGATAGAATTCAGAGGACTCTTCATATTCTAGACGTTTTTGCAATCTATCCAATATCTTCTTCTTTTGATTATCAATAAAATTGTCAACCTGATCCTGTTTTGCGCGCCATCTGTATACAAACCATCCCTTTTTTTCATCCTTTACTCTTATACCTGTGATAAGCGCTTTACCAAACATATCGTAAAGAACTTTTCTTATTATGTTAATTCGTAGGCCAGTGGAGCTGGCAATTTCTTCATCCGTCGCGTCCTCCGAATTTAAAAGGGCATGGGCCACCTTGAGATACTCTTCACCACCAATTAAACCCGCAATTTTAACAAAAGAACTTTCGAATTTAATCAAATGCATTTACATAGTATCTAGTGAGATATTTGGATATATAGTTACCGACTTGAACGTGAATAAGAAGAATGTAATTTCGACATTTCTACACGAACCCAAAGGCTTATTAATTATTGAGGACGATCTGTTGAGATATAGCGTAGTTCCTAATAATATTTTCTGACCTAAGACTATGTGTTGTTTGCGGATCTAATTAATAGCAATAGTATGCTGAATTGGCTCATCTGTCCTTAACTTGAATGACGCATCGGGTGAGTTAGTCTGCATTTAATCCTTTTTCATCCACCTAGGTATATTAGAAATGTCACGGCATAGCTCATTCAAGCAATCAAGAGTACTAGATTTATGTATATTATTTTACGAGTGAATATTAAGCATGATGAAAATGGTAGCGACTGGTTAAAGGACAATTTAGAAGAAGAACCAAAATACCATATACCGAAGAGGTCGGCTTCTGTGTATCATTGTCGCTAGAATATTAGACTATGCCTGGTAGATTCAGAATATTCAAATTTATTTTTCGATACACATTTTATGATGCATACTATTCCCGATGTGTTGGGCTACCTATTACAAGATTTGCAACCGAGAGACACGTTGTATATTAGCAGATCAAATATAGCATATGATTTTGTATAGTCAACGACTTCCATTTCTCTATATGCCATCCTGGGAAACTATGTTTTACCGACTGTCGCAAATTCGGTTTTCATAATGAATTTCCATGGAAGGATTCATGTGCAATATCATGTTTATAAAATATTACTACTTAGTTATTGAATTATAACACTGCGATTTAACGATATTTTATAAGCTATTTTGCAATGACTAACTTTAGTAACACTAAGTGGATAAAAGACAAAAGAGGACACTTTAGTGACAAAATAAAAGAAAGTGTAAAAACCACGCACCCATTAAAGCCGCAAGTTGAGTTGGCAAAGAACAAGATTCAGACACAAAACCAGAAATTGGCATATATGTTAGATAAACTCAGATTGAAGGAGAGGTCCTTGTTTAATCAAGTGGTAGCAACTATGCAAAAACATGATATCCAACAGGGCAAAATGCTATCAAATGAGCTCGTACAAGTCAAAAAAACAACTAAAACTATTTCCCAGCTGAAAATCGCTCTTGAACAGATACAGCTAAGGTTAGAATCGACACTAGATATTGGAGAAGTGATGAGTACAATTGGTCCATCAATGGGGGCACTGACGAGGGTAAAAAATGGCTTGTCAGGAATGATGCCGGAAGTAGATTTGGAATTAGGAGAGATCAATAATGTATTCGGGGATATTATTACAAATGCAGGCAGTGGTGCATGTAACACCTCCCTAGGGTTTGATGCTAACGGGGAAGATGTCGAAAGGATCTTGGATGAAGCTAATGCAGTAGCAGAGCAGAGAACTAGCGATAATTTTCCAGATGCTCCAGTAGGAGCCTTTACCTCGACCTCTAGGTCTTCGATAGATGAAAATATCCAATGAAGTAAGAAATTGTGTAAGGTAGTTCAGCGTTAACTCTATATTGATAAAGATGAGTCAGAAATAAATCGTGTCGCTATCGAATAGTTTATTCTATACTCTTCAAGTATCAAAACGTCCCAAAAATTTTGTTTCCCTTATATATATAGGACATCCGTTAAGTTAGGATGATGCAAAAACGAAAACATCAAACCGGCATTCTAATTCTATCGACATTTCCTAACGAGGAAGTAGCAGTAAGTATAGCAAAGGAGTTAATAATCAATAAAAGACTATGTGCATGTATAAATCTAGCCAAGGTCAGGTCTCTTTATTCTTGGAAGAATGTTTTTGAAGATCATGAGGAGATTGTCGCCCTCTTCAAAACAACAAGGTTCTCCGTGGACAAATTAAAGTCCACTATAAAGAAAATACATCCTTATGAAGTTCCCGAAATAGTAGAGATAACGATGGATGATGTCTCAGAACTTTACTTAAAATGGATGGTGCAGTCTACTACTATCAAACCTAAAGAATTAAGAATATAATTGAGCCATTCTTAGGCAGGAATAGAATAGCGAAGCAATGCTACTACGCCGCCTAATGATGAAACCCTCAAGCCTATATCTGTAGATGAATCTACTGCAAAGGTTTTGGCACCAAAACTTTCAGCCAAGTTTAGAAGTTTTATAATGTCATTTTCATCGGCGGTATGAAATATAGCGTCTGAAAATACTAGATACTCTACAGACTTTGACAATATTGCCTCCGACGCCTCTTGTAATCCCATGGCATACTTTCTCTCTCCTTTGTAGACAAGTTGCATTATCTCTTCTAATATTGAAGATACAGCAGCAAGTTTACTTGAGCTCATTGCTTCCTTGATGATCGGGGATCGAAGAAATACAAAGACACCATCTTCCCCAGCTACATCAACACCATCAACAATTGAGAAATTCCCCTTTTCAAATTCTTTCCTTTCGGTTAGCAAAAAATTGTGAAATCTTCGCTTGGTTTCTCCTGGTCCGAATATAATTATTTTTTTATTGTTATTTTCATTCTCTCCTCCTAAAATGCTTGCGATAACCTTAGCAATCTCCTCAAAGAATATCCTTATATTTGGATTGTTTTTTTTTGCTGCCTGCTGATAGCGTTTGCCACTCTGACCAGAGTAAATGTTTGGAATTATCTTAAGATGTGTTCCTGATACTTTTGCTACTGCCGCTTCTTGTAAATCAACTGCAGTTAAGATGAAACTGATATGATTGCCTGATCTCTTTAAAATATCTAATTCGGTAGCGTTCCATTTTCTATCTTTATCAATTGTTAGTTTATCTCCGACTTGTACAGTCAAAGAATGATGGGTACCCTTGGTTACAAGTTCACTGTCAGTATTGGTTATAACACCACCTATGCGCAAACGATCTATTGCATTGTCTATGTTTATCGAGCTAACTTTTATTGATAGACGTACTTTAATGCGTTCTCCTTTATCTGGCCTAGAATATTCCTTTATCCGCTTGATTAGCCTAGTAGTATCAGCAATTATATAGTCTCCCGTCTGTATCACTCTTCTCAGCGTAAAAAGATCATCTGCATCCTCTGGACTCACAAAATAAGCTTTATCTGAAGAATATCCTTTAGCTTCTTTGATGATCATTTGCTATACTGTTTTTCATTAGTCACGGAAGGACGAGAATTACCCTCACCAGATTGTGATGACTTTAAGTAATTATTCACCCATTCTTGGGTCAATACTCCTGATTCTACTAAATTTACTAATGCATTAGCTGAGGCATCTCCCTGAACCTTACCAGATTTTCTCCTAATCTGCCTCCATTTCAACTGGGTATTTCCGCTCTTTGACGAATAAATTATACCAAGAATTTCTTTTGCATTGACAAATGTCATTTCACGGATTTTCTTTAGCGTTACCTTATCTGCTGCTTCTATGTATATAGAGCCAGGGCCTTCTTCACGTTCTGGAAATACTTCATAATCTCGAAAATAATTTTCTGGAATAAAGGACCTACATGTACTGACAATAATAAACTTCCTGAAGCTTTCAAGTGAGGCAGTAGTCTCTATGTGAACCAATGTAACAATAAAAATCAGAGAGCCACTTATCAAGTTTATGACCTCTACTCGTAATATAACTATGATTTGTTCAAATAATATAGATGAGCTATTGCTAAATTTTTATTATATATTAATTATAATCTGATGTGGAATACACATGTACTAGGTAAGATATTCTAATGCACGCACAGAAAGTCGGCAGTAACAAGAAGATAATGAAAATAGGTGTGGCTATATTAATTGTTATAATACAAATACACAGAATAAATGGACAAACTCATAACTCAAGATCTACGTCATATATTAACTCAGTAGGGCTAGTTTCATCATCGTTTATCCAAATATGACTTCTGCATTGCAACATAAAAATGGTAATATCTTATCCAAATATAAAATGTGTATATCTAGATGTGGATCATGAGAAACATTGAATATTAGAAAATAAGACAAGACAGACTGATCTCATCATTTTGTTACTATCCACTTGCCTTTTTCTTTCCTGCGTCATCCCACAAATAGTGAAAATAATCTTTTGCAAAACGTGCAAGTCCTATATGCTCTGCCCATATTCCAATCGGTTCAATATTGCCGTTTTCACTACGACCTTCTCCCAACAATATCATTACTTGTTTGCTGTCACCTATTACTCCTCCACCAAACATGTTGCTTTTCAATCTAACGTCTGCTATCCTACCTATAGTGCGGACGGTATCCTTATTAGCTTCTTCTGATGCAAGAACCGTTATTTTCACTCCTTTTTCATGCAACATTCTAAGCATTGGTTGCACTGGCTTTGCAATGTCCTCAGCGACTTGGGGTAAAGCCATAAGCAATTCGTGTTGGCATGTTTGTATTATTTCGACTACTTTAGCGGCAATATTATAAACTCCCCTTACAACCCAAATTTCTGGTCTTTCTCTGACGCCGCTTTTCTCATACATTGGCATCAATTCATTAATAATCAAGCTTTCGTTCTCCCTAATACCATTCTCTATACGCATTCTCATTGCTTCAAGCGCAGTCAAAGGTGACTTGGGAAAGAACTTTTGTGGCCTTGAACTATTCGATTCTAGCCAGCCTCTATCTTCTAATGCATTTAGAACCTCATAAATTTTTGAGTAAGGAACACCAGATTTTTTGCTGACATCAGAAGCAGTCATTGAACCTGAACCTAAAAGTGCTAGATATACCTTTATTTCGTAACCTGTCAAGCCAAGGCTTTCCATAGCTTTCCTTGACTTGTCGCTTATGCTCATTTAACTACATCAAAAATTCATCAAATACTCTAATATAAGCATGTTATAAGCTCTATTAGAACAGCCTTGCAATCAAGGAACCTTTTTCCGCTAATGGCTACCTATTCACCGTAGGATTCGTGAAGCTATCTTTATATATGATATAAAGAGCTTCATGGAGAGAAGATAGAGGTAATTACGCATGGATTTAATACAAATTTCTAATATAACTAGCAAGAATACGTCTGCAAAAACTCCTATCCGCTATACTCAAAGCATTTGTCCAGACTGCAATATGATTTTAGACGCGGAAGTCTTTGAGAGGGAGGGAAAGGTGTACATGAGTAAAACTTGTCCATCACACGGAGAATGCGAAGAGTTGTACTTTGGGTCATATGAAATGTACAAGAAATTTAGTACATACTGGATAGATGGAAAGGGTGCTCAATCTCCAAATGTTATGGTTGACAAATGTGCTTGCCCAACAAACTGTGGTTTATGCACAAATCACCTTTCGCACTCCGGCTTGGCCAATATGATTATTACCAATAGATGTGATCTGACATGTTGGTATTGCTTCTTTTATGTAAAGAAGGGTCTTGAGGGTGCTTATTTATACGAGCCGGATCATGAACAAGTGAGAGCGATGATGAAGACATTAAAAGCTGAAAAGCCGATAGCTGGTAATTCTATTCAAATTACGGGTGGAGAGCCCATGTTAAGGGATGACATCAACGATCTTATCAAGATAATGAAAGAAGAGGGAGTTGATCATATTCAACTTAATACAAACGGTATCAAGTTAGCTTTGTCTCCTGAAACGATGCGACAAGTAAGAACTGCAGGTGTAAGTAATCTTTATCTATCTTTTGATGGAGTTACTCCGAGAACTAATCCAAAAAATCATTGGGAAGTACCATATACATTAGAATCTGCAAGAAAGTGTGGCATGACCGTGGTATTTGTACCAACTGTGATAAAGTCAATTAACGATCATGAGCTAGGAGGAATTATCCGGTTTGCACAAAAAAACATGGATGTGGTACATGCGGTAAACTTCCAACCTGTTTCCTTGACAGGACGTATGACAAAGAAAGAACGTGAAAAATATAGAATAACAATTCCAGATTGTATAGAAAGAATTGAAGAACAGACAAACGGCGAAATCGCTACTGATGGTTGGTTTCCGGTTCCATCATGTATGCCTCTAACAAATGTAATTGAGGCATTCAGCAAGAAACCGAAGTATGAGCTCTCTATTCACTTTGCCTGTGGTGCAGGTACATATGTATTCGAAGATACACAAACTAAGAAATTGACTCCGCTAACTGCATTTGTGGATATTAAAGGAATGCTCGAATACTTTGAGGAGAAGACCGATGAAATTAAATCTGGTGCAAACAGGTATTGGACTATGCTTCAGGTCATTCGCAGACTAAATCAATTTGTTGACAGAAGCAAACAGCCGCACGGTCTAGATCTTGCGAAAATGTTTTCGAGTATCTTGTTAAAACGTAATTTTGATTCTGTTGGATCGTGGCATGTAAGATCATTATTTTTGGGCATGATGCATTTTCAAGATAAATACAATGAGGACCTGGAAAGATTGCAGAGATGTGATATTCATTATCTTACACCAGATCTCAGAATTATTCCATTCTGTGCATTCAATGTAATTCCAGAATGGTATAGAGATAGGATACAAAAGAAATTTAGTATCCCGGTGGAGGAATGGGAAAAGGCACATGGCCAAACTCTTGAAGCAGGTCTTTACAGGGGTTTAATGAGAAAAGGAAAATCAGAGGCTCAAATGGGTTGTGCCTTATCTGAAATGCATAAAGCATCGGCAGCGGCAGAAGCGAATCTAACATCAACTGACGACCATAGAGGAGTAGAGCTTCGTAACAACATGGCCGGTGCCTGATATCTCTTGCTTTCACTTATATATCTAATAGATTCAAAAGAAACCATAATTCATATTTAATCGTAGATAAGGTTTAATTGAAAGTTATTTCTGCCCTTATTTCATGTCAACTATGAAATACGTACAGCTTGAACCACAATCCGACATCGCTATAATTAGAATAAACAGACCCGAAGCGCTGAATGCTATAAATACAGATGTGATCGCTGAATTGTCTCGTACAATTGATATTGTTAGTGCAGATGACAACATCAAGGCTATTATCATCACAGGTGCTGGAGAAAGATCATTTTGTGCAGGTGCCGACATTGCATATATGGCTAATATAGATCCATTAAAAGCTGAAAAGTATGCATCTTCTGCGCAAACGGTTCTTAATAAAATAGAAAGATTAGAAAAGCCAGTTATTGCAGCAATTAATGGATTTGCACTAGGTGGTGGATGTGAATTAGCCATGGTTTGTGATATACGAATTGCGTCGAGTAATGCCAAGATCGGACAACCAGAAGTCACCATTGGTATTCCTCCGGGTTGGGGAGGCACACAAAGGCTAACAAGAATCGTGGGGCCTGCAAAAGCAAAAGAACTCATCTTTACAGGCAAAATGATTACAGCCCAGGAAGCCGCGGAAATAGGCCTAATAAATAAGGTGGTAGATCTGAATCCAAGCGATCAATTACCCCCGGCATTGCAGAAGGATGATGACGCCTCAAAAGAAAAAGAGAGATCTATTGAAGTCGCCAGGCTTCTTAATAGGAAGCTATTGACCGAGTGCATGGCTTTATCAAAGGAAATTACAAAGAATGGATTTACCGCAGTCAAAACTAGCAAAATGCTAATTAATAGAGGAGTCGAGACAGATATCGACACCGGACTTCGTTTAGAAATTTACGGCTGGGCATTATGTTTTGCACACGAAGATAGACAGAAAATGATGTCTGCTTTCTTAAGCAAGGGCAAGAAATAGATTAAGTATAAGCAACAATTATTTCACCCTTATTATTTTAGCACCATCACTAGGGCGACAAATAAAAGATTTGCTTTTTATTTTTGAGCGTCTAAATCCTGCCCTCATCGCTTCGGCAACACATTTTCCGTTTTCGTCTGTTTTCAAAAATGAAATCATTGTCGGTCCAGCGCCGCTGATTGTTACTGCAAGTGCACCAGCCTGTAAAGCATTTTCTATGACTGTTTCATACCCAGGAATTAAATGCTTTCTTGCAGGTTCAATTATAATGTCGTTTATTCCTTTGGCGATCATACATACATCATTTAGAATAAACCCTGCAACAACAGTACTTGCGTTAGAGATGTTGTGAACTAAGCTTCCAAGCGGAACCTTCTTGGGCAAAACACTACGAGCAACTGCCGTTTTTCTCTTCGGGACTTCGATCAATGGAACTGCAATTACTAGAAAAAGATCCTTTGGTGGATCGATTTTGATAAATTCTAATTTTGGATTTGTTCTAACAATAATAAATCCACCTAGTAATGATCCGGAGACATTGTCATAATGTTTGATCCCTGCACTTGCGGTTTCCCCCTCTGCTGCATATTCAACCAACTTTTCCTTTGAATTTTTGAGATTGAACAGCCTGTCAAAGGCCAATGTGGCAGCTACTGCTGATCCTGCACTACTACCAACGCCAAACCCGGCTGGTATTTTTTTGTGAATTTTTACTTCTATAGCATTATCTATTTGAAAATCTGCTGCCATTCTCTTCAGAACCACTCCTGCGGAATTGTACTCTGTCTTGACAGGAATATTGCTGATATTTTGACCTGAAATTTTGATAGTTATCTGAGGTTTACTTGGTTTGTCTTTCTTAGTTATCATGACTTTATCATTAAAAGCATCAATACCAAGCCCAAATACATCATAGCCTGGACCCAAATTTGCAGTAGAAGAGGGAGCGGTAGCAGTACAAGATGTTAATTTGCTTACAGTCAATACCTTGACTCTCCCTGATGAAGTATCCTAGATAGATATGCTGTAAGATTAGTCATTCCGCTCATGGTAATGCTAGAAACTGCTATAAGGTTTTGCATAAATCCCCCCTTGCTCATGCTTCTTACCAAATCTTTACTCAAAAGGGAATACTCTGTCTCTTTCTGATCGTTGAGAGCAAATTCTAAAGCGTGATATGAATCAGACCATTCCAAGACATTCTTTAATTTGTCAAGAATAAGATCGCTTTTTGTTAGAATATTGATGTGAGGAGTCTTTAGCCTTAACTTTACAGATGCCGCTAGTAAAGCAATTGACACATAATTAATGGGGGATGACACAAGCATACTATCAAATACAAATAACGTTGCTTTATTGTCGGATTGGAAATTCGATACGAAATATGGTCCACTCGGCCTGAATGCGAATAGTTCAATCTGGCCAGGAGTATCAACTATAACATAATCCGGCTTCAAGTTAAAAACTTCATTCTGAATTTCGTCTAACCTTGTTGCAATCATATCACTAGCCATTATCAGCGAACCGTTGGGTCCAAGCGCATAAGCTTCCATCAAGGTGTTAATGTCAATATAATCTCGAACATCCACATCTGCCTCATAAGGTAAATTTGTTGCTCCGGGATCCAGATTAAGACTAATTGGAATAAGTTGATTGTCTTTATACCATTGCAAAAGACGGGATGTAAGCAGTGATTTGCCGGACCCAGCGGTACCGGTAATAAATATAGTATACATAGGCAGTTACACAGTTAATATCTAGATCTATATTTAACACTGCTATGCCCTAGGATATATAAAATCGGTTTTATTACTAATACATTGACCGATGTCCAGATGAACAATCCATATTATGTATTATCTCTTCGCTTGGCACGTAGCGCAGAACTATAATAAGTCGAACTATGAGAACTCGCCTATGCAAT
Source organism: Nitrososphaeraceae archaeon (assembly GCA_035643635.1). Taxonomy (GTDB): domain Archaea; phylum Thermoproteota; class Nitrososphaeria; order Nitrososphaerales; family Nitrososphaeraceae; genus DASQQB01. The sequence continues at coordinate 42,272 of DASQQB010000097.1, read as the reverse complement.
AAAAAAAATAGGAGGTGTGTATATAATCACTTGAACCTGAACTGAATAAAGCTTCAGTTTTGAATTCTATTGCTTATCCTCAACAAGATGTTCTACTTCTGCATTTTCATGAGTTTCTGCCTCTTGTTCTTCTGTTTGGTCTGGAACATTAAATTTTTCATTCCGCTTTACAACACGTTTAGCCGTTGGTTCCTCATCTAATTTTTCACCATGCTCACGGTTCATTGGTACCTTTACTTGTACAATATGCTAAAAAATGATATGTGATAATGCAAGCTTAATTTCGTAATTAACCCAACTTATAGAACCTTTCAGAATCTTTTATAATATAGATTTATTCCCGGTTTGTTAGGCTTGAAAGTGATTATAGAATAAAGATCGTTGTATTCAGCTAATACACTAGGCAATGTCAGAAAATAAATGAGCTTGACATTCAGAGAAGATTTTTACAAATGAGAATTCCAACTCGAAGTAATTAAACAATATTATCACCATAAGAATAAGAATATCATAAAAGTTACTTAATAAGATAACACATCTGTTATTCAGATAATATTTCGTTCTTGTTGTTAATTTTGGCTATGACCTCACCATCGCCTTTTCTGTCTACTATTCCTACCCGTCTACATTTCATATTATGTTTTTCAAATATGCTTATTATTCTATCGCAAGAAGTTTTAGGAACTACCATGCAAAGTCCTATTCCCATATTGAAAGTCTTATACATTTCCTTTGCTGCTATGTGTCCATCATTTTGTATCAGCTTGAAGATGCCTTCTGCAACAGGCAAGTTGTCAAGGTTGTATCGCACATTCCTATTGAGTCGGGTTAGCTTTGAAAACGATCCGCCAGTAATATGAGCAAGCCCATGAACAGAAATCTTTCTTTGATTCAGGATTTCCATGACCGGTCTAATGTACAGCCTCGTAGGGATTAGCAATTCTTCTCCCACAGTATGAACTATATTTTTAGCCTTGTCGTCAACAGAGTATTTTGTCAAAAGCACTTTGCGGGCAAGGGTATAGCCATTTGAATGTAAACCACTGCTCTCTATTCCTAAAATTATATCTCCTGTTCTTATTTTATCGCCTAATATCAATTTTGATCTCTCTACGATACCCAAGACCATGCCTACGAGATCGAAGGAATTTTTTATGTTCTTTTTATTGCAGTCCCTAATAATATCAGGTACTATTGCAGTTTCTCCGCCAACTATTGCCATGTTACACTGTCTGGATCCATTCACGAGACCTTTAATAATTTGTTTAACAAGATATTGATTTGCAGATCCCAACGCTATGTAGTCAACAAATCCAATGGGCTGTGCACCTACACATATTACATCGTTAACATTCATTGCAACACAATCGATCCCAACTGTGTCAAAACGATCCATAAGTTGGGCTACAATAAGTTTCGTGCCTACACCATCGGAATGTAAAGCAAGTACCTTGTTACCCATTTTAATTAGGCCGGCGTAGTGACCAAATCCAGATATGACCTTCCAATTAGATTGGAAATTATGAGTAAGTGAGATCATGCTAGCAATTGATCTCCGAGCCGCAGAGACCTTTTTTAGGTCTACTCCTGCTGCCTTATAACTATCTAATCCTGTTTCAAAATTCTTTATAATTTATCTATCGGTATTACCATAATAAACCTTCATGTATAGTAAACTGTACTATTGGAAAATTAGTATAGTCTACGACAGTAATAAAATAAAATGTATAGATATAGACTAAAAATAAATGCGTGAAGTGATTTTAAAAACAGCTATATTGATGCTTCGGAATATTGTATACCTAAGTAATGTTAAGTTAGTTCCTCTAGTATTTATGTATAGTTTTCGTGATCCAACATATTTTACCTACTCCTAATTTGTGATCCCTAACATGAGCTGGACTAAATCATATCTGTAACAGAGTAACTAACCGGTTTTGAACTCGCTATTGATCTCTACATGTGATTGTACACATATTCTTAAAATACAAAGTAACGATGCAATTATATAATAATATACAGAAAACAAAGACAAAAAAATTTATCTGGTTAGCGTCATCAAACACATATAATCTTTTTATCATCATCAATCCGCTGGTATCTATATGAAACTAAGACAGTATAAAATTAACCCAGCTCTGATAGTAATCGATGTTCAGAACGGTTTTGTCAGTAAAAGGGGTTCGTATGACCTTTTAGGAATGGAAACTTCCCATTATAGAGAGGTTCTACCTAACATAGTTTATTTGATAAAAATATGCAGAAATGCAGGAATTCCAGTTTTTTATACCCAGGCTGTGAGAGAAGCATCCGGGATCGATCTCCTGACGAATTCACATAGAATTCTACCTAAGTCAAGAGAAGAGAGAATAATGAAAAAGCCTATTTGTGTTAGAGGAACATGGGATGCAGATATAGTAGAGGATATCAAACCACTCGACCAAGATTATATTGTAGTGAAGAGAAGAGATTCTGCATTTCACGATACTGAAATAGAAGTCTGGTTAAGAAGTCTTGGAGTAGATACTATCATTTTCAGTGGAGTAGATACATCAATTTGCGTGGAGACTTCTTTGCGAGACGCATTTAACATAGGCTATGATGTGGTGCTTATTTCAGATGCTACTGCATCGAGTAGTAAAAAGCATTATGACTCTACTTTGGATAATGTAAAAGGTTACTATGGCTTAGTAATGAACTTGAAAGAATTCTCTCAATATCTTATACCAACCCAAAGCAAGATACTACACAAATAGATTTAACTATTGATTAAGTAGCTATAGCATTTCAGTCATACGAATATCAGACCATTTGTCTGATTGAGTAATATACAGATCACGTTCGAGTAAACTGAAGAGAACAAATTATATCAAAGTTTGTATTTATAATATTGTTGGTGATTATCATAGTAATGATGCATCAAACCATACCAGCTTCGTGCAGCTTCCTAGGTAGGTAGGTTTCTGCCAAGTACTTGAATCCATGTTTGAAGAATGCATCAAGCTCACACTTTTCCTTACGTTGTAAAAATAAATTTAATTCTCTCTGCCACTGTCTATCGCTTAACCACGGCTTCTTTTTCATGTCATTAGCTCTGTTAACATCCTCTTCTGTTGCAGCTAATCTTGCTACTTCTGGGATATTATATTCGTAGATATCTGAAAACATCATGCCTAAAACTTTTGCATCAGGAGTAACCAGTCTATCACTGTCATAGCTTAGCGATTCACTTCCAATCTTGTAACGTAAGGCAATGCCTAACCCCCATGGATCAGCATCTGCAAAAATTACTACCGGTTTTCTCCACTCTTCGTTGAGAATTTTTACCATCATTCTAGTGGCTCGATCAGGTTCACCTGAGCCAGTCATAAGGATTGCATTATATTTCTGTATAAAACCAGATTTCCGAATATTATTAAGTACAGTGTCCTTCTCCACAACCATTACGAAATCTGCCTTCACATTAATAATCTCGACATCACGTATATTAGTAGGTACTAACTGTGATGTAGCTCTGCTGCCTAGGTTACAATCAATAACGTCTCCTCCCACCCGCAAGGTAATTGGGCCGGAGATCATACCCTTCGGTTTGGACGTAACAGAAAATTCTTCTCTTGGTACTCCAGTCAGTAATTCTACAGCCTTAATTGCATCATCTGAATTTTCCTGACTGTTCCAAAACTTTTGTTTATTCTTTTCGTCTCCTACAGTACTAAGTGTAGCATAGTACATACCTCTAATAGTACTCTCCATCTCTTCATTGAGTAGTTTTCTAATGGCATTAGCCATAACCAAATACTGCGAAAAAATCGGTATCTTCTTTGCGCTATCAGGACTTACTTGTACTGTTTTATTACCAATAGAAAGCATTCTTTTCTCGTTAGACCACGTAGTGTTATCGTATCCAATTTTCGGAACGTCCAAAACTGGCATTTTTTTCCCTGTTATTAAATCCTGTGTTATGTCTTTCATTATCAACTGAATTTTTTTTATAACTTCCTGATGACGTTTGTCTTTGGCAGGCATAGATTAATTTCTTATCCCTGTAGGTTTACTGAACAAGTCGAGTGTTATATGATTTTTTTGTGAACCCTCTTTTCTACTTGCACCTTTTTTATTCTTCTTCCCCGACATCTCTTTTCGTTTGATACCTCTTTTCCTTTTCGTGATCGTTGATTTAGAACCATAATCCTTTTGCTCCAGACTATCTATAACATCCTCATTTCTTAGATTTTTGTTGTACTTTCCATCTATTGTTTTTTCTGCTTCTTTCTTAATTCTATCCCTAGTAATTTTGTCCTCTTCTTCACGGGGATTTGTGTACTCGCCGCTGAGATGTTTTTCTGCAAGTGAAACAAACGCCCCAGAAAGCATATTCCGATCTACTTTGATTGATTCAGAGATTGCATCAACAATTAATGGAATATAATGCTTGTAAAGACGCAATCTGTTCTCTGCTTCTTTTATTCGTAATTCTTTACGTATTTGGGCGCTCACTCTTCGGTAAAGATCAGCTAAACAGGCCTTCATGTAGCGTTTTAAATCTCCTTCAGAAGCAATACTCTCTTTACCAGCAGTCTTATAAGGAATTCTTGTAGAACAGATGTGGAAGAAAATATGGATTGGAAGTAAGTCCAAAGCCTTTTCTGATTTAACAGATGGATTGGCAAATTGCTCTTTTACTTCTTTTTTTGAGATTCCCATTTTGTTTATTTCTACCTCTGCAACAGCTTCTTTGGCTACATCGGAACCTTCATCATATAGTAACGGGATCTTATTGGCAAACCTGTAAAGCTTAAAAGAGCCTATATCACCGCCGTATGCAATACCACACTCTACAACTGTTGGTCTATTATTTACTACACATGCCTTGGATGAATAGGTGGTCAAAACTGGTTTGAGTATCTTGACTGATAATTGTTGCTGTATAGGATCATTCATGTCGCTTGCTTGTTTACTCGTCACGACGGTGTATTCGGAAGTCATACCGGCAGTTAGGATTTGCTCTCCTATAGGACTTAGGTGATCAGTATTTGGAGTTTGAAACTTGGTATGCTTGCAAACATTCACAACCTGTATCAATTCGTGTTCGTTGTACTTATCAGCAGCTTTGTTGTCTACTCCTGCCTTTACGATAATTTCCTTGGCTTTCTCACTTGAGAGTTTCTGAAAGGAATTGCATAATAAGCCTTGTAATGTTGTTTTTTGGTTCATGAAATTCATAATTGCCTTTTTTAGCGTCTTTAAATCCATTTCAGCAGGATGAGGCAATACTTCCTTCGCGGGATCAGGCATTATTTTTGTTCTTCTGTCAAAGACAACCTTGCCGTCATCAGTTTCAAATCTCAAGACAGCGTAAGGGTTCACTATACTAGTCTGGCTAATATATTCATAAATCCTATTTTTCGTGATTGGAGATAAGCGAGCTCTTAATACTGCTTCGATTTTAAAACCAGAGTCGCCATCAATCGTGGATTCTTCTGCCTTCAATGACCTTTTGAGAAGGACAATAGGTTTATTTGTACCTATATCTGTGCGAAGTTCAAAGTAATATTCAGTTTCTTCACCTTGTGATTTTGACCATGTCATAAGCGGATGATCGGTATCTTTAGTCGAGAAGGCAGCGATCATTTTTAAACCAACACCAAAGAGTCCGCGCTGTTGCTTTTCTACGTATTTACCGGATGTTAAAAAGGAGCAGACAGCTACTGGAACTTTATCAGACGGAATTCCAACACCGTTGTCTTTGCATGAAATAATCCACATGTCGTTATCTGGATCTATTAGTTTTAATGATAGGGATATATCGGGTAAAATATAATTACTTTCACAGGAATCGAGTGAGTTTTCGATTAACTCTCTTACTGCCATGTAAAGGATTCGTTCACCTGCAAATCCAGCCAGAGCAGAATTATCTACAAAGAATTCTGACTCTGCCTTTCTGTCATAACGAATTTTACCCTTGCCATTATGATTTGGGACTGTAGGTGTCCTTATTACTTGTTTTTCCCGTCCAGTCGAGAATTCAGTAGTTGCACTCGCCTTTGATGTCAAACATCAAAATCTGGTCTATAACTCAATTTAACTTTTTACAACATATGATTTAGCTTGTGACGAGAAATTTGTTGACTCGAACTCAGGAATTAAGATATATGTCATTTCATCTCAAATTCTAAAATCAAAACTATATAGTGTATAGTGTATTATATTTGTGTTAGTTTAATAGTTTAAAAAAGCTTCACAATTTATCTTTGACTTATTAGAACATAACAAGAAGGGCAGTATTTGGTCCCATTTATCTCCATTTATGGATCGACTACAACTTAATGTTATTACGACATTAACTAGATGTAGACAACCAACCAATGAATGTTAAATGGCATGCCTAAATGAAGGATAGAGATAGCGGTCGTATGCCTATGTTAAAATATGTATACTAATATCTGAGGGTTTAGTGATATTGTAATATCATATGTCCAAACAAAAAGATACGATATTAATTAACAGGCCTTGGATAGACGAGGAGGAAAGACGTGAAGTACTAGATGTACTGCATGAAAATACTTTTACCTCCGCATCGATGGACGGAGGAAAAAGAGTGCGTGACTTTGAATCCTTGCTAAGAAATTATCTACATGTAAAACATGTTATAGCAGTTAACTCTGGAACTGCAGCCTTGCATTCTGCATTACTTGCGTCGGGTATCAAGCAAGATGATGAAGTGCTGCTTCCGTCATTTACCTTTGTAGCTACTGCAAATTCTATAATCGCAGCTGGTGCGAAACCAGTTTTTGTCGATATTAACAAGGAAGACTACACTATTAGTATATCAGATTTAAAATCAAAAATTACCAAGAGATCTAAAGCTGTTATACCTGTTCATTTATACGGACATCCCTCGGATATGGAGGATATCCTAGATATTGCTAATAAATCTGCTCTGGATATAATTGAAGATGCATGCCAATCTATTGGTGCTACATATAAGAAGAAACAAACTGGAACCTTGGGTATAATGGGTTGTTTTAGTACGTATGCTAGCAAAGTAGTCACATCAGGTGAAGGTGGTGCCATCGCAACAAATGATGATAACCTAGCCACTACTCTAAAAATGATCAGAAACCATGGTATGGTAGAAGGATACGACACCCGTGTATTTGGACTTAATCTACGGTTACCTGAAATGAGTGCTGCTATCGCAAAGGTTCAAATAAAAAAGCTTCCAGAGATGTTATCCCGTAGAAGACGTAATGCAGAATTGCTTAACGAGTTTCTCGCTAAACTCGTAACAGAAAAAAAGAGTGATATTTTAATAAATCTGCCTCAAGAGATTGAAAGCGAAAAGAAATTCAACTGGTACCTATATACCGTCGCTTTTGGTAGAGAAAGGAACAAAATCAAAGATATAATGTTAAACGATAATATTGGTGCGACTGTTTATTACAATCCCCCAGTTCATAAAACTCCATATTATGAAAAGCTGAGTATAGAATCAATCTCGACTAGAACTCTTGCTAACACAGAGTGGGCAAGCGAACATGTTTTGTCTTTGCCTGTTCATCCGTTGGTGACAGAGAAGGATTTAGACCGAATTGAATGCAGTGTTAAAAATGCATTGTACAATGTATGACGTTGATGCATATTACTATAGTAATACTGTTGAATTTCTAAACTCTTTTATCTCTAGTCAGCAAATTGTTCTGCATTGAGATTAATTTTATATACTGGTAAAGGCGGTACCGGAAAAACGGTAACATCCTGTTCTACTGCATTACTTCTTGCTAAAAAGAATTACAAAACCCTCATAATTTCCTCTGATCCTGCCCATACGTTAAGTGATGCATTTATGCTATCAGATATTGGACATCACCAGAAAGAAGTTATTGCAAATTTACAAGCGTTACAAATCGACCCAGTAATTGAAATGAGCGAAAAATATAATACAATACTTTCGTATATGGCGTCAATATTTACAGCTAAAGGCATCGATGAAACTCTTGCCTATGAAATTGCTATGTTACCCGGAATGACCCAAATATTTTCCCTGCTAAAGATTGAAGAAGTAATACGAACTAAAGTCTTTGATGTAGTAATCCTTGACATGCCTGCCTCAGGCGAGGCATTAAGATATCTATACTTTCCTAAGTTAATTGGAAGCATAGGTAGAAAGCTTACAGGAATTGCTTCAATGTTTAGTGGGTTCGCCCGAATATTCCAACTCCCGTCAAAGGTTCAGCCGCCATCAGGTAGTGTTTTGCGAAACGAAGCAGACCTATTAAATAGACTTCAGATATTATCTGAAATTATACGGAACCCGGATATGACAAGTATTAGATTAGTTGTTAATCCAGATTCTTTCAGTATTGAAAACGCAAAAAGAGCATTTATGTCAGCCAGTCTTTATGGAATAAATGTTGATATGGCAGTAATTAACAAAATTATGCCCTCACCCGAAAATTCCGATCGCTATTATACTAATTGGGCAGATCTTCAGAGGGTCAAGGTAGAGGAAGCCAAGGCGAATTTCTATCCCCTTCCCATAAAAGAAGTCGCGCTTCACAAAAACGAGCTACGTGGCATAGAAATGTTACAAAAGAATAGTGAGTTGATATTTGGAAACGAGGATCCAATCAGAATTTTCTATCGTGGCAAGCCGTTTACTTTTACTCATCACGGTACTACGTTAGTAATGACGGTAAAGGTTCCATTTACTGAAAAAGATGACTTTGATGTGGAACGTAACGGTGATCAATTAACGATAAAAGTAAAAAATCCTGTTGGATTTATTATTAATGTCGTCCCGTTGCCTAGTATTACTACGGGAATGAAACTTTCACGCGCCAAATTACAGGGCGATGAACTAAACATATTGTTTCAGAATAATGCTTGATATGGACACAATTAGATCCTACTAATAAAAATAAATTACAGGATATCTAAAATATCGATTTATTATAATTAATGTCAAAAGCTTAATAGAGGTATGCAGCTATATCTATTTCTCGTGATTCACAGGGCTTCAGAGGTATGACCTACAATTTGCAATTCCGATAATTAGAATTTGCAAAAAGTCTTATGAAGTGACTTATTATGTACAGATATGTACAGAGGATAAGTAATGATACTGCATATTATTTCACATACAGTTTATATAATATGTGGCCATGTTATTCTCAGATAAATATGCCAATAGATCCAGACTTTCCAAGAAACCAACAGGTGATTGGTAAGCATTTGCTTAATGATGATGAACACTTCCACTATGTTTGGGGTCCGGGAAAACCTCAGGAAGCTGCTGAAAATGAAGAAGTAAAATCAGCGTACTCAGCAAGGGGAGAAGAAATAGAACCTCTAGGAGTTCACGGTACTATGGTCGCAGTTGATTGGGATTCTTGTGTTGCGGATGGAGCGTGTATTGAGGCTTGCCCTGTACAAGTTTTCCAATGGTATAGGACAGAACAAGACATACCAGCAAAAGATTTGACTAATAATACAAGTGCCGGAACAGGTAGCACAGTCAAGGACGAAAGGAAGGACTATACAGACAAAGCTGATCCCATTAGAGAACATGATTGTATATGGTGCATGGCGTGTGTTTCTGTATGTCCACCACAAGCAGTTAAAGTTGACCAATCTAACTTAGAATTCCACGAAAAAGCAGCAGGTACATTTAACGAGGCTCTTTCAAAAGGCAGTGCACCACCCCCACACGCACACTAAACCCTATCTTTTTTTACTTCCTTTGTTTTCCTGAGCCTTTACTTATTTATTGGTAGCACAATGTATAATCGATGATATGTGTAACTATTCTCAGTAATTTGGCTGTTGTCTTCTGAGAGTTTGATCTCTCCTCTTATCACAAAATGAAAAGCGAGTATTATTAAGCATAAAATTGATTACAAATTATTATACAAAGATTGAACATACTTTGTTTATCTACAGACTAAAAATTAGTATTTGATACTAGGCAAAATTTTTTTAAACATTGGAGAGATCTATTACCAGTTAGCAAAGATTTGGTAGTTGCCCTAGATTCCTATATGGGAATGTTCATGCCAGAGGACATTTCGTATAGAATTACAAACTTTATGTCATGCGATATACAATTTCCATTTGTGGAGCAGAACGAGATAATGGGAACTTTTTATATATTTGGAAAAGAATACAAAGTAAACGGACCAATTGAGATTCTCGATGCGACTAATCTAGCAAAAAGGGCAATCACTCAATTATCGGCTGATATACGGGTGCTTAGAAATAGCCCAGGCAAAATAAATTCAGATCTTATACGTCAAAGTTACACCCAAAGAGCCTTGCAAATCTCTGTAGAATCACAGAATCCTAATTTTGTTGATCCATCTCACTTGAACAAGCGAGTTGCTGGCGATCCTACAATCTTATCAAATTGTTTTGTGGAGCATATCACTTATTATAAACAGGATTACTTTTTTGAGTTATTCCAACCCTTTAAGGACTATCAAGTTCCTTCATCATTGGTAAGAATACTTGAAGGAAGAATGTTGTTGCTTGTATTTAACGTAAAAAACCCAATGTTATTGCCCTTTGAGCACACACTTACACCTTTTGTAACATGGATTAGGAAGACTAGCAAGAATGTTGATTAATCAGTGAAGTAGTGAAGCAGCCACTAACACTTCTTTTTTGGAATTCATACTTTACAGTGATGTCTGCATCTTATATTATTTTATATCTACCCGCTTATCGTTAGGCCTTAGACTCTAGGCATGTCATATTGTAATATCGCTGCCTAATTGTTTGTTCTGCATATATGGTTTGCTTTGGTTCGAGTAACTATTAATACCACAAACAGTATCTCGATTGATTATATCTGGTGAGTACCAGGACAACGATCTAACATACCGAGAAACATTATTAATATAAATGATTTGTTAGCCATTAAACTAAGTCTTTTGTATTAAAAGTTTGATGAATGATCTATTACCCTAATCATGTTCTTGATATCGAAAACCATTACGTTATTAGGTAGACTAATTGTAATGAGACGCTCGTTAGGAGGATTATATCTTATAACATGAACAAGATTTCCTTTAGGACGGTCCTTTATATTTCGTTTCTCAATTACAATTTGTGGATCAAATAATGCATCAAACGAAAAAAAGTAGGTTCCTCCCCACACATTAACAGAATATTCTACTCTATAATAGGGAATAGACATTCTAGGATACATTAGATTGCTAGAAGAATGCAAGACTTCGCCTTCGTCATGCATCCTCCTATGAAAATCATCTATAAATGGTACTATTGAGAAAACAGTAGATTTTAGAGACTTTCTGAAACATATCTTTGTATATTCTTTAAATTCCGAGTCAGGTAAGATTGCTGGCCCGTATTTGGCATCATCGTGCAGGACAATTTTTCTATTGACAAGGAACTTTTCAGAGGTCTCAATTAGTCTACGAATGTTTTCTACAAATTGATACTCGTCGCATTCATAAAGAGGCATAACCATTATTCATTCCTTCCACAACCTTTGAAATAGTATTTTCAAACGCACAAATAGTTATAACAGGATCTTTTGGATAAGCATCACCAATTTCATCAGAAATGCTAATTGTTTCCTGGCCGTTGACATATGTTTTCTTTTTCCAAAATTTACCACCAGACATAATTGTTACTGCACCCTCAAGTGAGAAACCAATGTTGCTAAGAGTATCTTCCATTTTTTCTAATGGATATAATACAGAAATTGACTTTAATTGTTTATTACGCATTATGTTTAATGACGCATGACAAATATAAAAATTGGTAGTATGAATGATTAGCCTTTGAGAGCTTGCGAATCTGACGGGGATTTAATCATCAAGCAAAGTATAGTAACTTCTTGAGTTGGATGTTAGTTCAAACAATACTAAAGGAGAGTCTTATAAAAGAGCATATATACAATTAACCGTACAATATAATTATATCATTATTTCTCATGATCTGATTTAGAACATCATTAATCTACTCTACCTGGTCTTTCAAAAATAGAAATTATCCTGCGTTAGGCTACAATCAAATGCTTAGTCTAGGTTGCACTCGTAGTGTATACCAATAAATACATAAAAATATGAGGTGAGTCTTGTTGTACACACTATTCCAGCTGTGCATCAATTTCGTCAGACCTCGCAATTGGATGGAACTCCTCAATCTATTGGTTGTGAACGTTACTTATTATCCTATAATTTAGGATAGGTCTTCATGGTATTGCCCTTGTAGGGATTACTCTTCTATGAAATTATTAAAACGCATAAAATCCCCAATTGAGCTAGCGTATTAAAGAATTAAAGGCGTATTATTTTGTTTAATAATATTTATACAAAAGTAGAGCACATTTATTAGACCGTTATCGCCTAATATGCGACCATATGAGTAATAATCCAGTAAAATTTGAATATGAAGTATTATTGAGACGTTTAGAAGATAAGCTAGGTAATACGTCTAGAAAATCCGTATCAAGATTAGAGGTTCCCACTCCCCAAGTGATCTGGGTAGGTCAACGCACTATTTTCAGAAACTTCATGGAGTTTCCAAAATCGCTGAGACGTGAGCCAGAAAAGCTTTTGTTATATCTTAATAAGGAACTTGCCTCTGCTGGTTACATCGCTGGGGATAGAGTGATATTTCTTGGACGTAAAGAACCCTCATCCTTTGGAGCATTAATTGATAGATATATCAAGGACTACGTTATTTGTCCTGTATGCGGCAGTCCAGATACTAGAACGGAGAAGAACAAAAAACTCGGATTCTTGTTGTGTGAAGCATGTGGTGCAAAATCGTCGATTAAGGCAAACTACGCTTAAAAAGGTAATTAAGGATAATAGTCTGCTAGCAGTAATCGTAATTTTTGAACAGATTTTTTTAAAAATTATAATTTCTACAACTATAATAAATTCCTTTTCGTAGACTTATTTTGGGTTTAACTATTTTACTATAGAATTTGATAAATTTAACAATGTGTTCTAAGTATAAACAAGGATTATCTCAAAATAGATATGACAGCAATAATGTCACTTAATCAAGAAGCAATAGAACCAAGTGCCGATGCACAAAATAATAGCAGTTTTACCACAGGTCAAAGTTGGGGCGCACTAAGAAAAGCTTGGAAGGGTTACAGAATTGCTAAGGTCCAAGCAGACAATCCTAAAATGACAGAATACGCAAATAAAATTAGAAAAATTCAAGGAGAACTAGGAGTCGCTGTAGCATCGTTCCCTCATCTAGGAATAACTACTGCCTGAGATATAACAGTAATCTCACCACTATTATTTTTAAAATGGGTACTATTATCAAGAATGTTTATAGTACTTATCGAGTGTAGGATAGATTGTCAGATGCTAGTAATTGCTTTAACTTAATTTCAATCTGAGCTTTAGGTAATGCACCTGTTATTACGTCAAATACTTTTCCATTCTTAAAAATTATCATTGTTGGAATACTTTGAATAGCAAAGGATTTTGCGATGGATTGATTCTCGTCCACATTCACTTTAGCAAATACTATCCTCCCGGCGTAGTCTTTTGCTAATTGTTCAATCACCGGTGAAACCATTCTACAAGGACCGCACCAAGGAGCCCAAAAATCAACAAGTAAATAAGCATACTTCAGGACCTCCTCTTTGAAATTTACGTCAGTAAGGCTAACGGGGACAGAGATATTTTGCATGGATGCTTTTTCCTTCATATTTCTCTGGAATTCAATCAGTCTTCGCAATTTTATTGCAGCAATCTCCTCATCCTCATCCTTCTCATTATACATATGATAACCATTAGTCAAACTCCTTAGAGACATATATATTACTATATTTGTATTCCAAGCTGATATCTTATTTTGAGATCACATGGCAGGTACGTTTGTTTGTATTCTGATAACAGATGAGTAAAACTGGATATATAAAAAACATTTACGTCACTTAAAGAATCTACAATATTACAAGTAATTAACGATAGATAATTATTATCTTCTTGATAAATTTTAGGAGGCTGATGGTTAATGGAAGAGGAATATAATGGAGTTAAAAAAGAGGTTGAAGCAAAGGAACCAGAAAATACAGATGAGGATGAGCTCGTTAGTTCAGAGGAGGAAATCCCGCAAATAAAACGAGAACTGACTCTCGTCAGAGAAGAATTAAACAGAACTAGAGAGTCATACAACAACACACTCAATAAACTGAAGTACCTGATGGCTGATTTCGATAATTACCGCAAGCAGATGGAAAAGCAAGTATCTTCAAAAATTGAGTCTGGTAGAGCTGAGCTTCTTATAAAGTTTCTAAATATTCATGATGAGTTTTTGCAAGCATTAAAGATGGCAAAGCAAAGCAAATCTGAAAACGTCGTCATTGAAGGACTCGACGCAATTTTAAAAAACTTTGATTATTTGATTAAATCTGAGGGGCTTATGGAGATTGAGACAATCGGGACGCCTTTTGATCCAAATGTGCATGATGCTATAAGTTCCTCGAAGCGTGATGATATACCGAATAATACCGTTACAAATGAAATTCGAAAAGGCTACATGTTGAACAATAAAGTTTTAAGACCTAGCCTAGTAGAAATTTCTAAAAAGATAGTTAAAAATACCATTAATGATACAGAAAAAGTAGAAAAGGAGTCTGAAAATTAAATATGGGAAAAATTATAGGAATTGACCTTGGGACAAGTAATTCTGCCGCAGCAGGAATGATCGGGGGTAAACCTACAATAATACAAGCTGCTGAAGGTACTTCTGTTGGAGGAAAAGCCTTTCCTTCTGTTGTGGCGTTCACTCGGGAAGGACAGCTTATTGTAGGTGAGCCAGCAAGGCGTCAGATGATCTCCAATCCAGAGGGAACAGTAGTTGCAGCAAAGCGGAAGATGGGTACAGATTTTAAGTTTAATGTATTTGGTAAAGAATATACACCGCAGCAAATTTCTTCATTCATACTTCAGAAAATAAAGAGAGATTCTGAGGCTTTCCTAGGTGAAGCAGTTGACAAAGCCGTGATTACTGTTCCTGCGTATTTCAATGACAATCAAAGACAGGCCACCAAAGATGCGGGAGAGATAGCAGGACTGCAAGTTGTAAGAATTATAAATGAACCTACTGCTGCGTCGCTGGCTTACGGACTTGACAAGGTCCAAAAAGATCTCAAGATCATGGTATTTGATTTCGGCGGCGGAACACTTGATGTTACGATCATGGAGATGGGTGGTGGAGTATTCCAAGTTAAAAGCACATCTGGTGATACACAACTTGGCGGAACTGATATGGATAACATTCTTGTCGACTATATTCTTAATGAGTTCAAGAAGCAATCTGGTTTAGACATCAGAAATGACAAGGCTGCAATGATGAGAATAAGAGAGGCGGCAGAGAAGGCAAAAATAGAATTATCAAACGTTTTAACTACTGAAATAAACCTACCGTTTCTTGCATACGATGCAACAACAGGTCCAAAGAATATGCTGGTATCTTTAACAAGGGCGAAACTCGAAGAATTATTAAGACCAATAATCGATAGATGCAAAACGCCCATGATGCAGGCAATTCAAGACGCAAAAATGTCGCCAGCTGATGTTGACAAGATCATTCTGATTGGCGGACCTACAAGAATGCCCATTGTCAGGCAATTTGTAGCCTCAGTTATGGGTAAAGAGGCTGAGCGTGGTGTAGATCCAATGGAAGCAGTAGCGATGGGGGCTGCCATTCAAGGGGCCATTATCAGTGGTGACGTGTCAACAGATATACTTCTAGTGGATGTTACACCTCTGACTTTAGGTGTAGAAGTTCTGGGCGGGTTAAAAGAACCATTGATAGAGCGTAACACTACCATTCCTACCAAGAAAAGCAAGGTATTTACAACTGCTGCTGATTATCAGACTGCTGTTACTATTCATATAGTACAAGGAGAACGGGCTATGGCGTCGGATTGTGTTTCACTTGGAATGTTCAACTTGTCAGGAATTCCTCCAGCACCAAGAGGTGTGCCCCAAATTGAAGTCACGTTCGATATAGATGCAAATGGAATACTTAACGTCGCAGCCAAAGACCTAGCAACATCAAAAGAGGCAAAGATCACAATATCAGCAAATACCAAACTATCAAAAGATGAAATTGAAAAATTGAAAAAAGAATCTGAACAATTCGCTGAGGCTGACAAAAAGAAAAAAGAGGAAGCAGAAGTTAAGAATGAAGCTGACAATTTGGTCTATGCAGCAGAAAAACTAGTAAAACAAGATTTGAAGGATAAAATCAAACCAGAGCAGGCAGATAAAGTGAATAAGGCAGCTCAGGAATTAAAAGATACTATTGCTAGTGCTAACATAGATAATATTAAAACAAAGATACAGGATTTGAAAAATATTCTTGGTGAGGTTAGTACAGAAGTTTATAGAACCGCTGGAGCAGCAACTTCTACTCCTGGTGCCACAGATAGCGCTGGAGCAGCAACTTCTACTCCTGGTGCCACAGATAGCGCTGGAGCAACAGCTCAATCTGCTGAGGGATTCGGTGCGGGTTCATCAGGCAGCAGCACAGCAGATCAAACACCTCCTCCACAGTAATAAGAATACTATTACCTTACGTATTAGTATTAGTGATAGGGGTTCAAGCACATGAGTAATAAAAGGGACTATTATGATGTCCTAGGTATCTCAAAAGGTGCAAGTAAAGAAGATATCAAGAACATCTACAGGAAGTTAGCCTTACAATATCATCCTGACAGGAACAAGTCATCAGGCGCAGAGGAAAAATTCAAGGAAATTTCGGAAGCATATGCTGTTCTATCTGACGATGAAAAGAGAAAGAGGTATGATACCTATGGTCATGTGGGAGCTGAAGAGGTATTTAGAGGTTCAGAAGCAAACTTCGATGAAATATTCAAGGATATCGGTTTTGGAGGTGTCAGAGATATATTTGAACAGATATTTGGAGGACGCAGCACTGGATTCGGTAGTACTGGTGGATCTGATCCATTTGGATTTGGGTTTAGCTTTGGTAGTGGTGGTAGAAGAAGGGGACAAGACGTACTCTACGACGCTGAACTTTCACTCGAGGAAGTCCTTAAAGGAAGAAAGGATGAAATAGAATTACCCAAACTAGAAAAATGCAATAATTGTGGTGGAAGTGGAGCCTCTCCTGGAACAAGGCCAAGAAGATGTCAGGTTTGTAATGGGCAAGGACAGACAAAACGCATATACAATCAAAGCAGATTTTCTACCTTTGTCTCTTTAGAGACTTGCCAAACCTGCCGAGGGCAGGGTGAAATTATCGATAATCCATGTCGTACATGTAATGGATCAGGCAAGGTTAGAAAGAACAAAAAAATAAAGTTGGAAATTCCTGCAGGTGTGGACGACGGAATGACATTACAACTGCAAGGTGAAGGCGAGCCTTCTGAATCAGGTCCACCAGGAGACTTGTTGATAAGAATCCATATCAAGCCCCATCCTCAATTCGAGAGGTTAGATAATGGGGTTCTACTTTACAACCTTGGTCTTAACTTTACTGACCTGTCTCTTGGAACGGATGTTAGAGTACCTACACTAGATGGTCAAGAAAAATTAAAGATTGCCCCCGGTACTCAATCTAATACTATCCTGAAAATTCGGGGCAAAGGCCTGCCTCGTTATGGTAGTTATGGTAGAGGAGATCTAATGGTAAGATTAAACGTCAGAATTCCAACTAAATTAAATGACGCACAGAGATTTCTGCTTCAGGAGTTAGAAAAAGAGTTTAAAAAATCAGAACAAAATTGAGAATATATTATTATTATATATATCATAAACAGCTCTACCTATCTAGAGAACGTAAGAACGTCAGCTTAAAAGATAATTATTAAAGTTAGGCACAAATGCGTAGACGCGATGCTCTAGTTTAGACTACTGCCGTACTCCAGGTTAATAGCGATTACACATCCACATACGATATCATCAGTCAGACGGCTAACATAACTGCGAACATAATTGCTATGCCTCCCAATGACGCATATATTCTCTATATCGTTTTATTCCTAGTAATGTTATTATTAATATTCTTATCCATATATAAAAAAGTATTATATAATGCTGGCAATTGAAGCGATTGATTTATCCAAGAACTACAAGGGCTCTAGGACTCCAGCTATAAATAATATATCGTTAAACGTAGAAACAGGTCAGGTATTCACACTTCTTGGTAGAAATGGAGCCGGTAAAACCACTTTTGTACGAATATGCGCTACTCAATTAATGCCTACTACTGGGAGTGTATACGTTGTTGGGTATGATGTAATAAGTGAGGCTAGTAAAATAAGAAATCTGATTTCAGTCGTACCGCAGGAAGGTAGACCGTTGAGAGCACTTACTCCATGGGATCACGTTTGTAACTGGCTGCAAATAAGAGGAGAATCCAAAAATAAAGCGAAAGAGAAAACAGAGCAGATTTTAAAGGAGCTAGAACTCTATGAAGTTAGAGATAGACCAGCGATGAATCTGTCAGGCGGCATGAAGCAAAAAGTCTTGGTTGCAATGGCTCTGGCTACGGATGCATATCTATTATTTCTAGATGAACCTACAATAGGTCTGGACCCTGTTTCCAGACGTCAAGTCTGGGCTTCAATCAAAGCTTGGAAAAATAAAGGCAAGTCTATATTATTGACAACACATTATATGGATGAAGCTGAAATGCTTTCGGATCGCATAGCGATAATAGATAGAGGCCAAATAATTGCTCAAGGTACAATGCAAAGCCTGAGAAAAATCATACCACAGAATATAAGAGTGGATGTTGCAAAAAATGGCGTTGATATTGGAATGCTCAAATCATATGGTTCCGTTATCGATACTGGAACAGGCACTGTCAGACTGTTTATTTTTGAATCACAGATCAAGGAGCTCTCAGAATTTGCTGTAAAGAAGAATCTATCATTTACAGTCTCTCCGATTACGCTTGATGACGTATTTATATCTATCCTGGGCTCAACATAAATACAAAATAAAAGTGAGAAATGTGTCACTTTCTAGACGCGGGCTCAAAGTTATTTAATATAAATAGAACAGTCCTATACTTTATATTATAACAATCTCGCGCGGGAGTTGCCAAGCCCGGTCAACGGCGTGAGATCGCATTAGAGTGAGACATGATGCTCAGATGTTGACATTTGACTGGGTTACCTCATCCTTTAGGGGTTCGTGGGTTCGAATCCCACCTCCCGCATCTGAATGATCAAGCATGACAAAGGTTATCGTATCCATTTGCATATGATATGAGATCTTTCGAGCAACAAATAAAAAAACAGATAACTGAGGCCATATTGGCAACAATCGAAGGACAAAAAAATTGATCTGATGATTACCGCCTTTGAAGTCTATTGGAATAATCGAAACTTCAAACATTAAACACATGTGATGTGTTGGCAATTGTAACGACTGGAGATGATCTTCCATTATTTGAGTGACCGAATAATAATATTGTAGTACAGTCTAAAAATGGAGAGTCTTGTATGATGGAGGAGACTATTCTGATGTAGTTCTGAAGGCAACAGTTGGCTAGAACATTTTGAAGAATTTATCCAGTGTATTATCAGTAAATAGAAAGGAAGGCACTGTGAGAAAAGTGAACAACAACATTATCGGGCAAGTGATCTCGCAAGTAGCACCAGACAGAAGATTATCTGGAACAACAGACACTGTGCAAATTCTTGGTTGCTTAGCATTGTCAGAGGCTAATAATAGCCCGGCTTACTTATTTCTACAATAATAAAAAGTATATTTATACAAGCAGTAGCTCTTTGATAAAGTAAAAAAGTCAATTCTAAATGTTGAGGAACCAACGTGAAATATTATTTAGAAAATCAATAATCTGCGTATTGATGCCCTCGGCTGTCAAGTTAAAAAGAAACAGAATTATATTATCCTTATGTTGAAATGCTGTCAGCGTGGTGGGGAAGCCAGATCTCTGAGCAGAGACTATGTAATCCCGGCGGGCTCATAACCCGCAGAGCGGTTCCCACATGGTAATCTAAATGTGGCCGCAAGTTCAAATCAACCCCCCGCTACTACTATTTTAGGAGTGGTGTGTGGATGTATCCTTAGCTGATAAGGTGGCATTGAAGTTCTTTCTAACTATTAAATGATAGAAAAAAAGTGTACATTCAGAATGATGAGGAAAAAAACCATCTTGGAAAAAGTTTCGGGTATGTACTTGGAATGCCATTATGCTTTTCCATACCATATCTATGCATTGGTTTAGTTAAATGCCTCTGAGATTTTTGTGTTGGAACATACAGACCTAAATTGATATTTCTATTCTTTGGTACGTCAATCTTTTCTATCTTATTATCTTTATGCCCACACTTGTGGCATTGGAATCCTTTTTTTCTCCCTTCGGATTTCATTCTTTTATTGCAGAATACGCAAAAAGGGTTATGGGTCTGATGAACTTGTACGAGCATCAAGATAGAAAGATATTCCACATTGAGAGTTTTAGGATACCTGAACGTGGTCTCTTTAACTCCAACTCCAATCTCAATGCTATCTCCTATTTCTAGCTGTGAAGCCACACTTGTCATATCCGTGGGAGCATATACTGCTGCCGGCAATTCAATAGCGGTAGAATCTTTGACTGTAAAAATTACATGTCCCCCTTCCATAACACTCGGCTTTGTATTAACTGTGCATCTTACATACCCTGATAGATATGCTCTAATATCAGATAGTTTCCATTCATTTCGCAGATGCATGTTCGTTCCTTGGTTTGAGCGAAAAACCATATATCCATCCAGATTTTCCACTTGGTCCAATCCTTCCAATGACGAGACTACTATTTCTGGCTCTTCACCTCTTATACCACAGAAAATAGGATCGGGTCCATGCGGAGTGATCAGTATACGTTTGTAGCAGGGATCGTAATTGTTGAAGGTATTAGGAAAAGTTTGATTGCTATATTTTATCACATTAGAAACATCAACTTTCCTTGTAGTTCCACAATTCTCAAATCTTCTGTAGGCTATTGCTTCAAATGTATGGTCTTCATGCAATAAACATCCAATTGCTGCCAAAGAGCCTACAAGACCTTGACCATTCCCATATGTAAAATACTGAATATTATATTTCCGTGCAATTTCCTCTGCTTTTTTTCTAGTTAGGACATCGAACATTGCAATATCACTGAATTCTAAAACCTCCTCTGGGATCTGTCTACCATGAAGAAATACAATCGCAGGATTAGCGCCTTTTTCAAAGTCAGATTCGTCCTCAATGGTGTGTTTTACGTATTCGATTACTTTTTGGCAAGCATTAGTCATTAATCTTAAACAGACTGCACCATTACCTCTAGTCTTCCATGGCACATTTGGATTTAACCTAATTAGCAATGGGTAATCCAAAAACTCTGCATATCTGTTCTTTAATAGGTACTTTGTAATTTTGTATGCAATGTGAGTTGTACATTTACCTGAAACAGAATCAGTGTCATCAAATCCAACGTGGAGAACCTCTTTTATTGAATCATCGGTCATGCCAATCGATAACTGGCCTTCCATGTAGTCATGTTAATGAATACCGCATGGCTATAAACATTAATGAATGCGCCATCATATACCAGCTGAATTCGTTACTACAGTTCAACGTCAATAATGACAATGAATAGCCATCTGTAAATTACGCGGCATGATAGAAATTAGCAACGCCATGGTGAGCGTATATATTTATACTTATATACAACTAGCTAAGGCAAATTACTGTACAAAAAACTTGAAATTTTCCGTCGTTTCCCATAGTTTGAAAGATTAGATGCATATTACAATCCTATTTCATGATCAGCTACTATATTGAGCTGCCTGATTGCTATAAAAACTGAATATCTTCCTAACTACGTACAAAAAAACATAGATTGCTTGAGATGTGGGTTTGACACACTATTAACTTATAATTCAATATAACTAGTTTATTACACATCATAAATGATCCTTTTTAATTCATTCTTATCATAAAATACTTTGCAACAGTTACATTCCCATCCATCCACGTTAGCCAATCGTTTCAGTACTTTGTGTTCAACCAATTCATTGCCGCAGTTAGGACAACAAAAAGCCATGATGGTAATGTAACATGGACTAAAAGATATTTTAAATTAATGGCTATATAGTCATGCAGATGTAAATTAACCTGAAATATCTCATTACTTGACTTGGATTACGATCATATTAAATCGCTATCTTAGACAGATGCCGGTAACATAGAGTTTGACCAAAGTAGATGTCCTAAACGCGATAATTGCCTTATAGAAATAATTTATAACTCATTGCAATAAAAATACAGATAAAATAGTTAAAATTTTAACTTTCGCCAGATAGGCTTTGATACTCTTGTATTCTAATTCTTCATGTTGCTCCCTATTCTGTTCTGAAGGGAAGATAAGGTCATATACCTACATTTGATGTTTCGCTGGGAGACGGACTTGACGTTCTCTGATAACATTATTCATTTTGGACCATTATTAGATAAGTAGTTATCTTATATGAGCTTTGATAGCAATGATACTATAATAACAAACAAATTTCGAAATAACAATACGATACTTGTAATAGAAAGGTCCGACCATAAGTGAAAGCTCGGAGATTTGTAACACCGGATAGTATTCTAAATTATTAAGGAGGTGACTTTTAAACGTAGATTTAAACGGATAAGGTCACCCCTCCGATTAGGATAACAACTAGTAATCTCATTCAGATATATAAATTTGAGATTCTTGACAAAAGGCGTCAGGACGATTATTCAAAAGATAACATGATTTCTTGGTAACGCTGGTAGCATTATTGATGGAAAGTGATGTAATTAGAAGTATGTTTTAGAGATAAGTAGTGATATGAGTATGTTGTTTAGAAATGCCACAAATAAATAACGTGAATTTTGTAAGCAATTGGTTATTTGTTTATATAGTCAATGACATGATAGGCAGAACATCTTAATAATGAACCTAAAGTCAATAAAGGACATCGATTTCGCAAAAAGAAAAGGTTTGCTTCCTGTTATAGTTCAAGATATAATGACAAAAGATGTTCTTATGCTTGCTTATGCCACTAATGAAGCATTGGATAATACTATTAAAACCGGAAATGCTTGGTTTTGGAGCACATCGCGTAATAAATTGTGGATGAAAGGCGAAGAATCAGGGAATATACAGCCTGTTAAAGAAATATTAGTGGATTGTGATTCAGATGCATTGTTATATTTAGTTGATCCCAAATTCCCTGTGTGTCACACTGGAAATGATTCGTGTTTTCATAATATATTGAAAATAGATAAAAATAACAGGCGAGATAAAGGTTAAACACTCCTATAAAATATATATTTTGTATAATATAGGTGTTAACTCCAATAAATTTTTTTTTGGTAAAAATATAGTAATACTAAAATTAGATTAGAGAAATTTATCTATGTGGATTTTAGATAAAGGGTAAAGAATATGGGTAATATTAAATCTCTACAGTGCAGAGAATGTAAAAGAGAATATACCGAGCAGTTGAGCTATATCTGTGAGGAATGTTTTGGTCCTCTTGATGTTACTTATAATTTTTCCTCTGATATCAATAGACATACCTTCGAATCAAGAGAAAAAACCTATTGGCGTTATTTTGAATTCTTGCCTATTTCTAATAGAAACAATATAGTAAGTCTTGATGCTGGTTTTACCCCGTTACAACGCGCTAACAGACTTGGCAAACAACTAGGCGGATTGAAAAATCTATTTATTAAAAATGACTCCGTAAATCCTACTTTTTCATTTAAGGATAGGCCTGCTGGCGTGGCTATTTCTAGAGCTAAAGAGGTTAAATTAAATGCAGTGGGTTGCGCATCCACTGGTAATCTAGCTTCTGCAACTGCAGCTCATGCAGCAGTTGCAGAATTGCCATGCTATATTTTCGCTCCTTGTGATATTGAGCATGTAAAGATTGCACAAGCATTAGCATATGGAGCTGAATTTGTATCGGTCGAGGGTACTTATGATGACGCCAATAGAGTTGCTTCAATAATAGGAGATTCTAAAGGAATAGGCATTGTGAATATCAATATGCGACCATATTACGTAGAAGGTTCCAAGACACTTGCCTATGAAATAATAGAGCAATTAAATTGGCAAGTTCCGGACACCCTAATAATACCTGTAGGAAGTGGAGCAATGCTAAATGCAATTTGCAAGGGATTTGAAGAATTATATGAAACTGGGTTGATCGATAGTATATCGGGTATTAAGATTATTGCTGCACAGCCTCATGGATGCGCTCCAGTGGTAGATGCCTTTAAGAGAAAAAGCAGCGAGGTTATTCCTATAGAACGGCCTGAAACAATTGCGAAAAGTCTAGCAATAGGTGACCCTGGGGATGGAGCATATGTGCTTAAAAGATTAAGCCAATATAACGGAATTGCAGAGGAAGCAACAGATGCAGAAATTATAGATGGGATATTAATGCTTGCAAAGAGGGAAGGGATCTTTACAGAACCTGCAGGTGGAGTATCGATAGCAGTACTTCGAAAATTAATTGAAGAAGGTAAAATCGACAAGGATGAAAAAATAGTTTGCTACATTACTGGAAACGGTCTTAAAACTACTGAAGCAATTATAAATGTACTTCCAAGACTTAAAACTGTAAAACCAGATGTACAAACGGTTTCAGCAATGATTTCATGAGACGAAAAGCTATGGACACCATTCTTCAAGAGGTACAAAGTTAATGGCTAAAATTGAATTCGTAATTCCATCGATATTGAACAGTGGCGCAGGAGAGAAAAAAATTTCCTTAGAAGCTGGTAATTTACAAGATGCATTTACCAAAGTTTCTGATGAGATGGGAAAGGATTTCAAACGCAAAGTATTCGATATCAATGGCAAACCACGTGCTCTGATTAATATCTATATTAATAACAAAAACATGCGCTTTAGCAGTAATGGCCTTACTACTTTGCTAAAGGATGGAGATTCTGTATATATATTGCCAGCCGTAGCTGGGGGTTCAGAACTTACAAATGTAGATATGCAGCGGTATTCCAGGCAGATAATGCTTGAAGAAATTGGTTTTGCCGGAATGGAAAGATTGCGCAATGCTAACGTATGTATTGTTGGATTAGGCGGTATTGGGAATCCTGTTGCCACTCAATTAACTGCAATGGGTATCGGTAAATTAAAGATAATTGATAGGGATGTTGTTGAAATCTCAAACCTGCATAGACAACATCTTTATCGTGAGGAAGATATAGGTAAAGTTAAGGTCGAAGCAGCAGCTGAGCGTTTGAAAAAAATTAATCCTGCCGTTGAAATTGAGGCAGTCCCAATCTCTATTACCAAATATACGTCTAACAGTATTGTTAAAGGAGCAGATGTGGTTATAGATGCTCTGGACAGTATAGATGCCAGATATGCATTGAATGATGCGTGCATTAAGTATAATATCCCATTTATTTATGCTGGAGCGTTAGGAATGTTAGGTTCAGTATGTACAATTTTACCAAATGAATCTGCATGTTTGAAATGCATGTTTCCTGTATTGACTGAGGATGATATGCCAACTTGTAGCACTGAGGGAGTACATCCATCAATACTTTATCTTGTGGGTGGTATACAAGTATCTGAAGCCGTTAAGATTATCATAGGACAACAACCTTCGTTGGTAGACAAGCTGCTTTATATCGACTTGAGAGAACTTTCGTTTGAAAAGATTAAGATGTCAAAACAAGAAGAATGTACGTCTTGTGGAGCAGAAAAATATATTGAGAAGGAAAAGCCTACTATACAACAGCAAATAATAATTGAAGAACTATGTGGAAGAGATAGTGGTAAAAGAACATATACTGTTACTCCATCAGAACAATCTTTGTCAATTAATCTCAATAGTATAGCAAAGAAAGCAGAATTGCTAGGATACAATATTAAAAATAGAGGCAACTTGGGAGTAACTGCAATAAGCAACAATGCTAGCAAATTGTCTGTAAGTTTTCTATCAAGCGGATCCGCAACAATAGTTGGTGCAAAGGACGAGCAAGATGCTTTGCAGATATATAAGAATTTTTCAGAGAATATCCGGTAAGACTCTAAAATGAACCTCCATGGTGGGTATGCATTACAAGCGACAACAACGACCACTATCGAAAAGAGGATATTGATAATATATCAGACAATTATACACTATGGATGTAAAGATCCAAAATATCACTTTTGCATTATTTGAAGCGATTCTGATGCGTGTTACAAAATGACAGCATGTATGTAAATAATATCTTTTCATATCCTCATGAGGCTTACCATTTTTTACCAGCGCTATGTCGTATATCATAAAACAAATATTGTTGCGCATATCCTGAATATCTTCCAAAATAATCTCTAATCGCCTCGGATAGAATTTTGTATTGATATGGAGTTATCTTCCCACCTGTGAGCATATTTTCTTTTATATCTTGCTCTTCATTATTATTATTTAATAGCCAATTATAATGCCGAAATATCGCTCTTGAGATCCATACGTCTATGGGAAATGCCTCAAGTTTTTCTAATGAGAATAATAATATACAGTCGGCTATCTTGTTTCCTACCCCGTATATTTTCATTAATTCCTGCTTTGCAACCTCATACCTATCTCTTAATAGAAGATTAATGTCAAGAATTCCAGACGCAATACTCTGAGCAACGGATTTGACTGCTTTGGCTCTATATCCAAGACCACAAGATAACAATTCGCCAATAGTTGCTCTATTTACACTTTCCGCTGAGGGAAAAGTGTAAAATTCCTTTCCATCGATTAACATCTTATTTCCAAATTTTCTTGAAAGGTTCTTAAGCATTCTCCGAATCATACTGATATTTGTATTACTTGAACATACGAAAGAAAATATGCATTGATGAGGGTCCTGTCGCATTACTCGTAAACCAGGATACTTAATTATTGCTTCTGAGACTACCCTATCTTTCGAAAGACTAGATAAGATATTTCTGACATTATCGTCAAGCCTAAATATGTGTCGTTCGCAGTTCTTAAACTCAGGAAAGGATAACAACTTTAAAGTGTCCTCATCATTTTTGCTAGTAATCATTGCATATTGTCGGTTATAATTTGGTGTATCGAACTTGAGTATATGATCCCCGTATACCCCGTACCATGTATTATTAAATTTCTCCCACAAGAACATCTGGCCGCTGTTAATACTCATCTCAAAGTTAGGGGGCATCATTGTAGGATGATGAAAAATGACTTAGAGGAATTCAACAATAGTATATCATAATACTTACCCATTCTATTTATTGAACTTTTTCTTGTTCCTCCTTTATCTTTTTTAAATCATGATGCAATATTTCAATTGTTTTAGGGATTTCCTTTTGAGCGCAAGAAAGGCAAGCCATTTGTAGAGATAAAGGGTATGTAAAGTATTTGTCATTCAGAGGTATATCTTTTTTACAAGATATACATTTTCTCAATTTGTATGGATCAGTATTTTTTACAATCATCACGTGTATACATGCATTCTATACACAATTTATAGGTATAAGTAATAAAGCCTTTATAAATATGTGAAGCTCTTCAAAAAATTTTCCCTGTAAACTTACAAATAGATTACTGAAGAATGTTAACACTAAGTATGCACAAGGCATAAATTTCATCTAGAATTGGCGTGCTAATTCTAAAATGTCAAAAATAGACTGTACATTAAGAAATGCTATAAATTTTGCCCGTGCTAGACGGTGATGACCTCGCCTGTATCAGGAGCCTGCGCAGAGTAACCATATTTCTGCTTAATTTCCTCTGCAAACTTTGTACATGATGCTCCGTCTCCATGAACTGTAAGAACTTTAGGATTGCTCTTTATATGATCCAGAATTTCAAATAATTCACTCCTACTGTTATGACCAGAAAACTCTAGTCTTTTGACATCAGCCAAGCACTTTCTAATTTCCCCGTTGAATGTAGTAATCTTCTTTTCAAGAAGAGCACGTCCGGGTGTCCCTTCACCTTGGTAGGAAACAAGAGCAATACCATTTTTATCACTTTTTGAAATCTCCTGCAGATAAAATATAGCTGATCCTCCGACGAGCATTCCAGCTGGAGAAATTATTGCACATGGCTCCTGTACGACTTTTTTTCTTCTGTTCCATCCTGTGATCCATTCTGCCTCTCCTATTGCCTTTTTAAATATTTCCGCATCTCTAAGATATGTGTCGTGTCGAACCATGATTTCGTTTGCTTTTAACGCCATTCCGTCCATTACTACTTTATGTCTAAAGTTGTATGTTTTTAGAACACAAGCAATTTCTTGGGCTCTTTCTACAGAGAACGCCGGAATAAATAATGTCCCACCCCTTTCGATAACTTCATTAGCGTATTCGAGTAATTCTCTCTCTGACTGGTCTCTCGGCACTTGTTCAGCCTGAGAATAAGTGCTCTCTATAATCATTAGATCAATTTCACCAAAATCCAAGTCAGCCGGTCTAAGTAACTTAGAACCTCTTGTATTGATATCTCCTGTATAGAATATGCGTTTTCCATCATGCTCGATGACTACTGAGCCACCACCTAGCACATGTCCAGATTCATGAAGAGTTATCTTGACGTCATTTATCATATGTGGCTGTCTATACTGTAAGTTTCTAGAATGCTTCATCATCGTAATAAGCTCTGTATATTCAAACGGTAAGTAGAATCCTGATATCTTGATCATATCTTCAATTAGTAATTGGGAAAGCTCAAAAGTCGGAAGAGTACCTAGAGCCTCCAATCCTGTTGATTCAGATAGAAATAGAGAAGGGACAAATCCTGAATGATCTAGATGTGCATGAGTAATTACTACTGCATCGATTTCTTTCGGCTTGACATGCATAGGAAAAATTGGTTCTCTTTTTAACAGGACGCCGTAATCCATCAAAACATTTGTATGATCAGCATTTACTAGAAATGCTGAACGCCCAACTTCTTTTGCCGCTCCTAATACTGATATTTTCAATTTATATTAAATTTAATTTATGTAGATGCTTTAAGTGTTTCACGCAATTTCTGGCTTTCTCCTGATAACTCAAACGTAATCTTGAACATCATTAAATTCTATCTTCCAAAGTACAATGTCTTTTTCCTGTTCCTTTCCTATTTTCTTATTCCATTTTTCTAACTTTTCCATATATCCAAATCCGCATTCATCCAACACACTTTCAAAGTCATAACGTTCTAATGAAAGAGTCATCTCATTTTTAATACATTCCGACAGTGCTGATTTTATTTTTTCCGATTTTTTACTTGATTTGCTGCAGTATACGTACCATAGATTATGTGCACCACGCAAATTATACAAGTTCTGGAAAGTATCGTCGGGAATCTTTGTATAATGCCTATTCATGATTTCGATATTGACGTCTTCCCATGATGGTGTCCTCCATGTAGCTACCCTGTTGTAATCGTGTCCATCAAATTCTGCTGCCAAACTGGTTCCTTCATCAAGTGTTGTTATTATTACATCCGTTTTGGATGCGACTGCATCTCGAAAGTCTACTCCCGGCTCCATCCATCCAACAAAAATGATATCATATCTTTGGTCAATCCCCCATTTCGCATCCCACGTACTTATGAAATCAGGCTTGTCAATAGCATATTCATAGAAGATTTCAGAGTTCCTTTCAATGCCTATAGCATTAGGAATAAATTCTCTTATTTTCTTTAGAAAATCACCATACCCGCAACCTACATCTATATAGCTGGGATTATCTGATAATGATTTTGCAATGTGGACGATTCGCATAGTATCGATTCTTCTATATGCAAAATATGTACCACTTAAAAAAGGAAAAATATATCGTTCATGATGGGGCGAAACCGAATGTTTTCTGAAATATTCTAGTGATGAGAACGCTTCACCAATATTTTGTTTGTCTAATGTCATATGTTTCTCAAAGTAATTAGATACAAGAGCGTGTATTTTGCATACCTGTATTAGTACTGCTAACGTGTTTCATAATCATAATAGTCATCTTCGTTTCTTCTATAACGTGCAGATAAGTAATTAGCTAATCGAAGCTTACCTTCCATAGTCGTTTTTCCTTAGATAAGAGCAAAGGAAGTTCCTCTTTGTAATGGAAGCCACATTCATCTAGAAGTTTTTCAAACTCAAACCTTTCTCTCATAAATAGCTGTTTTTCTCTCACTAACTGTAACTTTAAAGATGAAACCACCTTATCTGCTGTATCAGGTCTTGCATACACATGCCACAAATTATGGGCTGTTCGAAATGCGGCTAATTCCTCTTTCTTTTTCCCATTATTTTTAGTTAGCGCAGGTGTATAAAACCTATTCATCAATTCAGTGTTAATGTCGATCCAAGATGGTGTTCTCCACCAAGCAATTCTTTCAAGGCCAAATTCTTCATATTCACATCCGCCGCTGACTCCGCATTGACCCCCTGAGTCAAAGGTCGTAATGATACATCGTGCAAAACTTGCTACGTACCTACGAAAGTCTACTCCCGGCTCCATCCATCCAACGAATGCTACGTCAAATGCATTTTTATCTAATTCCTCTACAGCTGAGGAATATATATAATCTGGCTTGGCTATTTGGAGGCTGTAGAAAATGCTACGATTCTTTTCAATGCCTATAGCATTAGGAATAAATTCTCTTATTTTCTTTAGAAAATCACCATACCCGCAACCTACATCTATATAGCTGGGATTATCTGATAATGAAGTTGAGATGGCTGCTATCCTCATAATATCTATTTTCCGATAACTGAAGTACGATCCTGCAAAAAAAGGAAATATGTACCGCTCATGGTGTGGTGGTGGATTTGTAGATCTGAATTTTTGATATGCAACATAAGCTTTTTGAAGTTCCTGAGTTGTAAAAGCCATAGTGCACCCTTGCTAATGTATCTCCTAGTTTATTATATATTTTAGATTATCATTTATCTCCACGTTATAATTATTAAAAGCAAAATCGTTTTTTTATATATATAAACTCTTATTGAAAGAACTATAATATATTAATTATAATATATCGCTTGCGGCCCTCCGAGAAATTCCAAAAGGCTTATTAAGGTTCAACTATAATTTGGCCGTATGGTTAGGACATTTGATGATTGGTGGAGAACTGTTCCCGAAGATCTTAAGAAGAAGACTCGTGCAGGTGATGAAGGAAACAAACCATTGTTAAATCAGGTTAACTATGTTCTTTTGCATCTTCATCTAGCCGGTAAACATGAAGCTAAGCCAACGCATGACGAATTAAAGGACTGGTTGCACAGTGGTCAAGTAGATGTTCTTAGGATGACTGCAGCCAAAAAATAGTTCGTTCGTTTTATTTTTTCTTACTGCTTTGCTCCCAGTATATGTGTGTTCTCTGGACAGACTTATCTAATCGTCATTTTATAACAGTGTTTTGCAGAAGACATAGCGTTTAAATAGTTTCAAAGATATCAAAATTTAGTGAATTAATAGATGCCAATTGCTATACTTCCAGACGTTGATGAACAAAGATGTATTGGTTGCGCGCTATGCGTAGAGATTTGTACCGCACTTGGTCCAGATGTTCTTAGAGTAAAACCAGTAGAAGGATGGAAGAGGGGTAAAGCTTTTGTTTTCTATCCAGAAAGATGTATTTCTGACGGCGCTTGCGTAGGTGTATGCCCAACACATGCGATTTTCTGGATGAGACCAATGGAATATACCTCAGGACAACCAGTACCGCTTCACAAGAACGGTGTGTTTGATAAAGGCTGGGAAGAAGGTTAAGAACAATTTCTGGCCACCGTAACTGATACCGTTTTCCCCTTCACATTTTTATTCTAATTCGAATATCAGTGCGTCAAGTAATATATATATTTATATGTCTATTAACGCTTTAGCGACTTGCGTCCATGCATTACCAATATTTGTAGCATCATAACCGCCGCCACCAAGAGCAATTATTCTTCCATGGCTATACTTATGCGCAAGTCTATGTAACGAGTCTGTTGCATATTTGTGACAACGTTCTGTGTAGGACAAATGCGTTATCGGATCACCTTTAAGAGAATCCGCTCCACATTGCATTATGATTAATTCAGGCTTTGCTGTAGTCTCGATAAAATGCTCTACTCTCTTGAATGCTTTGATGAACGCCTCATCTCCAGAATAGGGATCCAAGGGTATATTCAACTTTGTGCCTTTTGCTTCTCCAATTCCATCTTCTGATTCTGATCCCGTTCCAGGATAAAGAAACTGACCATTCTCGTGTATGTCTGCAAAAAATAATGAAGGATCCTCCTCGAATTCATAATAAACACCGTCACCGTGGTGTGCGTCAATATCAACATATGCTATTCTATTTATACCAAATTTTTTTCTTGCTACTAAAATGGCAATACCTATATCATTAAAAACACAGAAACCTCCTGCAGAATCCCTTCTTGCATGATGCAACCCTCCGATCGGGTTAAATGCATGATCAATTCCATTTGATTTTTTTATTACTATTTCTAAAGCCTTTAAGGTGGATCCAACCACATAGCGAGATGCTTCAAATACATGCTTAAATGCTGGAGTGTCTCCTGAATCTAAATAACCTCTTCCATGCATTGAACTTTTCTTGACAAGCTCCACATAGCTTTTGTCATGAAATAATAATAACATCTCCTCAGAAGCAAGGGCTGGCTCTTCTATCAGGAAGCAAGACCTTTCTTCTTTACTTAAAGCAATATTAAACTTAGACCAGAAATCATAGATTCTATCTGAATTCCAAGGATGAGGTTTGCCAAATCCATACATGGAGAGCTCTTCTCCAAATAACAAGGCTGTATAACACATGGTATAATACAGGTATTACTTCTGACCTCAAAATAAAGATTTAAAACATCATCTACCCGCCTGTGCGACTTCAATTAAATATATACACATAGGATTATATCTATGATTGTCAGACTATGCGGCTTGTTATAACAGGTAATCCCGGAGTTGGAAAACATACAACTGCAGAATTAGTCGCTAAAAAACTTCCAGACACACCAATAGTGGACATTAACAGAATTGTAGTAGATAATAAAGCGGTTTTTGAGAACAATGACGAGAACAATGGCACCAATCAATACGGCATAGATATCGACGTATACAAGACCAAGCAACTTCTTACAGAAGAAATAAAATCAAAGCAAAATGTTGTAATTGTTGGTCACCTAGCTCCTTATGTATTGAAAGCAGTCGATATAGACCTAGTTGTAGTCCTACGACGTTCTCCTTATCAACTAAAAGAGATTCTTCAGGGAAGAAGATATACACCCATAAAAATTAATGAAAACATTGCCTGCGAGATTCTCGGAATAACACTTTATGATGCTTTGAATAGGTTTGGGAAGCGAAAAGTTATTGAATTAGATACAAGTACAAGATCGCCTAATAATTGTGCAGAGGAAATTGTCTCCCTATTGCAAAATAAATCAAAACCGAAACCTTTTGTCGGAGCAGTAGATTGGCTTTCATTGGTATACGAAAAGGGTGACACTCGGGAATTCTTGGAATATTAGATGATACTTTTTATTACTATAGTTTGTTTGTAATGATTTGCTTGATCAACTTGGTCATCAACATGATCAGGTTCATGTTTCAGTTTTTGTATACATGACGGGGAACCATCCCACCTTACTGACTCTCGTATTTCATATGAAAAGATGAAGTTCATATATATATTGCTTCAAGTATAAGCACGATGTAAATATATGTCAGCAGTAATTGCCAGAAAATTTGGAGAGGAAACATTTCAGTTTATAGGTAAAAAGGTATCTGTGGAAACCTCTGACGAAACAGTTTATAACGGGATACTGTCCGCTATTGATGACAAGCTAGACATAGTCCTCAATAACGTCGAAGGTCAAGGAATTCTTAAAATTATACTCAATGGCTCATTTGTTAAGAAGATTAAACTACTGGAAAAGCCTTTTGACTTTAAAGCTCTTTCTGACAGGATCTCGAGAGTGTTTCCTGGTCTTGTAAAAATTAGAGACGATGTGGGAGCTATAATCGTCATGGACAAAATCAAAGTTACACAAGCTGGAATCGAAGAGGGCTCGGGGCTAGCAGCAGACAGAGTAAAGGCAATCTATGAGGATTTCATAAAGGAGACAAAAAAATAAGGTTGTGCTTTGAGGTCAGATATACAGACCTGGCCGCTCGTATCGGTATATTGGAAACGTCTCACGGAAATATTGAAACACCAGCTTTCATACCCGTTGTTCATCCGGTGAAACAAACTGTCAGCACACAGTTTTTAAAAAGTTTGGGCTTCAAGGCAGTCATCACCAATGCGTATATCGCATTACAATATATGGGAACCAAAACCAAAACAAAAGATATTCATGATGTAATTGATTACGATGGGGTAATAATGACTGATTCTGGAGGATATCAAGTTCTAGAATATGGATCGATTGGAGTTGAAGCTCGTAAAATAGCTCAGTTTGAAATTGACATTGGAAGTGATATATGTGTACCTCTCGACAAACCCACTGGTTTCGGATTAAATTATCAAAAATCTCAAGACTTTGTGAATAAAACATTAGAGAATGCTAAAGCAACTCTTGAAATAGTAGCAGAGAATGAAAAATCGAGAAATAATGACACTAACAAGAACGATAAGAATTGTGTTAGTAATGCAATTTGGGCGGGTCCAATTCAAGGCTCTGAACATTTTGACTTAGTAGAACACTCTGTTCAGGCACTAGATAAAATGGGATTTGAATTAATGGCTATTGGCAGTCCAGTAGAATTGATGGAAAGTTACAACTTTTCGCTATTATGCCAGATGATAGCAACAGTAAAACGTCTCATACCCTCAAAACCAATTCATCTATTTGGAGCCGGTCATCCTCTTACCATTCCTCTTGCCGTTGCATTAGGATGCGATACCTTTGATTCAGCCTCATACATGTTATACGCCAGAGACAACCGATACATGTACGGGACAGGAACAGCTAGATTGGATGATCTATCCTATTTTTCTTGTCCTTGTCCAATTTGTTCTATTTATACAGTTAAAGAATTGCTTGATATGGATGGGAATAAAAGAACAATTGAAATGGCAAAGCATAATCTCTATGTTTTGAAAGCAGAAGTATCAGCAGTTAAACAGGCAATAAAGGACGGAAGGCTATGGGAATATATTATGTTAAAGGCACGTGCCCATCCAAAACTTATGGAAGCTGTAGAACTTTTTAACGGTTTTGAATTTCTCGAGGAAGGTACACCAATTTTTAAAGACAAGGCCGTTTTTCTTTATAGTCCTATTGACCAGTTCAGACCAGAGGTTAAAAGATTTAGAAAAATAGCTTCCGCCTTTAGATCTAAAAAAAAAATTCTACTTTTGCATCCAGATTCAGGTGTTCATCCGTTTTATTTAACGAGAGAATTCATCAATATTGTAAAAAATTTTACCAATGCACAAATATGTGCTTATAATCCATTCCTTGGGGTTATTCCTGCAGAGGTTTCAGACATATACCCTGCCGCGCATAATCTTATTGCTCAACCTTCGAACATTTTCTTTGGCCACCAAGCGAAAGATTATCCAAGCTTTATAGAATCATTAAATCAATTCATAGCAAAAAATAACTTTGAGGAAATAATAGTGTTGGCTAATAACTTTATCCGTGACGTATTTGCTTACGATCCAGTGTTAAATGAAATGCTAAACATAAAGATCTTCGATTATAAGAGCGATATTAATTCTAAACTACGAACATAACCATGAATTGGAAATATGTAGCGCTATACCTTTTCCATGATAGAAAACATAAACAATTATACAAAATGCGTCTTATTTAGATATTTATCAATTATATAATTAATTTGGTTAATATAAAGAATGCTTACAGCCAGCGAAAGGGCAATAGATAATCAATCAGATTATTGAATTTAGTTTGTTCAACTAATCGCTATCATTATGATTGAATAATCTGGTTTTCTTGTCCAAACAAATACAAATCCTGTTAATTCCGGCGCATTTAGACAGGAACCTACATTATATTGTATCTGAGGGAATATAATAGTATAATATACACCAATACATCGTAGTGACTTATTCAGATACGAATATAGGCCTTTTAATCAAATTCTGTTTATAGACAGTATTTTATATCTTAAATTGAGAACTAGCCTGATTGCATCTTCAAATATGGTTATTATTGTCTGTCGCTGTAATATCAGTTACCTTGATTTCTAGTAATATTCTGGCATTTGGACAAACAAATACAACAGCTACGAAAACACCTGTCAAGGCACACGGTGTAAAAATTACATCACCTACTAAAGGTCAGAAAGTCCAAATAAATGATGATAAGAGTTTTATTGTCACAGGTATATCAATAGACAATACAACTTCTGATTGCCAGGTTTCAGTTATTTTAAATAATATAAAACCGTACAAAAATGCTACAGCTACCGGATCTGGTGGAAATAACGATTATTCTAATTGGACTTTTACATCTACTTCTATACATAGCTTAGTTAAACAAGGATCTAACAAGATAACTGCTAAATTCTCCTGCAATGGTAATCCTAATTTGCTATCATATTATAGTGTAAATGTAACAGGGATAAGTAGTTCCTCTACTGTTTCAAATACTTCAACTATCTCACCAAGTACATCTACTCAAAAAAATGTTGGAGCAAATTCAACAGTTAATAATATCATAGTGCAAAAGAAATCTACTTCGATTACTAATTCCAGTAAACCTACTCTCGGGCCTATTACTCTGATGCACGTAAAAATTACATCACCTACCAAAGGTCAAAAGACTTCTATCGATAATTTAAAAGTGGTTGGAACCTCCTCTGATAATACAACTTCTGATTGCCAGGTTTCAGTTATATTAAATAATATAAAACCATACCAAAAAGCTAAGGGAACTGGTCCTGGTGGACTAAACGATTATTCTAACTGGACATTTACACCTAACAAAAAGAACCATCAGATAACAATTGGCGATAATGAACTGACGGCTAAGTTGTCGTGTTCTGACGGTTCTGCAACACACACGAAATATTATAGCGTAAATGTTACTGGAGTAGATTCTACTTTTAAGAGTTCGAAGCAAGAAACATCTCAGTCACATTCAACAGCAAACAATACTGAACCATTTATATTTCCAATACCTTCAAATAATAAACCTGTCTTTGTCCCATAAATTAGTAACTGGCATCAGTTCAAATACTGAATGACATCATCATCATCATTTCAAAAATAAAAAATCTAGTGCCTGTATCTTCTTTGGATGATGAATTTTTGAATAATGTGATAATCTGTAAACGATATTTCAAATTTAGTTCCACAATATAATTTATCGTCAAACTGTATTATAATATTTAATAGTGCTAATATTAAAAATACTTGTATAAAGGCTGGCTAGCCATTTTACTTACCTCATATATTCTATCAGCATTAGAATTGCACTCAAAAAGAAAACCGATCTTCAGTAGAAAGTTTTATTGTCAGCATTAACTAATAACAAGGATAGAAAACCAAAGATTGCTGCAGAGAGAATCTAAATACCACACTCGCAGATAGTTTGAAATTTACTGCTGTTTGTTTTTTCTGAAAACTTACTTGTTATTTTAGAATGAAGTATAGGGAAAGGATCAAAGAAAGATTATTGTTCAAAGCATCGTCTGTTTCGGATATACATTATGCATGAAACACTACTCTTTGATGACATCAGGGGAAACCAATTTTCAAAGATATTCTCAGATAAACATTCAATAACAGTGATTAGAATAGCAGAATTTGTTATACTAAAAACAATTGCGAATCTTGACTATTTTGCAAAAATTCATACGTTGTCTGATTCTGAACTGATCTGAATGGTTTATCCTTACATGTTAAAAGTCACAGTTTTCAATTTTAAGTTAGAGCTAAGAAAACATATTGCAAACTAAAAACGAATGCAATAAATTTAGCTGCTTGATATTGTGTATATGGCGTATACTCTAATATTTGGGAATAATTTTATTGACGATAGCCCAAAATCAATTACTTATAATAACGAGACTCTCTTATTTTTGGATGAAGACAGTAGTGGACCATTTATCACAACTCAAATATTCAATTCAACTGGAGAGAATTTAATTATCAAGGTAGAAAGGAACATTTGTTCATACTGCAGCCAAGAGTTAGTTGAAAAGCATAATGATCGAAGCCACCTGTTGTTAACCAATAAGCAAGGTGAAATTATATTACAATCAAGAATTTTGGACAAAAAAACAATTCTTGTAAGCGGGAAATTCTCATTTAAGGAGTTTGTATTAATTGCAACCCAAAATTACATTATATTACCTAATGGGAAGAAAATGATGCACAATAGAGCTAGGGCAAATGATGGTTCTGTCAAAATAACCGCAGATGATGGCATAAAACCAGAAATAATCTAAGCATGATCCGTCCCTTGAATTTCTAACTCTCCTGTATTTTATATTCCATCAATATTTTAAATTTTAAATTCATTTTCTCATTATATACAATATAATTATAAGAGAGAATAAAATTTTCATCGTTATCATCAGAGCTCAATTCAGATTATTCTTACTGTTGTGGAAATTGAGGGTAACATATTAAAAAAAACACAAGCTTTTGAATATAACATTTCATTTATGATATATCTATTCCATTATGGAATTCTTCAACAAATACAAATTCTGTTAACGATTTTCTTTCCCTTGGTTTAAAGGCTTTCTCTACCAGACTACCTGGTAATACGTGGTGCGTGTCTTGATAGCCTATTGCTATCATTATACCCACTTCGTAGTCTTCAGGTATATTGAAAATTTCTCCGGCTTTTTGAACGTCGAAACCGCCCATTTCATGCATGATCAGTCCTTGATTAAATGCTTCAAGGAACATATTCTCATTGGCCGCTCCTAAGTCATGAAAATGAAGTCTATTATAAGCTCCGGTATCAGAATATGTCTTCTTCGTTGTGGCACAAATAAGAACGGGTGCTCTTTTTGCATAACTATTGATTTCCTTTAAAACTGATTGTGCTCTATTTAGTTTTTGAGGATTAGCACTAGTAAACACGATATAGTACCATGGTTGCTCATTACGCGAAGAAGGGGCCCATCTAGCCGCCTCCAAAATCGAAAGTAGCTT
This sequence comes from Nitrososphaeraceae archaeon, assembly GCA_035643635.1. Taxonomy (GTDB): domain Archaea; phylum Thermoproteota; class Nitrososphaeria; order Nitrososphaerales; family Nitrososphaeraceae; genus DASQQB01. The sequence continues at coordinate 3,157 of DASQQB010000097.1, read as the reverse complement.
TGCTTTCTCTACTGGCCGTGTAGAAAATGCTCTTGCACTCCATCTTCTTGCAATAAGCCCGTTTATAGGAAAGTGCGTGTTCGCTATTTTTGTTATTAATTCCTTCTTCGACTCTGGCAATGACAGTTCACCAGTATCAATCAGTGTGTTTTGAACGCATAGTAATATAGGTAGAATCTAAATATGTGATAGTGCATATCCCTAAGAACTGTCATTCCACGTTTATCGTTCTACTTTTAAGCTTCTCATCTTTTGAAGGCGTTTTCTTAGGAAGGTTTACTGTCAATATTCCATTATTCGCTTTAGCAGTAACTTCTGCTGAACGTATCTCTTCAGGAACTGGTATTGCGCTATAAAAGGAAGTGTATGATAGTTGATTATACACATAATTCGCCTTTTTCTTTTGATCTTTTTTTGACTTCTGTTCTGAATTTTCAGCAGAGATCTCTATAGAATCATCTGTCGCTATAACATGAATCTTATCTTTTTTTACTCCCGGTATCTCTACTCTCAACTCATATGAATTTCCTTTATCAAGCATATCATAAAGGGGCATTCTTATGGCTCCTTCTTGTTCTTGTCCTGCTATTTCTGATCTAGGAAAACGATTGAGATGGTGAGTTAACCAAGGATTTAACATAGCTTCAACCTCATTTCTGAAATTTTCAAAAATACTGTCCATGTGGCGTACTGTTCGCTCTGTCCTACCTCTCCTCGTTATATAATTTGCATTATCCGTATTGTTGGGATTTGATGACTTTTTGGATTCATTTATTCCGGTTCCTTTAGGTTCAAATTCGCTGAGCTTAGGTCGAAAGGTTCTTGGCTCTTTAGATAGGCTTCTACCCGCTCCTGTTTTTCTTATTTTGGCCCTTCGGGATGGAGACATATTGAATACTATTACTAAGAAAAGATAGTATATACCAGTTATTTATAGCTGATACACTAGCAAGTAGTATATGGTAAAAGGAAAGCATTCTAATATCCAAAATTGCTAAAGGAATTATGTAACATAGTTCATGCAAATCTGTTCATCATTCTGTTATGATGCATTTACCGGAAAAACTTGAGCAATCACAAAAATAAGATTTGCTAGGCAAAATTGAGAAAATATCATTTGATATATAGCAGAAGTTGTTGGTTATGAATGGGATCAATACAATAAAAATTATAGAGGGCCATAGAATAGAGTTAATCAAGCATTTAACAATATAAATTTATTCAAGATGCTTCTAATAGGATATATCAAATATTCAAATCTAAGGCGAATAATGAGCTGAACAATAATCCGAAAGTCGGTTACCATATCCACCTTTTTAATATGCTCTATTATACTCTCCTATACTGGCTTCAAAACTATTTCTTTGTTCGGTTAAGGTTTTGTTACGAGATCAATAAACCTTCCTCTTTAAAAGTCACTTGTTTTCTGGCCTAGCCTAAGGTCTAGCTAATACCGAAGCGAGTGTAACCAAGAACTAAAGATTATCACCTGCTGACGAATCTGTGTAGGAAGATGTCTACAAAGAGATTCTCAAATCAAATAACATATGGAAACAGATATAATTATAATGGGCAGCAGAATTGTCATCATCTACTCAAAGATAAAAGTGAGCTAAATTATATAAAGATGATCGAGTACGAAACTCATACAAACCCGGTACAAGCTGTCTACGCGGTAATTTGATAAACTCGGCCGTAATATTGGTTATCTTCTTAATTGCTGCACTACTGTCCTCTTGGATATTATCAACCAATTATCCTGTATATGCTCAAACGCCAGCGGAATTTAGGTCGTCTCAGAATAAGACTAATAATGATGGCAATATTTCCGTCACAGGTATTGGAAGTGCTAAAGTCAAACCTGATGAAGCTGTTGTATCTTTAGGCGTAGAAACAATTGGTAAAACGGCAAATACTGCTTTATCTGCAAATTCGGATGCGATGAACAAGGTAATCAATGCCTTAAAAAGAGTTGGAGTAAAAGAGAATGAAACTAGCACCTCCGCCTTTAGTATATCTCCCAACTATAATGATTCAGAATCTTCTAGTGCTAGTCGCAGAGTAACCGGATTCACTGTATCCAATTCAATACAGATAGAAAGTGCAGACATAGACAATATATCTAAGTGGATTGATACATCGATCGAAGCAGGAGCTAATACAGTAAATAATGTAGCTTTTACGCTATCAGAAAAAAAATTAGCGGACACGAAAATTAATCTCATAAAGAAAGCTCTAGATGATGCCAGAAGAAAGGCCGACATAGCTGCTACAGCAGTTGGATTAGAAGTGGTGGGTATAAAGTCGATTAATCTGGGAGAAATTGGTATACAATTTCCTCCAATTCCTTTAGCAAAAGAGATGTCTGCAACAACGGGGACCGTAAGTAACACGCCTACTCCGCTTATTTCAGGCCAAGAACAAGTCACTGAAAGTGTGAATGTTGTCTTTTTGTTAGCCAATATTAATAAGTAAAGCTTCGCTAGTCGGTTTATGAAAATCAATGATATCCACGAGAATATTATATTTGAGCCATGTATTGTATTGTGAGTATAAATGATGCAAATTGAAGAAATTATTTCAGATAAGTTAACCCGTTTTAGATTGCTAAATCTTTGACATTTCATGTTAACTCGATGGCATTTGTCAAACGCTGAATGTTTGGACCGAAAGGTTACTGCAAAGCTACATTTAAAGAAGATGATACATGAAACGTTCAACATTAATAGACAACAGGTCTGCCAAGTCCATAACTAAAGGCTCTTTTGGCAGATTGATTCCCAAAATGGGCTGGCTCTATACATGATATAGATCTATAGTTGCATGTATGTTCGTGGCATAAACTAAGTCTTGAATTCTAGTATTATTATCGCTATGAGAAGGTATGATAAACAGTGTGAGAAGGCACCAAAGCCAGCATGTATCAACAAGTAACAACAATGTAACTCAGTGAGAAAGTGCGACTAATCTAATTGTGCTAACATAAAATACTCATCTATCGTATCATTAGCCAGCATAGTATGTTTAAAAATGCACCTCCCGGATGGACTGTAAAATCAGTGAGAGAGATCTATTCAACAGACTTGATAAAAGTATTTGAAGATCGTCTTGATTTGGATGGAAAAGAGAAAATATATACAAGAGCCATACGTAGAGA
>DASQQB010000096.1:0-3429 GCA_035643635.1 Nitrososphaeraceae archaeon | reverse complement strand
AATTGCTTCTCAATCATCATATTCATGAATATGAGGAATAATCCACATCATGCGGTATGAATTATCTATCATTCTGTATGGATATACTTCAACTCTATTCCTACTAGTCTTAACTATTTACACATTCCAGCAGGGAAGTTAGGGTCAGAGCAGGCCTCTGAGAAGGTAGATGAGTTGCCATTCGGTGCGTTCAAATATTTGTCAAATAAGTCCTGATCTGATTTTACTTTCTTTTGTTCCTCTTGTTCTATCTGGATATTCTTTTGATTTATCTGGAAATTCTTTTGACCTGGTGAAATTACACCATGTTCATTTAAGATAACTCCATTCGTATATAAAATAAGGTCGTTGTTACTGCAGTAATCTAAAGCAGCAACGAATTTTTTACACTTATTATTCAGGTATTGAATGAATGAATCGCAGTTACTTCCGTGAGTGGTTTTACTGTCCTGTATGGCTTTGCAACTAGCAATTATTCCAAAAGCATTTTTATCTACTGTATTTGCCTCATCGGAGGTTAAATTCCTAGATTGGTGAAAGGCAACTGCTTTTTGTAATATCGTAGATTGTGGTGTGGACGACGACGACGCCATTATGATAATATAAGATATCGCAATTAAAACGACCTCTAAAAATACTTTCTTAGACTTATTATTCATTGTAGCAGATACCACGTACAATGATATATAGATAATCTATCCATGAGCAATAAATAATTGCAGATTTTTATCTACTTCTATTACTATAATTGCTCCAGATTCATCTGTTCCTCTCTTTTTGCTCTTCCTACGATATTGGAAAACACGTCTAAGCCGAAGCCAAAAAGAAAGGCTGTAACTATCCTAAAATCGTATGATTAAACTTACCATTTTGGTAGTTTTAATGGTATTTAAATTTCTTATCTATTATGCTGTTGAATATTTGTCGGTTAGCGGCAGCGGAGATACATTCCTACGGCACTCCAAAGAAAATATCTTATTCTCAATAATGAAACACCAAGGAAAAGTTACCACTTTTATCTCTTTGTCGTAATTTTTAAACGCTGAATGAATAGATAGTATACTCGATATGGACAGCTGCCATTTGTTATTATCCGCTATATCCAACTCTTTTGTTCATTTTTACTTTTAGATCCATGTTCCAAATTATTTGTCTATATTTAGAAGAAAAGCATTTTTGATGGGATTAGGTAGAACCTCAAGTATTTTCTATTTTGGATAGTCTTTAATCTTTTGCTAACTTATCAACTATACCGTCGCGCCATTTTTGTTGCTATTGTCAGTATGTATAGTCAGTCTTGCAACATTGTTTGCTACTGCATAGTATGATTCGTAGTAATTATCCCTTAGTGATTTGATGAATCAGATAGATATATACGAGCATGTCATCTATGTGGTAAAATGTGAAAGTGCAAATTGAAATTTATATAGACGAAGATGATGAGTCTATCGTAATGCAAAAGCTCTCTTTATTAACAAAACACGCAAAAGAAGCAGGTTTTAAGATAGGTGAGATTGAACTCAAAAGTTCAAGACATAATAATAACAAAAACAACCGTTATAAACATCAGCATCACGAGCAACACATCTAGTATCATGGCACTACTCCTTAATAGACGATAGATTTGAAATAGAATGATGGCCGCATCGGCGTTCGGGGAGTTTGATAACTGAGATCATTTAACTACTATCCTTCTTCCTAAGCCAATTGTAATTTTATCTGTATCACTTGCTTTGTTTGAAGGAAACCATAAGCACCCCAACAGCAAATCTCTAATTATTTCCAAATGCCCTGAATAAGAGAAAGCGGAAGTGATTCAATCCTGATTGTTAACGATCGTTATGAATTTGACAGAAAAAATTTCGTAATTGTCCACTTTCGCTAATCTTTAGTACGTACCATATTATCCTCTTATCATCCATTTCTAGATTGATTAAAGGGTCTATAGATGATTCTATGTCTATTTCATGACCAACCTCTTCTTCCATATAATCTTGAAAATCTTTAAGATCAGAAAACTTTCTGTACGGTCTTGTTGGTTTTGAGGGACCAGTCCCAGTTTTATCGAAAATCAAATCAAAATTTATAGCAGTTTTAAATGCAATTCCTATCACATAATCAATCAGAAAAATTCCCGATCTTCCAACATGCGATTATACTCCGCATTTACGGCGATGTAATTTGTAATTATCGATTTAAAAGATTCTTTGGCCTCTCCGTTCCCCTCTGACATCATCTCAAAAATATATGCTCCAACCATGAAGTCAGTCCTGCTAAAGAAACCTTTACTTATATCTTCAAAATGTTAACAAATCCTGACGTATCGTTATTTACCTATCTATACTAAATGAGAATAGTTATTCTGCAGTGGCAGATGCCCCATAATTTCAAACGATCATTCTGATAGAGGTTCAAATACGCGGTTAACTGCAAAGTGTAACCGATTGCGGCGATAGTATCGCGCACAGATGCAAGCTGAGTAATCAGCAGGAATAAAATTAGTGAATACAATGGCTATTATTGAAAAATGAAAATGAAAAGGTTATAGTGTCTGGAAAACAGATTCGGGACCTAGACTAAAATAAAACATGTTTATCCACACAACTTCGATTTAAGATTAGTCATTGGATACCTTCACAAATGAGGAATGGATTACGTTACGTATTGTCAAATCGTGCTTCTTGATTACAGCAAATATCATATTCATATTTCGTAAAAAAATAAAATTAGTTTCAGCAAGTCATACAACATAATTGCGTACAAGACCCTATCTTATCTATACTGTAGCATCATAGCCATTCCCTCTTCTTTCATATCCCTCTGAATTTTTATCTTTTTGATCGCATCTTCAAAGTGATGCATATAAACAGTTGCCTGAGAAGCATGTTTTGCTGCTTCATCTGGTTTAGGAAATTTCATGAGGTATTCATGCAATACTAATGAAACTGCAACGTTAACAACTGCCGAGAGATCAGCTCCACTAAACCCTTCGGTGCTATTTGCTATACTTCCAAGATCGACGTGCCGATCTATGGGTTTATACTTTGAGCATATCTCTAGAATCTTTTGTCTTGTATTTCTATCAGGCTTTGGTACAAATAAAATCTTATCAAATCTCCCGAGTCTTATCAGCGACTTATCAATCATATCTACCCGATTAGTAGCTGCTAAGACGACTACTCCTTCAATGCCTTGTACCCCATCTAGCTCAGTGAGAAGTGCCGATACCATCCTTTCCGTACCGTTATTAATCCATGTTCCTCCATTTTCTGTTCCTAGAGATGTCTGTCCCCTAGTAGGAGCAATAGAATCAATTTCATCGAAGAATACCACACATGGTGCCGCCTGTCTTGCCCTTCTAAATATTTCTCTAATTCCCCTCTCCGACTCTCCTACCCATTTAGATAATAATTCAGGACCTCTAACACT
>DASQQB010000095.1:0-3943 GCA_035643635.1 Nitrososphaeraceae archaeon | reverse complement strand
ATAGCGCCTGATGGAGTAGGTTTGAGATAAAAATTATTGTTATAGAAATCCATTATCTCTGACATTTCACTTTCATCTAAGACTTTACCGTCTGACATTTCTGCAAACATTTCTATTTCTGACACATCTATAACAGTAGGTAATATCACAGATACTTGTTTCTGAGATAATATGAATTTGATTGCTAGTTCAGACATATTCCAACCTTTTGCATTTGCGATATTTTTTAATTTCTCTATTTTTTGCATGGATTCCAAAATCCATTCTTTTTTTCTACTACTCCTGTGGTCATTTTTATCAAATACGGTATTTTCGTTAACTTTTCCTGTTAATACTCCAGACGCATCTGGAACTCTAACCATAACTCCTACATCATATTCTCTTGCCGCATCTAAAAAGTCCCTTCCGGGATCCTGTTCTAAAATATTATAAACTGTCTGGAGGCATGTTATGTTACGTTTTTTTATGGCTAACAATCCCTCATCTCGCCACCCTATAGCAGGACCAAGTGCGACGCCATGGCTTCTAATTTTACCAATCTGTATTAAATCATCTAGTGATGTAAATAGATCATCGTTTTTTATAGCATCCATTTTTGGATTATGAAGGCTATAAACGTCTATGTAATCAGTTTGTAAACGGTTCAAGCTTTGCTGCAATGCATATTTTAAAAATCTTGTATCGTTATGCTTTTGTGGTAATTCGTTATGACCAATCTGTTCTGCATTATACATATCATAGCCCCATTTCGTAGAATAAATTATCTCGTCACGTTGCATGTCTTTGAAAGCTTGAGCTATCAATTTTTCACTTCTCCCCTTTCCATACATGTCAGCAGTTTCGTAAAAGTTGATACCGAGATCGTAAGCGCGTTTTAACATTTTTATTGCTTGATTATCATCGATCTCCTTCCCACCAGTCCACCAATTAAGGGCAATGGTCCATGCACCAAACCCTATCTCACTTACCTTGAGGCCGCTTTTACCTAATTTCCTATATTTCATGTCCTAGCTCACTATCTTTTCAATTTCGGCTGCAATCTGCTCAAATTTTGAATCGTCTAAAATGGGTTTATTATTATAAATTGTAGCTTGATGATCCGGATTATCGTTCTTGTCAATATCAAGGTTTGTTAGCCTCGAATTATTATTATCAGAGAAACTAATTGGAATCCAAGACTTACACCCTTTCCATTCAGGTTTGACATTGACTTCAAAAGGGCGGTTTATTTTGTAAACTCGTAACAATATTACACTCATAGGCTTTTTAGGGTTATATTCCATCCTTATGTTTACATAATGATCATTCCATATATGATATTTCTCCAACTTTTGTACAAGTGCTCTATCATTAATTTCTCTAACGAACACCACTTTTGCCAATGAACTTATATTATTCCTAGCGCTATCCGTTAAGAAAGTATTCTGTTGTATTATATCTAGATTATTAGCATAATCAGGCTGTATCAATTCTTTTGATTGGTGTTCAAAAGTAGGGAATAGGTAAAAAATATTATGTTTCAATTCAAAGCCATTTCTATATTCCATAATACCACCCTTTCGTAGAAGGACCTGTTGTCTTCCTTCTTCAAGTGCTTTGCAGACTATGGCCCATTCTTTCAATGCGGCATTTGGTATGGTTTCCATAATACTTCTTTCGATCAAGAAACACGTATATGTCTATGCATCATCCAAGGCTCTTTACGATATCTTCGATATTTTTATAAATGCAGACCACCATGGGAGTATCTTTGACTACATATCTACTAACTTGGCTTTCACGTAATTGAATTATCAAATCTTGGAAAGCCATTAAATCATTAGTCTCAAATGCAAGCGTAAAGTCATGATCATCAATACCGAATGAATAAGACGTATTAAGTCTTATCTGCGGAAATTTTCTCCCAAGCATTATATGCTCATCCATCATTTTTTTCCTTTCTTCATAAGTAAGTAAATACCATTCCCTTAATTTTGTAAAGGGATACACAACAACATATTTCATGCGTTGACTCGTCTGTTCGTCCATCATAAATCCTGGTGTAATTTTATTATCAGAATATATTGATTGACGGTATACTGACAGATATATCATAGAAGGCTCGATATATTTTCCAAAAACAGTTGAATATATCTTTGATGTTAATATTTGCATCTTTTCGACTGAATCGGAAATAATCCACAGCATAAAATCTGTATCCTTGCGAAGTCCTACAGTAGAATAAGTTCGAACTTTCATCTTCGTATTAGCGACTTCTATTAAACTTGAGAACTCCTTTGCTGCCTCCTCCTTGCCGATTTCATTCAACCATCTCCATTTTGGATCGACTTTAAAGAATGAGAAATTAAGAAATGGAACAGCTGTTGTAATTTGAGATGTTGTATCATTTTTTGACCCGTTACCATTCTTGTCGGAGACCATTTTTAAACAAGACAATACGTAGTGATACTATATTTAAAACTAGGTGTCAGAAAGAGATCTGCTGCGATTGGGAAATAAATTAACTAATTAATTAATGATAGATCTGTTTAAAAACAAACAATTGATGAAGTGAACATGCATCTAAAGATATTCTATATATTTCAAATCTTGTTAATGAATTTTTATTTGTCTTCTAGACCAAGCCAAACATAGCCTTTTGTCTCTAGCTTTTCTGATAACGTTTTATCTCCAGATTTTATAATCTTTCCTTTTGCCATAACATGAACATGATCCAGCCGCGATAGATATCTTAGGATTCTGGCGTAATGAGTAATAACCACTACACCTGCTCCCGTTGTTATTAGTGTGTTAATTGCTTCAGCAACCGATTTAACTGAATCAATATCCAAACCAGAATCAGGCTCGTCTAGGATAGCAATACTTGGTTTCAAAACTAGCATTTGCATTACCTCAGATCTTTTTTTCTCCCCACCTGAAAATCCTTCATTCAGATATCGACTGAGGAACGAAGGATCAAGCCCTACATTGTCTAGATTTTTTTTCACATACTCATGGAATTCCCTAACTGTTAAGAAAATTTCTCTGTTCTTTTGTTCTTCTCCAAGAGATTTGCTCAATGTATTATATGCATTTCTTAAAAAGTGGCTATAACCAACACCCGAAATCTCAGTTGGATACTGAAAACCTAAGAATAAACCTTTTTTAGCCCTCTCATCAGTTGACAAGTCTTTGATGCTTTGTCCTTTAACAAGAATATCTCCAGATGTGACCGTATATTTTGGATGACCTAACAATACATTCGCAAATGTGCTTTTACCCGAGCCGTTAGGGCCCATAATAGCATGAACCTCACCTTTATCTATATTTAGATCGAGGCCTGTTAGAATCTCTTTTTCTTCAATGCTTACATGTAAATTCTTAACCTCTACATACGACATCTGTATAGTACAGATGATTATCCGATTGTATATAATATAAGGCTATGTGTATAAAAGCTACATTCCATTAATAAATTTTGTTTCTAAAGTAGGATAGTCATCCTATAGCAATTTTTCCTGTCATATATGGATGGACTTTACAATAGTACGGGTGTTCTCCTGCTCCAATTTTACTGGCTGGAATGCTGTACTTTTGATTAGCATTTAACATATCAGAATCAAATAATTTACCGGTATCAGGATCATCTGGACCTTTACCGCTTGTTGCGGTATGCAGTGTCGAGTCCTTGTTTGTCCATATGACTAATGCATTGCTAGCTACCTTTGCTGTATTCGGATCAAAGTTAGGATTGCCCTGTATTGATGCTCCTTTAAGAATAGTTATAGAAACCTTGTTAGTGAATTTTGATTCATCTACAGCAGATCCTGCTGATTGTTTGTTGTTGTTGTTGTTTTCTTTACTTTGTGCAGACACTGGGGGAAGATTTGTTCTAGTTACAGAGTCTATAGTTCCGGGAGTTGGAAGAACCTGAGTAAACGAATAATATGTTACTATACCAGTA
>DASQQB010000094.1:0-121476 GCA_035643635.1 Nitrososphaeraceae archaeon | reverse complement strand
TTTCGGGCCCAACAATTGTCAAGCAAGACTTTTCCTTGGCAAAGAGCTTTAAATTTCTAAATTCATCTCCATCAATGTCGATATTAACCGATGTCCCACCGTTACCAGGAGCGAAATAAACATTCTCTACATGTTTACTCTTTCTGATTTTCCAACCCAATGCATGTTCTCTGCCTCCAGAACCAATTATGAGAACGTTAGTTTTGGACGTTGTTTTCACCGTGAAAATATCAATCTACCCTTAATAAAAACTACGAATGGAACGATTAGCTAGGTTTCCGCTGCTCTCCTTTTATTCGATATAGTTTAGATCAGCTCATGGTTACAGGGGATTCTAACACTGTTAGGAAAGGGCTGGCTTCTGCAAGCTTAGACACTAGGCTAAGAGTTGCAAGAAAGGGAGGAGCTGCTCTGCATAACAACAGAGGTCTTGCGGCAGCAAATGCCGAGACCCGCATCAGAGTAGCAAAAGCAGGAGGAGATGCAAGGGCACAGGATCGAGAGGGTCTGCGGAATGCTGGATGGAAAGGAGGACAAGCAGTTAAAGCTGAGTACGGCGCGAGTTTCTACCATTCAATAGGGGAAAAAGGCGGAGAAGCAGTCAAGAACAAGTATGGAATTGATTTTTATAGACAAATAGGGGAAAAAGGAGGTGATATTGTAAAGGAAAAGTATGGTCATCAATTCTATAGTCGCATAGGAAAACGCGGTGGCCAGGTTGTAAATAAATAATGATAACAACAACCGCAATAAACATAATAACAAATGACTTATACATCTCCATAGCAATAGAACATCAAAGATTAAACCCAACCTAGAGTACGAATTCTTCACATAGCCAGCAGGGTTACGTTATCGCTTATCAATGCGTTGATGAAACCATCATACTCTGAATCATGAAATTCTATTCTGTCGAATTTGTTTTGTGCGATTGACAAGGCCAAGCTTTGTAAATGATAGCAAGATTGCGCAGTTGAAGCAGGTTTGTAATAATAACTCTTACAAGAACAAAACATCATCTGTAAATCAGTCCAATATTCATTGTCAATTCCGATGATGGTCCAAATCATCCTTTTGCTGGGCTGAAACAGATGCAGTTTAACGCGGCCCTGATCAACGGTATCTTGAGGCCGGTAGATTTGTTTAGCCATAAAGTGTCATTTATTGGTCAAGAATGCATTTATCCTTTCGGTTATTTAAAAAAAGCTTATAGCTTAACTCAAAATTTTTAAACCATCATATTACTTTTTTGTCACTCCCAGCATAGCAGTCCGGGAAACCGTATTGTCATATCTGAAAGTGTGTTTTAATACGGTTAGTCATAGTTCATATAAACCAAATACTATTCATCTTCGTTATAGATTTGAAGGATTACGACCATTCAATACTATGGCTAGATTATTTCAATAAAAATTTGTCGAGATCCAAAGGCCGTAAAGTAACACGCGACTTAGCAATTTTCGATCCCAGTATGACTGACTTGATCGAAGCCGCTAAGGCAGTAGGTTATAATCCAGTCAATGAAGAAATAAATGACAACTGCAGATATCCTAAGAGGCCATTTGTCAAGTCAGGATACGTAATGGTGTTAAAACAAGTAGGAAAGAACAAAAGTTCAATTGTACACGCAATAGCTGAAAAGATGGCAAGCAAAAAGAAAAGGAATTATTAACCACCGCATTCGGCTTTGAGTTTTATGCTCGAGTAAATAGGATAGAAATTATATTTATCAATAAACAAATTATTGTTGACAGAAAGAATGATAACAACTAAAAATTATCCTTTAGAAAAGTGGAGGAAGTTGGAGAGGTTATGCATGTAGCTAAAAGTGGAAGATTAATTGTAAAGTTAACTTCTGTAAGATCAAATTTAATCGGTAATGTTTTGGTTGACTCTGATGGCAGGAAGATCGGAAAAGTGATAGAAACAATAGGCCCTGTTTCTTCCCCCTATGCTTCTGTAGCACCTCTTATAGAAAAGACAAACAAAATCATTGGACGAAAGGTTTTTCGATCCGCAATATCAGGCAGAACCTTTAGTGGTCTTCAGAAAAGTGAAAAAGCTAATAGCACTAACCGGGCTTTCAGAAGAAAAAAGAAGTCTAATAAGAGTGGTGCGTCGTGAGTCAATCAGATTATTATACTAAATGTCCAGAATGCAACGCGGGACTTATTCAGGATTATAGCAAGGGTGAATATATTTGCCAAAAGTGTGGTTATGTAGTATTGGATCAAGCCGATGATTTTGGTCCAGAATCACACTCCAGTGATTATGATGAAAGATCGAGAAACACAAGGGCGAGTGGTTTCACCAGTATCTCATTGCACGATTATGGTTTGAGGACCGAAATTGCTCTTAGTTCAAAAGACTACAGTGGCAAATCCATCGATAATCAAATGGCTGAACAGATGAACAGCATGAGAAAGTGGCATTCGCGTATAAGGATAGCAAGTCCTAAGGAGAGAAGACTATCAAATGTATTATCTAAAATTAATGAGACATGCTCGCTTATCAGCTTGCCAAAGAGTATAGCGGAGACTGCGGCAATGATATATAGGAATTTTGAGAATAGATATGAGGCTAAAGGAAAGTCTATAGCTTGTATGGCTGCCGCGACAATTTACTTAGCGTGTAAAAGATGCTCTATAATACGTTCGCTTGAAGAAATTGTGGGAGCAAGTGGTGTTACAGAGTACAACCGTTCGAACCTGAAGCTTGCATCCAAGTACTATAGAGATATGGTTATGGAGATGGGATCCTTTAGAGAAAATGAGGCTCCAGAAACCGCAGGTGACTCTTCGCAAGTTGCAACAGTTAATCAACTCGAATCAAACGCAGCCCGAAATGTCGATACAACATCTACCGGTTCGTTTGTCGGATCTCTCGACAGTTATGGAGTTCAAAAAGGTTTAGCCGCATGCATCAGTCCAGACAATACCAATTCTGGGAACGTACAGAATGGGACATTGAAAACGGCAAATAGATTCCCAGGAGGTATATCTATAGACCATTATATTTCTAAACTCGTAAATACCTCTAAGATTGATACCAAAATTGAGAGATTGGCAATGGATATTGCACTGAAAACTTATGATCATCTTTTAGCTGACGGGAAAGCACCCAATGGTCTAGCTGCAGCTTATATCTATTTAGCGGCAATTTTACTAGGTGTCAACTTGCTCCAGATGGACGTTTCAAACTTAGCAGGCGTGACTGAGGTCACTATACGTAACAGATGTAAGGATGTTTTAACGAATTTTAAAATTACTATTGTCGTTAAGCCGGTGGTCAAAGCTTAGGGTGCGGGCACACAATTTATAGTGTAGTTCCAGAGGCAATAGGTATGGTAAAAATAAATGCAGAAATTATAACGGGCATAGCGTTCGTTTTATTATCTATCTTGTTCTTTTATGCCGCATCTGTAAATAGTACCTGGTCACTACTTATTCCTGCTGATTTTCTCATCTTTTTTATAGGGATAGCATTTGTTGGTTTGGGAATATGGGGTTTACGTAGGCCAAAATATTTATAAGTTTACGAATACAAACTGTGACTCTCGTTCATCCTAATCCTGAGTAGCATAGAATCAGAATCTAAGTTTGAAATTAGCGAATTTTTTACATTTGTCTGCGTTCCAGTCTATTGATACACAACCAAACATAAACTAGTGCTCAATGCCAAGTTTATAAAAGAGTAAAATTAAGTTTATTTTATAATGGGAAGCAGGAAAAGGGCTAGTGTTAAGCCTCGTAAGAAAATTCGTGGAGTAGAAGGTAAATGTCCCAAATGCACGACGATCGTTAGATTTCGTGTCTCGGGACCGGTTGGGGACGAAGTGTTTGAATGTATGGGATGTATGTCTAAATTTCATGTGGACGACCTATGATTTTGAGCATAAATTTCGCCAAATACCACTTGCGTTCTTTCCTCTTTTCTTAGAAGACCTTGGCACAGGACACACTTTCAAGAGGACAAAATTAGTTTAGTTGCTATACTTGTATAAAGAAAGGCTGTTCTCATAAATCATATTTGGGAGCTCCATCTCATCAGTATAGTTGAGACTCTAATAATAAAAAGGAAATGACATATTGGACGCCGGACAATGGTTCTATTAAACAAGGTCACACCGCTTTTAGTTACTTTATAGTTTATCTTTACATATTCTCCCAAAAACACTATGTTTTAGTAGTCCACGTTCAAATCATACAGACAAATCAAATGGGCGAGAAAATCAATTACATTGGCAAGGTTTACGTTTATAGCAGCGGAATGCCGGAAGAGGCTATTGAGCTCAGCAAGAAAAAGTTATGCGAATATGGCGTAAATCGAGATGACATTGTGGTGATAGAGTTGCCAGAAGGTGTTCCTGAAGGCTCATTGCTGGCAACCGTCTGGCCTCACTATGTTTCCATAGCTAGAGTAAAAAAAGTGAAAGACGGATCGATCTATGCTCCGCAATTATTCAACATCAACTTCTGATGTGATATCTATATCAATGTAATATCAAAGAGTTTATTTGCTAGATTTTAGTTAAGAAATTGAACCCTAACTGGATTTAACTTTTTTTTGCAAACGTGGAAGACATCAGGAGTGTCCTGGAGAATGGCCAGTCACTGATTCCTGTTTGCCCAATGAAGATTGTTCTTTTGATATAAAAATGTCCAAATGCCCTTGTAGTTGTCATGAATAGTGAGCTACAAATCAAGTCCGAGGTCATTAGTACCACCTTAAGATCTGATACATTGCATGCATCTTCGAAGGATATGTGAGGAACATTCTCAGTATTAACATACTAAGCGATTTTTTGCTCCTGTAATGATGTGTTGATATGAAGAAAGCTTATCACAATTCTGGCCTATTACTGATTATATAGTTCTAAGTTATAGATAAAGAAATACGATAACCATATGTATACCAAGAATTTAAAAAGATATTCCCTGCAAGTCAATGCTGCGGGATCAGATATTTGTTTCTATAATCATCTTCTGACTGAAATCATTTAGCCACCACATCATCATACCCGCAGAGTTAATCGACCTCTATGCTATCCATTAAACTTTTAGCTTTCTTGCGAATAGTCTCAGTTACTCTTACTATTACGATTCCCTCTAGAGGCTGGCCATATAGTACTATGGCCCGGTCTGGGGACATGCTGACTATTGGCAAAGTGAGAAGATCTTCCTCTCCTTCTACTAATATTCTAACAGGAAATCTCTTCCCTTCCATTGCAAAATTTAAAACACTGAACGCGTTCTTCGAAATAGTGCTTGGTGGATTAGTACATCTCAATTCATATATTGTTGCTATACTTTGTTCATCAACTGAATCAACTGAACAGTCAATTTTTGATGGATAAGGATATTCTACTTTGCTGCGTCGTTCTCTCCCATCTAACACCGATATTTCTGGAACGATATCAAAGGACAAAAGCCTAGAAGTTGTAGCGTCTCCAACTGCTGCCACTAGACTAGCTTCCTTAACGTAAGTTAGAATTTTTTGTTTAGTAACTTCGTTATCCGGTATGAAGTCACCAAGTGGTTTCTTTAGAATACTAATGAGCTCATCGTTGAGCGGCATTATGAGATTCTATTTTTCCTGACGTATCACCAGAATTCCCTTCAGGAGAAATCTGTTTATTGCTTGATTCTGCTTTTTCCTGATCTTTGATCTCAGATGCAATAATACTGACGCGACCAGCCACTAGTTTCGAGACCTTGGTAAAGGCATTGGCAGGTAGTGAATTAGGATCTGAAACTAAAATCGACTTGCCAGAGTCGCTGCCTTGCATTATCTGAGGATCAAGTGGAATTTCGCCGATAAAAGGTATCTGAAATTTCTCGGCTATTTTCTGCCCTCCCCCGACACCAAAGATATCTATTCTCTTGCTACAGTTTGGACATTGTAGGTAGCTCATGTTTTCGATAACCCCAACTATCGGCACATTTAACTTATTGAACATTCCAACTGCCTTGGTTGCAACGTTCATAGCAATATCTTGGGGCGTAGTAACTATTAATATTCCTGTGATGGGTATAGTCTGAGCTAGAGTTAAAGGTGCATCTCCAGTACCTGGTGGCAGATCAACTATCAAGTAGTCCAGCTCCCCCCAATTAACGTCGGTAAGAAATTGTTTTACTATGCCTGAGACAATCGGCCCTCTATATATCCCGGCTTGCTGAGATTGTTCATAAAAGAATCCCATGGAAATAACTTTAACTGCTTGGGAAATGGCAGGCTGGATTTTGTTATCTATCACTGCTGGCGCGTCCTTTAATCCCAGCATCAGCGGTACACTAGGTCCGTAAATATCAGCGTCTAGAAGACCCACTTTCGCGCCCGTCTTTGATAAGGATAGCGCTAGATTAACAGAAACCGTGCTCTTACCAACTCCGCCTTTTCCGCTTGCAACTGCTATTATGTTCTTGACTCCGGGTAGTAGCTCGTCCATCGAAACAGCACGGCCTTCCATTACTCTTGCCGTAATCTTCAAATCCAGATCTGTAACCCCTAGCCCTGCAATAGTATTTCGTACTTCCTGTTCTATGTCTGAATTGAAAGGACATGCTGGAGTAGTTAGTTCCAAAGTGAATCCAACTTTGCCATTACTAATTGTAAGGTCTTTTATCATTCCCATCGATACTATATCTTTATGTAATTCCGGATCAACAACTTGCTTAAGTGACGATAACACTTGGTCTACTGAAACCATCTTAATGTAAAAATTTCATCTTGACAGTATTTAAATGCTCATTAAATAAGGCGATCTGCAACGATGAGCCATCAGATATAAGTCAGTTAATGCATTTGTGTTACACTTCTATAACAACGGAATCACATTTTATTTCGGCCAAATTAAGATTGATCTCCTATACCTATTTCATATCCTACCTAACTTCTTTAGATACTTCTTATATGCCGCAAGATAGGATTTTTTATCTCCTATATCAATAAAGCCCGATCCTACCTCAAAGCCTTTTACAATTTTCTTTTGTTCAAGCGCCTTTCTTACTGCGTCATCCATTCCAAAAGACCTAGATTTAGGAATGAGCCTGAGAAACTCTGGTTCCATAACATAGCAGCCGATATTGATAAGTCCTTTGACTTCGGGTTTTTCCCGCCACCCTGTCACTCTATTATTATCCTGATTTGCCCTAGCTTGCATTTTCTTCAGATCAATAAAACCATATCGTAGATTTGTTTTGTATGACAAAAGGGCCATCGAGGCAATCGCATTAGAACGTCTATGTTCAATGATCATTCTATCAATATTAAATTCATAGACGGAATCACCGTAGACACACATAAATGTACTATCATCCAGCAATCGTTCTGCTGTTTTCAACTGCCCTGCTGTGGCCAGAGGCCTGTCCGATCTCGCGTATTCTATCTTTACGCCAAACCTAGCGCCGTCTTCAAAATAATCTTCAATTGTCCTGTGAAGGTAGCTCACGCATAAGATGATATGATCTATAGGTGATTTTGATGGTGTAGACCGCGTCATCTTTTTATTCCCGTCTTCTGTATTCTCCTCATTCATGTTACTTGCGGTCTTGCGACCTTTCCTGCCTGAGGGCGCTAGCCATTCGATAATATGTTCAAGAAGGGGCTTGTTACCTAATGGTAACATCGGCTTTGGAATAAAGAATGTATAAGGTTGAAGTCTGGTACCCAATCCACCGGCGAGAATTACTGCTTTCATTTCTTGTCATGCTAATTGTATTACATTTATGTCATTCTTTGCGCCAGTATTAATAATCCTACTGTGGTATATGCAAGGCACAGATTACAATATTATTATTTGTCATATAATCTAAGTATTTTTTTTATCTTGTGTAGGACTGTTATAGGATCAGAGGCAAATACCATAATCATGGGTTCTTTTCCAAAGTCTCCCAAATGGTAAATGATTTCGGCTTTATCATTTTTGGACAGAGCTTTTTTAATCCCCCAAAAAATGCTCGTTCCCTCTTTTCTTTTGACATCGATCGGCTCCTTGGACCGATCATAATTAGCTACTTCAAAATGGGATTTGCAGATAGAGAGTATCTTATCGTCCAGTTTGATATTCATAGCGGCTCTCATTTCACTATTAAAAGACATGTATGCCAAGACCGCAGAACCCACATGTTTTGATGCGTTGAAATCTATTATACATGCAGGCTTCGCTTGCCTATCTATCTTAATGACTCTTCCCTTCACCGCGGCCACTTCATCTAGCCTTGATGCGTAAGGAAGTGCAAACACCAGATTTGATTGCGTTTCTGGAATTAAGACGCCTAAACCATTTGTATTGCGGATCTCTGATAAGGCGTAATTTAATTTTTGTACTACGTCATATCTCAGGGAGCCGTCGTACATGCTGGAAATCGGATCGTTTATAGTTAAACCCTTGCCTAATCTCAAACCTGTTTTAATTGAACTATGTACATATTTGTTTGCTAATTTACAAGCATCACTAATCTTTAGATTTCGCGCCAAAAAAGCCGTGACAGCTGCTGAAAAATTACATCCAGCACCATGAATCTGTCGAGAATTTCTTATTCGACTGTTTTTTATTTTCATAAAATTATTTGTCTGATTTTCCCAAAGATAATCAATGATCTCATTTTTCTGGAAGTGACCTCCTTTGATTACTACGCTTCTTGCTCCATACTCTTTTAGCACCTTTATACACTCTGTAATGTTTTGTTCTGATTTAATTTTTGTACCTGTAATCTTCTGTGCTTCCATTAAGTTTGGGGTAATAACGGTTGATAGAGGTATTAATTTCGATATATAAAATTGTAAATCATTATCAACTAACAAGTTTACGCCGCTTCCAGATGACATAACTGGATCGAGAACTATCGGAACTTTTACATCCTGTAATGAGTCGCATATGGTTTTGATAACTTTTTTGTTATATACCATGCCGATTTTTATAGCGTCTGGAGGAATATCGGTTAGAATGGATTGTATTTGTTTTCTAATTAGGTCTGAACTAATCTCTTCTATAGCTGTAATTGTTCTTGTGTTCTGAGCGGTGACAGCTGTGATTACCGTACATCCATAGACACCTAGTGCAGAGAAGGATTTTAAGTCAGCTTGTATGCCAGCTCCAGCGCTAGAATCGCTTCCAGCGATCGATAATGCCACTCGAAGCAATAATTAGCATTGTCTATGGTAGTTATTCAGCCTATCTATCCACTGTTTGAGACCTTATAGATCTATGCTGACTATGTTAGCTATTGTAGAATTGCGAATCGAGAATATTTTGAGATTATTATATGACATGTTGCATTGATAATTGTGTACAAATGTTTGAATTGTATTTATGAAGCTCCAGTTGTTGGACGGGCTCCTGCTCCCAGCTCGAACGAATATCTAGACTGACAATAACCCAGGCTACGCATCTGACTCACAAAAGATTGCTATCCTTTCGCCTGACGAAATTGCCTCAATAATCTTCTTCCCGTTCTCAGAACGTTTGTCGATCTTTATCCTGCATTTTTTCCCGATCTGACTGTTGAAAATGAAATCGTCTTCGACATACACACTTGCTTTTTTGCCTATATGTTCAGTGTCAACTGTAATATTGAAACAGGATCCGTCTTCTTTTAATTCAAAATCAATTCCCTTTCCTACAAATACATCTTTTGCTTCTACATTAATTTTTAAACCAAGTATCTTTTCCAACTCGCTAACCGTTGAACCTCCCTTGCCAATTATCCTTGGAATCATGGCTTTGGCTACCTTTATCTGAACGCTATTTTCTGTTATAATCTTAATATCCGCATTCGGATCAAATCTTCTCATTACATCTTTAATTTTTGATTCGGCTAGCCTTTTAACAGAGCTTTGCGATTCGCCGTTTTTGAGTGGCTGTTTAACAGGAACAATAACATTTTCCTCCCCGTATGTATAGATTTCATATTCTACTACTCCGGTATCAAAGTCTTTAACTTCTACAAGTGGTCGCGCTAGATCTGCTTCTGTCATACCCGAAGGCACCTTCACTGTTAGCGATATGTCGTATACCTTTTGAATTTTACCGTCTTTTACGAATATAATGGTGTCTAGTATATGTGGTATCATTCCCAAGTCGACACGGCCAATAAATCTTTGTATGGCATCAAGAGAGCTACTGGCATGGATAACACCTATCATCCCAACTCCAGCAAGTCGCATGTCGGAAAAGACTCTGAAATCTGCTGTCTTCCTTATCTCATCAAAAATTGTGTAGTCCGGTCTTACCAACAGCAAAATATCAACAGCATTTTCAAAACTTCCGTCGAGCGGACCATATTGTGTTACTTCTTTTGGTACTTGTAGATCCCTTGGCGACTCGAACGTTTTGACTATCTTTTTCTTATCTATGTAAAATTGGGCTAGACTGCTTGCTAAAGTACTCTTGCCTGAACCGGGAGGACCAGATATTAGTACTCCCTCTGCTCTTTCCGAAAGTCTTGCAATCAGTTTTTCGTTTGAATTGTATTCAGTAAGGGAAAGCCTAGTTATTGGTCTAACAATAGTAATCTCTATAGCTTCAGAAAATGGAGGCTCGGTAATGGCTATGCGAAAATTTCCACACTGAATAACTCTCGCTCCAATCCTGCTAATTTCTAACGACGCAATTCCTCTGTGTCGAGAGACTTCATTGATCTCTTTAATAATTCTCTTTAATTCACTCTTGTTACTTTTTTCCGTTCCAACACTTACAAGTTCGAAATTACCTGGTTTTCCCTTCTTTGCCATAGGCTGAACATCTTCTTTAAGATGAACGCTCATCGTATTTTGATCGAAAAACCTCTCGAATTGGAAATTCTCTCCTTTGATAGTCTTCTTGTAAATGCATTGTATTCCTTGAGCCTCCGCAGCCAAGGCCTGCACATAATCTCCTGTTACTAGGATTGCACCCTCCTTCATGGCCACATCTTTGATCATCGCGTCAATCCGTCCATGCCTTGCTAGACGAATATCATCAATCTGCGGTCGTTCTCCAGCCAACCTCATTGACATCTTCTTTTTCTTGCAATCCTCCCTCAAGGTCTTGATAGCGTCAAGCCCAACAAAACCCATCTCCTTATTAGTAGAAGCTTGCGATTGCAATTCGTCTAAAACAGAAACGGGAATAATAATTTCGCTACCATCTTGGATGCTATGGGACTCAAGCAAGCTGAGAATCTCCCCTTCGATAATTATTGAAGTGTCCAGCACATATTTTTCTTTACTACTCAACTCACTTGGCTATCTATCGATTGTACGCAAATAAAGTATTTTCGGCGATTCAAATAACAGTCACATTTAGCAGAAATTTAACCGGATTTATCAATACAAATTCTGTCTGTGTTTTCTGAACACACCGAGATTATATACGTGATGCTTGAATTATTCTTTAAACAATATCAATAGGTAGTTTAAAAAGATCGAATAACCCTCATACTGTAATGGATGAGCTAGATGGAAAGGTTGCAATGGTGACAGGAGCTGGAGGTGGGGTAGGCAGATCGATAACAAAAAATCTAATTAAGAAGGGGTGCAAAGTTGCGATGATTGGAAGAGATAGATCCAAACTCGCGAGACTGGCTTCGGAAATAGGAACTAAAGAAAATATACTTCCTGTCAAGGCAGATATTACAAAAGAAGCAGAAATCCTAAACAGCATAGAACAGATTATCTCTAAATTCGACGGCATAGACATACTGGTAAATAGTGCCGGTGTTCTCACTGATCCTACTCCGTTTCATTTAATGACAGACGATCAATGGAATTTACTCATTGATACGAACTTCATAGGTACACTCAGGACCACAAAAGCCGTATTGCCATTGCTGATAGAAAGAAAAGGGGGAAGCCTTATCAATATTTCTTCAACACTAGGGATTCGTTCAATACCAAATGTTCCTTTTTCCGTCTATGGAGCGACAAAGGCAGCAGTAATAATGTTTACGAAAAGTATGGCTGTAGAATACGGTCCTTATGGAATACGTGCAAACTGTGTAGTTCCATCTACTATTAGAAGTCCGATAATTGAGCCGTATCTGCAAGATGAAAATGCAAAAAAATTTCTAGAGTCTTCTTTTCCGTTACGACGGATTGGCGAACCTGACGATATCTCGGCAGTGGTAACATTTTTGTGTTCAGACGCGGCAGAGTGGATCACCGGGATCTCTATACCTGTAGACGGAGGAGTATCTGCAGTACAATGAGAGGAAAGATATAATCTACCGGTTCCATTATTATATATGCAGAGTTAAGCCGAATAATAGTCAATCAACCGGAGTGCAGGCTATCATGAGGAAATTGTATGCGTAGAATAAAAGCACGATATCTATAGAAATTAAGCAATAATAAAGGAAGCGAACAAATAGAGTGTTGCTCCTAACCTACAAACAGTTTAGGCAATGCTAACAAGCAGGAGCAACGACTCAATAGTTCCTCAGCATCCAATAACTATAGGTATAATTGGAGGAGGACAGCTCGGAAAAATGATCGCACAAGAGGCTAAGCGTATGTCCCTTCGTACGATAATTTTGGATCCTGAAAAAGAATGTCCAGCAGCCTGTATTGCAGATGAACAAATAACTGCTGATTTTAAAAACGAACCTGCAATTAAGGAACTCGCTAAAAGAACAGATGTTGTGACCTACGAGATAGAGCTCGCAAATTCTTCTGTTCTAGATGAATTACAATCAGACCATCACGATGTATATCCTTCTCCAGAGAATTTGAGAACAATTCAGAACAAGTACAGGCAAAAAAAATTCTTGAAGAATAATTCTATAGAGACGGGAGAATTTCACATAATTGAATCCTCCAATGAGTTGACGAATGTCATTAAGAAATTCGGATTTCCTTCGGTGCTAAAAGCGTGTGAAGATTCGTATGATGGTAGAGGAAATCATTTAATAAAAAGCGAATTAGAAATAGATACTGCGTTTGAATCATTTCATAGCAGATCCCTTATGCTTGAAAAATTCGTATTTTTCGTAAAAGAAGTATCTGTAATGGTTGGAAGAAATAAGAGAGGCCAAATCCAATCATTTCCTGTGGTAGAAAACATTCATGAGGATGGTATTCTAGCGACTACTATAGCTCCAGCGAGAATATCAAAACAACTTCAGACAAAGGCGAAATTAGTCGCTGAAAAGGTTATTCATTGCTTGAATGGTATAGGCATTTTTGGAGTAGAGATGTTTGTCAGAAAAGATGGCTCTATCTTGGTAAACGAAATCTCCCCTCGGCCACATAATTCAGGCCATTACTCGATAGAAGCATGTTCTGTTTCACAATTTGAGGAACATATACGCGCCATTCTTGGCCTGCCTCTTTCAAGGCCCAGACTGTTGTCTCATGCTGTTATGATCAACCTGTTGGGACCGCAAGATTACTATGGAGCATATAGGATTAGGGGAATTCAAAACCTTTTTTCAATCCCTGAAGTAAGCCTCCATGTTTATGGTAAAAAACTCTCTAGCCCTAGAAGAAAATTAGGTCATGTGACTGTACTTGCTGAAAACACAAACGAAGCCCTTGCTAGAGCGCAAAAAGCTAAGAGCATAGTCGAAATAGTCGGTGAGAACTCATAATGAATGAAGAAGCACGTGTTCTTGTGAGCATCGTTATGGGAAGCGACTCTGACTTATTTGTAATGAAAGAGGCAGCAGAATTACTCAATAAATTTGGTGTCCGAAATGAGGTTAAAGTAGTTTCAGCTCATAGAACTACGAAGAGAATGATCTCATATGCTATGGATGCTCAAAAAAGAGGTCTTGAGGTTATTATAGCAGGTGCAGGGGGTTCGGCCCACTTGCCTGGAATGGTTGCATCTCTAACATCGATTCCGGTAATTGGAGTCCCAATTAAAACTGCTGGTATGGATGGGCTTGAAAGTCTTTTGTCAATTGTACAGATGCCACCTGGAATTCCTGTCGGAACTGTGGCCATAAATGGAGCTAAAAATGCTGCTATTCTCGCTTGTCAGATTCTTGCTATAAAACACAAAAAAATTTCGACGCAAATAAGAATTTACAAAAAGAATCTCGAAAAGCAAATTACAAAAAAGGCCAAGAAATTGGAGAGCATAGGATATAAAAAATATCTGGCTAATCTATAAAGATAAGAACATTAGATGGAAAAGGCAGAAACGCTTAAGGCACACTACATATCAGGCGTCATTTCATTGTTACCCATTAGTTAGCACTACCTCCTGTTGAGGCTGAACAATAATTTGCACTGATTAAAAGAGAAAGTACTGCTTCAATTCGACATTCAGCCTATTGGCCCTTCATCTCATTTCGGGATTTGAAAATTGGGGTTATTCCTAGGGAAGAATAATCTCCAGTTGAGCATGTGAAACAGAGTTCATCTTCTGGTATGCCGATTCCCTTTGCTAAATTCGTTGTGTCATTATATGCTACTATATCTGCTCCAGTCAGCCGGGCAATTCTCTCAGAGATGTTATTGCTATTAAACTTAGACGGATGTTTCAATTCCCTGTAGGCCAACAGCTCTTCTTGAGATGGAAAATCAATGCCCGCATAGCAAGGATAACTGATAGGTGGATATGTAATGACCAAAACAATTTTCTTTGCACCTGAAGCCCGAAGCGTTTTAACAATCGATGCCGAGCTGGTCCCTCTAACTATGCTGTCGTCTACTACTATCACGTTCTTATCCTTAATAACATCTGGGATAGGCACTATGTACCTGTTAATCTCTATTCTGGTTTGATTAATTGGTTCTATGAAGCTTCGCATGGAACCTTTTTTACTGTATCTGTCCTTCAACAGACCCTCCTCAAAACGGAGTCTCAGCTCTTGAGCGTATCCTAGTGCTGCTGGCCTAGCGGAATCAGGCACCGGTATAACTACATCGGCATCCTTGAATGGATACTTGCGAGCTAATAACTGACCGATTCGCTTTCTTGCTGCATAGATATTCACTCCTTCCATTACACTACTAGGATGAGCAAAATACGTATATTCAAAGGCACAATGAGCATGATGTGTTTCCCCTGAATATCTTTCAGAAGAGATTCCTTTATTAGTTATCTTTATAATTTCTCCTGGCTGTACATCCCGAATTAGCACTGCGCCTATAGCGGAAAATGCACAAGACTCTGAGGCTATAATGAAGGTATTGCTTTCTTTGTGAAAGCCCAATACAAGCGGTCTAAATCCCCGTGCATCCCTTGCGGCGAAGACGGACTTATCGTCGGTCAAAAATGTGAAGCAAAACGATCCCACCATCTCGTTCTTTAGAGTTGATAATGCTTCGCTCAGATTATCTTTAGTTTGGTCCAAATGCAAAACTAGACGCTGAGCGGCTACTAGGGTGTCACTCATTGTCTGAGGAGTAAATGTACAACCCCCTACCATTTTTTTCGATAACTCCTCTACATTGACTATGGTACCATTGTGTGCTATACAAAGATCATTGACCTTAAGAGGCTGAGCGTTATTCAAAGTACTCTTTCCGAATGTTGAATAACGAACGTGGCCTATTGCAACGTGTGATTTGTATTTTTTTATAATAAATGGAAATTCCGATGCACTAGCCGAAACTAAGCCGAGTCTCTTAAAAGGAGCCATATCTGGTACTGCTATTCCCCATGATTCCTGGCCACGATGTTGTAGCGCGCGCAGTGAGTCTATAGCAAACGGCACCACGTTGTGCCTATCTCGAGAGAATACTGCAATAACTCCGCAATTCTCATGGACCACTGAGCAGATCAGACCTCCAATAGAATTTACTATTTTGAGTTAAGGAAAAACTAGGATATCCGTGAACACAATATGTTATATCTTCTTCGGTAGATTCTGCTATCAATTCCCTATATTTTGTTTAGCAGAAGTTGATTATATAGTTAGAGGTCCATGTAACCTGAGTTATGCATGTTGTTGCTCAGATAATCTCCCAAATCTGAAAAATCTTGTAAAAGCAATTATTCAGAGATTGAAGTGGATGTGGGCGTCCCCGAAATTAATTCCCTCAGTTTTCCATAGCTTTCGGATAATCGGCTTATGCGCGCATTAACTAGCTTTTCATTTTTACCGTTAATCAATTCAAAAGACTTATCCTTAATAGATTCTCCGATATGTGCAAAAATAACACCATGCATCTTCTTTAACTCTCTATTTAGCTTTGCTGCATCACTTGTAGCAACTATGTACCGAGAGTTCGATTCGGAAAATAAAACGTTGTCGATTCTAGAACATGAGCTCGGAATTAGGTCGATATTTGCTTTTATTCCCACGTCACTGTTTATTGCCATTTCTGATAAGGCAATAGCTATACCACCTTTAGAACAGTCATGTACGCAATTAACTAGATTATGATTTATAAGCTTTAGAACGGTCTCTCCGTTTAATTTATCTATATCAAGATCAACCTTGGGCACATTTCCTCCAGAGAAATTATAGTTGTATTCATAATATTCTGATCCTCCCATCTCATCGCTAGTATGGCCAATAACGAAAAGATCGCTGTTTGATAGCAAGGAATATCCTGGAATCTTCGATCCCTGCTCTATCAAACCCATGGCTCCTATTACAGGTGAAGGTTTTATAGGCCCCTTCAAAGTTTCATTATAAAGACTAACCTTACCTCCCAATACAGGCAACTGCATTTTTGTGCAAAAATCGATAATGGCCTTTACAGCTTCTGTAAACGTCCAAAATACCTCTGGATCTTCGGGATTTCCAAATTGCAAATGGTCTATCACTCCTATTGGTTCAGCTCCTGTACTGATTATATTTCTACGTGATTCAGACAAGCATCCCAATGTTCCATTATAGGGATCTAAATAACAGTGCTTGGAGTTTCCATCCAATTTAATTGATAAAAGTTTTCCATTGTCTAATCTCAACACGGCAGCATCACCATTCCCAGGTTTAATGACGGTCCTCAAGCCTACTTCATGGTCGAACTGTTGGTATATCCATTTTTTGTTAGCTATTGTGGGGTCCGACAGCATGCAAATAAGAGAATTAGTCAGATCATCGGGAATTGGTGGAGGGGAGCCTTTTCTTAATTTATCTATGTGTTCAGGACGCCTTATTTTTCTCATTATCAGCGGTGCATGCGAGATAATTTTAGAAGGCATGTCTGCAACTATCATACCATCGGCCCTCAGAACCAGATTGCGATGGGACTTGACCTTTCCAATAATGGAGTAATTGAGACCAAATTTATCAAGTATAGACTTGATTTTTTTGATATTGGAGTTGCTTACTATGTATAGCATTCTTTCTTGTGATTCGGAAATCATCACCTCTATCGCAGACAAGCTCTTTTCCTTTAATTTAATTTTAGTAAGATCAATGTCTAATCCTTTATTCAAAGTATCAGATATCTCTGAGAGACCACAAGAAAGCCCCCCGCCACCTAAATCCTTAATAGCACTAATGCAACCTTTTTCTACTCCTTCTAAAGTTGCTTCAAGTAACAATTTTTCTAAAAAAGGGTCTGGTATTTGTACTGCTGACCTATCGTCTTCTTCCAAATTTTTGGAAGCAAAGGATGCCCCATTGATACCATCTCTTCCAGTAAGTCCTCCTACAAGGACAACGTTATCACCGACATTCGCTGTATTTGGAATTATTTTATTTGATTTACCTATCCCTATTGAGGCAACATCTACTAGACAATATTCTTCGAATGATTCATCAAATTCAACCTCTCCTCCAACCGTAGGGACACCTATACAATTGCCGTAATCGCTTATTCCACGTACGACATTTTTGAATAGCCATTTTGACTTTGTAGAGTATGTTTTATTTTTTGGTTGAATAGGGCCAAACCTAAGAGAATTCAGGAGGGCAATTGGACGGGTCCCCATAGACAGGATATCTCGAATTACCCCTCCAACTCCTGTTGCGGCTCCTCCGTAGGGCTCAACTGCAGAAGGATGATTATGACTTTCTATATGGATGCTAATGACATAGTTATTGCCTACATCAACTACTCCCGCATCTAAACCCGGTCCTACTATTACCCTTTTCCCAGTAGTAGGTAACAGCCTAATTTGTTTCTTAGTAGATTTATATGAACAATGTTCTGACCACTCTGCGCCTACAATATGTTTTTCCAATTCATTTGGCTCTCGCCGCAATCTTTGCTTTAGGTTATTTAGCTCAAGATGTGTTAATATCTCTAATATTCAGCCCCTCAGGATGGCTCCTATTTTTAGTATTGGTGTGCTTTTTTCGATATAGGATAGCAATGATTCAAATATTAGCAACCCATCGTTTGCCTCTTTATTTGGAACAAGGATTTTCTCACTGGCCCTTTCCGGATGGGGCATAATACCTAAAATATTTCCGTAGTCATTACAAATGCCCGCAATCGAAGAGAAAGAGCCATTTGGATTATCATTAAAATATTTCAGGACTATTCGATTCTTTTTTTGAAGCTCACGCATGGTTTCCTGATCAGCCACGTATCTGCCCTCACCATGTGCAATAGGAAGGTACACTTTGTTGTTTATTTTGAATTGATTAGTGAAAGGCGTTTTGTTATTTAGTACTTTTAGAGTAACCCATTTACATAGAAAATCTGATGGCTTGTTTACGATTAATGCTCCTGGTAGCAGTCCGCATTCCAGCAAAATTTGAAAACCGTTGCATATACCTAATATAGGTGTGCCATCCAGGCCAACGCGTTTTACGTCACTTATGATCGGGCTATGAGCAGCAATCACTCCGGCTCTTAGTCGATCACCAAATGCAAAACCACCAGGAATTATTAACGCATCAAAACTTCCAAGTTTGTCTTTCGTATGCCAAATAAACTTTACATCCACATTTAACACATTAGTCAATACATGAAACACATCCAAATCACAATTAGTCCCAGGAAATATTATTATTCCGATCTTGATCATTTGATTAGAATACCCAGTGTTTACCACGATCCGATTAATATGTTATTATTAATATTATTATTAACATTGTCTACATGCTCAGAATTGTTGTATCATTTATCAATAAGCCGAATATTCAAAAGTCATAAAGACTGTAAGATTAAACATTTTTATCCTGAATAGAAAAGTAGCAGTGAGTATCTATGCATAAGGTGGTACAGGATATAATGACAAGAGATGTCGTAACAATTAACGAATTACAAACAACTCTTCAGGCCGCCATAATTATGTCAGAGAAAGGAATTAGCTCCCTAATAGTTGTCAGAGACAGCAAGCCAGTAGGAATTATAACGGAACGAGATTTCGTTAAAAAAATTTGTGCAAAAAAAATTGACGTGTCGGTTGCAAAGATATGTGAAATAATGTCCAAAATCCAAACATTTGCTGATCCTGAAACTCCCATAGATGTTGCTGTACAGAGAATGATAAATCATAGAATCAGAAGATTACCTGTTTTATCTAATGGAAAAATCGTAGGAATAGTAACTGTAACAGATTTAGCAAAGCATTTACGAACAACATTGCTGATCGAAGGATCATATGATGATAATTCTCAGGCCAATTCAACATTGCAATCAAATACTTAGATATCTCATGGCACATTGTGATATAATATTATCCCGATACTTATGCGCATTTCACCTGGTTAATGCTAGTTATTCCTCGCTTATAGATGAAGATTCGTCTATCGACAGATGAAATCATAGAAGAGTTTAGTTATGCTTCAACTCTATTAAACTCGACTGTACAATCACTTACTATGGGATTAAAAATACGTAATTCATCGCAAACTTTTTCGACAAGCTTTACAGCTTGCTCCGCAGTTTTTGCGTTGACATGGAACTTCAATGTTTTTGCGCTCCTTACCGATAGCACATTTGAATAGCCATGCTTTAATATTAGGTCATGAAGGATGGTTTCTCCTTCAGGGTCATTAATAAACTCTTTATTTTCTATAGTAGCTATTACAGCAAATGTCGAAGAACCATATTTTTTTCGCAAGCTATTCGGTACAATAATGCTTCACTTGGCATTTAAATCGACCGCAAGGACAGGTCTGCTGAAACTATTAATTACGTTCTAATTAATTAAGGATGCTTTCACATGAACCCTCAGAAAATAGGTCATGTAGCTCAGCCTGGTTAGAGCGAAGGTTTTGTAAACCTTAGGTCGTGGGTCCGAATCCCACCATGACCTCTGGACCCTATCTATAAAAAATGCGGTATATCTAAGTTCCATATCAATGCCTAATTAGATGTATTATTCTATAGATAAGCATTGGTTAGTCCTTCGTTTTCTCAAGTGTCTCAAAACCGTCAGAATTTCGAATAGGTTTTATTTTAGATAACCACAGCCAGGGTGTATTGAGGCTGATTCACAGAGGAAAGGTAAAGGATGTTTACGAGCTGACGAATGACAATGCATTACTTTTCCATTTCTCCGATAGAATTTCTGCCTTTGACATTCAAATGAATAGGGACATTCCAGGTAAAGGAGAGGTTCTGTGTAAATTCGCCAAATTTTGGTTTGAAAACTTGGCCACACCGAATCATATGCTTGGGATTCGATCTGAAAAAGAAATGCTCGTAAAAAAATTGAAGATGATTCCTATAGAGTGCGTTGTCAGGGGATACTTCTACGGCAGTTTAATAGATCGATACAAAAACGGAGATAAGAGCCTCATTCTTCCTCCCTCTTTTGTTCCTGTCATAGCCACAGAGTTGCCAGAGCCTTTATTTGATCCGACAACAAAGTCTGAAAAACATGATATTCCGATTAGTAAGGGAAAAATGCTATCTTTAGGTCTATTAAGCATAAATGAATATAATTACGTAAAAGAAGAATCTTTGTCCCTTTACAAATCAATGAAGGACATAGCATCAGCAGCCAATTTTATTCTTGCTGATGTAAAATTCGAGTTTGGTAGAGACTCCAAATCCAAAATTATACTGGCTGACTCTCTAGGTCCGGACGAATATCGGCTGTGGCTAAAGTCAAATTATCAAGCAGGAAAACTCCAAGAGAGCTATGACAAGCAAGTACTTAGAGACTGGCTCACAGAAGTAGGCTTCAAGAAAATCGTAGAGCAATATGCAAGTCAAGGATTGAAACCGCCTTCGCCAGATATACCGCAAGATCTGGTAGCAGAATTGAAGAAAAGATACATCTTCGCGTATGAAGCCATTACCAAGTCCAAATTTACAGATTGTTGACATTAGTACATATGGCTAACGGTAAAACAGTATGGTCGACTCAACATTGTTAAATTGCTGTTTATCATGCTATAACTCGACCATTATTCTAAAAAATGCTTTGGTGTCTGGATCGTGTAACAGGTCAATTATACTGCGTGGAATATCTGAGGATGCGTAGCTTGAATTTATTGCCAAGGTCCGAGGACAGACAAAATTGCTTTTCCTAATGACTATGTCATGTTCATCTAGCAGTGAAAGACACGGGCTTCCTATGCCATCCAAGCAAAAAGATTTATCCTTCACTGTTATGTCCATTTTTACTTGACTACCGACTTGCTTCAATTTCGTCTTTATTTTTTCATTTATGTCCCTGCAGGCTTTGTTGGCTGCAACCCCAATAATACAATCACCTCTTAGGCTAAGATCATGCCTTTTGGTTATCTCAATAGTTCTCGGATGCAGTGACGTTATATTAGTGTGACCATAGAAAGTAATTTCGTCTTCTGCTATAATAATTATATCATCCTCCGAGTTGATCTACTTTCAATATTTATACATAGTGAAGGTAAATTTAAATTAAACTTTGCTAAGTATTAGAAAATGTAGTGTTACCAGCAGCAGCAGGATATGATAGGGCTATTACTGTTTTCTCTCCTGATGGCAGACTTTATCAGGTCGAGTATGCTATCGAAACCGTCAGAAGAGGAACATTAGCTATAGGACTAAAGAGTAATGAGGGCG
This sequence comes from Nitrososphaeraceae archaeon, assembly GCA_035643635.1. Classification (GTDB taxonomy): domain Archaea; phylum Thermoproteota; class Nitrososphaeria; order Nitrososphaerales; family Nitrososphaeraceae; genus DASQQB01. The sequence goes on along the minus strand of DASQQB010000094.1, from coordinate 99,636 downwards.
TAATTTTGGCAGTTGAAGAGAAAGCTAGAAAATTACAAATATCGAACATAACACAAAAGATCTTTCAGGTGGATGATCACATAGGAGTGGCGGCCGCTGGATACATTCCGGATGCCAGAACTCAAGTTGACCATGCCAGATTCTTCGCACAAAGTAACAGGCTGATCTATGACGAACCAGTCGACGTTGAAGGAGTTGCCAAAAACATAGCAGATATGGCACAGCAATTTACACAGTACGCCGGCGTGAGACCATTTGGCGTAGCCTTGATTCTTGCCGGTGTTGATAAGAATGGGGCTTCACTTTATCTCACCGATCCTAGCGGCACGTATATAGGCTATGACGCGGTAGCGATAGGAGCCGGAAGCGATCAGGTGACGGAATTCTTAGAGAAAAGCTTTAAAGAGAACACCTCTATGGATGAAGCAGGCTCTCTTGCTATGGAGTCAATTTACTTAGTCAGCGAGGAAAAGACAGGTACTAAGCACGTCAAAATGGCCGTAATTAGTCACGAAACAAAGACAATGAGAAAGGTAGAAGAAGAAGAAATAGAAAGATACGCGGCTCTTGCGAGGGAAAGAGTAAGCAATCAGCCAACATCCTAAAAGTTAGCCTAACGTGCTTTCCCTAATATTGTCCATACTTGGATGTTCTTATATTGATTTTTTAGATTATAATAAATGAATCTCCTACTGGATAATTTAATAATATTTTAAGTCCTAACAGAAACCTATGCGAGCAAAGATTGGTTCTTTAGCACCTGATCTAAGGATATCTGAATGGGTAAAGGGTCTTCCGACGAATATCCGTCAAGAAAAAGGAAATGTCATATATATAGAGATATTTCAGGTTAATTGTCCGGGATGCTTTATTTACGGAATCCCAGAGGCAATTCGACTATATGATAAATACAAAGGCCAACATCTTGTTGTGTTGGGGTTAGCAACCGCCTTTGAAGATTATGAGAAAAATACCCTGGAAAACCTCAGGCTCCTACTTACATCAGGAGAGGTTATTGGAGAAACTCGCAGGGTTTTAGCCCAGCTTGGACAACTTGGTGAAGGAAATAAGTTACTATATAACATTCCTTTTTCTGTTGGTATGGATCTCATTATCAATCAAGAGAACAATGTCACTCAGTTGACCGAAGCTAGAATTACTCATTTTATAGAGGATAACATAGACAACTTCGATTCCTATCCGGAAAGAGACAAGAAAATATTATTAGGTCAAGTTAGACAGTACCTAGCAAATAAAAAATATTCAGCCTTGACCTTTGAGCAATATGGTTTGCGTGGGACTCCTTCCTCAATGATAATAGATAAAAAAGGTGTATTAAGATTTGTTGCTTTTGGCTCGGAGGATTTGACAGAGGAAAAAATAATCGGTCTGTTAAAGGAATGAATTCAATCGACTCTGTTGTTATAGAAGTCGCTATACCAGATTCATCACTAGTAGATGAACAGAGTAAACGGGACAAAAGCATAAAAATTTCCCAGATCAGTCGCGCATGTTGTATTTTCAGGGTAGGAAAAATATACATTTATAGAGACAAAACATCGAATTCCGCGCAAAAGGATCGGAATTTACTAAAGGTGATGCTTAGATACCTTGATACCCCACAATATCTACGAAGAAAATTATTTCCCATAATGGATGAGCTAGAATATGCAGGCATACTTCATCCAGTAAAGGCACCGCATCATAAGAGTAAAAAAGCTGATATTGGAGATATTAGAGTAGCAGTTCTCATAGATATAAAAGGCAGGTTATTTGCTGATATAGGATTAGACTCTCTCTCCACTTTTAAGGGGTCTGGATATGCTGGCAAAAAAATTAACGCCAAGATCATATCTATTTATCCAGAAATTCTTACCAGGGAAGCAGATAAACGGGAAATCGAAGAATATTGGGGTTATAAGGTAATTGAGACAAGTCTCCTCAACCTGTTGGAACCGAATACTAACACAGAAATTGTTATTACCTCTAGACACGGAAAATTATTCAAGAATTATGAGAACAACCTTTCTGAGCGTATTAAAGCTATCCATACACTGCTATTGATTTTTGGCAGCCCTAGAAATGGAGTATCAGAGATACTAATGGCTGAGGGAAGAAAAATCAAACAATATCCATCTATGATTAATATGTTCCCATTTCAAGGAACAGAAACAGTTAGATTAGAAGAGGCAATACTCGGAACTCTTGCTATAGTAAATCACTCTATCTCCAAACAAAGTGGAACGTAGTATTTAGGATGCAACTAACTCAGCTATAAATTTATTATAGGGCCTGCTATGGTCTTTGTAGATCTATGGGCCACAGAAAGTATAGCGCGCCGAGAAGAGGGAGTATAGCATTCAGACCGAGAGCTCGGGCTCGAAGTCTTGAGCCAAGGGCAAGGACATGGCCTGGAGAGACCCTCGAAAAAGGCGCTCTTCTTGGTTTTGCTGGTTTTAAGGCTGGTGGAATTCAGGTTCTGACAACAGACGACCGTGAAAAAACTCCAAATTTTGGTAAACAACTCGTTAATCCTTGTACTGTAATCGTTACGCCGCCCATAAAAATATTAGGCATCCGAGGATATACCGAGGACGTCTATGGACAACATGCAATTTTTGACGTATTCTCGAAGGATGCTATGAAACAGCTGTCTCGGAGATTCCGTGCACAATATCGCGATGATTCACTCTCTAAAGCAGAATCACTACTTGGCAGATCGTCCTCAATAATGGCTTTAGCCGCTGTTTTTCCGCATAGCGCAAATATAGCCCAAAAAAAACCATTTTTTTTCGAGATACCTGTTTCGGGAAAAGATATAACGCTGAAATATAATTACGCAAAATCGTTACTGGACAAAGAAATTAGAATAAAGGATATTTTCCAGGTTGGACAGAACATTGATGTTCTAGGTATCACCAGGGGTAAAGGCGTTGAAGGGCCTGTAACAAGATTTGGCGTCAAGAGGAAACAGCATAAATCAAGAAAGAGCGTCCGTGCTGTCGGCACGCTGGGTCCGATATCACCCGCTGTCGTAATGTATACGGTCGCCAGGCAAGGTCAACATGGATTCCACCAAAGGACTGAATATAATAAAAGAATCCTGATCATGTCTAATGCGGAGCGTAGTGAGCATGATAAGGCGATAAATCCATCAGGAGGTTTTAAGCATTTTGGCATCGTACAAGGAGACTATATAGTAGTAAGGGGATCTGTACCTGGAGTGCCAAAGAGGCTAATAAAGATGAGGCTACCCATACGTAACATGCAAAAAAAAATTGTTGAACCGAAAATTCTGGAGGTAATAATTAATAAATGATTCTGAAGACAGATGTGATTGGGACAGACGGAAACAAATTAGAAACGATAGATCTTCCTCCGATCTTTAACACTCCTTTTAGACCTGAGGTCATTCGCAAATCATACGTTAATGTGCTATCTCATTCCTTTCAAACACAGGGACGTTATGCAGCCGCCGGTGAGATAGTTAGCGCTGAATCGCGTAACACCGGGTTAGGCATTGCCAGGATTGCTAGAGCTCGCGGCGAAGGTTTTGCCAGAGCAGGACAGGCTGCTGGGGTAGCTGGAGTCAGACACGGCAGAGTTGCACATCCACCGAATTCATCAAAGATAATCTATAAGAAGATAAACCGAAAGGAAAAACATCTTGGATTTTGCTCTGCGATCGCTGCTACAGCAAGAAACGACCTTGTAAAGAAAAGAGGACATCTCATAGACGATTCAGTGAAACTCCCTATCGTCGTTTCCAACGAAATTGAATCCGTGTCGAAGACGAAGGAATTGTACAGGATGCTAATCGTCATGGGTTTGCAGCAAGATCTAACTAGGTCGAAGTTGGCATATGACAGCCGACCTGGTGCTTCTAATGGCAATAGAAAAAGGAGACCAGGCGTTAGCGCAATGTTGGTTGTACGAAAGGAACCGTCTGACGTTTGCAAACTATCAAAATCTATACCAGGAGTAGATGTCAAACCATTGGATCGGATAAACATATTGGACCTTGTGCCAGGAGCTAGACCTGCGCGCTTGACAATTTTCACACAAAATGCAATTTCCGAATTACGAAATGTTAAACCTCCCTTCCATGCTGTGCACGAAGTGGATTCTGCTAATGAACAATAAAACAAATATTAAAAAACAGAGAAGCAAAAAGTCGAGTAAAAGTAGACACTCCGTGGAGGTGAACCAAGCAAACTCTATCATCATTAAACCGTATATTACAGAGAAAACATTCAATATGATAGAAAAAGAAAATAAACTGACTTTTTTGGTAAATTTAACTGCAAATAAAAAGCAGATTGCTGAAGCTATAAAAGTCCTCTATGAAGCCAACCCGTCAATAGTCAATACCGCCAGGACTGGAAAAGGAAAGAAAGCGATGATAGAATTTAGTCAGCCAGAAGGCGCCAGGGATCTCGCCACGAGATTGGGGCTTGTGTAAAAAAAGTCTCAATTTGCTAGTTAGGTTTAAAAGTAGTTGTTTAGTCCAAATAATAGTCGATATAATTGGTTCGTGAATTCAAATTCAAGGGTTACACGTCTGATCAATTGCAATCTTTATCTATTGAAACTCTTCTTCCACTTTTAAACGCCAGACAAAGGAGGTCATTGGATAAACGAGTTGGGACCTATATGAGCGATGACAAAAGAAAATTGCGAGAGGAGATAAAACCAGCAAGAGAAGGAAGACTTAAAGGGGCGTTAAAAACGCATGTCAGAGACATGATAATCCTGCCTGACATGATTGGCCTCTCGATCAGCGTTCATAATGGTAAGGAATTTTCTTCGGTGAATATAAGGCCAGAAATGGTTGGCCATTATCTTGGAGAATATTCGATAACAAATAGAAGAGTCCAACATGGCACTCCTGGTGTGGGAGCATCAAGATCTAGCTTGTATGTACCTTTAAAGTGATTTTAATTGGCCAGACTTGGATATTCATTTCAACATTTTGATAGCACTAAGCACGTTAGGGCGGCTATCCGCGAGAAATCTATCTCTCCTAAACATTCTCGTGAAATTGCTTTGGCGATTAAAGGCATGACCATAGAAAAAGCCAGAAACTTTCTAGAGGATGTTGTGGACGGAACAATAGCTGTGCCATTCAGACGTCATAACAATGAAGTCGCACACAGATCTAATATAAGAGACGGATTCTCTTCTGGGAGATTTCCAAGAAAGGCGTCTAGGGAATTCTTGAAACTTCTTGACAATTTAGAGTCTAATGCTGAATACAAAGGTATGGATCTTGATAGATTGCGTATTATAGGTGCGGCGGTTCATAGAGGAACAAAAGTTGAACGTTTCACACCTAGAGCAATGGGCCGATCGAGTCCGAAGATTGATACTCTAGTACACGTTGAATTGGTAGCGCAGGAGAAAAGATCATAGGTTGAGTGCAGCCAAAAATGTATTGAAGGGCAACTACCGCAACATGGAACTAGATGAATTCCTAGATAGCACATTAAAAGACGCTGGCTATGGTGGAGTCGACGTGCAAAAGACTCCGATAGGGACCAGGATCACGCTTTATGTTACAAGACCGGGATTAGTTATCGGTAGAAAAGGTAGCGGCATTAAGGATCTGACCTCGAAACTTGAACAGAAATTCAGCTTATCTAATCCACAAATCTCGGTGTTAGAGGTAACTGTTCCAGAATTAAATCCAAAGATAATGTGCAATAGGATAGCACAGCTTGTAGAACGAGGAACCGCTTTCAGAAGGGCCGCTCTGTGGACAATCAATACAATCACTAATGCGGGGGCACTTGGTGTAGAAGTATCAGTTGCAGGGAAATTACGAAGTGAGCGTGCTCATTTTGAAAAACATTCAGCAGGAATTGTACCCAAAAGTGGAGACGTAGCGGGCAGGGTTGTAAAAGTTGGGATTACTCATGTTTTAACAAAAATGGGTCTTATGGGAATACAATTAAAGATAGCCCTAAAAAATGAAATCCCAGCAGAATTCGAGTTCTCTGACGACACAACTGTCACGGCAAAGGAAAAGGAGGAGTCGACCAATGATATGATATCTGAAGAATCAGATCAACAAAACGACATACAAGGATCTCAACATGTTGATAATGCAAAGCAAACCCAGACAAAACCTGTAGCGACGGAGGCTAGCAACAATGCCAAGGCTTAAACTCAAAACGCTACGCGAATTGAACAAGCATGATTTAGAAGATAAACTCTCTGAATTAAGAGCAGATTTGGCAAAACTCAGAACAGAGGCGTCAAAAGGAACTCTAAAAAAAGAAACAGGTAGTATTCGTTGGATAAGAAGAGATATAGCCAGGATAATTACCATTCTTCATGAAACTAAGTAGATCAGAATATGATTACAGCTCAAAATATAATTTTTCATGAATTAATAGGCCTTAGAGTAGAGATCAAAGAAAGTCCAGATGTAACGCTTTTAAATCTAGCCGGAAAAATTGTATTTGAGACTAGAAATATGCTTATTATAAAGACTAGTCGAGGATTTAAAAAGATAGCCAAGTCCGTGGCTGAGAAAATTAAATTATTCCTTCCATCCGGGGCCGTTTGCTTTATAAGTGGTCCTTGTCTGATAGGTAGAGCGGAGGATCGTGTTTTACGAATACAATGAGTTGATTTTTAATGGCTAAAAATATTGGGATTTCAGTTTCTCCACCTAGAAAGTCTTGCAACGATAGGTTTTGCCCGTTCCACGGAAGCCTTTCTATAAGAGGAAAATTATTTACAGGTACGGTTATTAGCGCAAAGGCAAAGAAAATGGTAGTGGTCGCAAGAGAATATCCTAGGCCAGTTATAAAGTACAAAAGATATGAGAGAAGCAGATCTAAAATGCATGCATACTTACCTGAATGTATGGAGGTTAGCGAGGGATTTCAGGTAAGAATTGCTGAATGTAGACCCCTGTCTAAGACCATATCTTTTGTGGTCATAGAGGTAAATCGCAAAGATGTCATCTAAAACTAGAGCAGTATCTGCAAAGGGCGTTGAAGAGTTCCGCCCTTACGTAACTAGGGCACTCCCTGTTACAGCAGAACTAGTCTGTGCAGATAATACCGGTGCAAAGGTTCTTCGAATAGCACAAGTAACTAGATACAAAGGGAGACATTCAAGGATGCCATCTGCAGCAGTAGGTGATTTTGTAACTGTAACTGTTAAAAAAGGCCCTGCTGAATTACGAAAGCAGATTTTCGGGGCGGTAATTGTAAGACAAAAATATCCAGTAAAAAGACTAAATGGTATACGGGTGACATTTGAGGATAATGCTGCTGTTTTAGTCACGCCTGAAGGAGAGATCAAAGGAACAGATATTAAAGGACCTGTAGCAGCAGAAGCCGCAGAGAAGTGGCCAAGGATAGCAAACCTGGCCGCGATGATTATTTAATAGGATTTGGCGATAAATGGCAAATATTAATCCAAAATTTTTGCATATTCCAAAACATAAACGTGATCGGATGATAGGATCTTCTCTTTCCCAACATCTTAGAGAGCAATATAAGAAAAAAAGTATACGTGTTGTTAAAGGCGACTCTGTTAAAGTAATGCGGGGAGAGTATTCTGGCATAGAGGGAAAGGTAGAAAAGGTTAATACTAAAAGGGGGGCCCTGTCGATAGAAGGTATTCAAAGAGAAAAGGTACGTGGGGGAAATGTAAAGGTGCAAATTCACTCATCAAATGTTATGATCTCGTCTCTTAATGTGGACGATAAATATAGAAAGGATAGAATCGAAAATGGTGGTAAAAGGTCAATTAATCCTTTACCACCAAGAGGAGGGCGTACCAAAAGTGAAACCAAACATAAGACAGGAAAGACAAGGAAAGAAGGAAAGGAAAATAAAAAAAAAGGGGTTAAAAGATAATGGGAAAAAAGGGAAGGGATACAAGAGTTAAAAGACAAATGGCTCCTTCGTTTTGGAGTATCAAGCGAAAAGAAGGGAGATTTATCCTAAACACAAGTGCCGGAGCTCATTCGAAAAAGTCTGCCTATCCTTTGGGAATAATACTTCGTGATATACTGAAGGTTGCTGATACAATGTACGAATGTGAAAAAATCGTGAAATCTGGCAATATTAGAATAGACGGAATCACTGTGAGAAATGTTGCTCACGCTATAGGTTTAATGGATATAATAGAGTTAGTCCCTACTGCTCAGTCGTTTAGAATTGTTCCGAAAGACTCGGAACTTTTAGTGCCAGTTGATATTCCAGACAATGAAAAAGCTGTCAAGCTTCTCAAAGTTATACGTAAAAGCACACTGAATACAAGTTTGTACCAATATGGCTTTCACGACGGTAAGACATTTAGAAGTGAGCAGGAATTCTCAGTAGGAGACACATGTTTGGTCACTCTTCCAAACAAGTCCGTTGTAAACCATATTAAATTTGAAAAGGGATGTATGGCTCTGATCACTCGAGGCGAGAACGCAGGAAGAATTGGGAAGGTTGAGGATATCAGAGAGGGAGTGTTTTCGTTACCCCGTCGTGCTTTACTTTCATTTGGCGACAAGACCGTAGAATTGCCTGTCGAAACAGTACTAGCAGTAGGTTTAGAGCGACCTATGATTAAAGTGAATTAAAATGAATGAAGAGAACAAGAAATCCAGTATAATGAAGAGGATAACCGTGGGAAAAGTTGTGGTGAATATCGGGGTAGGAAAGTCAGGAGAGATATTAGAAAAGGCTAAAAGCGCGTTGGAAGAAATAACTGGTCAACAACCTAGCGTGCGGGGCGCAAAGAATAGCGTGAGGGACTTTGGAATCCACAAAGGAGAGCCAATTGCCACTATGGTCACATTACGTCGTAACTCGGCGATAGATTTTCTTAAAAGGTCAATAGAAGCGAAGGGAAATATACTCAAATCTTCCTCCTTCGACGATTTTGGGAATATCTCTCTTGGTATTCACGAACATATAGATATACCTGGGACAAAATACAATCCTGAACTAGGTATCTTTGGTATGGATGTAAGTGTCGCATTAACTAGGCCTGGTTACAGAATAGCAAAAAAACGAGAACACAAAAGTGTAGGCCAAAAGCATCGAATAACAAAGGAAGAAGCGATCGATTTCTTTAAACAAAGCTTTGGAGCAAAGATAGCATAAATGCCGAAACCTCGTGATTATGCAGAAACTGGAAGAAAACAACTTGCCCATGGCAAAGGAACACGCTGGTGCAAAAGGTGTGGTTCATATACGGGTCTTATTCAAAAATACAACATTATGCTTTGCAGACAATGTTTCAGAGAAGTTGCCATAAGTCTAGGATTTAATAAATACCAATAATGGATCAGTGACAACATATGCCGGCATTAAACATCTTATCAAATATGTTCTGTACCATATACAACAACGAGGCTAGAAGAAAGAAAGAATGTGTTGTTTTTCCTGCCTCGCGGTTCGCTAGCGATATTCTAAGGGTGGTACAAAGGCACAGGTTTATTGGTGAATTTGAACAAATTGATGATGGCAGAACAGGCAAATTCCGCATTCAGCTGCTGGCAAAGATAAACAAATGCGGGATTATAACACCTAGATATAGTGTAAAGAGGGATGGATATCTAGGTTGGGAACGGCAATACCTTCCGGCTTACAGCATGGGGATTTTAGTTGTATCGACAAGTAAGGGATTAATGTCTCACCATGAAGCACGGGTTGAAGGAATAGGAGGAGTTCTAGTAGGATATGTCTTTTAAGAAAAAAGAGAAAATCCAGTATCAGGAAAGCCAAATAGATATATCAGACAAAATTAGAGCAACACAACAGGATAGCGTTGTAACTATCACAGGTAATTTAGGTGCTATAAAGAAAGATTTCACAAAAATTCCAGCCAGAATAACTGTTGTTGACAAAAAGATATTAATAAAAACTAACGGAATGAGGAAAAAGGATCTAGCTATAATGAACACAGCAAAGAGTCTTCTAAAAAACATGATTATAGGTGTCGATAGAGGCTTTACCTACAAACTAAAAATTGTCTTTGCCCATTTTCCGATAACGGTGAGGATAAAAGGAAAACGAGTATATGTAGAAAATTTCTTTGGTGAAAGATCGTCTAGGATTTCGGACATAATAGGAGAAGGCACAAAAGTCAGTGTAGCTGGAGACGACGTCATAGTACAGGGTCCAAATCTGGAACATGTATCACAGACGGCGGCGAATATAGAATCCTCGACTAAATTAAAAGGAAAAGATCAAAGAGTCTTTCTAGACGGGATATACATTTACTCTCGTTTAGAGGGGATAGATCTGTCTTAAATCTGTACAGCCGGCGTTTTCAGTTTTAATTGGAAAAGTTTTGTTTCGTTTTGTTTTGTTGCAAAGTAACAATACATTGTAGTTAATCTGAAAGGATCAGACAAAATATGTTTTATTGTTAGTCTTCAGCACTAAAATTGGCTTTATGGTTCGTTGCGGTTACTATTCAGTAAGTGATTGTTGGGTTAGATATATACTACATGAAATAACAAAGACGAAGCTTATTGTAACATATAGCGTCCTCGCAAATCCTCCTCTACTATTGGTAATGATGGTTTGCATTTGTTAAGCAAAATCTAAGAATAGTAATTGTCTTTTCCTAATATAACATGTTATGTAAACATTTATTTTTGTCCTTAGATTTGTTTTATGCTGCGCCGCTGTAGCTCAGCATGGTAGAGCAAATCCGCTTTGCATATATGATAAATACGGAGCTCAGCTGGCTGTTAACCAGTGGGTCATCAGTTCGAGTCTGATCAGCGGCGCCTATCTGTTATGTGTTATACTTGAAGCCTTTAATTGACTCCATATGCTACTGAAACATTATATTGAAATCAAAACATCAATTCGTCTAGCGCAATGGCATCGGAGAGAAGGTCCAAATGTCTAGTTGCTACGATATATCCATTTTTGATTTCGTTAGGAGAGACCCATCTATTGGAAGAAGAGAATAGCCTCTCTTTTTTGATCCTAGACTCTAAGAATTCTATATCTAACTCCTTCTCTTCGATATCATCTGTATCAGAATGTTTGATTGTTAAAAGAACCTTTTTAACCAAGACTCTCCGACCAAACCTTTGTGAATAGTCCCGAGCATTCTCATCTGTCTCAATGAGTTTTATCTTTAGTTGGATCCTATTCAAAGCGTCTCTGCTTGTGAGCAGCCTATCATCTAGGAACCTATCGTAACTCATATCCCAGATCTGTTAGCCAATAATGACTTATATGAACTAAGCCTTTGACTTCAACGCTCCTTTATTTTTATGGACAACAGCCACACCCTCAAAATTATAATACGTTAATCCTGTAGATGTAACGCCGCAATCAGTCATTCTAACAAGCATGCCATAATATGGATTCTTCTCCGAGATGGAACCCAGAACTGCAACTCCATCCAGCTGTATAATACCAAATGCAGACGAACGGCTTTTTAATCTTGATGTACTAAATTCGAGGAGTTTTCCTGTCAAATTCATTTTTTTTAATGTTGTTTTCGATAAGCAGTAGTGACAACACTTTGAAGGGGGCCAGGTCTTTCTTCTGCAACGAATACATATACTAACTCTAAAATCCCCCTTTCTTAGATGTCTAATAAACTCCTTCATCGGTCAGTACCTAATATGATAACAGTTGCTGAAGTTCCTGCAGCTGCCAAGTTTAGAATCAAGCCGTTCTTACATTCCTTAACCTGTCTTCCTCTAGCTTCGTTACTAAGTTGGGCTACTATTTCTGCAGTTTGAGCAACACCGGTCGCACCAACGGGATGTCCACATCCAAGAATTCCTCCTCTCGGATTGATATCCCTTCTACATTCGTTAACAAATACTCCTCCTTTTCCCTTGTCGGCAAAGCCCAGATCTTCATATGCTATAATCTCAAGAATAGTAAACGCATCATGTAATTCTACTACATCGATACGATTAGCCGAAATTTTCGCCATTTTGTATGCATCGTTTGCCGCTTTTTTTGCTGGAGGGATAGACGATAAATCCCCAAGAACGCTGCCAAAACTAGCGGAGGCCGTTTGTCGTCCTATTCCTTTTATCCATACTGGATTGTCTGTTACTTCTTTTACTTTTTCTTCTGACAGCAACAAGACGGCTGCTGAGCCGCTGCACAGCAATGAACAATCTAGCACCTTGATAGGATCTACAATGGGTTTTGAATACAATACGTCATCTAATGTGATTGACTCTTTGAAAATGGCTTTTGGATTTCTCGTTGCGTTCAGCCTGTTTTTAACAGCAACCTTTGCCATCTGTTCCTCAGTGGTGCCAAACTTTCTCATGTGGCTCTTGGCATACATAGCTGCCCAGTGAACAGGCAAGTTAAAGGAGCCTCTTGATATATCCCATAAAAGTTGGTTTCCAGGGCTGTCTGCTTGTTCTGCTCCCACTACAAGAGCAGAATCACAGATCCCAGAAGCTATATACGAAAATGCAGAGACGATGGCATCTGTTCCAGAGTTGCATAAATTGTCTATTCTATGCGAAACTGTCGGCGTTATGCCAAGCATTTCGGAAAGTATACTCGAGCTGTACTGTTCCCGTGCACACGAGGAAAATAATACTGCCTCAATTTGGCTTTTTGGTAAGTCACATTTTTTTAGCAATGGGCCGCAGGTTTGGATAGCATTGTCAAATATAGAATCCCTGGAATCCTTTCTAAATTTCGATGTTTCGTATGATACTATTGCTACTTTGTTCATTTTAAAAAATTGAGAGTATTTCTTCTACTGACTCCCCTGTAATTTTTATAGGATTTACCTGCAGTATAGCCATCGAAATTCCTGTAGACATAAATTTCTCCAATGACTTAATACATTGTTCCTTATTACCTGAGATAGTGATTGCATCCAACATTTGGTCGGGCACAGATGAGGCAGCTGCATCTACACCATTGGTCCAGTATTGATGGCTGATTTCTTTCACCTCTTGTCGATATCCATTATTTGATAGAAAAGTGTTGTACGCTTTACCTACAGCCGTGTAAAAGGCAAGTGTTTTAGCGGCACGATGTCTAGCCATTTGTGGATCCTTGTTTGAAATCGCGGATATGAAAACACACGAAGTATTGAACATTTTATTATTTTCACCCAAGCTTGATCTTATTTTATTAACTGTTTCCCTCAATTCTTCAAAAGGACGAAGATAAAGAATCGTTCCGTCAGCAATATGTGTTGCCAGCGACAACATTCCTTCATTAACCGCTCCTACAAAAATTGGAATATATTCCCTCTCTGGTTTGTACATAAGACTGAAATTTCGTATTTGAAAGAATTCAGAAGCATAATTCACTTTCTCTCCTGTAACTATTTTTCTGATGCATTCTATATATCGGGTCATTCTCAAAAGGGGTTTATAAAAATTTAAGCCATGCCAATTTTCTATTAATACCGGTGAGCTTGCTCCTAGACCAATTATCATTCTGTTCCTAGATAACATATCTATTGTTGTTGCTCCCATGGCAATTGTTGCTGGAGAACGAGAATAAATATTGATGATAGCTGTTCCTAATTGTACTTTCTTGGTGACCTGCGCGAGAGCTCCCAGCAAAGAGAATGCTTCTTTACCCCAGGATTCTGGTACCCATAAGGAGTGTACTTTTTTTTTTCGTCTGCTCTTTTTGACAGCCTAAGCAGCTCAACGGTATCTAGCAAACTTCCAAGGTTTAAAGCGATTTTAGCAGGGCTCATTAGACCAATCTGGCATTTTTAAGTTCCTTAGTCGCTTCTTCGATATCTTTGTGCGAATCTATCGACCTCCAAAATGAATCTTCATACCTCACGGCCTTCAGTTTCCGGTCGTTTACCAATAATGGCAGTGCTGTAACTTCGATATTTCCGTTGTCTGGAAGATAATTGAAAATCTCTCGAGTAAAATAATATACACCTGCGTTAATCCATCTATCCTTTATCTGAGGTTTCTCAATGAAACCCATGACACTAGAGTCGTTATCTAGTTGAACTACCCCGTATGGACTTCTCAAAGGAACTACCGCGATTGCCGCAGAATTGCCGCTGTTCAGTTTACTTGGGTCTAGATCTGTCAGAATATCTCCATTCACCATAAAAAACCCCTCTTGTGGATTTCCTCCAAGTAAACTTTCAGCATTTTTTAGCGCTCCTCCAGTACCGAGTGGTTCCTCCTCGACTGCATAGCCTACCTTAACTCCGAACTTATTACCGCTACCTATGTAATCTATTATATGCTCTTTCATGTAACCGACGCAAATTACTATTTCTTTAATTCCGTGATCTCTAAACCATCTTATTTGCCACTCTATAATAGGAATGTTTAATACGTGAATCATAGGCTTCGGTCTCTCATCTGTTAGGGGCCGTAATCTTTTACCAAGGCCTCCTGCTAAAACAATTGCCTTCACTATCTGCAGATCCAATCAGTATCTATAAAAAAGTATCTTACCGCATGAGTGTTATATTTATAGGAACCACGAAGCGATTCTACGGGTAGTACAGCACATGTTGAGGCGCTTGATTTGACATCAGAGTCTTAATACCATCGGTATATATACGGTAGAAGTGTCCATAGATTATCGTCATTATTGCTCTCGGTTTAAAGTTGCTAGACCATCAGACATGTATTACATAAAATATCATATCATCGAAATGGTACATTTTAATCGCTCATTTGTCTTTACTAAATTTCTTTTCTCTGTATGCTTGTTTTTTTCCTATCACCCTTAACTTTCCATATGCCAAGAGCTATTAACAACAACCCCACTGCAACAGTAGAGACGATAGTTCTCGTAGCAGAGGATCCTCCAGAGGTGCCAGCTAGCTGGATGGATAATATTACCATGCCTGTAATTATTACTGCACCATTAACAACCAACAGTGAAGAGACTATATTTGATGGGTGATTTCTCGCAACAACAAAACCGATTATTGATAGTACAACTGCTCCCATGCCGAAAATAATGCCTCTCCACGCCTCGTTCAACGGAATAAAGCCCTGTCCAAAGGTACCCTGTTTCTGTCCTACCAAGGATGAGGCAGCAACATCTGAACCGTAAATTAAAAGTAGTAATAAAGCAGCAACAAGCAATGATACAGCAAGTACAATTCTGGTATGCATACAAAGATTTGTTAATCAGATTTAATAAACCTATTTGGCTTATGATCAATAATTAACTCGTTACTGTACAACAGCCGAAGCGTTGATATCAAAAAAATATTGAAAACTTTTCATCTTGAGCGGGTTAATAGATCTTCGATGTTCATCTTTTTTTCTATTAGAGTAGAGTTATAATCGATGCTATCTTTGTCAACAAATGGCATTTCACATAGAACTTGTACGCCACTTGTTTCCTCTATCGTTTTCCTTAATATAGAGGGTTTAATATCAGATTTATCGGGCACCTTGTTGATTACGATGCCTATTACGTCAAGGTTATACATTGAGCAGGCTGTAGTGGTGAGTAAAGTATGGTTAATGGTGCCAATATTATAGCTGCTCACTATGATTGTGGGTATGTTTAACAATTTGGCGAAATCGGCGACTTTTTCATCCTTAGTAAGTGGCACCAGAATTCCCCCAATTCCTTCTACAATCATAAATTCGTGCTTAACAGATAGACTTTGAAACAAACGCCATGCAGTATATATGTTGACTTCTGGGGCGTTTAAAAATCTAGAAGCTAAAAAAGGAGCAGAGGGAACCGTATAAAAAAAAGGGTTTATCTCTTCGTCTGCATCGTTGACTTTTGCGGCTTCAGCCAATATCGCAACATCTTTGGATCTGTAGTTAGCGGAAAAATTACATTCAGATGTTGCGAAGGGTTTCATGACCCCTACGTCGATGCCTTTATTGTATAATGCCCTAGTCAATGCGGCAGCAATAGTGGTCTTTCCTATGCCTGTGTCGGTACCTGTTATAAATAATCCATTCATCGAAATATTATTTAGATAACTTATGACCAATTTAAGTAAATTGACCTTGTCTAAAGCAGACAAGCGTTTCGTTTGGCACCCGTACACACAAATGAAGGACTGGCAAAAGATGCGTAATACCGTTATTACCTCGGGTGAGAATTTTTATCTTGTTGACAATAGAGGAAACAAATATCTAGATGGAATAGCAAGCATGTGGTGCAATGTATGGGGACATGGCGAAAATGAAATAACATTCAAAATGCTGTCGCAAATGAAAAAATTTCAACACTCCACTTTGTTTGGTTTAGCAAGTGATCCATCCGTGAGACTAGCTGCAAAGCTGTTGAAGATTTGTAAGGGAATGGACAAGGTATTTTATTCAGATAATGGTTCTACTGCGATAGAAGTGGCCATGAAGATGGCTCTCCAGTACTGGAGAAATAAGGGCGCTTTAAAAAAGACCCATTTCATTTCTCTAAAAGGCGGCTATCATGGCGATACCATAGGCGCTATGTCCGTTGGCTACGTCCGAGATTACTTCCTCGCCTATCAGCCTCTATTAAAAAAAGTCCACAGAGTGCCTGCTCCGTCCATGGATGCCAAGAGCAAAACGAAAGCTTCTGCCATAGAAGTACAGCGTTGCATACAAAAAACTGAAGATGTACTACGAAAGAACGCATCTAAATGCAGTGCGTTGATCATGGAAAGTGGTGCCCAGATAGCTGGAGGTGTGCGAATATATCCGGACAGATATCAAAAAGAAATATCTAAACTATGTGCAAAATACGACGTGCTATTGATACTTGATGAGATTGCGACAGCGTTCGGTAGATTAGGCAATATGATCGAATACATATCTCAACGATCGATTCCGGACATAGCTTGTTTTGGTAAAGCTCTGTCTGCCGGATACAGTCCATTAGCTGTTACCCTGACAACATCAAAAATATATCGAGCCTTCGATGGAGATTATTTAGAGAAAAAACATTTCTTTCACGGACATACGTTTACTGGTCATGCACTAGGATGTACAGCCGCGATAGCCAATCTCGATCTGATTAAAAAAAATAAATTAATTTCACAGGTGAGATATAATAGTCAATATATCCACAATCGTTTAAAGGAGATCCACAATTCCCCCGTTGCATCATGCCTCCGGCATAAGGGTCTTTTAGCAGCTGTCGATATCAAAAAAGACGGTAAGCCGATTGTCTACATCAAAAATAAAGTTCCAATAGGCTATTACATAATGCAAGAGTCTTTAAAGATGGGAGTTTTCCTGAGATCACTGGGAAGTACATTGATTATAATTCCACCGTTAGCAATACCAAGAACGGATCTTGAATTTTTAATGGACGTTGTCATCAACTTAATTTACAAAATTGAACATCAGCTTCCATCATGCGACTAATGGGATGAGATTTTGAGTTCCTTGTATAACGTTGCCTTCGAAACACCTAGTACCTCGGCTATCTTACTTCGTGGTCTATTTTCTGCGAGGAGCTCAATAAGCTTTGATTTGTCTAACATTTTCTTCGGCCTCCCCACTATTTTTCCGCTTGCTCTGGCTCTAGTCATTCCGTCTTTTGTACGTTGAATAAGCATCTCACGTTCCCTTTCGGCAACCCAGGTTAAGATCCCGATCATTAGCTTTCTTATACTGGGCTCGGTTGTTTGTAGGAACGATTCTCGGGGAGAACAGGAAATCAAAGGGGCGTACTGTTCAATAACTTTTATTGCGTCTAGAGTCTCCCAAAATGTCCTGCCTATACGGGAGAGTTCATAAATGAGTATTGCATCGATTGAGGCAATCTTTACCAAATCAAGGAGTTCATTGAAGGCGCGCCTTTTAATAGCAGCCGTCTTTCCACTTACAGCAGAATCTTCAAAAAAGTCGACAATTTGGAAGCCGTGTTCGCCAGCCCACTTCTGGAGGGCCATTCGTTGATTCAGGACGGTTTGTTCTTCCGTGCTTACCCTAAGGTAGGCCAATGCATATTTCATTGGATTGGCTTGACAGAGGAACTTATTTGCCTATTTGTCAAAATTATCAGATAAGCAGTTCAAAAATGGGTGAAATATCTTATTTGTACGGATATGCTTTCCAGCAGTCCAAAGTAAATTTAAGGTAGTAATTTCTATACTGTATAAAAAAGGGACGTTTGATACACTGTCAATGAATAATCAACAGTTGACGAAATCCGCAGAGCCCAAGCAAATACTAAATACAGTAAAATACATAATATGGGCAAAAAAACCCTGCTTTTTTAACCGAATAGACTACTTTATGATAGGTGGAAAATGACTAAGTTATCTCAAATATTTCTAAATTCGAATTCTGAAATTTGTCCTAGAACAGGCTTAACAATAAAAAGTTAAATTAGCAGTTCGGTCACGTTAAGTCGAATGTCTGATAAGGCGTTTATATATACAATGATGGAGAAGGTTCTGGATGGACAGAACGTCTGTTTTGACGAAGCATTGAGGCTATCTTTGAGCACCGACTTTTCGAGTTTGACAGATGCTGCCAAGACTATTACAAGACGCTACTGTGGAGATTTAGTCGATGTCGAGGCCTTAATTAATGCAAAATCGGGGGCATGTCCTGAGGATTGCACTTTTTGTGCACAATCCTCCTTCTACGAGACCGGGATTACGAAGTATGCACTACTACCTCCAGAGGTCATATTGGATAAGGCTATGGAAGCCAGAAATAGCGGTGCAAAGAGTTTTTGTATAGTAGGCGCATACAGGAGTCCACCCGAAGCCGATTTTTTAAGAATATGCCAAATCATAAAAGTATTGAAAAGGAACGTTGACATTGATGTCAATGTGTCACTTGGTTTCATGACCATTGAACGCGCACGAAAATTAAAGGCTCTAGGGGTTAAGAGGTATAACCACAATCTGGAGACAAGCGAAAGCCATTTTTCAAGCATATGTCGAACGCATGATTTTCAAGAAAGGATCAACACAGCCAGAATTGTTAAAGAAGCAGGCCTTCAACTATGCTGCGGAGGAATCATTGGCATAGGCGAGACCCCAATACAAAGATTGGAATTGGCATTCTCGATTGCCTCACTGCAAGCCGATGAAGTTCCGATAAATATTTTAATCACAAGAAAAGGAACCCCCCTTTATAATTTGGCTCCATTAGGGCCGTCAGATGCAATAAGGACAATTTCAGTTTGGAGGTTTATCATGCCCAGAGCAATTATAAAGATAGCCGGAGGACGGGAGGTTCACTTAAAAGATAAGGATAAACTTGCACTTAACTCCGGGGCAAATGGAATAATTACTGGAGGATATCTTACCAGTGGAGGTAATAGTGCTGCTAAGGATATTTTGAGTATTAAGGAAATTGGTCTCAAAGTATAGGTTCATTGAAAATGAACTCAGCAAATTACAAACTTCCAATCTATATAGGACACTTAATGTCATTTCAACGGATCGCTCCTTTGCTAAAGTTAATGGAAGAAGAGTTATTGATTTGTCCTCAAACGATTATCTGGGTCTTTCAAGTAATACATATGTTATAGATACGGCTCTACGATCGTTTACGCAGGTATCACAATGTAGCTCTAGGCTCGTCGCAGGAAATCATCCAAATTTTTTAAATTTAGAAAACCTACTTGCCAAACATCGCCTAGCAGAATCAGCATTAATATATCCAACAGGTTACATGGCAAATCTTGGAATTATAAGCACTATCGCCGATAAACATTCCACTATCTTTAGTGACGAATTTAACCACGCAAGTATAATAGACGGTTGCAAATTGAGCGGTGCAACCGTAAAAATTTTTCGCCATAATGACATCAGCCATCTAGGGCAATTAATGAAGATGTCAAAAACTAGAAAAATCGTGGTGACAGAAGGGCTATTCAGCGTCGACGGTGATATATCCAACCTGCGCTCTATTTGCAGAATAGCACAGGAACAGAACGCAATAATTATAGTTGATGATGCTCACGGTGATTTTATCTTTGGTAGGGCAAATTCTTTTTCCGGTATTCCATCTCATCTGCGAGTGGGCCGTGAAATTGATATTCATGTTTCCAGCATGAGTAAGGCACTTGGATGCTTCGGCGGATACGTTGCATGCAGCTCATCTGTCATGAAGTTCTTAGTTAATAGATCTAGGCCATTCATATATACATCTGCATTACCCGAACACCTCTGTGCAGCTGCGGCATCTGCATTACAGATAGCGAAGAAGGGAAAATTGCAGAGAAGGCTGTTTAGTAACATAGGCATATTTTCAAAACACCTTAGAAAACTTGGATTTAGATTAAGACGTAACAACAGTCAGATAATACCTATAACCATTGGCCCGGAAAAATTAAGCATACATTTTTCAAGTGATCTGTTAAAAATGGGGATATTCGCGCCTCCTATGAGATATCCTACAGTAAAAAAAGGATTTGCGGGAATCAGGTTCTGTATAACATCGCTACATACCAAAGAGCAACTACTCAGAGCAATCGATAGCATAGAAGAAATCGCCAGGACATACAAAATTATTTAATAATCAAGATCATGAGAGGGGTCCCGAAGGGATCAATTGGAAACGAACTTCAGAGTTTCGGCACATCGATGTCTATCAACAGGAGATTTTCAGATAGCTCCTAATTCACAACTCGAGTTTAGAAATATCTTAATATCGATGGCAATGTTAGGAGGTCAGTTGCAGGAAGATTTTAGTCTTAGGCTGAAGATATCTGAGGATCAGAGAACGGAATTGGCCTTGTATGCAGCTTCTCTATCTCCGGAAATGATACTTTTTGGATTGAGATTTGCTTATAATAGGCAAAGTGCGATCGCCGGTGGTTACCTGATGCCCGGACGCAAAAGTCTTGTCAAAAGAGAGACACATCTCCTCAGTATGGAACAAGCCAAATGGAGATTGAGAAATTGGAAGGCAATGATAAAATCGTACAGGGAGAAGGGTTACAGTTACCCAACAATTTCAAGAATAAAAAAAGAAATTAAACGGATCGCCGATCATTAGACGTAGAGCTTTCTATACTAGAACACTGACTGTTCTGTGCTTCTGACATTCATATTATTGGCAGGCAAATCAGGGAACTTATCCTTGGTACTTTCCTCTACGATGGAGCTCG
Source organism: Nitrososphaeraceae archaeon (assembly GCA_035643635.1). Taxonomy (GTDB): domain Archaea; phylum Thermoproteota; class Nitrososphaeria; order Nitrososphaerales; family Nitrososphaeraceae; genus DASQQB01. The sequence continues at coordinate 78,628 of DASQQB010000094.1, read as the reverse complement.
CTTCTTCTAAGATTTTTATAGAGTCTTCGTTTAATAGCGTCGCTTGTCCTATTTCAGCCGTTGGAATCTGACCTGAATCGTTCATTATCCCTCCTAGTAGATCAGAGATCTGACCAAATGATTGATCTACCTCCGGAATCATCGAGGAAAGTCCGCCTTGTATTCCTTTAATTACCGACATGGCTGGACTTAGTGTGACTACTACGTCTCCTAGCTCAGTCATAGTATTGAGCCTTAAATGAATTTGTTCCAATGCTAATTTTGCTGAACTGACCATCTTACTCATTTTTCTAACCTCGGACAATTCAGCTGACAAGACTTTTGCATAATGACTCTCATGGTTTTGCATGGCATGGACTATGCGTTTAAAAATCACGTGGTCCTTCTCTTCCATCTTTGTGGAAATCGCATCTAATTTAGAGATCTGGATCTGCAATCTTTTTTGTGCTTCTTCAATCCTAGGCTTCAAGGGAGCTTGTGGTTTGAGCCCCTCCAAGAGCTTATTGCTTACGCTTTCACCCTGTGGTTTTATCCACTTGTTACCAAATGACATATTTAGTGATTATGCACCAATGGCATATTATTATAATAAGATTAAAGTCACACTGTCTGTTGCTTACATGTGACTGCGGTTAACAAGAACCGTAGTGACATAACTCCCAAGGTAGATAAAACAGCAATCAGTGTCATAGCGCATAAGGATAAAGCCTTCGCGGGCACACTAATTATTTATACATAATAAGGGATGACTGGATATGCACCGCAGGTTCGACAAAAATTGCCTGTCCATTTAAAGCAACCCTGACATAGAGGACAGCGAGGTAAGAATCCGCAAGGTTCATCCCTAGGCAGACCAAAGGATTCTTTAAATGTCTTATAATATTGTAAGTGCTCTTTATTCCTTATACTAACTCCCTCAAACTCTGCATTTTTCAAATCAGTCTTGAAGCTGTCATCATCTACAGTATGTTCAAAGTAGGTCATTATATTTGATATTCCTGCTCCGTTTTCTTGGGCAAGCTTCGAGCGCCAAGATATTTCCTCACCAAGTTCAGCCTGAAAACATTCTCTAAGTATGAACTTGCCCCAGAGCCTTTCCTGATGTTTGCCAACCTTCATGCTGACAGGAATGCTCTGTGCAAATACCAAAAAATCCTGATCTAAGAACGGCGTCTTGATACCGACCCCTAACTGATCTCCTATTTCGAGGGAGGAAAAATGCATAAGATTCCATAATCGATTTAACTCCCTTTGGAGAGCCTCCTCGTCTGAATAAAATTTATTCAGGTAATTGTACCCAGCAAACAGCTCGTCTCCACCGTCTCCAGTCATGACAGTGCGATATCCTTTTTCCTTAGCATTCCTTATTCCCGCATACATTACACTAGAGTTACGAATTTCTATCGGGTCAAATGTTCTTAATAAAATTATTACCTGCTTTGTGATCTCAAGGACATCTGCCATAGTTAGTATTATTTCATTATGAATTGTGGAAAACATTTTCGCGATCAATTTTGCGAAGAATAGATCGGGGGCCCCACTTCCTAATGCGACTGTGAGTGTACAAACGGGCCGGAATATACTAGCTAGAACGCTACTGTCCATGCCTCCAGACAGGAGTAGACAGTCCGAGAGGTTTTTCCGCCTATTTCTATCAAGTAGATGCCTTAATTCGATACATGTTTTTTCCACCTTTGGATGTTATGTTCAAAATGATATTAGTTTTTGTTTAAAATCAATGCATTTGAAATATTTCCAATTTCGAGTATTGAAACAAAATCGTTTCAGGGCTTTCTTAAAGTGCAATGACTTTTTTGCATTATCTCTCCTAAAGTATTTTCAAGAATAGGGAAATTCCGATCTTACTACGGGCTTGTCGATTTTATTTTTACAAGCCCAACGAGTCAAGTTTTTAAACCCTCGATGTTCGTAGAATTCAGATGATAAAACATCAGATCAAGGTGAACAATCGTACTTATACTCTAACCTTGAATGAAAAAACCCAGCTGTATGCCATGAAGCTGAGGAGACTCTATCAACAAAGCTATAGTGACATGGATTCATTCGACGAGGTAAGCTCTGAAACGTCTTTAACGGTTAATAATCTTCTGCTGCACGCAGTTTCTCCTGAGGTGAAGGAAGATGATATGGATGGAGTGGTGCAACAAGTTCTTAAATTATTCGATAAGTCGGGTCAGAAGAAATAGCTGCCTGTCAGCAACAGTTTGTTGTCGTTCTTCTGACAGCTTCGGATTTCGCTAATAGGTAAGCTCTAAATATCCTTTGATAAAGTTCTCATCACTACGATGGCCCAAGTAGCTACAAAGAAATGCGTCAATCCGTCATGTAGTTTATCCTATGAAATAAGCAGTGACATTTATCGATGCTCCTGCGGATACCTTCTTGATATAAGGTATGAGAACCGTCCTTCTTATGACCTCATTGATGTTTTTTTCAAGCGCAGGGACCATGGAGGAAATATCTATAACGAGAGCGGTGTATGGCGTTTCCGTGACCTAATCAATTTTGTCGGTTTACAAGATACAAACAGCCTGGAGGAATGCTCAAAACTACTTGTCTCATTAGACGGCGCAGAAGGAAGACTCTCAAGACCTTATAAGATGACAAAGGTCGCTGATTATGCTGACATGAAACACGACTGCTTTTTGTTGCAACCAGAAGGGTACAATCCTAGTGGATCATTTAAGGATAATGGCATGTCAACAGCTTTCACCCACGCTAAGATGTTGCACGTGCAAAGGATAGTTTGTGCGTCAACTGGTAATACGTCAGCATCAGCATCGATGTACGCTGCCAACGAAGATATGCTCTGCGATGTTTTTGTACCATCTGGACAAATTGCTCCTGGGAAATTGGGTCAAGCATTTCAGTTCGGAGCACAAGTTATAGAGGTTAATGGTAATTTTGATGATGCGTTAAAAATATCTTTAGAAAGTGTTAGAAAGAACAGAGGATATACAGTTAATTCTGTTAATCCATTCCGTCTCGAAGGACAAAAAACAATTGTCTACAGGGTACTGGAGCATTTGAATTGGCAGCCGCCAGATTGGATGGTTTATCCTGGAGGTGCGTTGGGTAACACGGCGAGTTGTGGCAAATCATTGATGGAGCTATATGAATGGGGATGGATCAAGAAAATCCCTAAAATTGCAGTGATCAACGCTGAAGGTGCCAACACATTCTACGAGCTCACAAATGGTTTATTTGAGGCGAAAAAACTCGACTGGAACGAGGGGCGACCAGACTTGGATCTCATTGAAAGATACTATCATCACAAGGAAACGAATGGCTCAATTCCCAGAACAGGAGCAACAGCCATTCAAATTGGGAAGCCAGCAAATATAGTAAAGGCATTAAGATCCTTAGCTTTTACCCGAGGACTGGTTACCCAGGTAAGCGACAAGGACATGGAGGACGGTATGGCAGTAGTCGGGTTAAACGGATTCGACTGTGAGATGGCATCAGGTGCAGTTCCAGCAGGAGTTAAGAAACTTAGGCAAGATGAAATAATAAAGAAAGATGATACGGTAGTGGGTATTCTAACTGGTAGGCAAAAGGACCACAAATTATCCATAAATTATCATACTGATTCAAACAACAGATATGCGAGACCCCCTAGAGCCATTAGATAATCTATTGAATAGGCAGGCCGTAGTGGAACCAATTTGTAAAATCTGATGTATCATATTCACTATCAATTTGGATATTACCTAATACGCCTTACCGAGTCTTTCTCAATATTGTTGCTATTAATTCAGTAATTTTCATTCGAAAAAGATTTCCTTTACTCAACTAGCAAGTGCATACTGCTACCTCATTTTCTTTCGTATATGAAGTAAGGTCTTCGCCTATCAAACGAGGAACAATTCGAATTAGGATGATTGGGATGATGCTAGTCCAAGCTGCCATAATGGCGCTCATTTTTTTTATATCTTGGAGGTATTTTCAAAGTTAACTTCGAATCTGTTTAACCCAATCTTTTCGTCGAGGATATTTTAATATCTATCAAATCTCTTAGAATGGCTGTGGCAGTTTCCATACCTCCTGCGCCTTTTCCAATTATTGTCTGGAAACCTGAATGCTCAGAAGCAAATGTAACAGCGTTTAAAGTACCATTAACGCAAATAGGATCTACCTTGTTTATTTCCTTAGGGCCAACGGTTAACATGCCATTCTCGCATTCAGCTATTAACTTAATGGCTTTTTTCCTCTTCCGGGCGCTTTCAACTTGTGAAAGATTCACCATCCTTATCCCAGTCCTTGATACTTCTCTCATAGTCGCTTTCATTCCCATGATCCAGTTCGACATTATTACCAATTTTGCCGCTGCATCATATCCATCAATATCAAGTGAAGGGTTGGCCTCTACGTAACCGTTTCTTTCGGCATAATCCAACGCCTCCTCAAATGGGAGATGTTCTTCCATCTTGGTTAGGATAAAATTCGTTGTTCCATTCAAAATTCCTTTAAACCCTATAATTCTATCTCCGTTAAGGCAGCGTTTTGCAAATTCTAAAACGGGTGTTCCTCCTCCTACGGTTCCACTGAATCTGAGCAAGACGTTGTTATAGTCTGCTAATTCCAGCAACGAAGGACTTGCAAGAGCAAGTGGCCCTTTGTTAACGGTGATTACGTGCTTACCTGCTCTCATTCCTGATGTTATGTTGGACAGTGCTGGCTCCCCGTCCAACAGATTAGTAGGCGTTAGCTCGATTACTAATTCCGCATCTATCTCATCTATGATATCGGTAATTGACATTGGTAACGGACTTTTAGAGTATGAACCGACTGTTCCGTTTGTTTTCTTTACTTCTAACAACCTTTGCAGGTCTAGCCCTGTGGGAGATATAGCGCTTCCACAGCTGTCTACACATGCGACAATTTTGGGATTAATACCATAGATTGTATACAAGTCAAAGCTGCGAGATAAGAGTAGCTTAGCGAAACTCTGTCCTACTACACCAAAACCAATTACTATTAGTCTCAATCCAGTTCAAATGATCTTGGCGGATTAATATATTAAGACGACTGCAGTTGTACTTTTCACTCTGCAATCCATTTTGATGGAACTGTGAAGAGTTCCTTGTTTATTCGTTATAAAAATAATATGATATAATTACCTATCATTTAAATCATATAGCCGTCGTTCTACTGTTGTCATGCATCCTTACGATTTAAACGCGATTTGGATATGTCATGAGTGTAAGTCAAAGTTTGTTTTTAATTCTGATGCAGAATACCATAGAATCAGAAGCAGTCATTTGCTGATAGGAAAGTATGATTTATCTTCTGGCAGGTTAATCGATAGAATTGATGTTAGCTAGTTGAAGCAAAAGGTATTTAGACGTTAAAATCAACAAGCAAACGATCGGAAAAAATGTTTATTCTTGTGGATTGATTTTAGCTCGAATCTGTTACGTGTTTCACTGGGCTATGCTTACGATATTTTTGGGTAAAGAGTATTCTCCTTGTAATGGTACAATATAAGTCCACTGCTGTGGACCTACTAAGGATTTTATCCGAGGTCGTTATAAAAATTATTTACTCTATGTTTGAGTTGATTTTAGTCTTGCTGGGTTTAGGATTGCTCGCAGGCACTCTAGGTTCTGTCTTTGGATTGGGTGGAGGAATCCTTATTACTCCATCTTTGGCCATTTTGGGATTAGGCCCCTCCCAGATTGCAGGTACTAGTCTTATCGCTGTCAGCTTTAGCAGTGCATCTTCGACCATCGCCTATTCACTAAGAAATCAAATCGATTATAAGGCCGCGATCCAAATGGCTATTTTCTCTATTCCCGGCACTCTATTGGGAGCACTTGTATCCGATATTCTAAACTTGGATTACTTTAAAGTGTTATTTGCTGTCGTTTTAGGAATTTCAGCTATATATATAGCATACAGAAGATACATCTTAAAAGAAAATCGGGGAAACCGAAAAAAATTAGCCAAAAAGGATGCCATCTTATTTTATGGTGGGAGTCTTGGTGCAGGGATGCTATCTAGCATATTTGGGATCGGCGGCGGAATAGTTTTTGTGCCGCTAATGGTCATCATCCTACGGGTGCATCTATCAAGTGCAGTTCCTACCTCACAACTGACTTTATTAATAACGTCACTAACGGGAACAGTTGGACACATATTTCTCGGACATCCTGAATACCTCTACGCCCTAATTCTGGGTATTGGATCATTCATAGGTGCCCAGCTGGGAACAGTCCTATTTCAATTCGCTCGAGAAGATGTACTGAGGAAACTTTATGCGTTATTGCTGCTGGCTATTGCTGCCAAGTTAATTTTAGATTATATATACGCCCAACTAAATTAAATGCTCTGCATTAGTTAACCCACTCACAATAATTTGCAGCCTAAATTTATCAGTACATCTAAGGTTGAAGAATTACTCAAGGATTGAGCAAGTGTAGACGGTATTATACTTGAAATATTAGTATTCGAGTATTCGCCGCAGATAGCTTGGGTACGGGTTAAATTATTAACACTAGTAAATTTTGCTTTCTGATAATTATTAAATAGAAGAGAAGAGAAAATTAGTTCAGGAACGGAGATTTAAGTTACTCTATAATATGCGTTAAATACAGTTTGAAAGTATTGTTACACAAAAGATACAGTTTTAATTCTCGGATTTTATCAGAAAGAATGTGGCTTCTGGTGCAAAGCATGATCCATACTGCTGATGGAAGGTGGCAACTGTTATTTGCAGGAGTTACCGCCACAGCGCAAATGGCAAATTATTGACTAAAAGGCTATTTTTAACCAGCATAATGAAATAGCGAAAATGATCACAAGCCCATATACTCTTGATAATACCCTTCAAGAGTACTCGTACCGACTCCTAACAACGTGATCTATATCTTAAAATGGAAAATGGACTACATCTTCGCTATAAAAACATTCAAAAGCCACTAATAATAAGACAGATTCCGTGGTAGGTGTGGGTGAAGATGCATTCGACGAAAAAAGAATCAAAGCACAGAGAAAACCAGGAACGGTTAGATAGTGCTATTGCAACATTAGATATTATTGCAAAGAGCAGCAATATTCAGAGGAATATACGAAATATAGTTAAAGAAATCCAGATTGTTCTCAGGGACGAAAAAGCTGGCAGTATCTCTGTAAGGGCGGCAAATGCTATTAGTATGCTGGATTCAGTGACGCAGAATCCCCAGCTACAGTCGCATATCAGGACGACATTGTGGCAGGTAGTTTCCAGTCTTGAAAGCATAAGGGAATAGAATTTAAGATTTTGCCCAAGGTGGTGAAAGGATCTTTAGAACAATTATCTAAGTTCCGTATTTTTGACAGCTTTCAATGGGGGAGGAAGCTTCTCAAGCTTATGAGATGGATTAGCAAGATAATGTCTGGATGCACCTTCTCCGCTTAAAACAATGTTACAGTTAACACACCTATACCTTATTGCCAATTATATGTCACACATTATTACGTAAACATGGCTAAAAAAGATATGGAAGCATCAAACACTTATCTCAGTCTGACTATTTCTTTGTTATCAGGAACGCTGGATCTTATCCTGAATCTAGAATAAATTGCACTCGCAACATTCTCGGATTTAGATTTCTCACCATGGTTTACCATTACCCGCTTTGGTCTAATCCTTGAAACAAAGTTCATTATCTGATTGAAGTCACTATGCCCGCTAAATCCATCAACTCTATTAGTCTCGCATAGGAGTTGAACAACCTTTAGTTTCCCTGTTTTATCCTGCATACTAACTTCATTTATGGAGCCATCCAGTACCCTTCTACCCAACGTTCCATTTATTTGATAAGAGACGAACATAATTCTATTTTTTTTGCCTGGTGCTATGTTCTTGAAATATTCAATAGACGGTCCGCCTTCTAGCATACCTGAGGTCGCCATGATGATTGAGGGATTCTCATCATTTAATACGTCGTCCCTTTTGCCAATTCCATTAACTGAAGTAAAATATTCTGATTGAAATGGATTGATGCCTTGTGATACTGATTTCCGTACATCGTAGCCAAGATAATGAGCATAGGACATGTGTATTGCACTAGCTTCACTTATCATTCCTTCGATATAGATCGGCGATTCGATAAGTTTACCCTCCTTCATTTCTCTGTCTAAAACAAGCATGATCTCTTGAGCTCTCCCTACAGCAGGTACTGGTATGAGGACCTTACCTCCATTAGCAAGCGTTTTGTTTATATCGCTAGTGAATCTATCGTAAACGACTGATTGCTCGGGCATAATATCATTATTGTTGCCGTAGGTACTTTCAGTTATCAAACTTTCTACTCTAGGATAAACAGACAGCGCAGAATCGAGAAGTTGTGTTCTTGCATATTTATAATCGCCTGAATACAGCAAATTGTGGATGCCAGAGATGTTAAGGTGTACTGTGGCGCTACCCAAAATATGACCTGCATTGTTTAAAGTAATTGTAATATCTGGCGAGATATCTGTTGGCTTTCCATAAGGAATAGTTATACAATGCTTAACTACCTCGTGAACGTCTCTCAATTCGTACGGCAAATAAGTACCATTACTTTTAGCGATCTTTATCGAATCCATTTGAAGCAAAGACATCAAAGGCAGGGTCGGTTCCGTACAATATACCGGTCCATTATATCCGTATTTGAATAATACTGGTAGAAAACCTTGATGATCGATATGTGCATGGCTTATAATCACCGCATCGATGTCGTATATGTTAAAATTAAACCAGTCTAGCCTAGGAAAGGCATCCAGAGTCGAAACATCTCCAGGATTGATACCACAATCCAGAATGACGTTGCTTTCTGGAGTCACAACCAAGAAACAGGATCTTCCTACCTGTCTGACGCCTCCTAAACACAATAACCGAACCTCTTCTCTGTTTTTCCATGAGAAAGATGAATTGGGATAAGAATCGCCGGTAGAGACGTCTGTAATGCCTTTATCCCTTTCTATACCAAGGTGTCCATTACTACTACTAGAGATAAGAAGCGGAGGTCTAAAAATTCTTTTTCCGACCTCCTGATAAAACGCGATTCTTTCCTTTGCCGAGCTCTTCAATGTAGAATGGATCATGTTAATACTGCTAGATGGGATATGAGGAGAAAGTCTCGTATGAGCAATCCAACCAGTAGACTGTGCCAGTTCAACAACCAGGTTTGGAGTGATCGTTTCAGGTTTGCTGACTTCAACAATAACTTCCCCTGTCGCATCGTCACAGAATACAGCAGAAACAGAAACGTCGCTTGGAAGTAATTTAACAACATACTCCCTGGTTTTATCCTCAGATTTTCTTATTGAAATGTCGGTTCTAATAACGAATCTTTTCTTAAGACTTTTTGATAAGGAAGAAAGATAATAGGTAAGCTCCGTAAGTGAAAATCGAGGATTCTTTGTGTAGAGTGCAATATAAGGGCCCTCGAATTTGGCAGAAGTTATTTGTGACTCATTTGGAATTGACTCCATAATTGTTTTAGTAACTTCCGCCTCTGCATCCATAGTTCTTTTTTGTTGTTGATGGTTTTGTTTGATTTTATTCTGTAAAGAAGTAGATTGTTCTTTCCCTCTAGTAATAGTACGTTCTGGACTCTTCTTGTTATTGGACCCCGGAAAACTGTCGCCTGTGTTTTGTGTTTCTTCCACTTCGTCTCTTTTCCAGCTTAAACCGATAATCATTAGAACATTGAATCCCACGCAATAATGTTACGATCTATGCCTTGTACGACTACGGCTATAAGCTGAATATTATAATGAAAGATATTAATATATTCTTATCTAAACAAAACATTACAGGAATAGACTCACGTGCACTAGGAACAGTATGTTATTACCCCGGAATAGCAGGAAGTGTATTAACGAATTACCCACGGAAGAAAAAGAGAAATTATTACGATAGTAGTCATAATGACAGTGAGTAATAGCGGGGCATTTTTTATTTTTCCTGTTCGTGAGCTTGTTTTATTTTCGATCAGAGACGTATATAGCTGACCTCCATCTAGTGGCCCTATAGGAAGTGCATTAAATATACCCACATTGAAGTTAATAAACCAAAGCCAAAACAAAATGTTTGCGAATATCGGAAAAGATGATCCCAATATTTTTGATTCATACTTGGGAGTCATTAGATCTGAAAATGGTACGTTGCCCTGGGCCATTGTGGGAGGAAGAAGGAGAGAAATAGGACTTTTATTAAATGCGCTCTTGTATTTCTGAAGAACTGATGCTGGATCAGGAGTAACATTTGTAATTGTGACCCCTAGGATAGCTTTGTTTCCTTGTACTATTTCAGGAAGCATCGCTCCGCGGGTGGTTTCTTTTCCGTTTTTATCTTGCCATGTTAAATTGACTTTGTTGCCTAGGCTGGACCTTAATATTTGATTGAGGTCTTCTACACTATGCAGAGTCTTTCCTGCAATGGATTTTATTACAGAACCTTGAGAAAGTCCTACTGATTTAGCCAGAGAGCCGTCATTAACGCTCATTACTAGAACTCCGATATGTGTTTCACCTCTTGTAGGCAAAGGGCTAAGTGTGGATACGACCAAATAGAGTGCCAAAAGGCATATCGCTGCTAGAATCATGTTATTCAATGGCCCGGCTGTTAATATAGCACTTTTTTGCCTTAGGGTAGTCTTCATTAATTGTTCCCTTTCGATATTGACGAATGCGCCTATTGGAATCCCTAGAATTAGAACGATTCCGGTAGATTCTACAGGGATCCCGTGAACTCTTGCTACTATACCGTGTCCAACCTCATGGATGATAATAGTGATAACTAGCGCTAACCAACCATAGGTCCAAGGCAGATAAGGATTCAATCCGGGAATAAGTAAATTGGACTGAGGGCCAACGCTTCGAACACCTTCTCTGGCCGCTGAGTTTGAAAACATCACCATTAGTGAGCCCACTATAAGAAATATTGCAAGAGCAGTTATGAGAGGCATGATAAAGACATTGACTTTGGCGTATAGTTTCGCTGCTTTTGTAGCCGCCACTTTATTGAAAAATTCTAAACCGAAAGGTGTATGAATCAATATTAGGGGGAATTTTACCTCGGCATGAATCTTTTTAGGCCGTTCCAAGTATACCTCCTTAAACTATCTACAATATTTAAATCAATCATTAAATCCACCCAGAACATTCATTACAACGACAATCTTTCTATAACGATAACAGGCAATACACTTGTGCGATGTGCTACGAGTCAACCCTCACCTTAGTTATTTGCACTACCAACCATAAAACGATGTCCGCTTGGCCAAGTTATTTTAGTAGGGCATTTCCGAAAGTCGGATAAATAACGAGGTAAAAATCATATAGCAAGAACTGTGTCAGCATACTTTTTATCTGAATTATTATACTCTGTATTTTAGTGCATGTTTGATTTTCACTTCTCAATAAGTGGTTGAGTGTCCTGTCAATTCAAAATAATATTTTATATACAATCCTGTGTGACACCATGTACATGGCAGACCAGAGTCTGGACGAGTCAACTAGAAAGTTAATATCCCAAGCACCGCTTAACTTGTTGTTTAATCCTTCTGTGTTAAACAAGAAGGATGTGTGGGACGTAGATGTAACAATTCTACTTGAATTACTTCTAGGATTGATAAATAAGTCCGAAAAAAAAGATCTGAGGTTATGCGGACTAGCACTGTTGACTTCTTCTATCATACATCGTTTAAAGGTTGAAACCATTTTCAATTTAGAGAAAATAGCAATGCAAAAGAAAGAAATAGGACCGGATTACGAAGTGCAAGCTCCGATCCCAGAGTTGAACGCCTTGCAGATTCCATATAGGCACGAATCAATGTATCCTGTTTCCGTCGACGATCTCCTAAGGGTTCTAGAACATCTACTTCACGAAATTGATAATTCAAGGATAAAAAATAAAGATATGCGGCTAGAACCAGTCGAATCCTTTGTCAATTTGAATGATTATCTTTTAAAATTTGAGGAACAGTTGCAGGTATACGAAAATTCAATTATGAATTTGTTAAATGCCAGAGGGGCAGAGTGTAGCTTTAATCAAATAATATCTAAAATGGAAACTATCGAAGCGATTCGATATTTTATCGCGCTTTTATATCTAGCAACGAAAAGAAGGGTTCTACTAAAGCAGAGTGACGGAACCATTTCTGACGCTGACATCAAGATATCTGCAGTACCATCTAATGAATAGACAGCAATCAAGAGCTTTATTATTTATTAGAAAAAATGAGCCACTCTCTTCCTGAAGATGAAGTTAAAGCTAGGATAGAGGCAGCTTTGTATTCTGCTGGACGACCCTTAGCACTATCTGAGCTTATCATCGCATCTGGAAGCAATTCAAAGAAAAAAACTGTTCGAATTATAAATGAACTTATGATAAAGACCAAAGCATCTTTTAGAGCCCTTGAAATCCGTCAGCTCGATGATCAAAGGTATGTGTTCCAATTGAAAATGGAGTATACTCCTCTCATCAGAAGATTTGCTCAACGTCCTATAATAGGAAGCGCTGCCCTGAAAACTTTATCGTATGTTGCGTACGAACAACCAGTAAGTTCAAAACGTCTTTCCCAGATAAGGGGTAGCCGGGTCTATAATCATTTAAGGGAGCTTGAAAATTCATCTTTCATAACCCACGAAAGAATGGGCAGATCAAATCTATACAAGACAACAAATAAATTTCAGGATTATTTTGGGTTAGAAGATTTGGGTGATTTGAAGACTAAACTTATGAAGACCAAATAACGGTGAAGAGTCTACTGTGATAGTGACAGGACTGATAAATTGAGATTATTTGAGAACAATGTTAATATGATCTCTCTTTGAAGATAAATATGTATGCGAAAGTCGACTGAGAATCTCGAAGGAAGAAAATTGACCGGCGGTCGGAAAGTATCCATGCGAGGCAGAAGGAAATATGAAATTGATAGATACCCTAACGAAGCAACATCTGGGCCTCAAATCCTTACCAATAGACGTAGTAGAGGAAACAACTTGAAACCCGCCGTAAAGACAGCAGAGTTTGTGAATGTCGCTGACAGAAGTTCGGGAAAGGTCACAAAAAACAAGATAAACCGCGTTACTAAAAATCCTGCTAATAAAGATTATGAAAGAAGAGGTGTAATAAGCAAAGGTGCAATCTTAGAGACCGATGTTGGAATTGCAAAGGTTGTTTCAAGACCAGGCCAACATGGCAACATTAATGCTGTTCTTTTAAAATAAGGATTCACCTTAAGCTTCGTATTTTTTAATCTATTCACGATATATCTTGACCAGGCATGAAGAATTAAATTGATGTAAAAAGGGTTGGCAAAGATGTCGCAAATCGTTCCCCTTTATCCCCACCCGGCCTTGTCTGTATCAAGCGGCAATAAAAAATACATCGTGCTATCAGACTTGCATATTGGGTTTGATTATGCATTTCATGCTAAGGGAATACAAATAGATCCAACTTATGATAGCGACCGGATGATTGAAGAAGTAACCAGCCTTATCACCGAACATCAGGCTGAAGCTATAGTCTTGCTAGGGGACACTAAACATACTATAGGCTTTATCAACAAATATGAGTGGAGGGCGATACCTGAATTCCTCAGCACAATATCAAAATATACAGAAGTCTATTTCGTACCGGGCAATCACGATGGTAACCTGGGTCGAATTATTCCGGACAATATTAATTTAATTAGCACAAAAGGAATGGTCTTAGAGGACACATTGTTAATACACGGTCACACAATGCCATCGCGTCGCCAATCGTTTATTAAAAGAATAATCATGGGTCATCTTCATCCAACATTTTACAATAAAGATAGTATAATAAACGGCCAAAGAGTATGGCTGTATTTTAAAGTAGATAAAACATCGATTTTTCCAAACGAAAAAGGAACCGTCGAGATTATAGTTGTTCCATCATTCAGTACTCATTTTGATTTAAAAGAAAACCAGAGGCAACGGGGAACACATTTGATTTCACCTATAGCCAAAAGGATTCTAGACGATAACTCCGTGCTTGATTCAATTGTTGTAACACTTGATGGATATGTAATAGCCTGTAATAGATGATAGCCTACCTTTTGCAAAAAACCTATTGATGCTGAGTTTTAACAACGTAAGGAATAGTGAAATATTACAGTCTAGTATAGGCCTTTAAGCGGTCTACCGTGGGAGTATTTGTTTTGAGCCACTCCAAAGTTCTTACAAAAGAATACGCTGATTCTACTGTTGTTAATACGGGAACACCCATTTCTACTGCCTTTCTTCTAATTTGATATTCATCATAAAGCATGCCAACGTATCTCTCAATTGTGGATGTAGAAGGGATATTGACAATAAATTTAATCTTACCATCAAAAAGCAAATCCAAAATATTGGGTTTTCGATGGGGCTCACTTACCTTGTGGACCATATCTACGTTCTTGAATTTATTTTTCTCGATAAATTCTGCAGTATGCTCTGTTGCCAAGATATTGTATCCCATACTAGCCATTAACGTTATCAAAGGCAATAACTTTTCCTTATTTTCTTGTCCTCCTACTGTTATCAGAGCCGAACCTGAAGGTGGAAGCGAATAGCCTGCGGCTATATAGCCTTTTGAGAGTGCATCATAGAATCTAGTTCCGAAACAGGCTACCTCTCCGGTTGATTGCATTTCTACGCTAAGGACTATATCTGCGCCTTCCAATTGCATGAAGGAAAATTGTGGCACTTTTATGCCAAATCCAGACGTCTTTAGCCACGCATCTTTTGCTACTATTGGCATAGGACCTACCCCAACCATAGCCTTTGCAGCCAAATTAATTAGATTAATACCTGTAAATTTGGAGACAAAGGGCATAGATCTGGAGGCTCTTACATTCGCTTCGATCACTGAAACTTCATTATTTTTTACAAGGTATTGAATATTAAATGGACCTTTTACTTTAAGGGCTTTACCAATTCTGGTAGAGTAATCTACTATATTTTCAACTATTTCTCTGTTCAATCTCCATGGAGGGATGCACATCATTGCATCCCCGGAATGAATACCTGCGTTATCTATGTGCTCTATTACTGATCCTATGATAACCTCATTGAATCCCGCAACTGCGTCCACTTCCACTTCAGAGGCATCCTGCAAAAATTTGCTAATGACAACCGGATGGTTTGGACTGATATCCGTTGCATCGGTCAAAAATTGTTCTAGTTGTTTTTCTTCCCAAACGACTTTCATCGCTGCGCCGCTGAGAACATACGAAGGTCTTACCAGAACAGGATACCCCACGTTGTCCGCAAATTCTCTTGCTTCTGAGAGTTTTGTAAAATTTCTCCATGCAGGTTGTTTTATTCCTAACGAGTCGAGCAGTTGACTGAATTTCATCCGATCTTCTGCTCTGTCTACATCTTCACTCTTAGTTCCTATAATGATAGCTCCTTGTTCGGCAAGCCTCGGAGTAAGATTATTTGCGCTCTGTCCTCCTACACATGTCACGATTCCTGTTGGATGTTCTTTTTCATAAATATCCATTACTCTTTCAAAAGTAAGCTCCTCAAAATAGAGTCTGTCAGAAATATCATAATCAGTTGATACTGTCTCAGGATTACAATTGATTATGGATACATTGCTAATTCCATTCTCCTTTAATCCCCATACCATATTGACAGTTCCCCAGTCAAATTCTACGCTACTTCCTATTCTATATGGACCCGCTCCTAGCACTACCACACCTTTATCGCTAGATCGAATTTTTATATCATCAGTGGCACCAGCGTACGTCATATACAAATAATTTGTTCTCGCTGGCCATTCAGCAGATAAACTATCGATCTGCTTAATTATTGGTTTAATGCCAAATTTCTTTCTAAATCCTCTTATTTTCAGTTCATCCGTCCCAAGACATCTAGCGATTTGTTTGTCGGAAAATCCTGTAGTCTTGGCCTTTCTAATTGTATCTTTGTCAAAACCGGCCTTTTTTAATTCACACTCGGTATGTAAAATGCTTTTGATTCGGAATAGAAACCAAGGGTCTATTAATGACAGCGAGTTTATTCTATCAATATCCATTCCTATCTGTAATGCCCTCACTACTGAGAAAAGTATGTCATCGGTAGGATGAAGGAGCGCTTGTTCAATGGATTCTATATCCTCTTTTTTTTCAGAATTTATCGAGGAATTAGAAACCAAGCCGTCTTTACCGATCTCCAGCATTCTGATGGCCTTTTGGATCGCTTCTTCAAAGTTTCTCCCTATCGCCATTACCTCACCTACCGATTTCATTGCTGCGCCTAATTTACGCTTGACTAACTCAAATTTTCTAAAATCCCATCTAGGGATTTTTAGAACAATGTAATCCAAGGACGGCTCGAAGCAGGCACTAGTCACTTTGGTAATGCTGTTAATCAGTTCAGGAAGAGTATAACCTAGTCCTATTTTAGCAGCCATATAAGCAAGGGGATATCCAGTCGCTTTACTGGCCAGAGCAGATGATCTGGAAAGCCTTGCATTAATTTCTATGGCAGAATACTCTTCAGAAGTAGGATTTAAACCAAACTGAATGTTACACTCTCCAACTATTTTACAATATTTGGTAGCTCGTTGTGCAGCCGAACGCAGAGTATGATATTCATCATTGGTTAGGGTTTGAGAAGGAGCTACTACTATGTTGTCTCCGGTATGCACGCGCATAGCGAGAACGTTTTCCATATTGCAGACAATAATGCTATTTCCTTTTTCATCTCTCATTACCTCGTATTCAATTTGTTTCCAATCTCCAATGTATCTCTCGATTAGTACTTGCTTTACCAGACTCAGAGCGATTCCGCGATGCACTATCTCGTGTAATTCGATTTCATTATGAGCAACTCCTCCTCCTCTTCCTCCTAATGAAAATGCTACTCTTACAATGACGGGATAGCCAATTCTATTCGCGACTTGAGTGGCTTCTGGCATGGAATATGCTGGAGCACTGTCCAACACAGGCAGGTCGCATCGCTTCATGGCCTCTTTGAACCTTTGTCGATCTTCAGTCATTTCAATTCCTTGTATCTGTGTACCAAGAATTTTTATCCCATTTGTTTGCCAGACCTGTTTTTTGTGCAATTCCACACCACAATTCAACGCGGTTTGTCCGCCAAATCCCAGCATGACCGAATCTGGCCTTTCTATATCGATAACTTTCTCTACGAAGGTACTATTTATCGGTAATAGGTAGACCTTGTCTGCAAACCTTGTGTCAGTTTGAATTGTTGCAATGTTTGGATTAATGAGAACGCTTTTAATTCCATCTTCCTTTAGGGCCTTTAAGCATTGTGAACCAGAGTAGTCAAATTAGCGGTCAATTAGATTGACTTTCGCCTGCTTCTCCGATTTTAATTGCTCCACTTCCTAAAATAAGTATTTTCCTTATATTTTCATTTTTGGGCAAATTTCCTCCACTTCTTTGTTATTTTACTTAGCCATATTTAGCACTATTCGTATTTTGAACATTTGACTTGCTCGGAGTATCACTTTCTTCTGACCGACTGTGGTGTCTTTCAATTATCTCAGCAAACCGATCAAAAATGAACATACAATCAAATGGTCCAGGAGAAGCCTCAGGATGGAATTGGACAGCTAGTATGGGTTTAGTACCGTGTATGATACCCTCAATTGTTTCGTCATCGGCGTTGGAAAACCATATTTTAAATTCTGTATTTTTCAATGATTCTGGTTCTATTCCATACCCGTGGTTTTGACTAGTAACGTAAGCTTGGTTATTTAATATGTCCAGGCATGGTTTGTTTTGACCCCTATGACCGTATTTTAGTTTGTATGTATCAGCACCTGCTGCCAAAGCAAGAATCTGGTTTCCTAGACAGATTCCCAAAGTAGGTGTAGACGCCACTATGAGACTTGAGGCAGTTTTTATTGTGGCTTGGCACATTTTCGGATCTCCAGGTCCATTGCTGATTACGACGCCCTTTGGTTTGTATGCTTGAATTTCTTCGAACGATGTATCCCAAGGAACAACTACGGCATTGTAGCCTGTCCTCAGCACATTACGGATAATACTGAATTTCGTTCCAGTATCGATAATGACTATAGCACCCTTGCTGTTGTTTACTACATATTCTTTAGCTCTTTGTATTGAGACTTCAGGCATAAAATTCTGGACGTCATAAGATTTTTTCCTCAATAAGCCAAATAACTCGGATTCTTTTATAGACCCTTTAGAAACTGAAATTGCCCCATTCATTACTCCTTTGACCCTGATTTTTTTTGTGATTTCTCGTGTATCAACTTCGTATATCCCGGGAATATTTTGCTCGTATAGCCATTGATCTAATGTTTTAATACAACTCCAGTGGCTAGATATTGTAGATAATTCATGAACTATCAATCCTCTTACCTGTATTTCTTTGGATTCAAAGTATTTAGGCAGCCCATAGTCATCCAAGATCTCCATACTAGAAACGCCGTAGTTTCCAATCAGCGGATATGTCATGCACAAGATTTGACCTCGATATGATGGATCGGTAAGAGATTCAGTATATCCGACCATACCAGTGTTAAAGACTACCTCTCCTACAATTTCTTTAGGATAACCGAAACCCCGACCGGTAAAAAGAGATCCGTCTTCCAGAATAAGTTTACCCTTATAATTAGTGCATGAACTCAGCAGTGTAGGAAATTTTTTGACCCTTACCATCTTTTTAGCAGAGATAATTTAAATTTTGCTATCTTTGTGTAAGATAAGCCTAAATTGGAACTGCTTAAGCATTATCTAAATATAGAGTATACCGGGTGAAGTCATCACATGACCAAGAAACAAAAACGGCAGCAAAATTCCAAGACTAAAGACAAGAGAATTTCTAAATATACAATTATTTTAATTGTGTGTGTTGGGGTAGTCGTATCGTTTATCATTTATTTTGGTATAATGTCCCTTGTACCAATCAATGGCAAGTCTCCTGTATTTGCAGCCCCTACTAATACATTTGTCAAGGCTATTCACTCCCCACAAGCTGGGTGGGTATTTACGAGTCAATCAACAAGCGGCTCAAGGATTAGCACAGGTGTAGGATATAATAGTCCAACCATTTTGTTAAAGAAAGGTGAATTGGAATCGATCCATTTGATAAATGAGGATTCCGATACTCACTCACTTCATAATCTAAATATAGATGCCTTTAATGTGCATACCAAGAACCTTGCTTACTTCCAAAGTCAGACTGTTACATTCATAGCCAACAAAAACGGAACATTTGATTATTACTGTACAATACACCCAGAAATGAAAGGGAGGATCGAGGTGCGGTAGTTCCAAGCAAACTAAAGATAGCTCAAAATTTCTATAAAGCTATTTAAGCATAATCACTATTAGAATTTCTGGCATCAACCTATTTTTAGTGTTACTGCAGGATATAATCATCCAAGATCCCTTTTCACAATATTAAAATAATTAGGGGCTTTATTTGAGCCAATCTATAGGAATATCCTGGTACAAACCATTTGGTAGAATCCGGCGAATTGATATTGGCAGTGCCTTAAGACTCAGCTCTGCTGTGGCTAAAGAAATTGAATCCCGAACATCCACTGGGACCACAATCATAAAAGGGGCTCCCCAAGATAACTGCAAAGACCTTGCACCAATAATTCTAGCTCTTTCGAACCTAGTGAGGGCTCTCGGGCCTATCAGTACTTCGGTACCTTTTGAGCTTACTTCTCTTAAGTCAAATTCTAATTCGTTGTAGGATACTATCTCATTTTCTGGCCGCCCAGACATCCTCGCTTCGTCTTCAACCGCATCTTTTGTTTGCAACGACTGTCTGACAGCAGTATGTTCAGTTTTCGTCATTTTTTTACCTGACTTCGGCGATATATTTTTTTTAGCTTTTCCTTTTAGCTCTCTATTTTCATGTGAAGCCTTTTTTTTAGAAATTTTTTGCTTACTAACGTGTTTTAATACCAAGAATACTCCAAAGATTAATATATATATACAATTAAATGTTACGAATTGATCGTCGTCAAACAAAGATTAGTATGATCGAAGTACAGAATGTAGAATACAAATGGAAAATACCATAAATTCTGTATCGAGGTCATCTCTTGTCCTGCAAGTTGGGAATAGTGGAATCGTATCATGTGAGGTTGCCCGCCACTTATCCCCCAATACAGTCAACACAATTTTAAAACGCCTACCTATACAAAACAGAGTTCACAAGATTGGAGACAATGTAGTCTACATCGAGACAGGAATTTTGCTTGGATCGGAGAAACAGAGAGCCTTCTTTAGCCGAGGTGATATAGGATTTATGACATCCAACAGTTCTCTATCTTTTTTTGTGAAAGATTCCAATGGCCTCCCAATGAATCCTGTTGGGAAAGTTACATCAGGACTGGAACTTTTGAAAACAATCAAACCTGGGGAAGTGATGACTTTAAAAAAGCCAGAAGTTATCAATTTGAAGCAACAATAGCTGACAACATTATAAAAAATGTAAAGTCACTACAATATGAGTAATAGGACTCGTTTAGACTAGATGGCTAGTACGACTAAACACTAAATGTTTTGAATCTTTCATCGTCTCTGTTCTGCTGTAGTATGCAAGATAATAGATCCCTCATGAGGTATATTCGACCATTGGAAAAAGTCCTTAGCAGACAATCTTACGATGACAAAGACAGCAAATCTAATGTGGAATTATTGATAGTCAAACCTGAACGTATGTTGTCTAGATCAAGGGCCGTTCTAATTAGAAAACAAGGTTACAAATTTTGTCATTGTTACTATGAACCAGTAAATGGAAGACCGGTCATAGTATTCTTAAAAAGATAAATCCATCCAGAAAATTTAAGTGACGTTTCACGAACGATCTGACTATCGAACAACAATAGAACTGTTAATTTTTAGACTATTATACATACGTATGCTGGAGAAATAAGAAAATGCTGCCAGCAATCTAACCAAGGTGACATGAAGTGTGGGCTTCCTAAATTAAAAATTCAGGCCCCCAACATTTGGTATACTCTATGACCACTATATCCTCCTCTAGCCTTGACTATTCCCTTCAATTCAAGTTGTTTGATGAAGTTGTTTGCAACAGAAATTTTGATACCGGCCGCCCTTGCTAAGGCTTGTGGCGTTATTGCTTTCATCGCTTGCAACGCCTTCTTACCTTGAGCGTCATCTATAACTACTGATATCTTTTGCTGCGATTTGACATTTTTTTTGGTTTCTTCTTTCTTGATGTTTTTTGTTTCTGCACCTTTTCCAGAATTAGACGTCTTTTCAGAAGATGCGACTGGTTTTTTTTTATTACCTCCCATGCAGAGTATTTTTTCAAGGCGCACTTTATAATTGTTAATATTTCTAATGTAAAAAAGCTTAAAAACTAAAGAAGGTTGTGAAATCAACGATTGAAGTTTGCTATACTAGTAGAAACATTTGAAAAAATGGAACAGACATCGAGTAGATTACTCTTAACCCAAGAGTTAGTTGGTTTGTTGAGAAAAACGCCCTCCTATATTATTGATAAGGTAGTATATCTTATTCAAGGAAAAATTTATCCTGATTATGAAGGTGTGGAACTGGGATTGGCAGAAAAAACGGCAGTTCGCGCGATTGCATTTTCTACCGGCCTGAACATTTCATCAGTAGAAGCAAACTATCGTATCACAGGAGATTTAGGAGATACTGCACGAGAGCTTATGGATTTAAAGAGTCAAACTAGCTTATTTGTTGAACCCGTAACAGTAGAGCTAGTTTTCAGTACTCTTGAAAGGATAGCCAAGACAATTGGTCCAGGATCTCAGGAACTCAAGCTAAGGCTGATTAGTAACTTGATGAACAACGCTACATTAGGCGAATGTAGATACATAATGAAATTGTTGATGGGCACACTCAGGTTAGGTATTGCTGATTATACAGTACTTGATTCTCTGGCGATTGCCTTTACCGGTAAAAAATCGGAGAGGCATGCACTGGAGTCTGCATATAATGTATCAAGCGACCTTGGAACCGTTGCTAAATTACTATCAACCCAAGGAATAGAATATGTAAAAAGACTGAAAACAACATTATTTAAGCCTGTTCGACCGATGCTAGCAGAAAGAGCAAGGAACGCTGCTGATGCCTTGAGCAGATTTATTGATGGAGTGGCAGCCGCTGAATACAAGTTAGACGGCGAGAGAATCCAGATACACAAAAGCAAAAAGAAAATCGAACTTTTCTCGAGACGATTAGAGAAGGTCACAAACTATTATCCAGATGTTGTAGAGTCACTCAAATCTATTCCAGTAGACGAAATGATATTGGAGGCGGAGGTTGTTGCCATTAATAGTGTAACAGAGGAATTCTTGCCGTTTCAGGAGCTGATGCACCGTCGAAGGAAACATGGTCTGGAGCAAGCGATAGATGACTATCCTGTTGTAGTGAACATCTTTGACGTCCTATATATTGATGGCTCGGATAAGACATCTCTAGATTATCTTAAGCGGCGCAAATTGCTAGAAGAGATTAGTAAGAATATGGCTACAGAAAAGATTAGATTAGTACCGCAGGTTATCGTCACTAATGCAGATAATATAGAAAATTTCATGGCATCTGCAATACAGGATGGCTGTGAGGGACTGATGATAAAGCAGTTAAATAGTAAGTACAGGGCTGGAGCAAGAGAATTCGCTTGGATGAAACTCAAACGCGAATACAAGGCTGAAATCACCGATTCCTTGGACTTAGTAGTTGTAGGCGCACTTTTCGGCAGGGGAAGAAGAGTGGGCAGGTATGGGGCCCTATTGCTCGCAGCTTATAATCCTGACACCGATATCTTTGAAAGCGTATGTAAAGTTGGAGCTGGCTTCACCGACCTCCATCTTGAACAATTCTATTCAAATTTGGAAGGGCACTTAATTTCGCATAGGCATGCTAGAGTTAACACACGAATGAAAATGAACGTGTGGTTTGAACCCAAGATCTTAATTGAAGTTATCGCATCAGAAATAACTCTTAGTCCTTCACACACAGCGGCCCTAGATTCAGTTAAAAAGGGATTCGGACTGGGACTTCGATTCCCGAAATTCACCGGAAAGATCCGTGAGGATAAGGCGCCTGAGGATGCTACTACTGTAAGTGAATTGATCTCCATTTATGGACAACAAATCAGATCATTGAAAAGTCAGCCAGACCAGCGATGAGAGGGGCAGATTCTATCACTAAGAAATCTTGTTTAGTTATAGGGTATCTTTTTTTATCCACATCATATTTACAATATTTGACAATCGTGCTTATTATGGATTGTAACATTATTAAACATGAGTGAAAAGATCGGAAATTCAAAGGGTGACAAGCGTATAGGTTACTATGGAAGGGAAACAAGGATTGTCTAGAAAAGTTGCAATCTTTGCTTTTTGGCTTTTAGGATTTGGCATAGGCTGTATTGGATACTTGGCACTTCCTAGTATAGCTGAATGGTTTTCGAAAATTATGCCAAACTTCCTGAATGAAGGAGTCATAGGCGCCCTAATAGCAGGTATGGCGGGTTCGGCGATATCCACTTTTACAGTAGTCGCATGGGCAAATAAAACCTCAAATTCTTGAGTATATTATAATGTAAGGACGAAAAGATAGTCGTCATCGTATCTCTTACTGTTAAGAGGCACAAGAACTTTTATTTATCTTTTTAGCTATCCTGTTATATATTGTACCAATCATTGGAGCCGAGGAATGTAGATCGTCTTTGCAAGGATTTTATTAATATTAGAAAAATTTCTATGAGATTGTTCAAACCACTCAGAATAGAAGATGCAGTAATGCAATCTGACACGTTTGGTAGTCCAGCTAACTGGCATATTTCTCATGTCACTTGGTTTTTTCAAAAAATTTTGGAAAAATATAAAACAGATAGGATATTCTCAGAGAAATCTGTTAACATAGAATATCTGAACTCGTATTATCAGAAATACGAGTTTATTTTGCCCAAATCTCAACGGGGGATGTATCCTAGGCCAACGGTAAGTGAATCGCTAAAGTATAGGAGTATCATTGAAAATATGGTATTGGCATTTTTAACAGAGATCGAGAAATCTGGTCGAATATCAGAGGAATTAATCTACGATTTTGAATTGGCAAATCAACATGAAATGCAACATCAAGAATTAATGACTTACGACTTCCAACATTATTTTCAACGCTTCAGCGATCCTCTAGATAGATACGAGCCACTTGATATAAAAAGACCTCAAGTTTCCCCGTCTCATCGACCATCCGGAATGGCAAAAATCCCTGGAGGCATTTATCGGCTAGGATATCCTGGGGATGCATTTTGTTATGATAATGAATTACCAGAACATAATGTCTATCTTGAGCCCTTCGAAATTGATATAACTCCAGTGACTAATGGAGATTTTGTTAAGTTTATAGAGTCCGGCGGATACGAAGCGTATTCATTGTGGCTCGCTGACGGTTGGGAATTATTAAAGGAACAAAACTGGCAGGCTCCTCTATATTGGAGGAAGGAAAGTGGTAGTTGGCTAAAAAAGGATCTTAGAGGATTTTCCGCTGTAGAATCCGAAGAGCCAGTTACGAACGTAAGCTATTATGAAGCTGACGCTTATGCTCGATGGGCAAATAAAAGGCTTCCAACGGAAGCAGAATGGGAAAAGGCAGCCTGTTGGAATGAAAATTCTCAGACTAAAACCATATATCCATGGGGAAACGATCATCCTAGACCTCGCTATGCTAATTTACTAGAATCATTTAATTGGGGTCCGTGTAAGGTAGGGTCATATCCAGATGGAAAAAGTCATTATGGATGTCACCAAATGATAGGCGATATCTGGGAATGGACATCTTCAGAATACACACTCTACCCGAGGTTCAAATCAAAGTTTGCTGAGTATACAGATAAGTGGTCAATTAACCAGAAAGTTCTTCGCGGCGGTTCCTTTTCAACTCCTGCGAAGCAGATAAGATCTAGCTACAGAAATTATTTTAAACCTCACGAGCGAATACCCTTTACAGGATTTAGATGTGTTAAGGACATGTGAGATTAAATCAACTCAGTCCTAGCACAGTCAAATTAAACCATTTCTTGTTATCGAAAAAGCTCTTTTTCACTGATAAACCAGCATCACCTGCTATATTCTCTATTTGTTCTAAGGAATACTTATATGAGTTCTCGGTGTGGATGTTCTCTGTAGCCGCAAAGCTAAATGTCCTGCCTATTTTTTTAATGGAAACATCTTGATTTTCTGTTGAGGTTAGGCGCATTTCTATTCTGCTATCTTTTTCATTGTAGAAAGCAAGATGCTTGAATTTCTCCAATTCAAATTCTCCCCCTAGTTGCCTATTTATACGAGACAAAAGGTTCAAATTGAATTTTGAAGTTACTTGAGCTTTATCATTGTAAGCAGACTCGAGAATCTCTTTATTCTTCTGCAAATCAAATCCTATTATTAGGATATCATCGGATTGTAAACTTTCAGTTATATTCCTTAAAAAACATCTACATTCACTGGGTTCAAAATTTCCGATGCTTGAACCTAGGAATAGTAGCGCCTTTCTTGAAGGAATATTCCGTTCAGAGAAAATTAACTCTTCTGCCTTTTTTACACCTTTGATGTACTCTGATGCAATACCAAAAACTCTAAGGTTTGGAAAGTCAAATGTCAGGCTGTCTATTGTTTCCCTCAAAATTTTCTGAGAAACGTCTATCGGAAAGTAATAATACTGTCTATAACTGGCTGGTAGGTGGCTTAGAAGGATTCTGGTTTTAGTAGAGCTTCCACTTCCGAGCTCCAATATGCTTGCCTCTTTCAGATTGAACTCTGAGGTGATTTGACGTGAATATTCTTTTAATATGGCCATCTCTGTGGCCGCAAGATAGTATTCGGGTTGAAAAGTTATTTGTTCAAATAAGGCTGAGCCGATATTATCGTAGAAATATTTCGATTTAATTTCTTTATTCTTTTTCAGCAGTCCTTGCTCAATATCCCGAGCAAACTCAGAACCAAATTCTGGTTCTGTTGTGGTATAAATTAACATTTTATTCACCAATTTACGTATTCCAAGACATTTATTAGTTTTAGAATTTGAAAGCCCGCAGGCAATAAATATCTATCGTAACATAATGTAACCTAGTCAGGATGACTTTGTTAATTTCTGTATAGCAACCATTTTTTCGATACGTTTTCTTTTTTAACGATATTATCTATGGCCTTGATAAAGGCTAAGCTTTTAGATAGAATTGGTTCAAAGCCTTTGTCTTCGACAATTGGTTCAAAGCTTATGTAGTGTTCGTAGCCTATAGCCGCTAGAATTCTCATAATAGATTGGAAGTCTATATGCCCGTACCCTGGCATCTTTCTGTTATTGTCAGCAAAATGCATATGAGCCAATAGATGCTTGGAGTCGCTTATTGCATATTCAAGGGAGTCTTCCTCAATATTCATATGGAATGTATCCAGCATAATTCCGAAATTATCATCGTCTACCATGTTGGTAACTTTAATCGCGTCACTTGCAGT
This sequence comes from Nitrososphaeraceae archaeon, assembly GCA_035643635.1. Classification (GTDB taxonomy): domain Archaea; phylum Thermoproteota; class Nitrososphaeria; order Nitrososphaerales; family Nitrososphaeraceae; genus DASQQB01. Next base: position 52,143 of record DASQQB010000094.1, on the reverse strand, counting down.
TGTACAGTACGGGGTACTGTATCTATTCAGAGGCTCTAATAGTAGTCTAATCCCGTAATCCGAAGCGAAAGTACTCAATTTCTTCAATATGGGTACAGAACGCCGCAGCACTTGTTCTTTTCGATCCGGTGAAATAAGCCTATGATTCCCGTCCAAATTCGTCAAACGATTGTCTGCAAATAGACATACGTTTAACTCATTGCCCTTTAAAAGGTCACACATTCTTATACATTTCATTATATACTGTTCACAATGTTTAAGGAGACTGCAGTCAGAGGTAAGGAGTTTTCGCTTCCGTGAGTCTTTACCTAGAGACCCCCACATTCCAGTTATTCCAGTTACGGCAATTCCGTACGAATTTATGATCTCTGAGATCTCATTTACATTCAGCTTTTCTGGCTCACCAAACATCTCTATGGCAGTGAAACCAGAATTCGTCAGTTTATCTAATATTTTGTATAAATTTGCTTCTATATGTGTAAACGAAGAGAGCGTAATTGAATAACTCAACGTCATGTCGTTTCATCTTGAATAATACTTTTCGAATGCGTCATGTTACATTTCTAATAAGGTACTTACCAACATCTACGCACTCTACATAGTTATTGGCGGTTCTTTGGATGTCAGTCTTGTAGTTGGAAGCGTAAAAGGCTGCTCCTTCATGGCTTTCAATATTTGGTGGTCTTCCGTGAGATCCTTTTACTAGAAATGTATCTAGAGGAATTGATTTAGTCTTTAAATCGATAAACAATTCTAAGGGATCGTAGCCAGGTTTTCTGTGTATATCTACTGTGTTTGCAAAATCAGGAGCTGTATCATTATCATACCACCAATAATAGTCAAACCATTTATCTTGATCAGAGATTGCTATTATGTCTCCCGTTCTTTCGTTATCAATCATCAATTTCTTCTTATCATCTCTGTTGCTGAGGACCTTGTCTATGCCTTTAACATTTTCTAATATTCTTACAGTATGTGATAGCGACGGCTCTTTAACATATACGTGTGCGACTTGATGATCCACCATCGCAAATGCCTCACTCATCTCGTAGTCAATATATTCCTTAGAGTTTATCTTTCGTACTGATAGTAGTCCAGCCTCTCTAAGTTTTAAATTTATAGAAACCGAACTTGAGACCGTGTTAAACCCGTATTCAGATAATATTATGAATTGAGTGGCATCCATCATTCCCGTTAGCTCAACGCTATGCACAATCTTGCCAACGATATCGTCTGCTATAGCCAGGTCATCTTTTACCTCTTTGCTGCCTTTGCCATATTTTTGTGCAGAATAATCAACATGTGGTATATATGTGAAAGTGAGTCTCGGTCTATATTTTTCTAAGGTGTAACAAGTAGCCTCAGCTATCCATTGGCTTGACTTGGACGACGCAAAAGGTCCCCAGTATGTAGGAAGTGCAAATTCTCCGAATTTAGGTTTTAACTCATCATCATAATAGCCAACTGGCTTTGAATAGCACCACATTATCATATTATTAGCCATGTGTATGGGCCGCGGTGTAACTACAATATCAGCCATCGAATACATAGTGTTTTGCCAAAATAAAACAGCAGAGTTGATAGAAGAGATATTTTTTTTTGAGTCCTGTATATCCCAGATCCTTCGTGCTTGAACTAGATTGCTTGATTGTTCCCAAAACGAAACATTGTTGTTAACTTTGTCGAATAGACCATTGGATATTATTCCATGTTCTTCTGGATATTTTCCAGATAGTATGCTCGCTTGGACCGTGGAAGTTACAGAAGGAAAGACAGGTCGCATTTTAGCGCTCTCACCTTCTTCCGCGATTTTCTTTATATGAGGTAGAAGGTTTGAATTCAGATGGCCTAATTCCAATCCCACAACATCGATGACTACTATTTGCTTTGTCACATTACTCATCGTTAATTGGAATTTGTAGATCATTTAACTATTTCCCATCATGTGACATACAAATTACGAGCTAAGATCATTGAAGGGATTACAAATAAAGCGGTTAGAGCTCCGTAATAGATACCCAGGTTGCCCGTTATGAAAAAAGCGTCAAGAATTATAATGGAGAATATCATATTCTTTACTGCTTTTTGTATGATTAATGACGTATAATTACCAGTCACTATTTTCTTAAAGTTTATGCCAATACCTATCGAAAAGATAATTAAGAATATTGACGCATAAAAACTAAAAATTCCTGAAAATAATGCGATTGCCAACAGGACAATTATCAAAAAAACACTTCCGTAGGCGGCCACAATTTTTCGCATATTGGCTATGCCCGTGATTTCCCCTTTACTAAGTAAAGTGATAGAGGAGACATAGATAACCATCAATGACGTAATGAAGATTGTGTAGAATAAAGCCTGAGGATCGTCCGGTATAACAAAAAATGCCGTACTAGCTCCTAACAGGATATTCAACCCCCTTGCCAGCCCCATTATAATGAAACCCACTTTAGTTTTTTTGAGCTTATAATCGTAGGCAATAATCGTGCAAGAAATTACAAAAGAAACCAGTAGACTTTGCTGACTCACGTGGTATGCAATAATGTTAGCTGAGGACATTGTTGAAACTGCTAATAATGAAGCGCTCTTGACGCTGATTTTATTTGAAGGCAGCGGTCGATTTGGGCTGTCGATTTTATCTTCTTCCAAGTCAAAGAGATCATTAAAAACTATTCCGGATATATACAAGAGAACAGACGATACTATTAACAGAGGAAGAGATAGGGCATCAGCACTATCTTGATGCCCCACCACGAAATATCCGACCAAAATGTCTGGAGGGACAGTAAAGGTATTGGGAAGTCTTATCAGGAGTAAATAATTTCTAAGCATGAAGCGCACCTTTTAACAGTCATTGTTATGTTATTGGTCCATATGAAACAAGGGGTTTCTGTATAAGTACTATTCTAAAAAGATAGCTCTAGAAAAGCACTTGAAGAAGAGAGCTAGCCGTGTTATCATCAGCCAGGAGATCAGTTTATTGGAAAGCCTTTGTAGCGTGATTTTAAAGCTAATGACTCGACACCAATTTTAGTCATTAGCCGAGCCGTCCTAAGAGAGCAAACATGGATACATCTCGATGCGGCTAGTCTTCATAACGTGAAAATCCTGCCAATTAGAGCCGATATTGTTTGCCTTTCAGTTTAAGAGGACTTTGTAATGATCAAACTTCTGATGAGTATGAGCAGAGTGATTGTACAGCCTAATGATGATTGATGAAGTACTATTCCATCACGTACTATTGGATTATGCCGTTAAATTAGGCGAATGATCAACTAATATATTCTTAGATCCAAGATATCCTAAGATTGATGCGATCAAATCGTGAGTCGTACAATGATAATTCTCTATGCATGGAGCTTATGGGTATACAATTCAGGAATCCCATCATGCTCGCTTCAGGTTTCTTGGGTATTTCTCTAGACGTATTCGATAGACTTTACAGGGCTGGTGTAGGCGGAATCGTTACAAAATCTATAAGTGGCAATTCCATCGAAGGATATCGTAATCCTACCATAGTCTCCATTAGCGAAGGTACTTATGTGAACGCCGTAGGTCTTTCAAATCCCGGCGCCAAGGCATTTTCGCAGGAGATATCATATAATAAGGACCTGCCTATATTCGTTAGTCTAGTTGGTTCATCTGATAAGGACTTCCCATACTTGATTAAGCACTTCGACAGCCTTAACATTTTAGGTTATGAAATTAATCTTTCCTGTCCTCACGTATCCAAAATGGGAATGGATGTAGGAGATGATCCTGAAATGGTATCACGAATAATTAAAGTAATTAAATCGGAGACGAAGAAACCTATAACTATCAAAGTTGGGATAGGCAATGCTGACGTCGTTAAAATAGCTCAGGTTGCTAATGAATCTGGAGCAGATGCAATAACTGCCATAAACACCGTACGCGCAATGGTTATTGACATAGAAAATAGGATTCCAGTCCTTAGTAACAAAATAGGTGGTCTTTCGGGAAAATCTATAAAGCCTATCGCGGTGAGAAGCGTTTACGAGATTTCTAAAAGCGTAGATATTCCTGTCATAGGTTGTGGTGGAATATTTTGTTGGGAAGATGCTATAGAATTCATGATGGCAGGTGCGTCTGCTGTACAATTAGGTAGTGTAATAGCCTATGAGGGCATATCTATTTTTAGTACCATAATTAGCGGAATGAAACAATATCTTGAGCGAAAGAACTTAACTTTGCAGGAAGTTACAGGGCTTGCTCATAAATCTTAATAAAATAAGGAGCGTGGTGATTGAAGAGGTAATTCATGAGACTCCTACCGTCAAGACATTCATATTCAAAGATCGAATCAGTAACAAGGCCAAACCTGGGCAGTTTTTGATGCTTTGGATTCCCGGGAAGGAAGAATTACCCATGAGTGTTATGTTGTCGAAAAGAAAGGACCGTGCAGCAGTCACAGTTCGTAAGGTAGGATACGGATCAACTGCACTCTATGAGAAGAGCGTAGGAGAAAAAATTGGAATTAGAGGACCATATGGTAATTTCTTCACCGTACCCTCCACTGCAAACAAGGCTCTTTTAATGGGCGGCGGAACAGGATTAGCTCCTTTAATGCGGTTGGCAGAAATCCTTTGTGACCATAAAATTGCCTGTACTGTTATTATCGGAGCCAAGACTAAAGAGGAAGTTTTTTTCGAAACGTTTGCGAATGATCTGCTTTCAGACACCCACCACCGGGTGATTGTGACAACCGACGATGGCAGCTATGGGTTAGAAGGAAAGGCAACAGACGCAATGGCAGATATTGTAGGGATTGAAAAATTCGATATAGTTTATACATGCGGCCCAGAGCTGATGATGAGGGAAGTTTTCAACATTGCTAGTTCCTATTCTTTACCGATCCAAGCCAGCTTGGAGCGACACATGAAGTGCGGAATAGGTATATGCGCGAGCTGCTGTATCGATGGATACTTAGTCTGCAAAGACGGAACTGTTTTTGATGAGGATAAGCTTCCTAATCTCAAAGAATTTGGAAAAACTTATCGAGATAAATCAGGAAGGAAGAAATTTTATTCTTAAAGTCAGAGATTAGCACCTATAATAAAGGCGGAGCCAATATCTACCAGATGTTCCTTTGTAAGGCGACGGGCAATTAAATAGATGTCCTTGACAATATGCTTTCGCAATAATAATAGCAACTCGTTATGACCCAGCAGAGGAAAATTTCTTCAAACTAGTGGCAATTGTCGCCCCGCTGAATTTTGCAATTATGCAATAAAAATTTCTTTTATTATCAGATAAGCAATTAACCATAGACTAAAGGCCATATTAGAATCTAGAGGCGGATAGATAACATCTTTTTGCTCCTGCCCATTTTTTGATTAAAAAGGTTATGTTGTATTACAATTGTATTTGATGCGCCCAACGTCTTGTCAAAAGGATTAATAGACTCGTTCTTAGTAGACAGGGTGCAAGATGAAAGGCGGATTTGATGAAGATCTCAAGCAGCTGATCGGCTTAGTGGTCGATGCGTTCTTTAAGGTCGATGATATGGCCCGTGCGTTGAGTATTTATCCTACAAATGCTATGGAGTTGGCGCAGGGAGTTCAAAAATTAGAAAGACATGTTAGATACAGATTTGTAATAGTAAAAACATTAAATGAAATTTCCTTCAACATTCTTTTTGTCCTCAAGGACGCGTTTGAGGGTCTATAGGGAATGACGGATAAACGCCAAGAAGCCACTGATTCGATCACTATTTTAGCTTTGAGTATGTGATGACATGTCTTTCAGTGGCATATTAGTAAAAAAAAGGATTTTAATTTGGGACAAAGAAGAGTCTAGAGCACTGTTTGGGAATGGATATTACGGCAAGCCTTTGGGTATCTCTAAACCTAAAGGAATTCTCTTTGAATCTCCTTTGATCTTGGACTTGATAGAGGGGTGTTACCTATTACGAAATGGAAGATTAACCGTCCGTAATGCCAGCGGTAGACCGGTATCTATGAAAAAGATATTAAACATTTGTAAGAAGGAGTATGTCGACTTTGACAGAAAGTACATGGTTTTTCAGATGTTGAGAGATAAAGGCTACATAGTCTCGCCGGGAATCAAGTTTGGGTGCGACTTCGCCGTTTACGAACGAGGGCCAGGAATAGATCATGCTCCGTATCTTGTACAAGTTTTCAAGCCTTCGGATCATATGACTGCAACAGGTATCGTTCTTGCAGGGAGGCTGGCAACCACAGTCAAAAAGCAATTCATACTAGCGATACCGAAACTGAAGGAAAAAACTATATCTTTTGTTGGATTTGACTGGTGGCGAGCCTAGCGTTAAATGGATTTATAGATACTAGATAGGAGTTGAGCTGCTGCTATCTGCGTATTTTTTTTGAGGTAAATCAAATTTCACGAAATTTTCTCCTGATACAGTTAAGCGTGTTGAAAATTTGTGTGTCCCTTGTTCGAGCCATCCTTTATATCTTATTGAGTTCTTTACAATGTCTGTTATACTGGGCTTTTTCTCATTTACCTCTTCATAGCAAGACAAGATCTCACCAAATCTTATGTCCGATAGATTATTAAACTTAGTTAAATAGTAAACAAATACAGCTGTCTTTTCGTAATGATTCAGGGGAATTTTTTCTGAATAAAATTCTCTCAAACCGACTTTATTTTCATTAGCCTTGAGGTCAACTGGGATGGGAAATACAGTAGGTGAAGCCTTTGACGGATGTTTAATTGGAGATGGCTTTGATGATAATCGCGTAGAACTCCTGTGAACATTTTTGTCATCCTCAACATCATTTTGTTGAACAGTAATAGAAGAATTCTTTGCTAAAGCCTTTTCATTAACTCGCGTTAACATTGCCTGATGGATGGCTTCTTTAAGTATGCTTTCCAATCTATCTAGATGCTTATCAACAAAAATCTGATTGCCTTCGATTTCGATGATCCCTTCGTTTATATTTATTTTGAATTTTGCATTAGTAGAGCTCATTCAAATCATTACGCATTCTTCTAATTATATGTTGATCCGTATCTCAACGAATAGTGATTTGCTGATGAAAGGATGAACTATCTCAAGATGTAACATATACAATTTTATAAATTTAGGCTGTGCCGGCCCTCGGATATGTACAGCGTTGTATACTTATTACCTAAACAATATCCAGATAAATGATCAGCATGTTCTTTATTTAGACAGTTTAGGTTTTGTGATTTATGAACAATCCAGAGAGGACTACAAGAAGATACGGTTTTGCTTCTGTTATAATGGGCGTGAGTCATAATTTCTTAGGCATCTATTTTCGCTATATGTTTTTAGAGGGCTTTCTGTCCCATTTTAGCCTCATATGTATTTTCCAATCTATAAGTTTTTTTGAATTTGTATCGGTGTTTGGCTGCCTTAACTTGGCTTGCAATATTTCAGATAAGCGTATAAACTTGAATTATATTGTTAAGATAGTCGCATTTTAAACTAATGCAAAATTTGATAAACAAAATGCATATTTTCTTGATCATATTATCTTAAGCTGGCCAGTCATGCCAATCTGGCTTCCGAAATACTAATAATTTATGATGGATTTTAATAGGATCATGTATTGCACTGATCTATTAAATCCAAAAAAATTATAAATTCGTTAGGCTCTGGAATTTTCTAATGGCTAATCTCTCCCTTCGTCGATATAGTAAATGCTCTCATTCTTTTTAATTGAGGAACCTCTAATTAAGTTAGATAAGGCGTCAATCAGTCTTTGGTCATCCGGTTTGTCGCCATTGATATTTCCAGGAAGCAACAAAAATAATTTCATATTAGACTTCAAAACGTCTTTTAATTCCTGATTGACCGTTGCAACGTATGGTCTTAGGCTACCTCTAAATACCTCTGACCGTGCCCTAATCAGACCAGAGATTTTTTTTCCTACAGGGGAATGTGGGCCGACTATGATTACTATTCCTTGTGAATTTGCAAATTTACTGGGTTCATTTGCGGCCCCCACAGGAGCCATAGCGTTTACTGCTACTTTTGTCAATAAGGCAGGAATGTTTACGAATCTGTCCACTAGCATATCCCAGTCAGTTCTTGCAAGAGAGGAAAATGGTATGGAATAATCATAATCTCCCGTAAAGTGAACTAAACCTCCTATCTGTCCAAATTTTATTTTAATGTTCTCCAAAGCCATCTTAACGCTGTTTTCATCTAATTCGCTTATCACGTAACTTTCATCAAAATCTCGTAATTCTGCAACGCTTGATTCTTTGTTAGTTAGTATGATGATCTTCTCAGGTTTTGAATTTTTTAATTGGTTGATGGTTCCTCTTAGGCGCTCTACATTTGTTTGTGAAAATAGAGTCAATATTATGACCTTATGTTTCACATCCATATCTGCTACTGACTCAACGAATGTGCCTACTGAAGGCTTTACGGGATAAAATACCCTATCGTTGGGTACGATTCTTCCATTAATCAGTTTGCTAATCTTCTCATCGGATATATTCAGTATCATTTCAGCAACCTCCTCCTGAGTAAGAAACTCTCTGTCAACAATCATACTTCGAGTATTATTCTGCACTTTTTCAGCGATCTCTTGGATCTTGGATAGTAATCCAGATATCACTTTATGCATGTTTTTGTCACCTTCATCTGGTGGAGCTGCTCTAGCCTTGGTTAGTTCTAGCGAAACATTTGCTATTTTGTCTTCGATAATATGTTGATCTTCTCCTAATATATCCAGCAATTGCAGAGTAGCTTTTTCTATTTCAATTGAAGTAAGTGTATCATAACCACCAATTCTCAAAAATTCGGCAGCGGCCTTTGGATAAACTGTTTTGTAAATTCGATCAGAGTGAACTGGCCCAGGGTTAGTTATGACCGATCGTATCCCTTTTTCTGCTAATTCCCACGCCAATGCCTCAGAAAGTCTATTCTTGGCTCCCTGTGCAGATGTATAAGGTGTTCTGAATCTATACGGCCGTTGTTCAAATCGATTTTCTTCGGTAAAGAAAGTAGAAATGGTTATCACTTTGGAGCCATGTTGCAATACTTGGAGAGCTTGAATAGTTGTCCAAAATGTTCCAGTTAAGTGAATTGAAACGCATTCACAAAATTCGTCGAAGCTGGCATTTGTGAAAGTTTTGACCGGCCCTGAGACTCCTGCATTATTTACTAGAATGTCCACCTTGCCAAATTCCTTCTCAATGGCTTCGAACATTCGACGTATTCCTTGTTCATCAGAAACATCTACTCCGGCAAAAGCTCTCACAGAACCGCTTGTACCCTTTTGTTTTATGATAGATCTGATAATACTTATAGTGTAATCAAGAGGAGCCTTGCGCCTGCCCATGATTATTATGTTTGCGCCTTCTTCTGCAAATTTTTTTGCTATGGCTTGACCAATTCCAGTTCCACTCCCTGTGATAACAATGTTTTTACCTGCAAATTTGAAATCTGGCAGAGAGAGTTCTTTTTTCATGAGTCATTCATATTAGGAAAGCTATTAAAGTTAACGTCCTGATGACTTTGGTTTAAAGAAATAAAGAAATGTAATAATCTCTTACTTCGTGCGATCGGCAGTAGCCTTACTTCGTTGGTCCGAGTAAAGGCTTTAATTGAAGAATTTCCCGCTATAATAGTTACGTAAAACCGACATGTGAAAATGCAATCGCTGTTTTGATTCTTTCTTTAGTGGTTAATAAATAATAAAAATATTCCAGCATCTTAGTGCGTTAGCCTTGTGCTTTCCGAAGTCAGCTCGTGACTTGCTCCGAAGTGTCAGGAGGCGATTGCGCGCCGTTAACGATTTCAGCCGTAGCAAATCTATTTCCGACTTGCAAAACGCGTATCTTTGCATTCTGCCCTACTTTTCCATTCTTTACAAAAATCACGAACCCTTGTATCCTTGCAATACCGTCACCCTTTCTACTGATTTCGGTTATCTGCACGTCGTATTCTTTGCCAGTTTCTACAGGCTTAGGTCCGAAGCTGTCATTCCTTCTAAATCCACCGTAACTCATTCTTAATACCTTATTTAAAATCAAAGATTATACCACATATAAACTGTAATTGTTAATTATTATTTTATAATTTTGTACCCCGTCATAGCCGTTTGGGTAAAATGCTTCTTGTTTATCGGAATTGATCTAAGTCCCTACCCTAATATCCGGATTACAGATCGAATTAAGGCATTCTATGGCTGATAAGACCGCCAAGTAGCTCGTCTTGGGATTATTTTCGCTCGGGACGTTGCTGACAGTGATGTTAATCTCGCCGAATCTTCCTTTAGCCAATATCTGGTGCTGATTTACCTGTATGGATGGATCTGCTACGATTTTTACCCTCGTCTTTTCGAATCCGATACCAGCTAGACTTAATACGCCTGCTACATTCACATTCAATGGAAATTTTTTCACCGCTTGAGAAGCAGGACCGTCAAAAATTACAATTTTTTCATATCCATTAGAGTCATATTTTCCAGTTTTAAAACCAGGCGTTCCCACAAAGGATTTGGGGTTTTTTGTTGTAGTGAGGGTTAGGCTGTCTATTAGGTGTCGGGTACTACGTATCGCATCGATCCCTGCAAGAGCCCCGCTAGGAAGATAAATGCTGCTTCCGTGGATGGAAGCGCTTTGTACTAGCTCGGAAAAAAAAAGTTCATCCACAAGCGCACCTACACTCATGATTATAAGCTGTTTTCCTGCTCCAATTATACTTTTAGCAAAATTCCTCACGGCCTTTTGCGACGCTGCTTCTATTATTATATCAGCTTCAATAAAACAAGGGTCAGACAAGAATTCTTTAAATGTAGTAAACACCATTGGTTGAGAATTTTGCAATCTTGATTTGAGAGAGTCTGCCACATGTTTCACTTCATCAAAGAGTGCAACTAGGAAAGCATTCTTTACCTTTCCGCTATCAATTGCAATCGCCAATTCGCCCCCAATAGTACCGCAGCCAATTAACCCAACTCTACGATGCATAGACTTCTAAAAAACATCAGCTATATCACTTTATCGTGCATTACATAAAATAGAGTCGTCAGAACGGCAAAAAGTTATGTTCGTTCAATACCAATAACTAGGCAGCCTTCAAGACTTATCTTCTTCTACCCCGTTCTGGTTTTTTCTGTCCTATTGATCGCCTTTTCTCGAAGCGTTTGACAAAGTTGTTCTTGTTCCGGAGTTTCGAAATAGGACTGAGCTTCTCTCTCCCTTGGATCTTCGGTGTTTGGCCACGTACTTTTCCCGCCTTTGTTAATGAGCCGTGTGTTGGCAACTATTCTAATTAATTGATAGAACTCGGATATTTATATCTAGCTGGAGCGTCAACGGTCGGCTCAATTGTTGAACCTGCCACAAATGGCAAGTATTGCCTTCAAGATGCAAGCAACAGGCAATGCGATCCTGTACTGTATTACTTTAAATGCATTAGAACCTTTATGTGATTTGTTTCGACCAGATGACAATGATGAGCCTTGATATTACAAGGAGAATCCTAGAGCTAAAAGGACAGCATAATACGATGATCCTCGCACACAACTACCAACTCCCCGAGGTGCAAGATATAGCAGATTTTGTGGGCGATTCGTTAGCATTATCGAAACGTGCATCAGATTCACAAGCTAATCTAATATTGTTCTGCGGGGTACATTTTATGGCCGAAACTGCCTCCATCCTCTGCCCGGACAAAAAAGTTTTGATCCCTGACATTGATGCCGGTTGTTCTTTAGCTTCATCTATCAATGCACAAGAGCTTAATGCATGGAAGAATGAACATCCAAATGCAGTAGTGGTAAGCTATATTAATACATCAGCAGAGGTTAAGGCTTTGTCGGATTATTGTTGTACTTCCTCGAACGCAGTTAGCGTTGTAAACAGCATTGCAAAGCAGACGGAGATCCTCTTTTTACCCGATATGTTTCTAGGATCATACGTCGCGAATATAACAGGAAGAAAAAATATCTATATCTGGCCAGGTGAGTGTCATGTTCATGCTGGAATTAAGGCTGATGACCTGAACGAAATGCTTACTAATCATAATAACGCAGAGTTTCTGATCCACCCTGAATGTAGTTGCACATCTTCTGCGTTGTATCATTCATCCACAAATGAATTGGTACGTTCGCCCTTCATTCTTTCAACTGATGGTATGATGAAACACGCGTCGCAATCTAAGGCACACGAATTTGTTATAGCGACAGAAGTCGGCATTATATCTAGGATGAAAAAGCAAAATCCTGGTAAGGTTTTTGTACCCGTCAAAGAAGACGCCGTGTGCAAATATATGAAAAAGATAACATTGGAAAAGGTTGAGAATTCTCTAATACAACAAGTGTACGAAGTTAAGGTTCCACGAAGAACTGCGGATAAGGCACGCATAGCAATAGAACGAATGCTATCTATTTCCTGAATGTTAGTATTGTTGTCTGCAACAAGCAGAATAGAGTTGCAAGTATTTGAATAAATATACAAGAGTACGTGACAGTTGTCTTATATGTTAGAAAACTTGTAAGCTGAAATCTATTGCTTTTGGTGAATGAGTCAGATGCCCGATAGAAATGATATCTGGTTTAGCTTTAGCATAACCCTGGATATTCTTTGTTGTAATACCTCCAGAAACTTCAATTTTTACTTTTTTTCCTAACGGCGTTTGTCTCATTCTGCTTATTGTATTCGCTGCAGATCGAACGCTGAAATTATCAAGCATTATTATGTCAGCACCTGACTTAAGTGCTTCCATCGCCTGGACAGAGTTTGTTACTTCACATTCTATACTTTTGGCTCTTGCAATACTTTTTCTAGCCAATGCGATGCTCTCAGAGATTGATCCGTTAATAATCAAGTGATTGTCTTTTATTAAAACCCCGTCATACAAGTTCATTCTGTGCGGATATCCTCCTCCTAAGCTTACGGCCTTCTTATCAAACAGTCTCAAGCCTGGCGCCGTCTTTCTGGTACATGCGATTTTAATGGTGTTATGATGCTTCTTCGCCGAACTCACAAATTTCCGTGTTTCCGTTGCAATACCGCTCATCCTCATTATTAAGTTTAACACTGTTCTCTCGGTTTTTAGAATAGATCTAGCATTCCCCTCCACCATCATTACTACGCTACCTTGCACTACAGTTGATCCGTCATTTACCACGCTCTCATTTCTACAATTATGTATCTCAAAAACCGTCGCAGCTTCATGCAATCCACAAACTATTGCCGGCTTTCTAGACTTACATACGATTTTGGCACGACATATTGTGTTCTTAGCAATGATACTATTGCTGGTGATATCCTCTTCTCCAATATCTTCTCTTAAAAATTCTAAGAGCGATTTTCGTAGTGAGAGAAATTCCTCTAGTTTCTCCTTACAGGGTTTAATCACGAAACTTTTAAAGCGTATTTGTGTGGAGTTCGTATCTCTAAAACTGATGCTATCTGAGATTTAAGCACGTCGAAGACTAATATTATTCCAGACCAGTCCCTAGACAATTCCGACGACTTACATATCGGGCAGATCTTCCCGACTGTAAGGGCCTTGCATTTCCTGCATGCTAATTCTCTGACCAATTATTTGTTACCCCCAGCTCTCCTTTCTTTTGAAGCTGACTGAGAAATATTAGGCTCTTGTGCCTTCTTAATCTCATGAGCGATCCAGTCTAAAGCACCTAGGAATGGCTGTCTACAAGTGATTCCAATCTTTCCCATCGCCGCACCTTTGCCCAAACTTACTGCAGTTACTCTAGCTCGTATCTTTGATCCTATTCTTAAAGATTTGGAAGTCTGATTAGAGACAATGAGGCCTTGTTTAACATCGCTTTTGAGATAATCATCAGTAATTTGTGATAGGTGTAATAATGCGTCTGTTGGCCCTATTCTTACAAAGGCTCCAAAATCAGTAATTTCCACTACTTCTCCTTCAACAATCTCTTGCAAATTAGGAAGGAAAGTCAGTGCTTTGAATCTAACTTTGTGATAGGTTGCTCCATCGCCTGCTACCAACTTACCTACTGAATTAGCTGTGGCATCTATAATCATTACGACATAACCTAGCTCTGGAGTAATCACACTCTCGTATTTATCTTTAAGAATTCCTATAGCAGTATCTTTAAGAGAATTAGTCAGCTTGCTAGGTGGGATTCTCACCACGTCACTCATGTGCACCACTGCGAACATTCTATGTCACCTTGGTATCGGCATCAATTTATGAACCTTTTGATAAAAAAACTCGGCGCAAAGAAGACAATTTATCTAATTATAACTTATTTGGAACTTTAAAGACGAGTCCGTTATCTCAAATAAAATACTGCCTTTAATTGTTTTTTTAAACGTGGAGGATATGTATCCTTCAAGGAATCTAGAGCCCTTTCTTCCTAGACGATGTCTTATTACAACAATTCTGCCGTTAGTTTGCGACAGCTCATCGTAAGTCCCAAGCTGGCTGTATCTGCAGATTATCTTTTCTATATACTCGAGTACGGATTTTTCAGACAGATCTTTTTTCCAAAACATAATGGTGTCTACTGAAACTGTTTGTCCTAATTTCGTTCCAAGATCGTATAGTGTTTGCTCGTCTTCACAGTTCAATAAAGAAGTCAGGATTTCTCTATTAATCACAACCATATCTATTTTGGACAGATATCTCGTAAATTGGCTATAACCTTTGAGAACAATATTGACTAGTGCGTTAACAGATACTCCCATTCTCTCCGCTTCTTCTTCTAATACACTCGATATTTCTGTCTCAAATCTAAACGATCTGGTTACCGTCGAGGCTCGCGCGTCTGTTGCGGATGTATTATCCATCGCCGAGAAATGCTGCAGGGGGGACTTTTATAAAGTGATTGAATTACTGTTCTAGACGAGTATTAGATAATAATCACTGCAAATGGTTGTTGGTAATTGCAATGTACACAAGTTGCTTAAATTAGAATCTCTCAAAGGACTAGGTATGTTAAATTGTAGTACGATAGAAAATTACACTAGGTTCGCTTTGGAGGATCATTTTAATTGATGAAACAAGAAGAGGCATATTCTGAGAAAGCGTCTGTTCAGGCCTCTAACGATTGTACTTTGTGTAAAGCCAGTACGTTAGTCTTCGATGCTGAAACCAGCGAAACAATCTGTAGTTCATGTGGAACGGTCGTGAATGATAATGCTGAATCTTTAGGCCCTGAATGGCGTGTTTACTCAACGGAAGACATTCAAAGCAGGGGAAGAACAGGTATGCCAACCTCGCTCACGTTCCATGACATGGGATTATCAACTTTCATATCGTACTCGAATGTAGATGCAAATGGCGCGGCCTTAAGTGCTGAACAGATGAGTAAAGTCCAGAGAATGAGAAGATGGAACAAGATCTCAAGTAATAACAGAAGTTACCATCGAAACCTGAAGAATGCTTTTGCCATCTTAAACACTGTAAAAGACAAACTCTCTTTGAACGAAGCCATCAGTGAAAAATCAGCCTATATTTATCGAAAAGCACTTGATAGGCACATTATAAAGGGAAGATCTATCAGGGCACTCATGGTAGCATCAATATATGCTTCCTGCAGGGAACTGAATATACCTAGAACACTCGATGAAATTGCTCAAACGGCAAACGCTGACGTTATATTTTCTGGCAAATGTTATCGATTGCTTGTAAGAAACCTTAAACTTCATCTACCAGTAATAGATTCAAATGCATACCTATCTAAAATTGCAAATAAGGCAAGAATAGGTGAAAAGACATACAGAAAGGCTATAGATATGTTGACCACGATCAGGGAAAATCCAATTTCCCATGGTAAGGATCCTAATGCACTAGCAGTGGCAGTTCTATATGCAGCCTGTTTAAAACAGGGAGACAAAGTAAGTCAAGCTCAGATAGCAGTAGCAGGAGATACGAGTATTGTCACACTTCGGAAAAGGTTCCAAGACGTTAAAAAGATTTGTGGCTGAGGCGTAAAAAACAAACTTTAGGACCCTATCTGAGATATACTACCTTCTTATATCACGCAGAGTGCATGCGTATACTCGATTCGAAGAATGGCCATATGTTCTTAAATGATCATGTTCTAATTTCTTTCAGAAATGGGAGAAAATTTAAAAGACATTAAGCAAACGGCAGGGAATGCGGTTGAGATAGTAAGACAGTTATCATCTCCTGAATTTCAAGCCTCGCTTGACAAGATAAAACTCACCTCCAATAATGCCAAAGAGATAATGGAATTGCTCAGAGAGCCCGCATTAGTCAAAAATATAGAAAATATTCGCATGACCGCAGAAGCATTTCAGAGCGTATCTTCAAAATTCGAGAATATCTTCTCAAATAATATGTTATCATCTCCTTCCAATAACGAACTATTCGTAGAAACGATCAAGTCGATTTCTGAGATGGTAACGTCAATGCGGCAATTGATAGACGAGTTAAGATTCACTGTTGGTCATTCCAAGACTTCTGGCCTTGTTAGAGATGTTAACGAAACGATCCAAAACGCCTCAGATGCATACGCAGATATCAAGAGAAAACCATAAACTGAAATTACTCAAGCAATCAAGTTGATTTATCTTTAAATTCGATATTCAATCCCATACACAGACAGAGCAAAAAAAATGAACCAGATGTATGTTGACGAGTCTTTACCTTTTGTTCGAACCAACACAAAATTGTTGGGCCATTGACAAGGAATTTGAATCAAATGGTATTTGGGTGTAAGTCCACATAGACATGTCAACCCTGACTATTGTGAAATCTATCTAACTATACCGCAATGTTTTCAACTATACCGCAATGTTTTCAACTATACCGCAAGGCTTGCCTGTTAGATTAGATTTCATAACTATGAGAGATACTATACGAAACAGTTTTTGAGTTAGCGATTGAATATGGCAAGTTGTCCACGCTCATATCTAGAATTTGTATATACGGCATCAATTTTTTCACCTAGGAATTTTATCTCTTAGCTACGGTTCCAACTGTTTTTATCGAATCTAGAAAGGCTATAGATATGTTTTATAAATCTAAATACACCTAATGCAGATCAAATGAACGTATAGTTGAAAGAACGTCTGGGCTCAATTTTATCGTGTATGCTGCGGCGTCGTCTGATGAGACTAATGAAAGGCTCTCAGCAAATTTTGCTTTATTCCGGCCTCGCTCGTATGCACCACCTGCCTCTTTAATGCAGAGCGGAAATTTCTGCATTGTTATTTTTTTTTCACGGAGATAAGAAATAAATCTTCTGTAGTGTTCGATATTAAGCCAATCCCATTGCCTCTCTTCACTATACATGATCCAAACATCTATTGTATTTTGAAAGTATGCCTTGGAACGTAAGGCCTCTAGTGTCATAATGAAACGAAGGAGCTTGCCATTTTTGAATGTATTGAATCCATTTAAAAAGGTCGTCGTAGTATCAAGATAGTCGGTTCCATCTTGTTTCACCTTGTGTAATCGAGGAACCTTACCCATTCTGGGAACCACAAGTTTCTTTCGGCTAATCCTATGCCTTCTGCAAGCATTGAAGGGGAATTGTAGTATACAGCATCGACTTTGAGCTGTCTAGCGATTACCTCGTTTAATTCATTTATTGACGAAACCTTTCCAACATGCTTATTTGCAAGTAATTCACGATTTTGGGTATACAGTCCGACTTGTCTGCCATCCACTGTGGGTACATATGATATAATAACATAAATAGATCTGGCACCGGCTTGGCGTAGATAATATATCGTTTCTGTTGCGGTACTTCCGGTCTGGATAGTTCCCTGAACAGTGGCAATTTTCTTATTTTTCACAAGATTGTGTATAACAAATTTTAGAGACTTTCCTGTTGAAAGTAACTTGTTTTTGCTTACTTGTTCCGAAAAATCAATCATATTATCCGAGTCATCGTATCTATCTTTTATAATGCCTTCCGATGTTTCAAAATCAGGGAAATATTTTTGGTATTGCGCACTGAATCCTAAAGTCATTGGTCTCGTATAATCCGGCTCTGCAAAAGCATAGTCTATACTCAATTCCTTTCCTAAATGGTCAGCTTGGACTTTCCCTATTTGCTTACGAATAGAATATATGCTTTTATTGGTAATTGTCGAGTTAACATGAGATTCACGTATGAACTCAAAGGGATCTATCATTAGCCTGCTCCTAGGAAGTGACGCAAGAACCTCTAATCCATTATGACTTAATTTTATCAAACTACCTGCGTTTATATCTCTAAACCTCATATTGGCTAATGAAATTTTCAGCGAATTTTCTGAGGCAATAATAAAGAGTGATTTGGGCCTATTAGTACCGACAACAAGTGGTTTAAACCCGCTGCTGTTTCTGTATGCATATATTTCATCTCCTATTTTTATGATCATATTACCACGCATATGTCGATCTAAAAATTCCGCTGCTATTTGCGGAGATTCTCTCTGGTTCAATAGATGGGTAAAAATAGAATAAATTTTATGTAGAGAATCTGTATGGGTAGCTGTGCCTATACAGGGATGCAAATGTAACTTCTCGGTATCAACAAAAAAACCATCCAGTGCAGAATGTATAATACGCATACTATGAAATTGAGGTGTTCTCTTTGAAAGATATCCTATCCCGCTATTTCCGTACAACTTCCTACGTAGAGCGATTTTCATCACTTCGAGGTCAGCTGGAATGGATCCCTCTTTTGCTGCAGATTTTTGTCCAACCATTATTTTCCAATATGCCTTTCCCCTATGTTGAAGTCTACGCATTGAGTGAGCAAGCAGATAAACTATATTGCTTTTTTTTTCCTCAAGGTTATAAATGGCCACAATACCAGCCATTTTAATATGCTGATCTGATATATTATGAAATAAAAATCTGTCTGTTTAAGGTTTCATTAGAAATGTTTTGAGCGTTGAAACACGATGCCCGACAAGTATTATTATCTAAAAGATAATATTCAGAACAATATAGAAATTTCAAAATGAACCTGATTGGTCTGATCGGCAAGCCGAACGTAGGAAAATCCACTTTCTTCAACGCAGCCACGGAATTCTCAGTTCCAACAGCAAATTATCCATTTACAACAGTAAGACCAAATATTGGTCTAGCTACTGTGAGAGTGAAGTGTGTGTGCAAAGAATTTGGTCTAATTGATAACCCTGTTCATTCTGTATGCATAGACGGGAATAGATTCATTCCGGTAAAATTAATAGACGTGGCTGGCCTAGTCCCTGGTGCTTACACAGGTAGGGGCCTCGGAAACAAGTTTTTGGATGATGCAAGACAGACAAATGTATTGATTCATGTAGTAGACGCATCTGGATCTACAGACTCCGAGGGTAAAACTGTTTCGTCGGGAATGGGAGATCCTTTGTCAGACATTGAATCTGTTGATAAAGAACTCGACTTGTGGCTAGCTTCCATTTTAACGAGAGAATGGAAAAAAGTACAAAGCGATGAAGAGAGAGAACAGCAAAGAACTGAAGAGATCTTAGCAAGAAGATTGTCTGGCTTGGGCGTTGAAGTCGCACAAATCAAAGAGAGTATAATTAAGCTTAATTTAGGTAACAAAAAGCTCCGTCTCTGGAATGAAAGGGATATCACGGATTTTTGCAAAATAATCAGAATGAAGACAAAGCCAATGGTTATTGCAGCTAACAAAATAGATTCAGAAAATGCATATGAAAATATACTCAAAATTAAGAAGGAAAGGAGCGCCGTTATTCCATGCGGAGCAGAAGCAGAAGTCGTATTGAGAAAGGCATCAAAAAAGGGAGTGATAGAATATCTACCCGGCGATAGGCATTTTCAGATTAGAAATAATACGTTTCTGAATGACCTACAAAAAAGAACATTAACAAGAATAAGTGATTTAATACAGAAATACGGTTCTACTGGTATACAAGAGGCTATCAATTATGCAGTTTTTGATTTACTGAAATTGGTCGTAGTATATCCTGTGGAGGACGATCTAAGATTATCAGATAAAGAAGGCAATGTATTGCCTGATGCTAGACTGATGGAATCTGGTTCGACAATAAAGGATCTTGCAAAGTCGGTTCATACAGACCTCTCTGAAGGACTGTTATACGGGTTTGATATAAGAAGCAGGCGGAGATTGAGTGTGGATTATGTACTGAAGAACAACGATGTTGTTAAGATAGTTGCCACTACTAGGAAGGGATGAAATGTATGGTAAAGTGTCTGGGTATAGAAAGTACCGCTCACACATTTGGATGCTCTGTGATAGACTTTCCCAGTAACGCGGATGCCGTCGCCAATATACTGTCAGACAGCCGCGATTTATATGTGGCACCTTCAGGAACAGGGATTCATCCCAGAGAGGCTTCGAGACATCATGGCGAGGTAGCATTATCTGTTCTCAGAACATCTTTAGGAAACGCGGGTACTTCAATCAAAGACATAGACATAATTGCATATTCAGGCGGCCCAGGATTGGGACCTTGCCTGCGAATAGGCGCAGTTGTTGCTAGAAGTTTGGCAGCATACCATAAAAAACCCCTTGTACCTGTGAATCACGCGTTAGGCCACATCGAATTAGGAGCGGCCCTTACTGGAGCGTCTGATCCCGTAGTATTGCTTGTCTCAGGAGGTCACACAATAATCTCAGTGTTTAATCGTAAAAGATGGAGAATATTCGGAGAAACTCTCGATATAACTCTTGGACAACTGCTAGATCAGTTTGGTCGTCAAATAGGCTTGGGGTCACCTTGCGGAGGCAAGATAGAATCTTTGGCTGAGGGGTCGACGCAAAATTATCTACAATTGCCGTACGTTGTAAAGGGAAATGATGTATGTTTCTCTGGCTTGCTTACCTCAGCTGTACGACAAATGATGAATCAGAACACATCGATCCCAGACCTGTGCTACTCTCTACAAGAAACTGCCTTTGCCATGACTATTGAGACATTAGAGAGAGCTGTCTCCTTCAGTACCAAAAAAGAAATCCTTGTAGTAGGAGGAGTCTGTGCAAATAAGAGGCTTTGTGAAATGATCCAAGGTGTATGCCAGAGGCAGGGTGTAGAGTCTTTTCTTTGTCCACATCAATTTGCTGGAGATAATGGCGTGCAAATTGCTTGGACAGGATTAGTTGATTATATAACAACCCCCAGATATGTTCAATTAGGCAAATCATTTATCAATCAATCGTGGCGCGTGGATTCCATAGATGTTAACTGGAGGATTAGCGGCCCTTTATTCCGTTTGACTGCATCTGCATTTTAATTTCTTTAGCCCATTTCTTGGTGTTAAATACGCTAAACTTGAATATCTCGTTGTCAGTAGCTACTACAACCTTAGTGATAACAAAACCTTCTGTTCTTACCCATTTTATCGAAGTGAGCTCTATATCCAACATTAAAGAATCTAACTTCTTTGATAGTGTTGTCAAGTTGCCTTTTGTATTCTGAAATATAATGCGCTGGTTAGTCAAAGTAAGTATACCACTCTTCAATTTCTCTTCTGAGCAGTCTTCCTGCAGAACCATCTTCTCGCCTGGCCTAGGTCCTAAAGAGCTCACGTTTTAAATTAGCTTCTGACGTTATATTATTATTGCAGCAAAGAAGGGATATAATAATAAGGAAAGGAGCAGAGGCTGATATATATATTAGGAACTGGTACGGCAAAATAGCTATTTCCAAAACCAGATCGCCTAAACCTTACCGCAATAAAGTTTTGGATGCTCGGATTAGAAGAGTCAGAACAATTCATGAAGCTAGGTTTATTTCCCATTCTAAAATTGCCGGCCTTAATTCACCTTTTGTATATTACGTAGATTGGCTCAACGCTGAAATTATCATGCAGTTCATAGAAGGACACAATGGAAAAGATATGATATCCTCTGAATTATGTTCTAGGATGGGCGATTGCGCTGCACTGTTACATCGCCACCATATTATCCATGGCGATCTCACTACCTCCAACTTTATTATTGCCAAGGGAAACCTATTCTTAATAGATTACGGCTTGTCATACTATTCACAACGTGTTGAGGATAGAGCCACTGATATAAGATTAATAAAGCAGGTCTTGGATAGCGTGCACGGTGGTGCCGACGAAAAGTTGTATGAATCTTTTCTAAAAGGGTATTCAACAACAGCGGGCAACAGAGAGACTGAGAAAATACTCAGACAACTTTCAGAAGTCGAGTCCAGAGGAAGATATTCAGGGGACGCTAAGTCCTTAGAAACAGGACAATATTTGAGTACATAGCAGTTCTCTTGACAGAAAGAAGCAATGGTATTTAATAATATTCTATATCATATAATCTATTTATGCTTTAAATTATCTGGTATCGATAAAATTATTATTATAAAATGAATTCCGTGGTATTTGCTAGTAGCAATCGAAATAAATTCGAAGAAGTGAATTCGGTACTTTTCAGTGCGGGAATTATCGTAGAATATCGCAATATGTTGATAAAAGAAATACAGTCTGATTCGTTAAAGCACATTGCAGAAGAAAAATCCAAAGCAGCATATAGCAAACTGTCTAGCCCGGTCTTAGTTGAAGATGACGGGCTCTTCATAGAATGTCTAAATGGTTTTCCTGGGCAATACTCGGCCTACGTCTACCAAACGATCGGAAACATTGGAATCTTGAAATTATTGGAAGATATACATATACGATGGGCATCATTCATCTCCGTGTTTGCTTTTTATGATGGAAAGAAATCATATTCTTTTTTAGGGAAAACCCATGGAAGAATCGCTACGGTCATTTGTAAAGGGGGGTGGGGTTTTGATGGTGTCTTTATCCCCGATAACTGTGACTCAACATTTGGTGAACTGCAACAACAGAAGAATAAAGAACTATTTTCACATCGTGCTAAAGCCCTTAATAAATTTAAAAAATGGTATTTGAACAACTAAAGTAGCTTAATGGTCTTCTGCTTTGGACGATAACGATCAGGCCAATTTTCTTTAATCATTCGACTACCGATTCTAACGTACATAAAACCTAATGTTACTACTTCAAAAACATGATATTAGTATGAGATCTTCATCCATAATTTATACTCCTATTACCTCTCCAAATTATATTATCCTTTTACCATCAGTCGTTAATTTATTGTATATTTTAATTTTAACCACACTGCTTTAACTATTCCTTCTTTCTCAGCCCTCATTAGAAGTCTATGCCCATATCCATAGGCTCCTGCTCTTTGTAGTAATTCCCTTGTATTGTATTCCCATTGCCTCTTATTTTAACAAGTCCGATAAGTCCTCGTTCTTTGACAAGTATTCGTATTAAGTGAATCTTTTTCACTTTACCCCTATTACAGAATATTAAAAATATTTAAGTTATTATTTAGATATCTGTGATGTGTTTTACAATAATAATTTTTCACCGCAAGTTAAAACCAAAAAAATGTCATGTATCACGAATACTCGAGGCCCTAGCGCTCAACATTTGTTAAACTGGCAATTGAAACAGCTCTTTTTAGGTTTCTTAGATGAAGTCTATCAAAGGGCCTTCGGAGGGATTTGAACCCTCCTCAAGCGGTATCTATCCAGACCTACTTTATTTGCAGAGCATGGCCCACAGCCGCCTATACTAACCAGGCTATACTACGAAGGCCAACGATCACTAAACCTTTCAGAACCTATATAATCCCTAGAAGTGTATAAAACTTTTCTTGTTCCTAACATTAAATCTGTTATAATACATTGGTTGGAATTAGCCTTTCCTTTTAAGTAGATGCCGGCTAATTCAAGCAATGGATATGATCTATTTTGATTCTATCAGCCCTGCTCTTACTGTTTGTATGCCCTTTTCTTCTAACTTTTCCGATAGAGCATTCAAACCGATAGAATCTCCAGCCAAATGTCCAAGAACTACGAGATTACCTTGGAGATTTTCTTCTCGAAATTTCAATAATTCGTTATAGTCAATGTGTAAATACATGACTGTCGATATATCGTGTTTGTAATACTCTTTCGCTATCTGAAAGCCTCCATTGGTCCCAGCAGCAAGAACTAGTGCCCATCTACCAGCCTTATTTTCTGGATTTCCATGATAAACCGTTATTTCAGTCTTAGATCTACTGAATTCGGGAATATTTGTGATTGAATCAATAATTTGTGAAACAAACTCGGTTTTTCCTGAAATTATATTTTTATATATGATTTTTCTCATGATTTCATCACATGGTTGATGAATATTGATTAGAGGCATTCGCAACAATTTTGACTCGTCTACTATTTGCTGGTAGATGTGTGCATGAGCTTTTATTTGTGCTCTTTCTTTTAGGTTCTTTACAGCACGACATGCATCTTCCTTTGGTATTCCATTTTCTATCATGTAATCTATGTGTCTGTCGAAGACCATATAGAAATTAAGTGCCGAAGACCCAATCGGGTGATGGGTTACAACAGCATCGCAACCAATGCTTTTTGCAAACATTAATTCTGCTAGTGTGACGTCAATCGTAACAAAAACCTTTTTGATCCCGCTACCCTTTACATGAACAGCACTATCAGGTGGCACACTTTTGAATGCAGCAAGTTCCAAGGCCATTTTCATTATTTCATCAGTATCTAACATGAGGTAGGACTAGAAAACTAGAACTATATAGCTTCCTTCTTAATTATTCAATTCTTTCAAAACACTATTCTCAATCTACTATATGAAGCTAGGAGAATTGGCGCTACATATGTTTAACTGAATAGAACGATAACAACAGTCTGCGGTGAGCAGACAAATAAATTTCCTTTAAGCGATGAGCCACACTTAATGTACTGATCACCATAAAGAGTCCTAACAGGCTATTTTAAGATATTTCGCTTGCCAACACGAGGATCCTATAATCTTCATAATTTTAACGGATCGTAGTCAGATAATGATAACATATCTTGATGCTCTAGTGTTAGCAAGGAGAAATTCATTGCTGTCAAGGGTAGCTCAACCGACAGAGCGAGGTTCTGGAAGGCAGTTCTTTTTGTAATTGAATCTAGCTAGACCTTGAATAAATGGAGAATGTTATAGTGATACAAGCTGTAACAGATAATTAATTCGTCCACATTCATGCGCGAAAAAGATAAGCTATTTAAAATGAAAAGATATAAAATAACCCTCTGAAATAAAAGAAATGAAATGATTTTAGTTTTTATCCTTGTTCATGGATCATGCTGACAGTTGAGAATACTAACCAACGCCGGCAGGTGCGTGACTGGCTTTATCGTGGTCAACCTTTTGATGCTCGGCTAAAGATTCGCTGCTATTAAATACTCTGCCACACAAATTGCATTTGTATGCTTTTGGTGGAGATTTGATATTGGCAGATGCTGACGACATAGATACCTATTTACCATTGGTCGGAAGATCTAAATAAAGATAAAAATGCAAAGCTCATATACGAAGTGTATACTGCGAAGGAATTTTTTTCCAGTTTGCGATTAGAGCTTGTGGTCTTAAATGAGGGCATTCAGATGCTATTCTGGAAGCTGCTAGTCTGTTATATTCCTTGATAATATCTATCCCTATGTAATGTCTTTCTAAGTGTGACGCCACTTTAGTTGTTTGTCCGCTTCCATTAAAGGGGTCTAATATAGTGTCGCCCTTGTATGAATAGAGTTGCATCAATCGGTATGGAATCTCCTCTGGAAAAGGACAAGGATGATCTATAAAGCCTGGAGGCACCGGGGCAATGTGCCAAACAGAGTTGGCGATCTCTTTTGTCCACTCTTCATGTGTAGCAGGAAGTACCTCTTTTCGTTCTGTTCTACCTGTTTGTACGTCTCCTTTTCTAAGTACAAGAATTAATTCATGCATTATGTTAGCCCTAAAATACTTTGCATAAGGATTAATTACAAACGACCCGTATCTGTTGGTTCCCCCTGTAACCTTATGCCAAATAATCTCCTCATGGAGATTCCATTTCCCGTATGGTTGCACCAGAGTAGATAATAGCATATGCGGCAAAGGTAAAAGACTACCGTTAACAATCTCGTTTGCAATAACGATACAGCAGTATCCTCCTTCATTGGTAGCTTTGTATATTTTCTCACCAAATATGTTACTCATCTCATCTAAATATTGTGTCGTGCTGAGTTTGGTTTTTCCTCTATAGTATTCTCCATTCCTCATGGCATGCGCTTCGTAATCAATAGCATTGCGATATGGTGGAGAAGTTATTGTTAGTTGAATTGAATTAGCTCGAATCCTTGAAAGAATTTGTTTACAATCTCCGGATAATATCTCATCTACGATATCACACTGAACTAGCATTGTTTAGCTAGAACCATGCTTACTCCATATTCAGAATACTTTAAAAAAGTCAACTTTGTAATAAAGAAACTTTGTTTTCTATTTCAGTGTTATAGCCGAATCTCTATTTTTCTAAAATATATTCATCTACTGTCATACCAAAATGCCGTCCGACCTTCACCTGGCTTGAAACAAGAACCTCATCTCCGATTTTAAGTTCGGTAACTGGCAGCAGCTTTTGTTCGTTCGTTATAAGACGTATCGTCTCTGCATTTTGCAATATAACCGTACCAGCTTCGGAATCATCATTTATCTTTGCTGCTACCATCCTTAAAGGTCTAGTTTCAATTTTCGATCTTCCTACAGTTACTGGTCGTGTAGTGCCGTCAACATTTACTATCAGTATTTCTGTTCCGGCCTCTAATTCTGAAAGGTACTTGGTATCTCCGTCACGCATAGGTGTGTAACAATACACTGCCCCTGCGTTTACTCTGAAGGGTCTAGCTGACGTAAATGTTGATCCTATGGATTCATTGTGCACTAGGAACATAAAATTCGATTTACTTCCCACTAACATACCTTCTCCTATCCCAAGCATTGAAATAGTGTCAACACATACTCTCTCACCCAACCCTACATCTTTTATCTCTTCAATCTTGGCCAGTTTCAGTAGAAAAACCGTTGAATTGAGGTAAGCTTTTGCCTTAATTATTTCTTTAGGGTTGTATGTCGAGAGGAGTACACCGTCCACTCCTTTTTCCAAAATGCCAAATAGTGTTCTCACTTCTTGATAACTATTGGCAATTGCATAAATTTTCGTCTTAAATCTGTGGAGTTTCGCAATAATATTTTCCAAAGGAATGATCTTCCAGTCGGTTGCGTCCACTATCACAAAATCTGCATCTTCTGACGATGCTTTGAGAATGTCTTCTACATCGTTATTGTCAACTACTTTCTTAAAATATCCTGCAATTTTACCAGTCTGTTTTAGTCTTTTCATCTCATCCAATTTTCTACAAATGATCTTATCTGCTTCTAGAGATTCAAAGATCGTCATAAATTTATTTCCAGGAGGCAATTTTTTTGGATCGAGATTCAAAATTATATCTTGATCCTTTATTTCCGACACAAAAGTGCCTATTTGGGAATCTGGAACTGAAGGTCTAATTAGAAGATCTTTATTCTTGGATTGTATCAAACTGTCTTACAGCCTCCTCTATAGTCTTTCCCTCTAATATGATGTCCCGTAAGGCACGCACCATAGAGGGGGCGTTTTGGCGTTGGAAAATGTTTCTTCCGAATGTTACTCCTTTTGCTCCAGCATCCATTGCCCTGGCACACATTCGTAAAATCTCCATATCTGTTTTAGCCTTTGGTCCACCGGCAATCACAATAGGTGCGGGACAGCTTTTGACAATTGGTCTGAATAATTCGGGATCTGCTGTAAATACGGTCTTTATAATATCCGCTCCTGCCTCGGCTCCTATTCTCGCTGCATGAGCTATTGCAGTTGGATCGTGTGGGTCCTTTATCTTTTCTCCGCGCGGATACATCATTGCTACAAGGGGCATACTCCATTCGTTGCATTTATCTGATACCATACCCAACGTTTCCAACATTTCGGGCTCTTCGTTCGCGCCTATGTTAACGTGCACTGAAACAGCATCCGCTCCTAACCTCAGAGCTTCCTCTACGCTTCCGATTATGACCTTTTTGTTAGGAGATGGACCGCTAGAAGTGCTTGCAGATAAATGAATTATTAAGCCTATATCAAGCGGTCTCATCATACTCTTAGCTATTCCCTTATTTACGAGAACACATGTTAGGCCTGCGTCCTGGCATTGATATATCAAGTTATGAATATCTTCTAGGCCTTTTATCGGGCCATCAGTAATACCATGATCAGTAGGAATGCAGAGCATTTTTCCGTCTTTTAATATTCTTCCGAGTCTAATGTCTCTGCCAAACACCATATTATAAAGGGAATTTCTTTGCTTCCTATTTAAAAGTGATATGTTCGAAGCTGAAATAGATATTGAATAATATTATGAAGGTAACTGGGAACCTGAATCGGATAAGCAATTCAAAAATGATCTCAGCAATTAAACTATAATAATAATCCGATGTTAGACATTCAAGTTTTAGCATATAAAGAAGACTACTTATTTCAGAAGATCTTTATGTGTTATTTCTAGTAGTAGATCTGTTACAGATAAATTTAAATTTCCTAGTTATTTTCATTAACTTTTGACGGTAATACTCAGTTTGAAACTGTAATAGGTTGGCCATCATGATCTTAATCTGCACACGGGACGGCTTTCATCTTTGTGTTCATTCTTTTGTATAAGGTTGCGTACCCTATTGACGCTGCGCTTTTCCACGTCAACCCTGTCTAAAGAGTCGTCTTCCAAGCTTTGTAGTATTTTGTCTAGCAATTGATATGACAAACCAATTTCTTGTTCAGCAATATGATTTTTCCATAAGCCCGGGCTGCTTTTCTTTTCAATAATAGTCTTTGAGAGAGCCAAATATCTTGCAAGTTCTCTGACCTCTGTCTTGTAAAGATCTGCTAAGGGAAAAATATCGGCTGCGCCGTCGCCATACTTAGTATAATACCCTATTTTTAGTTCGCTCTTGTCAGTTGTACCAACTACTAATCTATTACAAAGCCCAGCGTAGTAATAAAGAATACACATTCTAAGCCTAGAAGCGAGATTTCCTTGAGCGTACTTGTCATACGGAAGTTGCTTAATAATCTCTTTTTTAATTTTATCGATTCTTATACTTTTATACTCTATATTAAGATTCTTTGCTAATTCTTCAGCATCTTTTATATCTTTCCTTGGAGTCGCATCTAAGTCAGGCATAACTAGACCGAAAACTCTTTTATGACCTAATGCTTGAACAGCAAGAGTAGCTGTGACTGACGAGTCAAGTCCGCCACTTAATCCCAACACTACTCCATTTGACCTTCTGTTTCTTACCTCTTTGGCAATAAACCGTTTAATTAGCTGGCAATCCTTTTGGATCGACATATCTGTATTGGATATCCTTGAGTCAGTAAGGTAACTGGGTATTTAAGTATCTCAACACTATCTTTGGTTTTACATAGATCTGAAAATCTAGCGAACCCCTAATGACATGAAGTCAAGCCTTGAACATAAATAGAAACTTATAGGAAGATGTCTGAGAGTAAGTATGATGGATGCTCGCAATATTGGTTTGAGAAATATCGAGGTGGCAGATACGAAAATATCTGCTATAGATGGAGAAAAAGGTAAACTTATCTATCGAGGTTATGATATTTTAGATCTAGTCAATCATTCTACTTTCGAAGAGACTTCATACCTTTTGTTATTTGGTGAACTGCCAAAAGAAGGAGAGTTAAGACATTATTGTTATCGATTACGGGCCGCTCGAAAATTGCCCGAACCAATTATCAAAAATTTACAGAACCGACCAAAAACTGCCCAGCCGATGGATATAATTCAATCTTCAATTCCAGAACTTGCACATTATGAGCCGACCTTGTCAAATGACTCTAAAGAGTCGAATATTGACAGGGCTATATTGCTTACAGCAAAAATTCCAAGCATAGTGGCAGCATGGGATAGACTGAGGAATAACCTACAAGTAGTTCAACCTGTAGACGATCTTTCGCATGCCGCGAGCTTTCTTTATATGCTTAGCGGCTCTAAGCCTAAAAATGAGGAATCTAAAATACTCGATATGTGTCTTATACTGCATGCAGAACATAGTTTTAATGCGTCTACATTTGCTGCTAGAGAAATAGCATCTACAGGAGCGCATATGTATGCATCGATAGGTGGTGCTGTAGGAGCACTATCTGGTCATTTACATGGAGGGGCAAACGTCAAAGTGATGCAAATGCTTCTTGATATAGGTGATGTAAAAAATGTCGAGAGATGGGTAACCGACAGGCTTGGAAGAGGAGGCAAGATTATGGGCATGGGTCATGCTGTCTACAAGACAACCGATCCTCGTGCAGATATACTTTCTAGATTGGCACGTATACTCACAAGAGAAAGGGAGACAAGGTGGTTCGAGATTACTGAAAAAGTAGAGAAGATCACAAAAAAATACATGTTAGATAATAAAAAACAGGTAATTTATCCTAATGTTGATCTATATAGCGCGTGTTTGTACTATAGCTTGGGTATACCGATAGATCTTAATACGCCAATTTTCGCTATATCAAGAATAGCCGGCTGGTGTTCTCATGTAATTGAAGAAAAGTTCGCAGAAGCTGCACCCAAACCTGCGCTTTATCGCCCAAAGGCTATGTATGTCGGCAGATATTGTGGTCCTCTGGGATGCGAATATCTTCCTTTACAAAGCAGGAGATCATAGAATACCCTGACTCTGAGGAAGTTCAATAAATACATTATTCAGCTAAAATAACAGCATGGTGATCTGTTACTGCTCGAAGACGGGCTAACAAAAACTGACATGTACTTGACAGTTCATTCACTGTTGCCAGCATGATGTAACGCCGGGTTAATGTCACTTCATGAGTAGCCATTTAAAAAATTATTATACGGAGTACCTATCCCCGTGGTTATTTTCAAATATTAGTGGCTATTTGTTTTGTTTTGCATATTGCTCTTCCATTAATCCTTCAGCTGATGAATGAATTAGCTCAGGAAGATCTGATATCGAAGGTAGAAGCAAAAGCAACTGTTCATATTTATCCAAGAAAAGCAACCCCGCACTCGCTGTTTTATATAGACCGGTTACTGGAGAATACTCAATCAGTCCCCTATCTACTGCTATGACAAGATATCTGACAAGTTGTGAGTGAGATACATTAGCGGTATTCATAATAGTAGTCTTATATTGCCAACTGCCGGTAGCAGAACGTAGTATAGATGCCATAACTTCTATATCTGAACGATTCTTCATATTACCAAGGACTCCTATCTTGGATTTTGTTAAATTCATAAAAGGTTGTTAGACAAATTAGGACGACAATTTCGTTTGTATAAAGTTGACAAGGTTAGCTCCTAGTCACTTCGACTCCAAACATACAATAATTCTGTAGGGGTATTCTTAAAAGTAGTGTCCGATGCGGTAAGAGAACGAAATGTCAAAGTTGTCCTTATCCACTACGGCGATCCGTTATATAGTATCGCTTATCCGGTATAGTATAATTGCATGTATGACAACCCGAAGACGTAGTACCAACCAGGCGAGTTATAAATAATTCGTATAATAAATAAACACGAACTTTTCAGGATATCACGCCACGACACTTTAATTTATTAGCACATGAATCTTGCAAATACAGCAAATTTGGTGGTTATACATCTTTACTGCCAAAATGGAACTTTTGTTTATATGTTCTTGTCGCTTTTATAAAATCGACGAAGTAGATGAGATATGATCGTTCATTCATTTTCAATATCCATGGTATAAAGGATTCATTCCTGCTACTCCTTTGACTGATCTCAAATCCTGAAGATGCCAATAATGACCTGAACGATTGAGCATCCAATTTACTAGTCGAATAGCTATCTCTGCTAAAGTCGTAGGGATCCAGAAAGATGACGTTGGCATAAGGCTTCAGCAGCCTGTGGATACTCGAGAGTAACCCGACTGGTTCTGTTAACTCTATTAAGTTGATGGCCAAGATTAGATCAAATTTCAGGGATTTGAAAGGAGCCCGCAAGGCATCTGCCACACAGAATTCGACGTTCATCAGTTTCGATTGTGCCATTTTTTTTCTTGCCTCCTTGATAAAGGAAAAAGATAGGTCGATCCCTATTACGAATTCATATTTGTCTGCAAGTTTCAATGTACTATATCCCATAGAACATCCCATTTCCAACGCCACACCACCCTCGTGTTTGGGATTTACTTCATGTACGGCTCTGTTATATAGATCGTTAGGCTTTATCTGCCAACGAAGCATTTTAAGAAACCTATCTTCTTTAGAGTAGTCATATTGAGTCCAGCGGTATGGAAGAAACCAGGAACCTACCTCTTCGTACCTGTCGTTTTTTCCTATAGCTGACATCTTTCTTCCAATTTCTTTGATAAAATCCTTCATTTTGGAAGTCCTACAGCCTAATAACCATTTCCCGTAGGTATAGGGTCGTTCTTGGGAGTATTTTCCAATGTCCCCGACTAATATCGGTATACCCTCAACAACAGGATATAGTGCATCACAATAACTGCACTTTATGAAACCCTCTTGACATTCATCCCCGTCCTCTACTATCATTGCTTCAAGACATAAACCGTGATGTTTGCCTTCATGTTTTAAACAAACAAGATGGTTAATAAAGGAATTTTTCATTCATGTTTAAAGTAGTCCAAGGCAAATATAACATTTCAAATTCAGCACAGCTCAGGTACCGCAGTATGATACAAAAGAAATAATTTCATTCCAGTATGGGCTAATTTTCCAACTAATGCGTAATTATTCATTTGATACAAGACAGATAAAGTCATGCTTGGTTGTAAACGTCTAGTTTAAGTTAGGACCAGGCCCTACACCAAGTGATAAACATTTGAAAACCTTTGTCCTATCTCGAACCGAGAGCTTGAAATTAGTAAAGAAAATTGAAGATCTTTGGCCCAAAGAAACTGTTCCGAAAATCAAAAATCTTAAAGTTTATGACGTCGATTCGGGCAAATGTATATTAAAATCATCTAACTTTACTGCTGTCCAAATCAACGAATCTATAATACTGCCATTCTTGGCTAGCACCGAGATATTATCAAATTTTCCTTCTGTTAAAGTAGACATGGGCGCGGTCAAATTTGTCTGTAATGGAGCAAAGATAATGCGCCCAGGGATAACATCTTTTAGTTTCTTCAAAAAAGGGGATGTTGTGACGGTAAGGGATGAAGTTCATCTAAAGATGTTAGCAGTGGGTTTAGCTCTCGAAGACAGTCAAACTGCTACACTCGCTAGCAACGGTTACATAATCCATAATCTTCATTTCGTGGGTGACAAATTCTGGGAAGCATACAAGCAAATTCCGTCATCTTGAATACCCATATGTTGATATTTACCCAATTACAGTAATTACAGTCAACTTTCACATTTAAACTAGTAAAAAACCTAAGGGATGAATAAGGAAATTATAATGCTGTTAATGTATTATGTGAGGAGCTACTTGCGGATCATTAATATCTAAAGAAAAAATCAGCGTGAATATATAACTAGACTACCATGGAATGTTCTATAATTTTGTCCTGATTTATTGTTAATATATCAATTCCGTCTCCACTTGATGCGTCGCGTTGGATTGAAGATTTTATTGCCTTCACTGCAAGGTCGCTGGCCTTTTCTTCAGGTAGATTATCCCTATATTCGGAATCCATTATTCCCAGAGCCATTTCTGCACCCGTTCCGACTGCAGCGTATTTATCTGGAAGAACTGATCCTAGTGGATCAAGTGTATATATTTGCGGATCATGTTCTAATCCTCCTACAATTACCTGGGTGAGTAGTGGAAAGAATCTTCTTTCAAACATGATAACAGACATCATTTTTGCGATTGAATTAGGAGCCACATTTCGCCTAGTTTCCAGCTTTCGAATTTTCGCAAGAGCGCCAACTTGTCTCACCAATACCTGCATATCAGCTATCATCCCAGCGCACGCTGCACCAACTAATTCAGTTACGGCAAATGTTTTCTTCGTGTTTTTATTCACCAAAAAGTTGCCAAACGCAACTCGTTTCTCGGCTGCTAAGATGACGCCTCTATTATAAGAAATACCTACGGCAGTCGCTCCAGGCATGAATTGGAAGGCCATTTTTCTTAAAATATAATTATTAATAGTAAGATTTAGTCCTTTCTATTTTGGAGGCTATTACCTAACACACTTCTCCAGTAAAAAGCGATCGAATAAAATCTCTGACCTAGATTTACATTCTAACGTATTTGAAATAGATTAAGGCATGTCTTGATATCTACGATAACGTTACCCTTTGCCATGTCTAATATGAATTTGCCCAACTTCCAAAATTCGACAACTTAAATTTGAAGGATTTTACAATTATTTCTTTACGATAAAATCATCATGTATTCGGATCGCTTCGGCCACAAGCCTATTCTGAAGTTCTAAGGCATCTTTGCCCTCGGGATGCTTCGATTTGGCTACTGCCTCTGCGACAATATTAATAATATGTCTCATTAAAAATTCATCTCCTCGAAAGGCTTCCGCCCTATAAGTGGAGTTCGCTTTGTTAACGAACACTACGTTTTCGGTGGTGAAGCTATATCTGGAATCAGAATCATCTTCGTATGGGATCACTTTATAACCAACCTTTTTTAATGCAAATGTCTTTTTCAATAAAGGCCTTCTTGCACTATGGAGAGTAGTTGAGCCGACTCCTTTTTTTTCAATCACTTTCAAAACTTTTGCTGGAGATTCCACTATATCGCGAAGACCGGAATCACTTACTTCGTAGGTATTAACACTTTGCAAAGTGAGATTTTCGTCATACATTCTGACGTTATTTTGGTTTTGCGTAGTAACATCCTCTATTGATTTTTCGCCTATAACCTGGCCAAATGGAATTGCTTTGTCTGTAGGGTTGTTCTCGTACGCAGTAACATTAGCGGGCATATCTCGCTGATCAGTATCAAAGTTTGATCCAGCATCAATGGATGCATTCGAATTATGTGTGATTTGCACAATTTCTTTATTCTCAGCGGTTGACTGATGCGGCTTTCCAGGGTCGTTGACGGATATCATTTCATAGCTGTCTATTTGGTCGCTTGTTTCGATATTCTCTACAACAGCCTGTCCTAGAGCCTTATCAATTTCCCTGTATATTCGAGACTCCTCCCGTGTGATCAAGACATCTTCATATTCTGTCAAAGCAGGAATTACTGAGTCGATAACAAAAGACTTCATTGCCTCGTTGAATTTTATATATTCTTCATCCTCTATTAAGGCTGACTTATCTGCGAATCGAGAGGTCAAAGAATCGCAACGCACATTACCTGTTACTCTATTTAATTTCGTATCAAAACCAAAAGTACTGCGGACAACTATATGGTTACCAACCATCACGGCTATTCCTCTTTCATCCTCAGCTAGAGGTCGTTTGGCTATTATTATTTCGCCCAGTATATTTCCATCGTTTAAATGTACTGGAATCCTATGTCCTTGAATTTCGGCTGGTTTTACTAACTGTGATCCGTTAAAATTCCATTCTTGGAAGACTTCGGCCTCTTTAATAGATACTTCGAACATAGGTTGTCTAAGAATAGCTAATTTTCGTATTTCTTTTATCAATCTGTATGGATCTGTTTTAATTTTTGGTTCCATTAATATAAGTTCAGTTCCGTTTCTACCGAGGGTCTGCCCGATTAGTTCTTCTAATTTTGCGTTGCCAACAAAAAGCTTATCGAGACTACTACTATCGATCTGAATAGACTTGTTAAAATTGTCACGCTTAGTCCGGAGTTTCAGACGCTCGAACGAAGTAAGAAAAGATAATCTACCGGTTCCGTATCTTCCAGTTCTGATTCTTTTTAATACTGGAGATATGAATTCCTGCTTCTTGTGAGGTGACCCTAACAGCAAAAACTTTTCCATGCTATCTTCATCCATTCCAGCATTATCTTCAATAGCAACTGAACCGTCTCTAAGCACGGTAACAAGAACGGAAGTGGCATCTTCGTCGAAGGCATTTTCGACGAGCTCCTTAATTATTTCTAGTGGTGAGACCCAAGTTTTAGTAGCAAATTCCCTGAAAAATGATGGATGTATCCTTAATTCAGTTGTCATCTTACAACAATATTGTGGTAGATTCTTGCTTTTATCTATTGCTTGGAATTCTTTTTTTGACTATTTTGTCACGAGTTAGTATAATATAGAATCCCTTACGGTTCTGATCAACTTATATAACGCTCACAATAATTTAATCCCTTCTCCTACTAATGGAAATTGTGTTTGTATTTTAAACATCCTGTTAATGCTTGTTGCCAGATTCTGGACCTTCGATCGTTCGCCATGATTAACTAAGATTCTTTTCAATTTGGGTCTGAGCTTATTTACATAAGCTAGCGTCTGATTATAGTCACTATGAGTCCTTAATCCTTCTATTACTTCCACCTGACAAACAGTGTTTATTCTTTGATTACAGATAGTAATTTCCCTCAATCCTCTTTTGATACTAAAACCCGGAGTGCCAGGTGCTTGGTAAGACAAAAAAATCAGTTTACTCTTGGGGTCACCAGATATCATCTTTAGATAATGTATCGACGGACCTCCTGTCAGCATCGATGATGGAGCTAACACAATACCTGTGTTATCTTTTCCAAATTCTCCTGAATCTGTCTCTTCAAACTGCTCCGGGAAAAATAGATTTTTTGATTCATCTTGCATCCTTTGTCTAAGATCTCTCGCCAGATATTCAACATACAATTCATAGATAGAATTAGTTTCTGCAATACATTTCTCTACGTGTATTTTCGTTTTTGTGAGCTGACCACTTTTTATAAATTTATCAAGAGATAAAATCAGCTCTTGACTAAGGCCAACTGTGGGGATAGGTATAAGAATTCGTCCATTTTCTGCAATAGTCTTATTGAGACTATCGACCAATTTTGAGTATGCTTCTTCTGAACTAGGAAAAATGTCGTCTCGCGATCCATAAAGCCCTTCCATAATTAGAGTTTCTACTCTTGGAAAATTCCATGATGCGTTTTCAACGACATCTGCTTTGCCAAAATTGAAGTCTCCAGTATATACCAAATTATGGTTGCCGTTCCCTAGGTGTAGGTGAACCAAGGAAGATCCGATTATATGACCAGAGTTAGATAGAACAAGCCTAATATCAGGAGAAATATCAGTTACGTTTCCATACGAAAGTGGAATGGTGTGTATTACTTCTTGCTCTATATCTTTATGCGAGAATGGGAAATCTCCTTGCTCAGTCGAAAGTAACTGCTTTTGCATAATAAACATAAGCGGAAGAGTAGGTTCCGAACAATATACCGGACCATGGAAACCATATTTATATAACGCCGGTACAAAGCCCGTATGGTCGAGATGAGCATGAGATATGACAACTGCATCGATTTCATTCAGTTTTGGGCCCGCCATATCAAATCTAGGATAATTATTAATTGGGTCTG
Organism: Nitrososphaeraceae archaeon; assembly: GCA_035643635.1. Taxonomy (GTDB): domain Archaea; phylum Thermoproteota; class Nitrososphaeria; order Nitrososphaerales; family Nitrososphaeraceae; genus DASQQB01. The sequence continues at coordinate 14,862 of DASQQB010000094.1, read as the reverse complement.
TGTTTGATGTTAATCCTATCCCGCAGTCAAGAAGTACTTTGCTTTCATTTGTTGATAACAGCACTCCAGAACGGCCTGTTTCTGCAAAACCCCCAAGCGTGATTAAGCTCGCTTCTGTCACATCATTCAACTTATCCCTAAAGATTTCTTCCCCTACTTCTCTATAAAATTTAAGACGAGTATTTGATGAATCTCTTAGGATTTTATGTAGATGTCTTATTGCAGATAAGGACGTTGGAGCTTTTCTGATCATAATTTTCCAACCAGTTTTTTCTAGGAGGTTAATATTAATTTCAGTTGCTTGGTCCGAACTAAATACAGGGACCGGATTTTTCACTAATGCAATAGCTTCACCAAACGAAGGATCGAAAAAGGTTTCGATAAGTCCTGCTTTATCTGGCAGATCTTTATTCAGAATTTTTTCGCATTCTTGTTCTTCTGACCTTATTGACTCGTCACTTCTAACTACTATTCTTTTTTTAATCGCATTTACCATGTGAGAAATTAAATGTACGTTTCTTACCAGATAGCTTGGGTTCTTTGAGTAGAGAGCAATATAAGGTCCTTCGTATTCAATTTTAGTAACAGCCGACTCCTGCGGCAACCGCTGCAGTATTGAGGCCATAAAATTCTGATCAGTATTTAATTCATAATATGTCGGTGGCTTATCATGCATATTTCTATCACCAATTCATTTTTCTGCCGTAAGTAACTCTAATGACTCTGCTAACATTACTAAATAACTCTAGCCTTTTAAAGAGTGTTTCGTTTATTATCTGATTATGATAAAGAGCTCTAGGTCGATCTTAACATTAAAGTTGAAATACCCATACAATCATTATCATTACTGTTGATGTAGCTTGGAAGATAGAAATTCAGAATCTGAGGCAGGTAATACAAGAGATAGCGGGTATGGTAATAACTACCGTAGCGGATTTCAGGGCGGTCGAGGCCATGGAGGTTTCGCGGGTCAGAGACCTTTTAGACCTGCACCGATTAGAGTTGGAGAAGAGTATGATGTAAAGATTGAATCGATTAGCAAAAGGGGTGATGCTGGTGTTGCAAAAATCGAGGGTCTAGTAATCTTTGTTGCTGGGACAAAGATCGGCGACAATGTTAAGATAAAGATATCTAGAGTAGGCAGGGGTTATGCAATAGCGGAAATAATGACAGATACTACTGACGTTCAGAGTTCCCTTGCACAGGAAACAAATATCGATAACGAAACCCAAACCCCCGTATCCTCGGACACGGAGAAGACGTCCTAGATTTTGTTGTACCACAGATTAAAAAAACTCGGAAAAAAGGAATAGTATCTGTATCATTAACCTGAACTGCATCCTATAATCTTTATATTTAGAAAAAAGTGATGGCCGCACCTACTCACTTAATGGAGCTGCCAAGAAAGATATTGATAGGTGATGGTGTAATTTCCGAGCTTGGTTCTTTAGTTTGTTGCCTTGATGTAAAAGCAACAAATGTGGCTATAATCACCGGCAAAACGGTTAAGGCAAGAGTGGAAAGTGAATGCAGTAGTTCTCTTAAGGCTGCCGGCCTGAAAGATCGCTGGTTCGTTAGGTCCGACGCTTCAATCAAATCTGTGATAGAAATACAAGCCTCGATTGGGGATGATCTTCCTGATGCCATTGTGGGTTTAGGAGGAGGTCGTTCTGTAGACGTTGCCAAAATGACTGCATATAGGCTAGGCAAACCGTTTATTAGTGTTCCTACTTCCGCTTCACACGACGGTATCTCCAGTCCATTCGTTTCGATTCTTGGCACCGAGAAGCCTCACTCCTTAAGAGCGAGTACACCCATAGGCGTGCTGGCTGACACTCAGTTGCTTTTGGAAGCTCCGTTACGACTTTTGGCTAGCGGGTGTGGAGACCTTGTTGCCAAGATTACAGCGGTAAAAGATTGGGAATTGGCAAGAGATGAAAAACACGAATATTTTGGTAGTTATGCGGCTAATCTCGCTTACATGAGTGCAAATATAATTTTGGACGAGTCGAAAGGAATCTTACAAAAACTAAAACACGGAATTCGTATAGTCGTTGAAGCCCTGATTAGTTCAGGAGTTGCAGCATGCATTGCTGGAAGCAGCAGGCCTTGTTCCGGTGGCGAACACCTCTTTAGCCACGCCTTAGAGTATCTAGCTGGTAACTGTCAACGTTACGGTTTACATGGAGAACATGTAGGTTTAGGCACAATTATGATGGCAAAATTACATGGGGTTGATTGGGAAGAAATTGTGCAAACACTCGAAAATGTTGGGGCTCCAACTAAGGCCAAGCAGTTAAATCTAACCGACGAACAGGTAGTCGATTCCCTAATAATTGCTCAATCACTTAGACCTGAAAGGTATACGATCTTAGGTAAAGCTAACCTCAATAAAAAATCAGCATTTGAACTAGCCAGGTCAGTTTGTATCATTTAATTAAGTGTTAACAAAACGAATGTTTAAGGGCCTTTAAAGGCAGACAACGAACTGGTCAGCTTTGTTGCTTTGTAGTAGATTCTAATTGTTGAGCTTCAGGCGTAACCGACGACCTTGGTTCATCTCCTTTTTCTTGAAGATCAACTGTGGATGTAGGAGTAGACGTTGATTGCAGACTATAAGTTTCTATGAACCTAACATGTTTTATACCTTCCAAGAATTTAAAGGCATCATTTGCTATTGCGCGCTTGATGACTTGTAATCCTTCGATCAAAAAACTTTCCTCTGGGAGTTCTATCTGCAGCACCTCTCCCTCTAAATTTGGTCTAACGTTTTTGGTGTCGAGTGTCAACCTTCTCTTTATTAAGGGGATGATTTTGTCGTCATTGCTTTCTAGTTTTTTTACGATATTAATGTCATAGGAAAGAGTTCTCCCAGCAAATCTGTGATTGAAATCAACTTGGACTCTGCCCGAGCCAATAAACCTAACCATTCCAGTTCTGTCATTTATATCTATTACGTCACCAACCTTTATTTCATTTGCCTTCTCTCCTAACTTTCTTTGTGGAATCATTCTGATCTTGCTAGGCTCTCTCTCACCAAAGCCTTTGGCTGGAGCGATATCAATATTAAATTTATCTCCGCTCGACGCGTTTGTCAATGCCTCGTCTAATCCTTTAATAACCCACCCCTCTCCTACAGAAACTAGCCTTGGCTCATAATTATGCGCAGGATCGAAAACGTCTGCCTTTTTGGCTGCTTCTTCTATCGTCGTATCAAAGATTTTATCGGTATCCTTTACCTTAGCGATCAGGTCTATTAAAACTAGGGAACCTTTTTCTAAGGGCATAAATTTTTTTGTTGATTTACCTTATATTAAGTTTGATAATATTTTATTATTTTTATTGATTATTTGAGATATATCAGCTTTGACTGTCAAAGTTTTCTAAAGCCTTTGCAATTGCTTCTTTATTTTCTGGGAGTCCAAGAATGTCCAAACATGCTTCTATTGAAGATAATGTTCTAATAACATGATACCTTCCAACTTCACCCATAGAACCTATTCGAAATACCTTTCCTTTTAAAGGACCAAAGCCCCCAGCTACCAATACTCTAAATTCGCGTGCAAGGATACCCCTAAATTTTTTATCATCCAGACCTGATGGATATGTAAAAGCAAGCACCAGATTACTTCTAGCATCTGGTTTTGCAAAAGGGCTCATTCCAAGAGCTAGCAGTCCTGAATATAAAGCATTTGCACATTGTTTGTGTCGTTTAATTCTGTTCTGTAGCCCTTCTTCTAAAATGATATCTAGAGCTTCCTTAAACGCACAAAACAACGGAAGAGCTGGAGTAAAAGGAGTCTCGTAATTGTCCTCATAATATTTGAAGTATCTTTTGATATTCAGATATTGCGTCGGGGCAGGATTTGATTCAATGTATTGTTTAGCTTTTTTGCTAACAGAGATTGGTGCAACCCCGGGTGGAGCAGCTATAGCTTTTTGCGAGGCCGTTATGCAAATATCTACGTTCCATTTATCTACAGGTAACTCATCTCCTCCAAGAATTGAAACAGCATCAAGTACAAAGAAAACACCCTTTCTGGTACAAAGTTCACCTATTTTGTCCACGTAGCGAATAGTAGTACCTGTGGACGTTTCGTTATATACCACGTACACGGCTTTTATATTTTTGTGTTCATCGAATGCTTTTTCGATATCCCCGTAAGGAGGGTTTTCACCATAGCGAGCATTTATCCTTATCGCATTGCCACCCCAGCTATCTATCAAATCCGCAAGCCGGGTACCAAATTCTCCCGCGACCGGAACAATAACCTCGTCATTTTTTTTTATTAGATTAATAACTGATGCTTCCACCGCGCCAGTTCCCGAAGCAGTAAAGAGGATAATGTCATTATTAGTCTGAAACACTTGTTGGGTTTTATTAACAATTGACCTATAGAGACTTCGAAAGTCATCGCTCCTGTGATTAATTATCGGAGCCAACATTGCATTCATTACCCGCTGAGGCACGTTAGTAGGCCCAGGCAACATAACCAAATATTCCATTTTACTGCATAAAGGAAACTTCAGTACCTTATTTAAATTTGGTCTGATAGGTCAGGATTTTTAACTTATTTCTACACTAGATTCCAACTGTTCGAGTAAACGCTGTATAGCCGGTCTATATAATACACTCATTAGAGTGATCGCATATAGGACGTTCAAGAACGTTGTACTATTAACCTAAGATGCATTGAGTGGACTAGTAATATTACGATTTCGCAATCTCCACGCAAATATATCTGCTTTATGCCTCAACATCCCCATTAACTTTATAAATTATAGTCTCCCTGTTAACTCTATGCAGACAAAATTTCAATTATATAGCTTGTACCTAGCAGCAAAACTACGATTGCATAGAATGATAAAAAATCGAGGCAAGAAGGAAGAAAAAGAGATATCGGTGTGAAAATCGAGGTCTCACCTACCTTTTATATTTTATCAGCGCCCTGACAAAATAAGTCACAATTTTGGTTCGAGACGATAGTCTTCATCAAAGATAGTTTAAATTGTCCTATAATACTTGAGATAAGAGTATGCATAAAGGATACGTATGACATACGAGAAGAATATGGCCGATATAGTATGATGATAGATATCTTAAAATCTTTGTGCTATGAAGTGTATGAACAGACTAAACTTTTAGCGGGTACTTTGGAGGGAAGTAGAAGAATTTCGTTAGGAGCTGGCGGAGATATATCGCGAAAGATAGACCTAGTTGCAGAAAGCTCTGTTATTGATAGAATAAAAAAAAGCGGCTTTAGCCCCACAATAATTGGGGAGGAATGTGGAAGAATTATGGGTCTAGACCAGGACTCATATCTTGTCATGGACGCTATAGATGGCACAACAAATGCTATCCGAGGAATACCGTTTTATTGCTGTTCTTTAGCTTACGCCACGGATTACAAACTAAGTTCAGTCTCAGAAGCAGCGATTATAGATTTAACCAATGGTGATCTGTACCATGCGGAGAAGGGAAAGGGTGCGTTTATGAATAATGAACAAATATCTGCGGTTTCGCAGAGAGGTTATATTTCTCGACAATCAGAGCAAGATGATGGGTTATTGGTTGGCATGAACCTGTCAGGAGCATCCGTGGATATGATACTACGTCTATCCAAGATAATCCATAATTCCAAACATTCTAGACATTTTGGAGCAAATGCTTTGGAATTATGTTATCTAGCAAGAGGCTTTACAGACGCATACATAGACGTTCGCGACAAGATAAGACCAACAGACATGGCTGCTGGTTACCTAATCGTAAAGGAGTCAGGAGGCAATGTGTATTCGATAGATGGGCATGAGCTAGACAGTGTGCTAGAAGTGACCGCCACGATGTCATATTTTGCTGTTGCTAATGATTCAGTTTTCAAAATACTAACTAAAAATCTGATTTGATTTGATCTTTTTCAAGCGCCCGGGCCGGGATTCGAACCCGGGTCGAAGGAGTGACAGTCCCCCATACTGGACCGGACTATATGATGCTGTGAATATTAATCCCAGGACGTCGCATCACTATACTACCCGGGCGCACAAACAACGTCTCGATAAAACTAATTAAAATGTTTTGTTTATGCATGGTCCACGGGTCGACCCCTTCGCTACCTATATATATACATATCTTTGTAAGAACATGTGTTAGTGTCGTATATCCTCGGGTGACGAAGGCAAATAAAGAAAATTTATCCTGAACAACAGGATTCAAAGTATAAAATTAAATATACTGCAATAGTCCATAGCAGTAGTCAATGTTTTTTGGGCCCGTAGCTCAGCCAGGTAGAGTACCGGACTTTTAGCTTCTATAGAAGGTGATCCGGCTGTCTCGGGTTCGACTCCCGACGGGCCCGCTAATATCTATGACGTTGTGTCATCTATTGAGATGGGTATCTTTAAACTGACAGTGTAATAACATGAATCTGATGACCAGTCCAAACTCTGCAGCTACATGAGAATATACCATAGAGAGGTAAGACATACAGTTAGCTTTAATTAATTAAGTTAATAATCGAAAAAACGGAATAGGTCGTCATTTCAGCCGAGCATGCAATAACGCAAAGAATCGCTTTTAATGCGTTCGGTCATAGTGACGATTTCATTTGCTCATCGGCACGCCAAATCAATTCGGCTCTGGCTTATAGAAAACCATCTGGTTGCTGATTTTACCCGATATACAAAGATAGACAAGACCGTAAATATCACATTAGCATTGAAGCGTAACTCAAAAGTGGATTAATTGTATTTCATCCGGTTTTTTCCTGTGCTATAAAACATTCTATCGTTGACTGCTAAAAATTTCCTTAAAACAATGGATAACCTCTTGTTTCGTCGGTTCATCATCAAAGTAATTATGCGTTGTGGAATCTGTTGGCTTGCTATCCCTAACTGCTTTCTTTACGCAACTATAAAAACTATTTAGCTCTCTATCGAGCCCCAAATTGCCAGTTGCAACCGGTATTGCTTTATCTGTGCCGTGATTGATATTGTGCTTATCGTTAGAGATTGTCCCAATTACGGCCCCTGCCAGAGCAGGAAAAACAAGAAGAGATGATGTAAATATCATTAAAAGTGCTGACAAAGCAGCGCAATTGATTATCGCTGCATTTTTCTTGCTCATTTAAGAACCTGACGACTATATTGCATATATGAAATATGACAATTAGATTCATAAACAATAATAAGCTGATTATATCGGGACTTTATTATAAGAAATTACGCAACTAGACGAAACGTAATACTGATTTCTCTTGCAAGAGAACGTAACAAGTAATCATGCGCTTTGCCTCATTCAGATTAGATCTCGGCGAATGATTTTAAAGGCGACTCCGCTAATATTGATGCTTTAGGGTACCAATAAATAAAAATAGGAAATTCATCCCCTATATGGAATGAAAGCTCTGTCAGTGCAGGAGAGCACTTACAAACGTCTTGACTCCTTAGTGAAAGAATTAATGCATGATCGCAACAGAGATTTAAATTACGATGATGTTATAAATGAATTAATTGACAGTTATCAAGAAACTAACTGGAGCCATTTTGGCGCGGGAGCAGGGGGCGGGTAAAGTTATAGTACTAGATAATAACTCTAAAGCCTTGTTCAGGTTTGCCTTGATAATGATTTTAATAGTTGTTACAACATCATTGTTAGTTTATAACAAAAACCTCGTTTATGCCAACAAAGATAATTCAGTCATAATTGTCAAAAACAACACATTGACAGACGCTGCCGGTAATAACGGCATTGTGGGATTAGTAAAGAATAACGGCCTAGCGCCTGTTAAAGTCAACATAGGAGTGGAAACTATCACAAAAAATGGAACAAGCGATAAGCAAGCCACGATACTTGTCTCAACCTATGCAAGTACCATTTATCCTCATGGCGAAACGCCATTCAAATTCATAATCGACAAAGATAAGACTATTATAAGCAAGCCCTTCATTACGAAGAAGATTATTCAAACCCAACCTTACTATGACGTTATCAAGCTCAATTATTCTAATTTGCCTACTGGAAGCAATAAGACTTTGACAGGAACAGCGACGAATGTCGGACCTTTTGAAATTAAGGATCTTAGTGTCTATGCGGCAGCAAACGATATTAAAGGCAATCAAATTGATTCTGTTAAAAGCAACAAAATTAGTACTATCAAGCCAGGACAAACTATAGCGTTCACTGCTGTATCGGACCCCATGATTAAATCTAAAATATATTATTTTAGCTGTGCGGGATTGAGCTTTCTGGACCCTATCACTACCTTAAAGACAGCAAATGGGGAATATATAGCGTATGACTTGCAGGCAACGGCCAAAATAAGTGATATTAAATATGACGACCGATCAAATGGCATCACATTTGGGGTAACGCATTATAATCCGTATGGGGGTATGTTGGCTTTGAAAATACCCGAATTTTCAGAAAAACAAGTAGTATCTGTCCAATTAGATGGCACGCCGTACTCTAAAACAGAAGTGAACAAGGACGGTAAAACTATCTTCATAAATATTTTTGTGCCCCCACAGGATCACCAGTTGAAGATACTGGGAATAAGAGATGTCAGATCCTAACCGGCATGTCTTGGAGTAAGAGAGAAAATATAATTGCAAGCTTTCTATGCCAATTAGTGAAGATGAGAGCTCTCTGAAGAAGATATTCAACTTGTTCTGGTATTCGAATCTGTCCCGAAGATACTTGCGCTTCGACTAGACAGCAAAGTGGGTGCTACTTTTTTCTTTTACAACTAGGAAAAAAACATCTGAAAACAGATTACCTTCCTCTGATACTTGTCTACTAGCTTTTGGGTAATTTTGACATCTATTCCAGAAGGGTCTAATCTACAAAATGACAGAGATGGTAATACTACAGGTGGCTCTATATAGTCCCTGTCATCTCCTTTTTGAGAATAGTACAGCTAATCCGATTTTAATTCTGTTTGTTTGTAATTTCTCTTGGCGACTGCCACTTTCATACCGCTATGACACACAGGACATTCAGCCCACCTGTGGCCGCCATAATATTCCCATTCAAAGGAACATTTGACGTAGGTACATTTAATCCATATGCCTCTCCTAGCACTTATATTCCAGTCCTCTTGAAGAGGTTTGCGAGCCCGACGAGCAGATCTCGGAGCTCTGCTCCAAGGAAAGTAGACAGTCGGATCCCGGCCCATTTAATTTTAGATCCTTAATATCACCAATATATTTTGTGACAAATATAATATTCTTTCTTCTATACCGCCCTATACTTAATATCGTAACTGTATCCAAAAGCATCTGTTAATCAGTTGCTTTTTTCGCACGGGATTCATCTAGAATATGATCCTCTGACTAGTCTCTATCGATCAAAATTAGAAGGCCACTTACAATACATGTATTTGTATTAGTTCTCAAAGGTATCGCTCCGACCTATTAAATTTAGATTTCAGATTATTTGATCATTGTTGGAATCCAGATTTCTCTATCTTGGATATAGAGAAATTGTAGATTACTTCGTACGAGATATATAGACTTCTATTGATGAAACGCTCCGTATCCTACCGTCTTCTGAATTTAGATTCTCCGAGCCGAGCTTTACTGGACCTATTTTATAGCCTAATGTATCCATCCTTTTTACTATTATCTGCGCCACATCCACTGCTCTGGTTATGCTTCTGCCCCTTGCCTTAATTATTACAACTGGTTCATTGGCAAGCTGTACTAAGGTTGCAGTAACATAGGTCATAAGGGGTTTTTTGCCGATATAGATTTCGTTGCTTGGTTTATGCGCTGTGTTTACGTTGCTTGTCGACATTCTATGAACTCTCCTCGATAGCGGAATATAATGCTTATCTATATTATTGCTAAGCGCTATCTAATTTTGAATATTTCTCAAGTATGTTTTCTATGTTGGAAGGATTGTTGGATATTTCTCGTACAATAACGGGATCCTCTATCTCGTAGCAGTTAAGAAGCTCTTCATCTTTGTAGAAGAGAAAAACCTTCCCGTCAAATATGCAGTGATATAGATGATCAGGCGACATCTTATCTGGCTGTAATTTGATGATCTCATTTTCAACTTGAACAGGATAATTCATTACCTAACATGATTAAGGACATTACCCGAAGAAAAACGTATCTGGAAAGAAAAGGATGGAGTATCCAAGACACGGATTTGAGTTTTTTTGCTATTCATCAATTGGTAAGCCCACTATCGATGTAGATCGACTAGATATATTTCTTACAATATGACTTTTGGTCCTAGAGTTGATATTTTCTACTCCAAACCAATATACAGCTCTTAAACGTTAACGATAACTTGGCCTAGACATCAAACGTATTAGCTCCGCTATAAATCTCATCAACTCGGAGCAACGCTGTACATCTTTGACAACGCAAATCTTTTATTTTCAAGGAATATTACTGCCAAAACATATACGCCCAACCAAGGAAGGAACATTATTTCTCCAGCGATAGAATGGAAGTTTTCCCATTGATTTACATTTGTTGTTATCAGGAGAGGAAACAACGACAACGAAGTTAACCGTATCAAATTCACAGCGGCTGTTCCGATTGATCCGATTGTAAAATAGATTAGCTTCCTTTGTAACGGCAATTCCAATTTTGTCAAAAAAGCCAGCATTACTAAACTATAGATAATCATGCTATGTACACCTGCAGATGGCCAAAACACCTTCAAAGCAAAGGGACCGTGTATCCCGTTTAACACTAGTAAATTATCTCGGGAGGTCGCGGGAATCCCGCTACTGAAGTGAACTATATGATCGTTAACAAAGTTTATTATTCCTCCATCTATCTGTAGATAAATTGGAACAATACTTTGGAGCGGGCCAAGGCTTTCGTATGGAAAGAACGTATCGAGAGATAAAATCAAAGTGCTACCGACTAGAAACACCACTCCTGCTGGTGTGACTTTATACCATTGTCTTCCTAATAGCAGCATTAATGACAGAATGATATAAAATGTGATAACCGCAAAGTCCAACATCCAGATCCAGCTATCAATCAGCTGGACATGAAATATTGGTCCTATACTCACTATAAATCTTTTTAACCCCATATCCAACGAGGCAATGTAGGCACTTGTTGCAACTGCTAAGATGATAACTGCAATTACGCGATTCCTAGTAGTTGTCTTTCTAACATCTCGTCCAATTAATTCTGCCGCGATGAACGCAATGGCGAACAAAAGGCCTCCTCTTCCTTCGTTCCATGACAGAGTAAAACTTTTCGGATCTAGGATTACTGCAAATAGTACAGGAAAACTGAGAAGTAAAATTGGCCAAAGATTTGTTAGCAATAAAAATTTCTTTTTCATCGAAGATATTATGCTACGGCATCTTGAAGAATGTTTATTCCTTCTATTTGGTGACAAAAATCCTTCTGCATTCTTAGGTTAAGTAAATCAATAAAAACTTACTTGATAAAATATATAAATTTTCAGTCTAGAATATATCTCTCTATCCATTTCTGTGAATCTCAGTCTGCTTCTGATTCTTGTTCGTTAGGCCTGGACTATTTAGTGTAGTTCTCCAGAGAATCCATCTTTGGACTAACGAAAAGCGGCCATCTTTATTCGGTCTTGTTTCCTGACAATAATATAGGTGACTGAGTATTTAAAATTCATCGAACGTCATTTAGTCCGTAACTCATAAATCAACTGTAGATGCGAGATCAACTATGTAATTCTCATGTTTCTGATCTTTTGTTTGCAGTTTCTTATACACTTCCGTAATCAGTCATGTTTATTCCGTTTTATCTTTATGTTTACTGTACTTATTTTTTCTAGACTAAGGAGCCGCATCATTAGACTTGATTTAATAGCTCACGCTGTGTTAGATATTCTTTTTATTATAGGTGTGCTTGGTCAAAACATTTATTGTAAATGATTTGTCTGCAATGATTACTTGTAACGTTATAGCTTCGTTCACGACGTTGTTAGCCTTTATAGACGGATCTGGCCCTGGCGAAGAGTTTTGCTACTCTTACGGGTTCAGGAATTGAACCCTGAAGAGTAAAAGCATCCAGAACCTTTACTGCTCGCTGGCAATTTATCCCCCACACTCGTATGAAAAGGTTCTTTCCTGTCCTTAAGACAATTTGATCCCTCTCGCCTATCTTGGAATACTGATCTAGTTTGGTATTTCGCTGTTCGGCTTCGAAAAGGTGAATAATATGATCTGTAAGACCGCTGCTTTCATGGTAAGATATTGCAATGACTGGAACCCGTGTTTCATTATGGATTAAATATCCATCTATTATGTTATACATACTAATAATTAAACCGTCTAATATGATACAATTAATATCATTTCTTGCTAAAGAGCTAAACATGGATAAGATAGTTTGTGTCGAGTCATCTCCTCCTACTGTCGAACAACCAAATGCCAAGCCATCGATCACAAGATCTCGCCTCATTACAATGCCTGCGATAGTGGATAATTTATCAGGTTTTCGAAAGCTCTCCGCTACTCCAAAAGCCCTAATACCTTTTTTTCCGATGTTCAACGGGTAATTTAGCGTATGCGTCTATATTCACTTTTTGCATTGAGCGCCAGCGCGCCGCAAAAAACATAAATATATTTCCACATAGATTCGTACAGTTAGATGAAGGGTCTTTCATAATGCCCCTAGGCAATGACTAATAAGCAAATCGAGAGGGTTTTGTTCTAATCTACTGTCTCGTGTGAAATGTATCGACCGAAAAACACTCCTTAATTGATGGCTGCATTCATATTACAAGTACAAAGTACAAACCCTTTTCCCGTAAGGAGATCTTATAGAGTATATCATGCGACCACTCCCTAAATTAATAACTGTAACGCGCTGAGTATCTGTTTTTAATCTCGAAATTCTGCAGTAAGATTGCCATACAGCAAGGATTGAATTCTTATATCTTTGTCTTTCTTATCTTATCTACCATGCCTAACTATACCAATATCTGATTCAATATAGAATGGGCAGTAATTAGCTCATTTTTGAGAGCTACCTCGACCATATTGACTATGGCTGAATTATCGCTTCGTCTTCTAATTTAAACACAAAGCGTGATCCTTGAAACTCCTCTGTTCCCTCTTTCTGCCAAATAACCTTATAGGCTCGTGTAACGACTTTTCCGATAATCCTGATCCTTTTAGGCAGTTCAAAATACAAATTATCCACTTTTTCTGGATCCTTGGTCGACAACAGTGATCTACGCCGTCTCATCAGATATTTCAGTGCTACATTTCTATGCACTTGACCTTCTACTGAAATCTTTTCCGCTCCTAGATCTATAGTGAATTGTCTTTTCAATAATTAGCTAATACTGCCAGACGATAAGATACTCCATAGTTAATCCTATCTGACATTTTAGTCAAATCGAAGAGATCATCCTATTCAGAGCATGATAGGCTTCGCAAGCTCACACAGAGAAGATCCAATCAAATGAAGCGATACATAAATGAAAGTAGATATAAAAAATGTAAACAGGATTTATACTTGTGTAAAAATATCTTACAGTATTTCACTTCGAGGTAAAATCAAAAAACCTTGAATTGTACAGAAATCCAACTCCATTTCTTAATCAACCCCACGATCAGCTTGCTACACTTGGGGATGTTAAATCTTATGGCCACGCATCTTAATAGAAACTAAAGTCAAAATTACTTTTGAATTCGGATCTGAGAATGTTGACGACCTCTTCGGCCGTATCAAAATGTCTTATGACGTCATCAATATCTGAACGCCTGTTCGAATCGTTCACAATCTGTGTAACAAACTGGCCCGAAGCATTTCTATTAATGAATATCTTCTTTTTTTGTTTTGACGCTGATACTCTAATCCCTTCGTCGATCTCAAGATGGTTTAAAGCCTTCATCAAATCATAATAATTGTTCGTATTAGTGCTGTAGTCTCATATCATCAGCAATATGGCTGTTTCTATTCTAATGTGTCTCTGTATATACTAAGTAATATATTGTGTATGATGAAGGCGTTGTATAGTATGACTGCATTTAAGAATTTTTGGTGAGTTAATCTATAAAAAATGATCTTATTTTCCAGAAACAATTCAATTCAAGTCAAAGTATTTTGTCCGTGTAACAAGGCTAACTAGTTATTCTCCTCTTCCTCACGTAACACTCCTAATCTTCTATTCATTTATGTCAAATTTCCTCTAATAAGATAAGATGTTTTGATCCTATTCTACTGGTACGATTACTGAAGTAATAACTAAAATATCTCTAGAAGATAATGGCGAAGTCTGTCGGAGTATTGCGGTTGCTAATGAATAAACTTTGGGGCTTCGCACTAACGATGTAAGATCCATTAACATATATCAAAGTCCCGTCTTAATTTGATATTTCCAAAAACATTGTTAGAATCAACTAAGGCAGAAACAGCATAATTTGACCGATAAGGGGCTAGGACTTGAAAATACTTTCATCTTATCGCGATACCGTTTACATAATTGAGTATTACACGGCTGTTGTAGGTTCGACATCTGATAAGGAGATGATCTGCTGACTGACGTTATAATTTGCATTCATTTGATAAGTTCGGTCAAATATAGTGCGACCTTCCTTTTCAAATAATCTGCCATCCCTTTGTATATTCAGGCTTTATTATGGCATTCAATTTTCCTTAATCAAATTACGGTACAGATGGAGGGGAAGTAGGGCCAATACATCTCATTTAAACTCCTTGTGGTATTATTGTAAATTAAAATGTCTAAAAAGGGCCTGCGCAGTTCGGGCCCACGTTGGACTATCAATCATCGGCAAAGAATATGTCAAAATCACAAAACAATGATATCGGGGATAGCGACCCGTTAAAATACAATTCAAAATTCATAAAGTTTATCCAATTTCAGAAATATATCAAAAC
>DASQQB010000093.1:0-5369 GCA_035643635.1 Nitrososphaeraceae archaeon | reverse complement strand
ATAGGAGTAAACTGCAAATAATATCGAAGATAAAAGAAAGGGCAGTTGTAAAGACTCTAGCAGTATTCTTCTGATAAGCCAGCTTAGAGGCATCACTGCAAATAAAATAGATGCAACAAATGCAACATTTCTATTATAGCGACGTTCGACTATTTTATAAATAAGAAAAGTATCACCTACTGCAAGTATTCCCATCAGTATTCTTGGAATAAGATAAAGCATTTCAATTGAATGCATATTATCAGGTGAAGGATGTAATGAATTTGGATAACCAACGAGCCACAAAGAACCTGCTAAAAAGAGCTGTCCAAGATAGGGATGATCATAACGTACAAAAACTTGTCCGGGTGAAGGATGATCATAAAGATAGTAATCTGGCTCTTGAGGAGCACCACCTGCCAATATATGCATAGCTCTTCGCATATAATGTCCTTCATCCCCATGTATGTATGGAAATCCAACTGGGTTATAGATATGGGTAAATCCTGATAGTATTAAGGGTATAATCATTAAAAAAAATGATACACCAAAAACTCTTCTATGAAGCAGGGGAAACTTCAAAATCAATATGACTCTGTTATTGCATTAAATTATTATGCTATATATGCTACTCATATATTGGCAATGTAAAATTCATTAAATATTATAAATATAAATTAGTGTATAGAGATAACCATAAGATGATTTTCTATATCATTTGTTTTGTTCACTTGTTAATTTTTGTTAAATAGAGTATATTTAACCTCTACCCACTATATTGTTATTAAAGAGCTCGTATTATAAAAGTTGATAAATAGTTGTAGGAAGGAAGGTAATGTTATTACCCCTGCCTTCTAATATTATTATCCGATATTTGATTATTACGTCAAGTCGTAAAATCTATATATTGTTGTAAGATTTGCTCCTTAAAACTGCATATCGCTTTTGATTTTTCGTTATTCATTAATAGTAGGAAACTTCTAGTATAGTTGATGTAAATATTTTCTACTATTTGTGCTTTATAAGTTTAAATTGTTCGTCTTGAATTTACACGTATTATTGCTAAGAATTTTTGGAGTTACAGTTTTAGTTTTGATCTCTATATTAGTAGGTTATAATTATGCTAATGGACAGACTAGTCAACAACAAAAAGAACCTATAGTAGCTCAGCCGATAGTTACTGATCCCAGCCTCAAGGCAGAGCTAGTTTTCAAAGGACTTCGACACCCTACTACCATGGCCTTTTTAGGTCCTGATGATATTTTAGTTTTGGAAAAAGATAAAGGCACAGTACAGAGAATTGTAAATGGAGTAAAGTCACCACAGCCCTTACTTGATGTTAAGGTTGCTAATAAGGTTGAAAGAGGAATGCTAGGAATTGCTGTGGCACCAAAGAATAAGAATAAACCAACTTATGTTTTCTTGTATTATACAGAGTCCAAAACAAAAGATGGTAGTGATGATTGCCCTAGCACACATTTTTGTAAGCCAGGAACTGAACCTTTAGGTAACCGACTATATAGATATGAAATGTCAGATAACAATAGTAAATTACTAAATCCGAAACTTCTTCTTGACCTTCCAGGTAGGCCGGGACCAGCACATAACGGAGGAGCTATTATAATAGGACCTGATAATAACGTATATGTTCCTATTGGTGATGTTAGGTTAGGAAATAAAGAAAAAATCCAAAAGGAATCATCATTAGATGGAAGAGCAGGGATACTCAGAGTTACTCAAAATGGTAAACCAGTACGAGAAAATGGTACTACTGGCATATTGGATGATAAATTTCCTCTGAACTTGTATTATGGATACGGATTACGAAATAGTTTTGGAATTGATTTTGATCCCATAACAAAAAAGCTATGGGATACAGAAAATGGACCGGAAAGAGCTGATGAAATCAATCTTGTTAGACCAGGATTTAACAGTGGATGGAATGAAGTTGTGGGAATATGGTTATTAGGAAAAGGACCTGCTTTGGCTACTATACATCCTCCTGACTTAGAAGACTTTAATGGAAAAGGTAAATATAGTCCTCCTGAATTTGTCTGGGACCAGACTGTTGGTCCTACTGGAATCAAATTCTTACATTCAAATAAATTGGGTTTACAATATAAGAACGATATATTTGTAGGCGATTACAATAATGGTAATATTTATCGATTTAATCTAAATAAGAACAGAACAGAATTACATCTTACAGGATCACTACAGGATAAGGTGGCAAACAGCCCCGTCGAGCTTCAAAAGATAATCTTTGGTAAAGGGTTTGGTGCAATTTCAGACTTGCAGATGGGTCCTGATGGCTATCTATATGTCGTTTCTATAGGAGATGGAGCAATATTCAGAATAGTTCCTGCAAAAATAGCAGCAGCACCACCAACAGAAGAAAAAACAACGAAAACCACACTAACAAGTAGCCAGGAACAACAGCATAATACATCAATAACCGATGACTCAAATAGTAATAATAATCAGAACCAGCAAGAACAAAAACCATCTACTATGAATAATAATACTCCTTCTGAAAGCACAACTAACATCTCTATTGTTGAAGACGCATCAACCATGATGGATAGAGCATTTTCTCCAAATCCAGTTACCGTTAAAGTAGGAGATACGGTCACTTGGACAAATGATGACAACCAACCTCATACTGTTACATCTGGAAATGGATCCGATGATGCAAATATGGGAAAGGCATTTGATTCTGGATTATCTGGACCTTCAGCGCTATCAACTAAAGGAAAGACATTTCAACATCAATTTACAGAGGCAGGTCCATATCCTTATTTCTGCCAACTTCATCCGATGATGATAGGAAAGATAGTCGTTTCTTCTAAATAAATATATATACATTACACACACCCCCCCACTTCCAGTACTCCTTGCATCATCAATAGCAAATGACTCACAAATAGGAGTCTCAAAAATCTAAACAACGTAATATTAAGGAGATGATAAAAATATGTATAGATGACACAAATAATAATTAATAAATACCTTATTAAAAAAATAAATAGTTTCTATAGAATTGCATTGATTTGTATCATACTCTTAAAACGGTTAGATTAAACAATCTTAATAACTAAAAGTAGTGATATACTGGAATATGCATCTGGTGTAAGCGTACAAAGAGATATCGAGATTTGCAATTAGTGAACATAATAATATCTTCTTCTTTCACTACTTGAATTGCAACAACAAAACCCCATTTTTTAAGACATGAAACTTATGATCATTTTTTAAGACATGAAACTTATGATCAAGGATGAGTAACAAGATGTCGCCAATTCTCCAAACACTCTGTTCTAGAAGTTATCTAAATAAAAAACCTATAGAAAATTAATTCTATCATCATCTAAAAAACATATAATTATAATCCGGATGTTTTAATTAAAGGATACATTCCTAGAAATGTTGTTGTCGTCCTTATTTTATGGTACAGTTCTGATCATGATATTAGTGCTGACATTAATATTGCCCTCCAAGTATTTCACTTTTCCTTCGGCAAATGCTGGATTGTCAGAACTACAATCAAATGGTCCAATCATTAACGATCCTAACTTGAAGGCAAAAATAGTTTTCAGGGGCAACCTTAATTTTCCAACAAGTATGGCATTTTTAGGTCCTGACGATATCTTGGTTTTAGACAAAAATAGTGGTACTGTGAAAAGAATAGTAAATGGCACAATGCTAAAGGACCCATTACTTGATGTTAATGTCGCAACTAGAAGCGAGAGAGGTATGCTTGGAATTGCTGTCGCACCAAAACGTGAAAATAATAACCCTTCTTATGTTTTCCTTTATTTCACAGAATCTAAAACAAAAGATGGAGAAGATGTCAATAGATCCATAGCAGCTACTGAACCTTTAGGTAACCATCTATACAGATATGAACTCGCTAACAACAATACCAAGTTAATAAATCCTAAATTGCTATTAGATATTCCAACTACACCACTTGCCCAACATAATGGAGGTAGGCTATTGATTGGACCCGATAATAATGTCTATGTCATCGTAGGTAATGCTAAATTTGAGAATAGTCAGACTTCGAATGTTAAAAAAGGAATTCCACCTATTGGAAGAGCAGGAATACTTAGAATAAATCAAGATGGAAAAGCAGTTGGTAGTGGCATCCTAGGCGATAAAGACCCATTAAACAAATACTACGCCTATGGAATCCGTAATGGCTTTGGAATTGATTTTGATCCCATAACAAAAAAGCTATGGGATACAGAAAATGGACCAACATTCGGAGACGAAATCAATCTTGTCAGACCAGGATTCAATAGTGGATGGCATATAATACAAGGGATATGGAAAGATAATGGCGAATTTGCAGGACCAATAACGAGAAAGCCTCATGGTTTTGTAGATTTTAACGGAAAAGGTAAATATAGTCCTCCTGAATTTACATGGTTCAAGCCCGCTGTTGGTCCTACTGCAATCAAATTCTTAAATTCTACCAAGCTAGGGGAAAAATATGACAACGATATGTTTGTAGGAGATTTTCATAACGGATATCTTTATCACTTTGATCTGAACAAAAATAGAACTGGACTTGTATTGAATGGTTCACTTGCTGACAAGATAGCAGATAATCCAGAAGAAGTTAAGAATGGAGGTATAATATTTGGAAAAGGATTTGGAGGAATAACTGATATACAAGTAGGTCCTGATGGTTATCTGTATGTTCTTAGTCTATATCAAGGAGGAGACAACTGTAATCCCCGATTTCCTAATAAGCCATGTTTTTCATACAGCTCAGCAATACAAGGAACAATATTTAAAATAGCTCCTGAAACAAATAGCAGCAATTTCAATAAATAAAAAAGAGAGAAGGGTTATAGCAAAAACAGTAAATAACTGTAGAGATATTATGATATGTAGACTGGCTTCTTTGTTGAGAAGTCAGAGCATGTATTGGAATAGAGTACTGCAAGGAATACCTTCTTCTTTCTGTAGTTATATAGCACTATATCCACCTGCTTTTTCAATTATTATTATTCTACATGGATATTATTATTGAGCTAACTACGACAGTTATCAGAACTGTTCTTGAATCAATTTAATAGTTTGCTCTTATGTCAATCCTTCCTATACCACGGTTTTCTCTAATGCTAGTATAGGGATATTGATCTCTGTTATATTTAATAGCCTTATCCTTGAACGTCGCTATTGGCTTTGTATCGTCGTATACTTTTTTCAATTGTTTTATTTTTGTATTTGGTTTATCAGCTGAGATATAATCTTTCAAATCCTTGTCAACCATCAAAAGAAATTTTTGAGTCGTTGGTGTTGTTCCAGTGTGATTAAATATCTTGAACAAGATAAAATCTTGGTTTATATGAAATATATATCTTGGAATCCATGAGAAA
>DASQQB010000092.1:0-4540 GCA_035643635.1 Nitrososphaeraceae archaeon | reverse complement strand
ATACTCTTACATGAGTTGCAGTATTGTTTCCTTTATTAGTTACGTTACCCAATAGATGATAATTCCCATTTAGATCCTTTGTACCCTTGTTTAAATTCAAGTTAAGAGATGCTGGTTTTGGTGATAAAGCAGCTGCTGCTGACGACTTTGTATAGGATGTGGCAGAAAGAGAATATCCAGTAGAATTTTTTGTGACATTTGCTGGAACAATAATATTGAAGCCAGACCTTCCTCCGCCTGACTTCAGCTGATCGATATATGCGTATGCTGACTTTCTATCAATTACATTCTTTTGTGAACCATACAAAGTAGCTGTCACTTGAACTGATTGAACAGGAAACCCAAAATTATTTTGCACTTCCCCTGTGATATGAAGTATACCGGATCTGTCGAAGTATGATTTACCTTGGACTAGAAGAATATGAATAGGTAGGGATTTCTCGCTACTAGCTGCATGAAGATAGTTAGCGTCTGGGGTCTGAGCAACTACTATCTGTTGTCCGCTGTACAGAAATGAGAGGACTGCTACTATTACAAATAGGCATGTTGAGATTGTAGTAAGTGATATGCCTGTCGCTATTGATTCATTCTGATTAGCAGTGTCATTCTTTAATACCTCAAAACCCAAATATGCTTTCCCAGTAATATGGAGCAATAACTTAATATATATATATCTTACATATTTTAATACAAAGTATAGGAAATATATTATATAAAATAATACCTTCCTAATATTCTGTTATTATGATTTTATACCTATTAACCTGTTTCTCTAGCCCTAGCATATATGTTTGCAGCCCTGATAAGACTGGAGGAAGAATACCTAGATCGTGTCACCTGTCGATTTTATGTTGGCTGACATTCAAAAGATACAGAAAGTGGTTCAGACCAAACCAAACTTTTGAAAGGTTAAGAAACAAGCTAGGTTGGATGTGAATGTAAAAGATGAATTAAATTGGATTAATAAATACTCACATATAAACAGAATTTATTCATTTATTCGATAAATTAGAGTGTAGAATGCGTCTACTAATTAAGCAATTACGCAGAAGTATTAAAAACAGATTATTTCTGCTCATTGTTCTTCTATTTTATTATTTACTGCTAGAGGATAAGGCTGAACTATATTCTTCCAAGTTATTATAGTATCCATTTTCTTCAAAGGCAAGTTTCTCGCTTGCAGACATTGCACCACTGAATAAGAAAGTATGCGTATTACTGAATTGCTTAACACATAAGCAAAGTAATTGCTATAAGAGAGATTACTGCTATTGCGGTATTGATACTACAATTGAAAATAATGTAGAGCTCCTCCTACTGCTTTTCTTGGTACGCCTTTGACAGTTGGACTAACAGGTCCCAGTTTGTTTTCTTTAACGATGTCTTACACTACCGTCATGTAGTTATTCTACCCTTGCAGAAACCATATATGATATGTATATACAACCAAGGCTAAAAGTTTGGTATGCTACTCTTATAATTAATATGCATAAGTTATAGCAG
The DNA here is from genome assembly GCA_035643635.1 of Nitrososphaeraceae archaeon. GTDB lineage: Archaea > Thermoproteota > Nitrososphaeria > Nitrososphaerales > Nitrososphaeraceae > DASQQB01. Next base: position 3,037 of record DASQQB010000092.1, on the reverse strand, counting down.
AACTTTACCACTATGCTTCAAACAAACATTACCCTTAAGTAGTCCAACTTACTCTCTTTTGATAGTGTTATATCCTTTGGAAGAGCAATATCCAGTCAATAATACTAAACAAAAGTATGGTAGCTCCAAGACCGGCGTTACTTCTTCTATCCTTGTATTGGATGACGAACTAGATATTACCTCATTCATAAAAACTGTACTGCAAAAGACTAAACACACAGTCTTTACATTTACAGATCCTGTATTGGCTTTGGAACACTTCAAACTTAATTCTAGAAACTACGGCCTGGTTATTTCTGATATAAGAATGCCTGGAATGAATGGATTTGAATTTGTGAAAAAAGTAAAGGAAATAAATTCATCTGTAAAAATCTTTCTCATGTCAGCGTTTGAAATTAGAGATATTGAATTCTCAAAGGTTCTTCCAACTCCACGTTTAGACGGATTTATCCAAAAGCCTATATCATCAAAAAAGTTGACCGAAATAATAGAGAATACAATTTGATAGTCCTGTTCTACAATAGATATCCTCTGTTTACGTACCAATAAAATGTTGCTAATGATACTTGATACAAATATGTGTAGATACCTTCTAAAGGGTTAAATTCTATATTGAACAGTTTTAGCCACAGGAGCAGCAGGCGTGATTCAAAACAACAGCATTAGTAGAGACAATGGTGAAGATACTAAATCCAAACTATCTTTTCCTCATTCGCTTAATCTTAAAAATTCCACGGAAATCCTAGAGCAATTAAAAGCAGCAAAGCATGGAAGTCACTATTTAATAGTGTATCCTGATATAGTTACATTAAGAGAAATATATTCTAGTTATATCAAAACTGCACTAGATGAAAGAAATGAATTTGTCATAGTCCTTCCATATTATGAAACAGTAGATACTGTAAGAAAGATATTATCACAAGGAGATGGCGCAAATATAGATGTTAGAAAGTACGAAAAAGATGGCTCTCTTATAATTATTGACTCTTTAGAAGGTTATTTTGAAACTCCGCCTAGCAAAGGAAAAAGTCTGTTTTCATTTGTAATGCAGAAAATAGAATATGCCAAATCCTCTGGAAAAAGCGGAGTCTCTGTATTTGCTGACTTGGGTTCCTTCTTTTATCCTACTAGCAGAATAGAAGACGATGTAGTTGAGTATGAATTGTCATTACCCACAGAATTTAAAGGTATGAATTTGAAAGCTTTTTGTATATATCACGAAGACGATTTCAATCAGAGATTTACTGAGGATGAAAGGGAGAAGCTACTCAAGCATCATGGCAAAGATCTCATTACATGTCCTTTATCTTAATCTTCTCATAAAAAGCTAACCTAAAAAATTAGATACAATTAGAAATTTACCTAATCAATCCATTAATGATTACATATCTAACGAATAAGGATCTATTTTCTATTACTATAATATGTCAGGAAGATTGAATGTACGGCTATTTCTATAACGTCTTTTCAAGAATTTTATGTATTTTTCCTCTCATCGTTTCCAGTACTTTAATTGTAGATTTGATATAATTTTCAAAAGCTACAGAAGAAGGATCAAGTTTGTGCGCATTTTCAATATGTGGATGTAAATCATCTGTATCTTCTAGAAAGCTTATCTTACTGCTGCTTTTTCTGACTAAACTGACTATGCTCTCACACGTTTCGAGAAAATTTCTAAAGTCACTACTCAGTAAGCTTTTCGGATTATTTCTCTGAATTCTTTCCAGTAGCCATTGCCCTTCAAAAATCGCTAAAGTGATATTTTCACGCAAACTTGTGTAATAACGCATCTCAGTATCAATCTTTGCACTATGGGTAGTTCTAGTGTTTGAGTTGCTACCATCACGCCTATTGCTGTGAGCATCTTCGTTCAACATTAAATCTTCTATTTATGAAAAAGTAAAAGTATTGACAAATATAAATATCATGACTGAGCTGGTCAATGAGTCAGTAAGGAGGCCATTTAGGCACAAGTTTGCCTTTGGATTCCTTTTATACAGCATCGAGCTGTTTCCTTAAACTAGTTTTAAAAGGCACTAACTATAAACAATTCATACTTTGGTTATATCCTTGTTATGTGAACGTTTTTAGATAACGTGATACCCTTATACATTCTATTATGACTCTACCCAAAGGTTTTAAACCTAAATCCAATAAAAAGGATAAAGAAGAAAACTCGAAAAGTATAAAAGTTAAAGAATATGACAGCGATGACTCTAGTGAGATTAAGGTCACTGCTGCTACGGTGGCTGATTTTGTTAATAAAGAAGAAAATAAAATAGTAACAGATAACATCTCTCCAAAAGAGGAAGTTACGGTAGACGACATTCTAGTAGAGGAAGACTCAGCTATTATTACTACCGTTACTGCTACACCTGCAACAGAAGGAGAGGTCAGATCGGAAACAGCATTAAAAGTACCATTACAACGAAATAATAACGAAGTAGAATCAGAAACGGAGTTGAAGGTAATCTCTTTTGAATCATCGTCTTTTGGAACCAGAGTAGAGACTCCGCAGGAGATAACTAACCCATCTACAATATCGACCCAAAATAATGATGAAAATGAAAAAAGGGACGATGGACGAGTAGCATCATCGCGACTTCGACAAGAGGAAAAAGAAGTAATCAGCAAAGCATTAGATGAAACCAAAGATAATATCAGAAAGACAACAGATGAAGCAAGACGGGACATTCCACGTTACACTCAAGCAGCTAATGAATATCATGAACAAACCATACAAGCTGCAAGAGATATAGCAGATAATTATCTAGACTCACAAAAGGAGATTATTAACTCATATCAGTCAGCATGGATTCCACAGGTAGAGAATATATATAGTACATTTTGGAGTTACTGGATGTCTCCAAGACACTTTGTCGACAATTATACAAGAGTAGTTAGCAGCTTTGCAGATAACTCAATAGCAGCAACTAGACTAGTAAACAATACTATATTTGCAAGCCTAGAAGGATTCAAGACATCCGTTCAAAATACAAGAGATAATGCAAAGGAGTTTTCTAGAATAGGAGTTAAT
>DASQQB010000091.1:0-12487 GCA_035643635.1 Nitrososphaeraceae archaeon | reverse complement strand
TCTGGAAAGCTATTTGATACAAGTATTATTAATGCCGGCCAATCATCTACAATTGCAACAACAAAGCTAAATTCAGGACAACAGTATCCATTTCATTGTTCGGTTCATCCGTACATGGCAGGAGTACTAAAGGTACAGTAGGACATTGATAAACGTACGGCATACAAATTGACGCTGCTGCAATCGCTTTCCCTGAGCAGCCTCTTTGCTTTATTCGCGCTAATGTTCATTGGGGGTTACGTAAGTGCTTCGGGTCTAGGTTTAACCTGTCCCAAGTGGCCTCTATGTCCTGCAGGATTGATACCCATGAACGATTTTATTATTGAATATTTTCATAGAACCACAGCCGTTATAACTGCTTCACTCGTCGTCGCCACAATGGCAGTTACTCTAAAATCGCGCAATTCTACGAAAGGCATGAAAATAGCGTCGATAGTAGCTTTTTGTTCTGCGATGGCACAAATAACTTTAGGTGGACTAGTCATTGTTGAAAGGCTGCACGCTATACTAGTGACAATCCACCTTGGAGTGGGACTCGTTTTGGTATCTATGATGGTAATAGTGGTTTCGGGAGCTTTCAAGCCGTACTATGAAAGCCCTTCGAGTAATTTCAAAACTGTTAGTAAAAAGTCAGCTCATAAACAAAATACCTAATTTGTCGTTACAAACCACACTAGTAAAAGCAAACAACCAATGACCCCTTGAAAACCGGGTCTTTAATATCAAAAAGCAGTAGCTCGGAGTGAATATGTAGCACAAATTATATGACTCCACATCTTCAGGTTTATCTACAATTAATCTACCTAGATAATGATCGCTTTTTTGTCATTGGATCTGTCCATCTTGCATAGAACATAATAACTAATGATAGAAAAATGATTCGCTTATTAAGAGCTGATGGATTATTTTTCTTAAGACTACGGTATTCTAATACATAGCTTCCTTTGCTTATGGTCTTCAAAATGGGAAATACAAAAGTCGTTATTGCATTCATAACAATGCCAGCCAGATAGAGTATAGCATACGACGCATTTCCTTACTGGTTTATTATAATCATAATCCTTTCTTGGCTTCAATGGTTTCTGTAATCTTTCCTGTTGCTGCCTCATAAATCACTTGCCTTTTTGGGTATGTTCATAGAATAATTATCAATCTTCATAAACGGATACTTTTTTCCTTAGTAGTGCGTTGCAGACTAATATTCCGCATTTTCGTCTTACGTGGTTCAACTTCTATTCAATAATGTCTTTCATTATATAAATATAATGTTCCTGCCAAGTTTGGTCAGACTTCATAAACTGACTGCTAAACTGGTAGATACGTTAGGTTCCAAAAAATGAAGCACACTAACGTTGTCTACACAATAATCATATAATTAAACCTGCGAGAATGAAATAAGTCGCTTATAATTGACATCAAATAATTAAATGCAATAAAAAGTTCACTTTGAAAACAGTACTAACCCAACGCTGCACTAATGTAAATTGGAACCTTCAAGGTCGTAGAGAAAAAAACGACTCCTATCATCCAGCGCCTATAAAATAAGCTATGTATTTCAAATAGCAATTCCTAATATTCACTTATACTTAATCTGTCGAAAACCAAGCATGACGTAAGGTGGATTTCTATAGTTTAAGCTATCTTCGGGTTTCCAATAACGGATTTGATATGAAAAGACAGCAGTTAGACGCAGTAGTCATTATTAAAGATGAACAAGGGACACGTATAGTCGAAGACTCAGATCATCAAACCAGAGATATTCTAATGTTCCAACACAATGTGGGACGGACCAATTAAAAGTGTCTCTTATAGAGGACACGTCTTTAATCGAAGCTTATCTCCTGAAAGCAACTACAGATGAAACCAACTAGCGTATAGATATTCACTTAAGGCTGCTTAAACTGTAATTGAAATCACCTCATAGAATATATATCCATCCATATGAATGCTAGATTTTAATATCTGCTCTAAACATTCCTTGTCACGTAGAAGATTTATGTCATCATATCCATTGTTAATTTCTGTACAAAATGAAAAGATCTAATCGTTTTAAAAAAATAAGCCAGAAGACAATTATTGAAGTCACGGCCATAGGACACGATCGCAAGGGTGTTGTCGCAGAGATCACTAATTTTGTCTTCACAGCAGGCGGCAATATTGAGAACGTTAAGCAAAATGTTGTCAGAGGTTTGTTTGGAATGCACCTTGAAGCATCATTCCAAACAGTTAATAGGCGACAATTTGACGGAGGTTTGGCTGAACTTTCAAAAAAACTTCAAATGGAGATTAAGGTCCATTATCAGGAACCACAGCGCCTCAGAAACATTGCAATTTTAGTTAGTAGAGAACATGAATGTTTGGAAAAAATTTTGGAAGCCAAAAGTAACGGGGAGATTCAGTGCAAAGTTTCAGTTGTAATAGGAAGTGAAAATACCCTGAATTCTATGGCTCAAAAATTTGAAGTACCATTCGAGACAGTAACCTACTCTGATAACCCACAAGAATCAGAAAATAAGATTTTACGATTAATAGAAAATTATAATGTCGATTTAATTGTTCTTGCAAGATATATGAGGATCCTAAGCCCTAACTTTGTTTGGCGTTATCCAAATAGAATTATCAATATCCACCCATCCCTACTACCAGCTTTTCCCGGGGCATATGCATACGTGCAGGCCTATGAAAGAGGCGCGAAGGTTGTAGGCTGCACAGCCCATTTTGTAACAGAGGAGCTAGACCAAGGCCCGATTATTTGCCAAGAATCATTCAAAGTACAACCCTCTGACACGCTAGAAAGTATAAAAAAAAGAGGACGGGCCTTAGAGGCAATGACACTTCTGGAGGCATTAAAGTTGTACCTGCAAGGAATGCTAGAAGTTTATTGGGGAAGAGTTCACGTATTATCAACTAAGGACCTTCCATATCCTGCAGGCTAATAATAATAATAATAATAAAAAATAATAATAATAATAATGATAACAATAATCGAACATCGGGACGACCCCTCCCCCATTCAGCCTCATCTAATTAAACTTGTTAGTATCATCCTAAGTCAAAACTATCACCTTATAGAATAACTAGGCCGCCGAAAATCATAATAGCAACAAAAATGCAACTTTGTTACAACTGTATATGGAAAAACTATATCAGCGTTTAACTAGACAGATATATTTTACTTAGATTGCCTTGAAAGCTTGCAAGGTTGATAAATATGTGATTCCCCATTGTGTACAGTGTCCATTCCCATCCACACAATCAGTGATTTAGAATTTCGCAAATCAATAGTCAAGATTAAGCGGGCGATAGTTCCAATAGGTTCGCTGGAACAGCATGGAGAGCATCTTCCTGTTTGTACCGATTCTTTGATCGCCGAATCAATCGCAAAGCTCGTCGCAGGAAAGATCGGCTCTTTTGTATTGCCTCCTGTATTTTACGGAGTTTCGTATGAACATGTGCCTATGTTTAACATATCGTTATGTCATTCGACCTTGTCAAGTATGATTAGTGACGTATGTCTTTCTCTTATAAAAAATGGTATAAAAAATATCTTCTTACTCAATGGACATCATGGGAACACAGGCGTACTCCAATATATCGGACAAGATGTAATAAAGAAAATACCAAACAACGCCAAGATATTTTCCTTGAATTATTGGCAATTAATGAGAAGTGAATTTGATCATGCCGGTGAGGTAGAGACATCACTTGTACTTGCCCTGTCTCCGGAACTGGTCAAAATGAAGCGCGCTAAAGCTAATAACAAGAATCTATCGAAATCAAAAGCAGCGTATTCGGTCATTACAAATAATCCTGGTTCTTTTCCAAAAATAACTGGAAATGGGGTATGGGGTAATCCAAAAAATGCTAGCGTTAAAAAGGGACGCAAATTATTGGATGAGATAGTTGCAAATATCGCCAGAATCATTCTATACGAGTTAGAATAAGCCAATAAGAACATTACGAATCATTGTCAAACTTTTTCAGACATGCATTTCCCATAGAGTTGTCTGAAAGATAAAGTCGGGTATTATTTGATATCCTCTACCAGAGTGTATTCACGACTTTTTCCTCTGAAGTCTAAAGATATATCTGAAATAAAAATCAGTCAGATAACTATCAGCATTGAAACTTTTTCCGACCCTGAACATGAATAATTCAGCCAACAATATTGACGAACAGCTACAGCAGAAATTATAGGTATAGGTCCGTCAAACGTTAAGCTTGTTTTTGAACAACCCTGTAGAATGCGCACTCAAATTTGCGACAATAATAAATCCGATTATTCCAACCAAGCTAGCAATAATTGAAGCTATAAAGGGTTCAAAATGATGTGTTAGCAATAAGTAATGAACGTATGGCTTAACAATATTATATTCTATTTCAGCTATTGACATACTTGACACCAATTTTATAATTATCCACTTTATGCTTCCAAACCTGGTATTATGTAAAGTCGAAGATTGTTGTTTTAGTTTGGTGGAGTCATATTGCATCCTATTATCAACGTAGAATAATATTCCAAAAATAGCATAGAAAATACAATCTTCGGTCAGTAAGGTAACTAGAGAATTGGACGCATAGGTGAATCTTGTTACTGTTATCTGGCTAATTATAGCTCCGCTGATAAATGCACAAACAAAGGCAACAAGAATATTCCTATTAAATAAAATATATTGTCTATACTTCAATTGACTTTTTACCTCATTCCATTAAGTTTTCAGTAAATCGATGATCTTTTTTCGAATATATTATTCAAACAACCCTATTTTATGTACTGTAACCATTAATTTATACTACTATGTCGCCAAATTTTGTCATCTCTTGCTTGGAGACCATTTATTCACTTTCAGCTAAATTTAAAACATCTGCATGTTTTGATGCCTATATCCTACATGACAGCCTTTTCTCTTCCTAATGTAAGAATAAATAAAGCAAAAGGCCCAAAGTAGAACTGTATTCAATAAACCTTGTCTAGTATTGATCTTGAAGCTGGCATAGCAAAAAGTAATAAAGCGATTCCCATAATGTAGAATCGTTATGATTTTAGAGCTTCTTATCCAGGATTATATTCAACTAAACGATCGCAAATAGAGAGTCGTTTAAGATAATAGTGCTAACGGGGGAGGATACGTATCGTGTCATTCGCTAGAGAATGCGATTTTACGAAGTTATAACTACTTATGGAACAGCAGGCAAAAATATTCTATCTAGCGTTTGTATAGTGAGGAAAATAGTGAACGACCCAGAGAGCCAAATCATAACAAAAAACGACATACGGCCGGAAAAGTTGTTTACAAACCAAATTATCGACCAATTCATTTTCAGTAAATAAAATCTTCTAATGCAATAATTCACTGCAATATACCATCTAATGTACCTAGGTTGTACAAATTACTACAACTAATCTCCCAGCATTACATACATCTGCTAAACTAAAAATAGATCCATTCAAAATGAAATTTTAATATATGCCTATGATATGCCTTACCTGTAGGTAGATTTAGCTTTGTCAGTCGATATGGCAGTAAAAGTCCTTGATGAAAGTCTGGGTAAGGTTGTCTTGATAAAATTGAAGGGCGGAAAAGTTATCAGAGGTAATCTTCATGGATTCGATCAACATATGAACTTGTTATTAGAAGATTCAGTAGAATTATTGGACGAGAATAAAACTAATGATTTAGGTACTATAGTTGTTAGAGGTGACAATGTAGTCATTATATCCCCTCCGCCTACATAGATCTGGATAAATAAAAACAAGCAAAAGTGATCAGAAATGACTAAAGGCACAACTTCGATGGGAAAGTTCACCCGGAAAAAAACTCACATAAGGTGCAGACGATGCGGTCATAACTCCTTTCACAAACGGGGGAAAGAATGCGCTAAGTGCGGTTATCCAGATCCACGAATGAGAAATTATAGTTGGATTAAACGTAGGGTAATATAGTTGAAGTGCTCCTTACATAAAAATATGCTCTTCAGTATTAGTTTCAATAAATCGTTAGATAACCAAGGGTAAGGACAACATTAGCAGGAAATGCTTATTGGTATCTGAGTTATAGACAATACTGGTTAAGAGTTTGTGGAAGAGGATGTTATCTTCGCTGTAATAACAACGGTAACTTCTGCCTTGGCGGGAGCACTTTCCGCGGTATTTCTTCCAAGATTATTGCATAAATTTAAGGCTATCTCCGCAGCAAGAAAAAGAAATGGGAATTTTTCAGAATCACATGATACTCGCAAGGCCGAATTACAAAGACTCCATTTTGAGAAAAATCTAGTTACACAAATCATTGGTCAGGTCCATCGGGCGATAGAAAATGGGGATATAGACAGGCTGGAAGGTGATAGACTACTTTTAAAATACAGCCGCGAGGTAGAATCTTACGATAAGAAGATAGCAGAGATGCGCCCGCTAGTAGAATTTGCCGAAATTAGTCAATTGCGTGATGGACTAATGTCTCTGATTCAAGAAAGGGTGAACTCAATAGATGACAGACTGGTGGAATTATCTAGGGAAATTACAGCCTCATCTGAGAGCACTCCAGGTTGGATGAAGAGAAAAGAAAGAAATCTTACCCACAAAAGAAATATTGAACAACATCATTCATCTGTATCAGAGCCTATTAATTCACCAACCTTTATGACTGAACTGCAAAAAAATAACAAACCTGCAGAAGATAGAGAAGAGACAACACTTCAAAATAAAATACATGAAGACGAGGCTATTGCTCACGTTCAGAATCAGATTAAGGAATCCTTGGCGCGCTTAGAACAAGTTAATACTAATTTACCCGATATAGTTGATAATACTAAACAAACAGATACTGGTATCCAGCTAGAAAATAAAATAGACAGATCAGATGCGGATAAAAAAAAACATGATGCGCTGGCCAATTTCGACAATTTGTCTGTGTGATGGCGATCCCTACTACTTATAGAACTTATGTAAGCTATCTGCGCTCCATAGAATGAACTCATTTAAAGAATGGATGCTTCTTCATGTTCTAAGATATATGATCCATTCTTACAGTTACTCTCAAATAAGGCATGCAATCGAAAACCTCTCCACCGATGCCATACAACGATTTGTAAATGAAAATCAAGTGATAGGACTGGGCAGTGGATCATCTGTTGCAGTGCTTGTCAGGAAGATTGCCAATCTACCGAAAACGAAAACCCTAAAATTCCTAGTCTCGTCGCTTCAGATAAAAGTAGCAGCTGAAGACAGTGGGTTAAATGTGGTTGATGAAAGCTATATTCCAGATATAGATATAGTATTCGATGGTGCTGATCAAATAGATTCCAAATTTAATATGATTAAAGGCGGTGGAGGCGCATTGCTTAAGGAAAAAATATTAATTACCGCTGCAAAAAAAGTAATAATAATAGCAGCCGCAAACAAGTTTGTGAGGAATTTTACTAGATCTGTTCCGATTGAAATTCATAAATACGCTCGGATCACAGCCTCTAATAAATTAAAACATGATTTTGAGGCCAAACCAGAATTAAGGATCTCAGACAAGGGATATCCCCTAATTACTGAAAGTGGAAATATCATCATTGATACCCAGTTTAATGAAATAGATGATGTGCAGAAACTAGAACTTAAGCTAAAAAATATTCCTGGAGTGCTTGAAGTTGGTCTTTTTACAAGACGTGCAGATATATATTACAAGGCTAACAACAACGGTTCCTATGAAATTATCAAACCGGAGAAGCATGTTTGAACAGTCTTATAACGTAGAGTTGAGTTCATTAACATAAGACTAAAATGCCGCTGTTTAAAACAAATCATAAAGTATACTTGACGATGGGATTAGACGCCATACGAACCCTTAAAGATGATTTAACTTGTTGATATTACACAGGATATATTTATAATCTTGAAATACTCATCACGTAATCAGTTACTCCAAAGAATCTTTGGGCTGCCCTGCTGACCTAGCAACGAATTCTCCGTATCCCAATGCATCATCATTTACCAGTCCATCTTCCATGATGACGTTTCCCCTTACCATAGTCATTACCGGCCAACCACGCATCTTCATTCCGTCGTAAATGCTGTAATCTGAATACGACTGAAGTAGTTCAGGAGTAACCTTCTGCTCCAAATCGAGGTCTATTATTGACAAGTCAGCATCAGATCCCTTACCGATAGTACCTTTCCTTGGATAGAGATTAAATATTCTTGCAGTATTGTAGCTTGTGACCTCTGATAATCTCTCAATGCTTATTCTTCCTTCATTTACTCCATTACTTAACAGGACTGGTAACATGGTGGCCAATCCTGGAAAGCCTGCAAGCGCAGACCATATATCTCCATCTCCCAGTTTCATAGATAATCTATTTGCTACATGATCCGTTCCCACGGTATCAATTACCCCATTTTCCAAGGCTGACCAGATACTCTGAACGTCGCTTTTAGATCTTAACGGTGGGACGACTTTCCCTCTAATATCATTAAAATCTGTTGTATGGGTTAAGTAGTGTGGACAAGTTTCGATATAGAGATTGCACTGACCCCTCACCTTCTCTAATAAAATCGCATCTAGAGCTAAAGTCGATCCGATATGAACAAAATACATGTTAGCGTGATGCTTTCTGGCGTGCTCTGCAGCATTTGAAATGCTTAATGCCTCTGAAATAGCCGGCCTGGAATCAGACCATTCTTGCAGTGTTTTTATACCGGGTTTGATCTCTGTTAATAGTTGTTCTGCTGCCTTGTTATCACGGTTAGCTCTTTTACCGTTTTTTGCTTCATGACTGTATTTGGAACATAGTGCCGGGTCTTCTGCATGAATTAATATAGTGGAATAACCTCCTTTTGATGCCTCCTGAATTATAGAGGAGACAAATGCCTTTGTCATATTAATTTCACAATCTTTGATATCAAAGGTGCCAGGTTCGAGATCCACAAAAATGTGATTAAGATCAGCCCCCAGATTCATATAAATTTTAAATGAGCTTATTCCCATCTTCTCCTTCAGGAACTGCAATTCCGCCAACTGACTTGTGTTTAGTATTGAAGCATGAATAGAATAGTCTATGTAATGCGTACATTTGCTCGCATTTAAATGGTCTATTATCTTGTGATAACTATTGGAGAGTCTAACCATCCTCATCATAGTAGTCACTCCTCCAACAGCAGCAGACCTTGATTCTGTCTTCGCCGCGTGGTCTATCGGAGTAAAAACTCCATAGTGGACATGTGGATCGATAACTCCTGGGAGTATGTACTTTCCGTTTGCATTAATTATCTTTGTGGCTTGGATATTTTCCACAGATTTTGCAAAATCTTTAATTTTGCCATCTTCAATTAGAATATTTGCCTGAATTATCCCGAGCTTGGGAATTACAACACCCGAAGCGTCAGTTATCAAAACATCGCAGACGTTCTGCATTGTTGCTAATCACTAATGCTACGCTACCTTTATTCCTTTATGACTTGTCCAATTCCTGTTCGAGGAGAGCCGCGTACATGAAAACAGCCTTCCGATCATCATATAGAATTAAATAAGCTCATTATTGTAGTACTATTTTAGTTATTATGGAAATATGAATTATCGAAGCTCGATCATATGACGTTTTGAATAAAATGAAATAACCAATCTACAAGAGAATAATATTTGCTATTATCCTCAAATAGTCCGTAATCAAAGAAGGAAACTAGATCAAGGTATTGTAAATGGTGCAGAAGGAGGTCTCTTCCGCATTTTATTAAATATAACACAGACCAATATTCATTCGCGTCTTATATGACAATGGTGGATTCTTGATGGATCTCCAGAATTGATAGATGCTTTATCGTTAATAACCTAAGCAGACGAAAGACTATAACTATAATCTGTACAAGGCCTAAAAGAAAACAAATCTCTTGATCAATTAATCCTGCTTGAATAACCCAAATGCTTGCTCACTCTATTTAATGTCATCTAGAATGATCAATATCTGATATAATAAACAAACAGACTTAGTTATCTGAAGAGTAGGATATTGCACTTTAAAGCATTTAGAATGACTTTCTGAATCTGATCGTACTCAAAGAGTCTATTTAATTATCCATATTTGAAATAGCTGTTTAGATGGGGCATATACAACAGATTTAGAGACCCGGTAAACAGCCCCGGTATGATGGTCGTATACAAAACCATCAGAACGTGATTTGGAATTGAAGGTTATGTAAAGCTATTTAGAGTAAGGTTATAAAAAATATATCCTTTGATATCTACATACATCCAAGCATACAACCAAAGCTCCTTGCGATCATAATTGAAGGTAATCACCGTTCCAAGAAATTGCCCCAAAATTTGCATCGCATCAAGGGCTTATTTCGCATTAAGAATTATTTTTATAATTAGAAGTATTATTGCAGAAATTGCTGCACTTGCAGGTATAGTAATTATCCAAGCATAAATTATCCGCTTTCCGAGCCCCCAGCGGACTGCAGAAAAACGTTTAGTAGCACCAACTCCCATGATGGCTCCAGATATTGCATGGGTAGTGCTTACCGGAATACCATACAGTGCCATAACTGCCAATATAGCCCCTCCTCCAGTCTCGGCACAGAACCCTTGATATGGCCTAAGATTAGTTAACTTAAAGGCCATTGTTTTTACGATTCTCCATCCTCCAAAAAAAGTGCCCAGAGCAATGGCTGATGCTGCACTTAAGATAACAGGCACAGGAACCGTAAAAGAGGTTGAATCCAATATTCCTCCGGCTATCAACAATGCCGTAATGACTCCCATAGTTTTCTGACCGTCATTGGCTCCGTGGGTAAGGGAAAAGAAAGCCGACGAAGCGATTTGCAATTTTCCAAATATTTTGTTAACAGTTAAGGGGGCAGCCGTCCGTAGAAAATACATAATCGATATGGCAAAAACAAACGCTACTGCGAATCCAAGAACCGGGGAGAAAACCATAAAGAATAATGTTTTTTCTACTCCGCTTATTATAATAGCATCAAAACCACCTGCTACTAACGCAGAACCAATTAAACCACCTATTAATGCGTGACTGCTTGAAGAAGGAAGTCCAAAAAACCATGTAATCAAATCCCATATAATTGCCCCGATAAGCGCAGCCAAGATAACATATGTGGTTGAAAATTCAGTCTCGATAATACCCTTTCCAACAGTTGCCGCGACGGCGGTACCGAAAATAAACGGACCTACAAAATTTGCAATGGCAGCCATGGCTACAGCGTGGACCGGCTTGAGGATCTTTGTCCCAACAATAGTTGCTATAGAATTTGCTGAGTCGTGAAAACCATTTATGAAATCAAAAAACAAGGCGGCTGCGATTGCGACATAATCGATTAGTAGTGGGCCACTCATCGATAACTCTCTAACCATATTTTAAAGTTATATCTTCTATTACATCGGCAACATCAGCGCAACGATCCTGGGCGCCTTCCAGAGTCTCATAAACCTCTTTTAGTTTTATTATCTCTATAGGATTCGGCTCAGCCTGAAATAGCTCTGCAATTGCAGACATGTAAACCGAGTCAGCTTGGTGTTCATACTTGCTTATATTATTACAATGTTCGATCAATTCTTGCGTGTTTTTAAGTCTCCGCAATCTTGTCATCAAAAAATGAACTTCTTGAGACGCAGAAAGCAATATATTGGCAAGTTCTAACATCTGTGTCGTTGGTTTCTGAATTTTGAAAAGTACCAACCTGTCTGCTGTTCCATCAGTATAGTCTAATATTTCATCTATTGAGCTTGCAATCCTAGAGATATCTTCACGGTCAAACGGAGTTACAAATGTCTCGTCGATTATATTAAAAAGTTTATGAGCAATAACATCTCCCCGATGCTCAAAGTCCTTTATTTTGGATCTTTTCGTCTCTACATCACTATAATTCGTTATGAGTTCAACTAGCATTTCAGTCGCTTGCAGCAAATTAGCCCCCTGATTTTGTAAAGCCTCAATGATAAGCCTATCATTAGAACGAACCCATGCAAGCCATCCGCGGCCACTCATATTATTGAACAATAACGGGTTTCATATATTGGTTATTGGATATACTTCATTTCTGTGTCTCCGAAAACGCAGATGTCCATTAACCATAAAATTTGATCTTGACTTGGCGATAATATTCTAGTCCGTGTTCTTGCATTAAGATAAATATTTCGTGGTAGGATAACAGACTCTATGCTACATTGTTAGAATTAAGTCATCAGAATGTAATACAATACTAAATGGTTATTAGGAATATTTGTCATTAGTTTGATGTGTCTAGTAATAAGGAAAAACTTGAACAGAAAATCGGCGAAGCACTTGGATTGGAGATGGCTGCTCAAAAAGCAGTAGATGAACTGAGCGCAAAGGGACTACTGGATGAAGTCGGAATGAAAAACAAACTACAGACAATGAGAAAACAAGCCAATAATCATCAAACAGATCTTGAGCTTTTAGTTCAGAAATTGTCAAAATCGGAAGGACTGAATTCTGAGAGCATACACGAGTCAGCGAATGAGAC